>DATAWT010000016.1:0-20884 GCA_036267075.1 Solirubrobacteraceae bacterium
CTCGCGGCCCTCGCGCAAGGCTACGAGTACGCCGCGCGCCACCCGGGGAGCGCCGAGCAGATCCTGATCGCCGCCAACCGCACCGCGCTCGGCAACTCGAAGGCGATCGTCGACGCGACCGGCAACGCGACGGCGCCGCACTTCCTCGACAAGGGCGGCGTGTGGGGTCCCGAGACCGACGCCGACTACGCGGGGCTCGAGCGAATCCTCGCTGGCGGGCACCTGATCAAGACGTCGCCCGCGCTGGGCTCGCTCTACAGCAACGCGCTCCTGCCCGCGGGCGGCTGAGCGGCGGGCGATGAGGCGAGCGCTCGCAAGCGCTTGGCCGCCCGCGCTTGCGCTGGCGCTGCTGACGCTGGCCTGGGACCTCGCGGCCAACGCCGCGCACGCGAGTCTCTCACTGCCCGGTCCCTGGCTCGTCGTGCGCAGCACCTGGGCCGACCGCTCGGACCTCGCGCCGGCGATCGCGACGACGACCGAGGAGGCGGTGCTTGGGATCGGCCTGGCGATCGTCTGCGCGGTCGCGCTGGCACTGGCGATCGACTTCTCCCAGGCCGTGCGCCGGAGCGTCTACCCGCTGATGATCGTCTCCCAGACGATCCCCTTCATCGCGCTCGCGCCGCTGGTCGTCATCTGGTTCGGTTTCGGCGAGGCGCCGAAGATCGCGCTCGTCGCGTTGTTCACCTTCTTCGCGATCGCGGTCTCGACGATCCGCGGCCTTGATTCGGCGGAGCCCGACACGATGAGCCTGCTGAAGACGATGGGCGCGAGCCGCTTGCAGATCCTCTGGCACGTGCGGATGCCGAGCGCCCTGCCGCAGTTCTTCACGGGCCTGAAGATCGGCGTCACCTTCTCCTATGTGGCGGCGATCTTCGCCGAGTACGTCGGCGCCACGGGCGGGCTCGGCTACTACATGAACGCCGCCAAGGAGGGCGGCAACACCGACCTCGTGTTCGGCGCGACGATCGTCGCCGCGGTCCTCACGATGACACTGTTCGCGGTCGTCGTCGGCCTTGAGCGAGCGGTGATCCGCTGGCGCCCCCAGGCGATGGAGGAGGCGTCGTGGTGACGCTCGCCCCGCCGGCCGGCGCCGAACTCGAGCTGCGCGGCCTGCGCAAGACCTACGACTGGCGTGGCGAGCAGCTGCTGACGCTCGACGGCGTCGACATGCTGGCGCGGCCCGGCGAGTTCGTCGCGCTGATCGGTCCGAGCGGCTGCGGCAAGAGCACGCTGTTTCGGATCCTCGCCGGCTTGGAGGCGCCAAGCGGCGGCGAGGTGCTGATCGACGGGGCTTCGGTGACCTCTCGGCTCGGTGTTTTCGCGTTCATGCCCCAGCGCGATGCGCTGCTGCCGTGGCGGCGCACGATCGACAACGTCACGATCGGCCTCGAGGTGGCGGGCGTCAAGCGCGACGTTGCACGGGCACGGGCCGCGCCGCTGCTCGAGCGCTTCGGTCTCGGCGGCTTCGAGGCGGCATGGCCGTGGCAGCTCTCGGGCGGGATGCGCAGCCGCGCCGCGTTCCTTCGCACGATCCTGCTCGGCAGACCGGGGCTGCTGCTCGATGAGCCGTTCGGGGCGCTCGACGGGATCACCCGCTCGGAGCTCCAGCAGTGGCTGCTCGAGGTCTGGAGCGAGGTCGGCTCGACGGTCGCCCTGATCACCCACGACGTCGCCGAGGCCGTCTTCCTCGCCGACCGCGTCTACGTCATGACACCGCGCCCGGGACGGATCGCCGCGGTGATCGACATCGAGCTGCCGCGCCCGCGCAGCCTCGCCGTCGAGGAGTCGCTTGAGTTCGGGGCCCACGAGGCGCTCGTGCGCGAAGCGCTTCGCGCGCACGCGCGCGAGTGATCGGCACGCACGCGCGGCGCCGCGCGCACACGCGCGAGCGCGACCGTGTCCTAACATGTTCCTAACGCGCCGAGCGCAGGCCCGCCTGGCCCCAGCCGCAGCGCGGCTTGGCGAGGCGGTCGCTCGCTGACGAAGTACGCGGCGCGGTGAACTCCCAGCGATGAGCACAAACGGATTGCACCCAGACCCCGCGCGCGAAGACGCGTCGCTGACGCATCTCGAGCGCCTCGAGGCCGAGAGCATCCAGATCATGCGCGAGGTGGTCGCTGAGGCTGAGAACCCGGTGATGCTCTACTCGATCGGCAAGGACAGCTCGGCGATGCTGCACCTGGCGCTGAAGGCGTTCTATCCCGCCAAGCCGCCGTTCCCGCTGCTGCACGTCGATACGACCTGGAAGTTCCGCGACATGTACGCGTTCCGTGACGAGACGGCGGCGCGGCTCGGCATCGACCTGCTCGTGCACACAAACCAGGAGGGTCTCGCGGCGGGCGTCAGCCCGATCACGCACGGCTCGGCCGTGCACACCGACGTCATGAAGACCGAGGCGCTTCGCCAGGCGCTCGACAAGCACCGCTTCGACGTCGCCTTCGGCGGCGCGCGCCGCGACGAGGAGGCCTCGCGGGCCAAGGAGCGCGTGTTCTCGTTCCGCTCCTCCACCCACCGCTGGGATCCGAAGAACCAGCGCCCCGAGCTGTGGCGCCTGTACAACACGCGCAAGAGCCCGGGCGAGTCGATCCGCGTCTTCCCGCTGTCGAACTGGACCGAGCTCGACGTCTGGCAGTACATCTACATGGAGCAGATCCCGATCGTTCCGCTCTATCTGGCGCGCGAGCGCCCGGTCGTCGAGCGCGACGGGACGCTGATCATGGTCGACGACGACCGCCTGCCGCTCGCCGAGGGCGAGACGCCGCAGATGCGGACGGTCCGCTTCCGCACGCTCGGCTGCTACCCGCTGAGCGGCGCGATCGAGAGCGACGCCGCGACGCTGCCGGCGATCATCCGCGAGATGTTCCTGGCGCGGACCTCGGAGCGCCAGGGCCGCCTGATCGACCACGACCAGAGCGGCTCGATGGAGCGCAAGAAACAGGAGGGCTACTTCTAGTGGCCGGAACCGACTCCGCCTCGAGCCTCGAGGAGATCGAGGCCTACCTCGCCGCACAGCGCGACAAGCGCCTGCTGCGATTCATCACCTGCGGCAGCGTCGATGACGGCAAGAGCACGCTGATCGGGCGGCTCCTCTACGAGTCAAAGCTCGTCTTCGACGACCACCTCGCGGCGCTCGAGCGCGACTCGGCGCGCTTTGGCACCCAGCAGGGCGACCTCGACTTCGCGCTGCTGCTCGACGGGTTGATCGCCGAGCGCGAGCAGGGGATCACGATCGACGTCGCCTACCGCTTCTTCGCCAGCGAGGAGCGCAAGTACATCGTCGCCGACACACCCGGCCACGAGCAGTACACGCGCAACATGGTCACCGGCGCCTCGACCGCCGATGCCGCCGTCGTGCTGGTCGACGCGCGCAGCGGCGTCCTCACGCAGACCCGCCGCCACACCTACCTGCTGTCGCTGATCGGGGTGCCCCACGTCGCGGTCGCCGTCAACAAGATGGACCTCGTCGACTATGGGCAGGAGCGCTTCCGCTCGATCGAGGCCGACTGCCTCGCGCTCGCGGCGACGATCGGCATCGAGGGCGTGACGGTCATCCCGCTCTCGGCGCTTCGCGGCGACAACATCCTCGAGCGCAGCGCGGCGATGGACTGGTACGACGGGCCGACGCTGATGGGCTACCTGGAGACCGTTCCGCTCGACGAGGATCGCCTCACCGGGCGGCCGTTCCGGATGCCCGTGCAGTGGATCAACCGCCCCGACCTCGACTTCCGCGGCGTCGCCGGCACGATCGCCGCCGGCACGATCCGTCCCGGCGACCGTGTCGTCGTCCAGCCGTCGGGGCACCAGAGCGCCGTCGAGCGGATCGTCACCTACGACGGCGACCTCCGGCAGGCGGTGACCGGACAGTCGGTGACGCTGACGCTCGCCGACGACCTGGACGTCTCGCGCGGCGACGTGCTCTCGGCCGTCAGCGCTCCGGCCGAGGTCGCCGG
Source organism: Solirubrobacteraceae bacterium (assembly GCA_036267075.1). Classification (GTDB taxonomy): domain Bacteria; phylum Actinomycetota; class Thermoleophilia; order Solirubrobacterales; family Solirubrobacteraceae; genus Palsa-513. Next base: position 3,951 of record DATAWT010000016.1, read on the forward strand.
GCAGTTCGACGCCACGGTCGTCTGGATGAGCGAGGCGCCGCTGATCGCCGAGCGCCGCTACCTCTTCAAGATCGGCACGCGCACCGTCCCCGGCACCGTGACGCGCATCAAGTTCGCCCTCAACGTCAACACGATGGAGCACGTCGCGGCGACGAAGCTCGACCTCAACGGGATCGGCAGCTGCAACGTCGCGTTTGAGGAGCCGCTGCCCTTCGACCGCTACCGCGACAACCGCGACACCGGCGGCTTCATCATCATCGACCGCCTGACCAACGCGACGGTCGGCGCGGGCATGCTCCAGTACGCGCTGCGCCGCGCACACAACATCCACCACCAGCACCTCGACGTCGACAAGCTGGCGCGCGCCGCCGCGATCGGGCAGAAGCCGTGTGTGATCTGGTTCACGGGTCTCTCCGGCGCCGGCAAGTCGACGATCGCCAACCTCCTCGAGCTGCGGCTGCACCGCCTCGGGTGCAAGACCTACTTGCTCGACGGCGACAACATCCGCGAGGGACTCAACCGCGACCTCGGCTTCACCGAGACCGACCGTGTCGAGAACGTCCGCCGCATCGCCGAGGTCGCGCGGCTGATGGTCGACGCCGGACTGATCGTGCTCGTATCGCTGATCTCGCCGTTCCGCAGCGAGCGCGACTCGGCGCGCGGCCTCTTTGAGCCCGGCGAGTTCGCCGAGATCTACGTCAACGCGCCACTCGCGGTCGCGGAGGAGCGCGACCCCAAGGGTCTCTACGCCAAGGCGCGCCGGGGCGAGCTTCGTGGCTTCACGGGCATCGACTCGCCGTATGAGGCGCCGGTCGACGCGGAGGTCGAGGTCGACACCTCTAGCTGCGAAATCGAGGCAGCGGTCGACGCGGTGCTCGCGCGCCTGCGCGAGCTCGGCATGCTGATCTGAGGCTGGCGGTGACGACCTCGACGCCGCCACTTGCCACGCTGCTTCGCGAGCGGATCACCATCGACGAGGCGGGCCTCGGCAACATGTGGCCGGTCTTTTACGACAGCGAGCTCTTCGCGCGCGTGATCGACGGCTTGGCCGAGCCCTTCGAGGCCGCCGTGGAGAAGATCGCCGGCATCGAGTCGCGCGGCTTCGTGCTCGGCGCGGCCGTCGCCGCGCGGCTCCGCGTCGGCTTCGTCGCGATCCGCAAGGCCGAGGGCCTCTACCCCGGTGAGACATTCGAGGCCTTCACCGAGTCCGACTACCGCGGGCGCCGCCACACCTTCCGCCTCCAGCGCGCCGCGCTCGCAGACGGCGAGCGCGTCGGGCTCGTCGACGACTGGTTCGAGACGGGCAGCCAGGGCCGACTCGCGCGGGGCTTGATCGAACGGGCGGGCGCGCGCTACGCCGGCGCGAGCATCATCGTCGACCAGCTGTCACGGAAGGCGCGCGACGAGCTCGATCCGTGCCACGCGCTGGTATCGGCAAGCCAGCTCGCCTTCCCGTAGGGCGCGGCCCCGCGGCCCCCTGCCGCGTGAGGCGGCTACGGCACGCGCAGATCGCGCACGGACTGCGCCGCGCGCAGCTCCTCAGGGCTGAGCATCGACTCGCGCACCGGTGTCACGATCGACCAGTGCCGCCCCACCGGACAGCGCTGGAAGCGCCAGAGCCCGAGGCGCGCGGCCTTGACGGACGCGAGCGGGATCCAGAGCGTCGTAAACAGGTGGCCGCTTCGGCAGCGAACCACCACGTTCCCGCCGAGGCGATAGCCGCGCCGGCGCAGCCCCACCGCCTCGACGGCAAACGCCCCGGCAGCGAGCGCCAGGGCGGCCAGGCGCCGCCGCTTGCGGCGGTCCTGCTCCTCGCCGCCTCCGGGACGCCTCAGCTTGATCGAGGAGAGGGCGCGCACCGCACGCTCAACGATACTGCCGCCGCGCCGGCCAATCGTCGCCGTTCCGCGTTCGATGCGCGCCGCCGACGTTCAGCCGATCGCAACCGGCGCGTCGTTGACGGCCAGCGCCGCGGCAGCCAGGCCCGTCCCGAGATCGATCGACACGCCGAGGTCGAGCAGTCCACGGCCCAGCGCGCTCAACCCCGCGACTACGTGAAAAGACCGGGCGGTCAGCCCCATGTGGCCGATCCGGACGATGCCTCCGACGCCCTCCGAGTCGCCCAGAACAACGCCGTAGTGGCTACGGATGTGCTCGCAGAGCTCGAGATCGTCGGTACCCCCCGGGAGGGCGATCGCGGTGAGCAGGGGCGAGGCGATCGAGTCATCGCGCGGGAAGGTCTCAAGGCCCATCGCCCGCACTCCGGCGCGGCAGGCGGCGGCCGCACGCCGCGGGCGATCGAAGTACTCGTCGACCCCGATCTCGAGCACCTCGCCGGCAGCGGCCTCGACGCCGAGCATGTCTGTGATCGAGGGCGTCAAGGGAAAGCGGCCCTCCTCGAGCCACATGTCCTTCCAGTCGAGCAGCGAAAGGATCGAGGCCCGCGGTGCGAGCGGGTTGCGCCGCATCGCGCTCCAAGCATCCTCGCTCACGGTCATGAGTGAGATCCCGGCGGGTGCACCCAGGCACTTCTGGGAGGCGCCCACACAGACGTCGAGCTTCCACTCGTCGGGCAGGAGCGGGATGCCGCCGAGCGTCGACGCTGCGTCGACCATTGTCAGCGCACCGTGCGCCTTGGCGATCGGTCCGATCTCTTCGACCGGATTCAGCGTCCCGCACGGGGTCTCGGAGTGCACGACCGTGACCAGCTCGATGGTGTTCGCGGCAAATGCTGACTCGACGTCGGCCGGATCGATCGCGGCGTTGAACGGCACCTCAATCTCGATCACCTCGGCGCCGAAGGAGCGCAGCCATTCGCCCATACCGCGGCCGTAGATTCCCGATACGAGGTTGAGGCACTTGATGCCCGGGTGCACGAGTGATCGGGCCGCCGCCTCGAGTCCAAGCATGCATTCACCCTGCATCAGCACTACGTCTTGGGTTGTCCCGAGAATGGCTGCGATTTCGCGTTCCGCGTTGCGGAAGCGCTCGAGGAACCACGGATCGTTGTGGTAGCTAACCGGCGTCGCGAGCGCACGCAACGTATGCGACGACGCGCTTGCCGGGCCCGGATTGAGCATGAACGCCGGCGCCTCCAAGGCGACCCCTTTCGTAGACAGCGCGGCTAGCCTAGCGACGACCCCGATTGACTGTCAACACTCGACAGTCTACGCGAACACGGTGCGCGTCGGCGCGTACGCAGCGACGTCCGCGAGAACGTCGGCGAGCGCGGTCGCTTCGCCCTCTCGGAGCGTCGCGATAGTGATGCGGATTGCCGGTCCGGAGACGATCCGGTAGTACTCGCCGGGGCTCACCATCCAGCCGGCCTCGAGTAGGCGCCGCGCCACGTCGATTTCATGGGCGACCGGGACCCAGACGTTGAAGCCCGACACGCCATGCGCCTCAACGCCGCGAACGGCGAGCGCCTCTAGCAATGTGTTGCGCCGTTCGGAATAGCTGGCGAGCGCACGCCCCAGGAGGGCGACGGTCGCCGGGTCCGACAGAAGCCACGCGGCCGCGGCCTGGAGCAGATGGCTAACCCAGCCAGGACCCAGCTCGTGCCGGCTCGCGACCCGGGCGATGGTGATCTGGTCGCCAGCGACGACCGCGAGACGAAGGTCCGGACCGAGCGGCTTGGCGAAGGAGCGCACAACGGCCCACGGTCCCGACCAGCCATCGACGAGCGTCACTGCCGGCGCGCCAGCCACCAGCGACGCGTGATCGTCCTCCACGAGCAGCAGGTCGGGCTGGCGATCGAGCACTTCGCGCAGCTCGATGCAGCGCTGCGGATCCATCGCTGCGCCGGTCGGATTCTGCGCCCGCGGCGTCAGGACGAACGCCGCCGGGCGGGTCTTTAGAGCGGCCGCGACCGCCGTGGGAATCGGGCCGTGATCGTCGATCCGCACCGGCACGGGTACTAGCGCCAGCGATCGTGCGAGCGCCAACGTGCGTGGGAAGCAGGGGTCCTCGAGCAGCACGCGGTCGCCGGCGCGCAGGTGGGCGCGGAGGGTCCGCTCGATGCCGTCGAGCGCACCGCTCACCGCGGTGAGGGCGTTGGCGGCGATGCCATCCGTCTCGAACTGGCCCCGTACGATGCCCAGCAGCGCCGGCAACTCGGCCGGATCGCCGTAGGCGACCGGGGCCAAGTCCATGCGGTGCAGCGCCGCGCGCAGATCCGGGGTCAGCTCGGGATCGGGCGAGCCCGTCGCGAGATTGCGTACGCCGACCGGGAGCGACAGCGGGCTCAGCGCGAGTCTTGACGGACGGTCGTTGACGCGGGTGCCGCGACTGCCCTCGCCATGCGCCACGCCGCGGTAGCGCAGCATCCGGTAGGCGGCGGACACGGTACCGGGGCTCACGCCGAGAAGCGCCGCGAGTTCTCGGATCGGCGGGAGCCGATCACCGGCCGCGACTACGTCGCTCTCAACGAGCCTCTCGAGCGCCAACGCTATCCCCGTTGACGTGGTGTTGCCCCGCAGGTCTAGAATAGCGTCTAGCTCAAGAGACACCTTTGTAATGATACAACCTGGAGGATCTATGGCTGCTCGCCCAGATTGGTATGACGCGACGTATCCGGATTGGCGGGACGGGCCGCCCTGGGTGATGGAGGACATGATCGCGGCCCAGGTGTCGCTTCCCGAGGCGCTGACGAGCGTCGCGGGTGAGGCCGAGCAGCTGCTCGAGGCGCTACGCAAGGCCGCCGATCAGGGGCAGCCGATCGTGACGACCGCATGCGGCACCTCGGAGCACGCCTCGCAGGCGCTCGCGCTCATCCTCAGCGATGCGCTCGGCGTCGTCGTCGAAGCGCGGCAGTCGCTCGAACAGACGCTCAACCCCCGCTCCGGCGGCGTCTGCCTCGCCGTCTCGCACGGCGGCCTCTCGAAGGCGACCGTCAGCGCGCTGCGCTCGGCGCGTCAACAGGGCGCGTTCGCGGCGCTCATCACCGCCGCCCCTGTCGCGCCCTCCCACGAGCACGCGGACCTGATCCTATCGACGCCGCTGCGCGACGCATCGATGTGCCACACGGTTGGCTATACCTCGCCGATCCTGGTCGGGCTGATGCTCGCAGACATCCATCGCGGGGAGCAGTTCCCGGTCCGGGCGCTCACGTCCCATCTCGAGCGCCTGATCGGGCTGCAGGCGCACGCGAGCGTAGTCGCGGCCACGCTCGGGGACGTCGGGATCATCGTGTCCGCGGGCAGCGGCATTGACCGACCCGCAGCGCGGGAGTTCGCCCTGAAGGTCGCCGAGGGCGCGCGCGTGGCGACGAGCGTGATCGAACTCGAGAACGTTCTCCACGGCCACCTCGTGGCGCTCGACGACACCAGTGGCCTGCTCGTGGTCGTGACCAACCAGCACGGCGATCGTGAACGCGCCGAGCGCGCCCGCGAGGTCGTCGCCGGGGCACGCCGGATCGGCCTGCACTGCATTCTGGCCGTGAGCGAGGAGCTCGCCGACGTCGCCGGCGTGGATGCCGATGACGGACAGGCACTCCTCATCCCGACGTCCCCGGAGCTGAATCCGCTCGCCAGCTCCCTTCTCGGAAGTGCGCTCGCACTCCAGACGCTGACCGTCGGCCTGGTCCATGAGCGCGAAACGAATCCCGATCTGCTGCGCCGCGAGGAAACGCCGTACCGCGAGGCGGTGTCCGTCGGCAACACGAAGTTTCCCCGTCCGGTGGTCTAGCGATGAGCGCTGTACCGAGGCGGCTGTTACGCGAACCCCTCGCACCTGTGGAGAACCCGGTGCGCTGGGGGATCCTCGGGACAGGCCGGGTCACGCGGCACCTCGTCGCCAGTGCCCGCGCCGGCGCCGGAGTGCTCGCCGGCGTGGGCAGTCGCGACGCGACGCGTTGCAGCGCGTTCGCGACAGAGCACGGGATCGAGCGCGCCTACGGGAGCTACGAACAGCTGCTCGCGGACGACAGCGTAGAGGCGGTCTATATCGCTCTGCCCAACTCGATGCACGTCGAGTGGACGATGCGCGCGCTCGAGGCTGGCAAACACGTCCTCTGCGAGAAACCGCTGAGCGACGACGTCGCGGCCGTGGACGCAGCGTTCGAGCTTGCCCGGCGGCAGGAGCGCGTCCTCATGGAAGGCCTGATGCACCTTCATCATCCGCAGTGGCAGCGCGTGCGCGAGCTGATCCGCGATGGCGCGATCGGTGAGCCGCAGGTGATGCGCTGCGTCATGAGCTTCCCGCTTCAGGACGCAGCGAACATCCGCCTCTCCCGCAAGCTCGACGGCGGCGCCCTACTGGACCTCGGGTGCTACCCAGTCAGCGCCGCGCGGTGGCTGATGGGCGAGCCGCACGCCGTCGTCGGCGGTGCCGTCTTCGATGCTCGCGACGTCGATTCCCGTTTCTTTGGCACGCTGTGGTTCGGGTCGGAATGCGTTCTGCGCTTTGAGGTCGCGTTCACGCTTCCGCGCCGCCAGGAGTTCGAGATCCTCGGCAGCGACGGCGCGATCCTGCTCAGCAGCCCGTTCCACTGCCGCGAACCGCGGATCACCTGCCGTAGCGTTGACGACGAACGCGTGATCGAGACGGCCGACAGCGATCCCTACACGCTCGAGTTCGCGGCGATGGCGGCGGCGATCCGGCGTGGGGAGCCTCAAACGGACTGGGACTACGCGCTCGGGCAGGCCCGCACGCTGTCAGCCCTGATGGCAGCGGCGCGCGAGCACCGGGGCGAAACCGGAGCCGGATGATGCAGCTGCGCGCGCGACGAGCAAACCGCGCCGGCGCCGGTCCAGGCGCGGCGAACGCCGCGCCGCCGCCGGGGCAGCGCACCGACGAGCAGACCGAGTTCCAGGCTGCGAAAGGGTCGCTGCGACTGATCGACGTTCACAGGAGCTACGGGGCGGTTACAGCGCTTGGCGGCGTGAGCTTCGACATTCCCGCCGGCGAGTTCGTGACGATTCTCGGGCCGAGCGGCAGCGGCAAGACGACCGTGATGCGGATCGTGGGCGGCTTCGTCGCACCGGATGCCGGACGCGTCGAGATCTCCGGACGCGACGCGACCAACGTACCGCCGTTCAAGCGCGATACCAACACCGTCTTCCAAAGCTTTGCGCTCTTCCCGCACATGACCGTCGAGGAGAATGTGGCCTTCGGCCTCAAGGTCGCGGGTGTCAGTAAGTCGCTCCGGCGGCAGCGCGTAGCAGAGATGCTCGCTCTGGTTGACCTGCCCAATTCCGCCGCGCGGTTCCCCGGGCAACTCTCGGGTGGCATGCGACAGCGCGTCGCCCTCGCGCGCGCCTTGGTCAAGGAGCCCAGCGTGCTGCTGCTCGACGAGCCGCTTGCGGCGCTCGACCGGAAGCTGCGCGAGAGCATGCAGTTTGAGCTGCGGCGGATCCAACGCCAACTCGGGATGACCTTCGTGTACGTGACGCACGACCAGGATGAGGCGCTCAGCATGGCCGACCGCGTGATCGTGATGCGTGCCGGACTGATAGAGCAGATCGGGGCGCCCGATAAGGTCTACGACCTTCCGCGAACCCTGTGGGTCGGCAGCTTTGTGGGCGGCAGCAACCAGCTCTCGGGGCTCATTCGCACGGCGGGGGCGGTTACTGAACTCGAGACCGACGTGGCGATCCTGCGCGGGATCTGCGTCGATGACGGACTCGTCGCGGGACGGCGGGCGGTGGCGCTTGTGCGTCCCGAGCATGTCTTCGTGAGTGACGGCGCCGGCACGGCGGAGAACACCGTGGGCGTGGTCATCGAAGAGGTCCAGCACGTCGGCAGCCACCTGCGGTATGTCGGCCGCACCCCGGGCGGGATCCGCGTGCACGCCCGCGCTCAGCGCTATACCGCTGATGCGCGGGTGCTCGAGGAGGGCTCGACGGCGACGTTCTCGTGGTCGGCCAGCAGCACTCGTATTTATGTGAGCGACGAAGGCAGCGACGTTGGGTGAGCCTGCAGCAGGCGTTGTGTCGAGCTCTCCGGCGAACTCAAACCATACGGAGGAACTACGCATGACATCACGAGACGATAGATCGCACCTGACGCGAGCGGCCTTCCTGAAATCCGCAGCGCTTGGCGCCGCCGGGTTGGCGTTTGGTTCGCAGGCCGAGCGCGCCCTAGCTGCGCCGAGGGCCAGGGCGGCGGCGGGCGGGACCCTGAACCTGTACACGTGGGAGGAGTACTTCGCTCCCTCCAACCTCAGCGGGTTCAAGAAGTCCACAGGCGTTCACGTCAACATCGCGACCTACGACTCCAACGATCAAGAGTACGCCACCCTGCTGACCGCGGCGGGAGACAAGTACGACATCACCATCCCCAGCGCGAGCTTCATCCCGCTGATGGTGCAGCACGGACTGCTGCTCAAACTCGATAAGAGTCGCATCCCGTTCAAGTACATCCAGAAGCGTTTCCTCGGCGACGAGTCCGATCCGCACAACAACTACTCGATCCCCAAGGACTACGGGGTCATCGGCGTCCTCTACGACCCAAGGGTCGTTAAGAGCCCGATCGTCACGTGGCAGGACTTCCTCGATGCCGGCGCCCAGCCCGGCGTGAGCGGCAAGGTCCAGATGGCGTCGGTGCCCGACGATGTTCTCGGGCCCGCTCTTTGGGCGAAGAACATCAGCACCAACACCGACGATCCGAATCAGCTGAAGGCGGCGGGGAAGACGATGACCGCCTTCAACAAGCACGTGAAGACCTACAACGGCTTCGACACGGACGGAGCGGTCAACGGAACCTACGCAATGTCCGAAATGACCAACGGCACTGCGCGCCTCGCGATCCTCCAGAACTCGCACCTGAAGTTCGTGGTACCGACGCCGCAGAGCGAGATCTTTGTCGACTATTACACGATCCTCAAGCACGGGCCCAACAACGACGCGGCGTACGAATTCATCAACTACATGCTGCAACCCGCCCAGCAGGTCGCCGAGGCCGCATACATCGGGTACGCGACGGTGCTTCCGGACCTCGCCTCGCGACTGCCGAAGAAGGTTCCTGATGTCCAAGACCTGATCATCTCCACGCCGGTTATCAACCGCTGCAAGCAGCACCGAGTCCACACGAACGTCCAGCAACTCATCGAAACCCTGTACACCGAGATCACCTCGAGTTAGTTCGGCAGGGGCTCGCCGGGCGCCATCGTGGTCGACGCAAACTCATCGCTCCTCGAGGACGAGGGAGTGCGGGCGCGCGTCGACCACGACTGGGCGGGGCGCACGGCGCTGTGGCTGGTGCGCGTCGTGCCGGTGGCGTGGCTGGGAGTGTTCTTCCTCGCTCCGCTGGCCATCACGATCGTCTACTCGTTTGCGAATGCGACCTACGGCGGCGTTTCGCTCGGCTTCACGCTGAGCAACTTCCAGCAGGCGCTGTCAGGTCTGTATCTCACGATCTTCCTACGGACGATGGAATTCGCGGCCATCGGCACCTCCGCGTGCCTGCTGGTGGGGATGCCCGTCGCCTACTACCTCGCGCGCAAGGTGACGAGATGGCGAGGCCTCCTGCTGGTGCTGCTGCTGGTGCCGTTCTGGACGAGCTTCCTGATCCGCACGTTGGCATGGCTCACGCTGCTCGGCGCCGACGGGCCAATCCGTTCGGCGCTCCACTCACTGGGCCTGATCAGCGGCTACCTGAATATCGTCGACACGCAGAAGGCGGTGCTGATCGGCATCATCTACGCCTACCTGCCGCTGATGACGCTCCCGCTCGTCGTGGCATTCGAGCGCGTCCCAACCGAGCTGACGGAGGCGGCGAAGGACCTCGGGGCAGGACGTATTCGCACCTTCCTGAGTGTGACCCTGCCGGTCGCCAAACCGGGCGTCATCACGGCGATTCTGCTTACGGCCGTGCCGATGACCGGCGAGTACGTGATCCCAGCGCTCCTCGGGGGCAACAAGGGCGTGTTGCTCGGCGGTCTCATCGCGGGCGAGTACAGCGTCGCCTTGAACTTCGCCCTCGGATCGGCGATGGCGGTGCTCATCTTGGTCGTGCTGGGGGCGCTGGTGCTTGTATGCACCCGCAGCCTGCGCGGCTTCGCGAACGCGGGTGCGACGTGATTCCGATCTACCGGCTGCGCCGGATGGATTGGCTGTTCCGGCTCTGGACCGGGCTGGTCTTTGTCTTCCTGTTCGCGCCGATCGTCACCGCGGTCGTCTATGCCTTCAACAAGGGCGTGCTCGGACGCCAGACGGCGCGCTTCACGGGATTCACCACGCGCTGGTTCGACGTCGCCATCAACGACCCGACGCTGCGCTCCAGCGTATGGGTGAGCTTCCGCGTGGCGATCGCCGTGGCCGCGATCTCGGCCGTTCTGGGCACGATAACCGGGTACACGATCGCGCGGCGACGCGGCGTCTTCATCGGCCGAGTTCTCGAGGGCTTTGTCTACTTCCTGCTGATCGTTCCCGAGATCGTGATCGCCGTCGCGCTGCTCACCTTCTACACGAAGGTGAATGTCGAACTCAGCATGGCGACGCTGATCGCGGCACACACGCCGTTCTCGACTGCGGTGGTCGCGCTGATCGTGCGCAGCCGGGTGGCTGTCTTGGACCGCGACATCGAGGAGGCCGCACACGATCTCGGCGCCGCCCGGGTGCGGACCTTCTGGCACGTGCTGCTTCCGCAGCTGCGCTCCGCGATCCTGGCGGGCGCCATCCTCGCCTTCACCTTCTCCTTCGACGACCTGGTGATCTCGCTGTTCCTCTCGACTCCCACTGTGACCACGCTCCCCGTGTTCCTGTTCGGAAGCCTCCATACCGGCATCCGCCCCGACGTTTTCGCGATCGCGACGATGATGCTCGGGGCCACGCTCGTCCTCCTCGCGGCTGCCGGGCTGACATTGCGAACCCGCGTCCAGAGGGACTCGGGGCTGACACGGGCAGTTGCCGGGGACGAAACCGGTGAGTGAGCAGGCCGCCATCTATCAAGTGAAAGGAGCTCTGCATGACGCCATCCGCAACTAAGTTCAGTCCTACCCGTCGAACGCGCGGCCGTCGCGCCCCCGACCGCATGCGTTACAACCGTGAGTTCATCTACGAGATACTCGACGAGGCGTTGATCTGCCACATGGGCTTCGTGGACGAGGAGGGACAGCCCTATGTGATCCCAACTCTCTGCGCGCGCATCGACGACGAGATCTATCTGCACGGCTCCGCCGCGAGCCGGGCCCTGCGGACCATGACCGCGGGGGTACAGGTTTGCGTCACCGCCACGATCGTCGACGGAATCATTCTCGCTCGTTCGGCGTTCTTCCATTCCATCAACTACCGCTCCGCGGTGGTACTCGGCACGGCTGTCGCGATCACCGACCCGGATGAGAAGCTCGCCGCGCTTCGGCGTTTCACCGACAACCTCGTCGCGCCCGGGCGGTTCGATGCGGTTCGGCCCCCGAGCCGTCAGGAGTTCAAGGGGACGATGATCGCCCGCATGCGAATCGAGGAGGCATCCGCGAAGACCCGGACAGGCCCGCCGGGGGACCTCGAGGAGGATGTGGATCGCGAGATCTGGGCCGGAGTCATCCCGATCGAGCTCAAAGCCGGGCGCGGAGTCCCCGCGCCAGATCTGCGCGCGGGGGTGCCGATGCCCCGCTACGCGGCGCGCTACAGCCGCAAGCCCTCCAGTCGAAACTAGCTGCAAGCACAAAGGAGACGAGGACCTTTGCACCCTCAAGCCACGAGCCTAGCCGCGGGACCGGTGTCCATAAGCGACGGTGTGCGCGCCGCACTCAGCATGCAAGTGCCATACGACTACAGCTCGGACTTCCTCGAGGCGTTCGCGCGCACGCAGCGGAAGGTCGCGGAGATCCTCAAGACGAGCGCGGACGTCGTGCTGATGCAGGGCGAGGCGATGCTCGCCATCGAAGCGGCCACGCGCTCACTTGTCGCGCCCGGCGACCGCTGCCTGAACCTCGTATCCGGCGCCTACGGCCAGGGTTACGGCGATCTGCTGCGACGGCTCGGTGCCGAAGTCGTGGACGTGCAGGCGCCGTTCGACTCTACGGTCGAGCCGGAGCAAGTGGCGGCGGCGCTTGAGGCAAATCCGCTCGCGTCGATCGTGTCGATGGTCCACTGCGAGACGCCAACCGGCACGCTCACCCCTGTTGGCGAGATCGCGCCGATTGCCAAGCGCCATGGCGCGATCACCGTCGTGGACGCAGCGTCAAGCGCCGGCGGCGCGCCGCTTGCGGTGGACGACTGGGGAATCGACGTGTGCGTCACGGCCCCGCAGAAGTGCCTGGGCAGCGTCCCGGGCCTGGCGATCGTGAGTGTCAGCGACGTCGCGTGGGAGCGCATGGCGAACAATCCGGGCGCTCCGCGGGGGTCGTATCTCTCCCTCCTGGACTGGAAGGAGCTATGGGAGGACCGCGGAGTATTCCCACACACGCCGTCGGTCACCGACGTCATGGCGCTGGATGCCGCCTGCACGGAGCTGCTTGCCGAGGGCCTCGACACGTCGCTGGCGATCCACGCCCGTGCTGGTCGCGCGTGCCGCGCCGGAGTGCGCGCCGCCGGCCTCGAGATCTGGCCATCCTCCGACGAGGTCGCATCGCCTACCGTCACCGCAGTGCGGCTGCCCGACGGCGTGAGCGAGAGGGATCTGCGCGCGGTGATGCTCGAGCACCTCAACGTCAACCTGCCGATCGCCTCGGGCGGCTTCGCGGACCGGATCATGCGCATTGGTCACATGGGGATCACTGCCCGCGCGCCCTACCCGCTGGTCGGCGTCGCGACCCTGGTTCAGGGCTTGGCGCTGCTAGGCGAGGCGGTCGACATCGGGGCCGCCGCGGAGGCGTCGCTCGCGGAGCTCGTGCGGCCGCTCGACGTGACGGCCGGCTGAGCGTCTGATCACTTCCCGCGCCCCGATCGTTGCTCGATGGGCGTCGGGCCGGGCTCCCGCCATGCGCGCCCGAACGCTAGATGCGCGCCCCGGCGGCGCCGCTGCGATGCCCCGGCCGATGCGCTCGAGACATCGTGCACTGGCCCGCAGCCACGACCTCGTGCGCACGGCTTCTCCGAGCATGAGCGAGCCCGGTGCCTGACCCAGCCGCCACGTCATGGCGAACGCGGATGGCGTGCGTCGATGGTGCCGCGTACCTCAACCCCACCAGGCCTCGCCCTGCGCGGCGGGTGCAGCGGAAACCGCGGCGCCGGCCTGTCCCTCGAGCGGCTCTGAGAGGTCGAGGATCGTTCCCGCCGCCGCCTCGCTGCGCGCATGGAGGTCGTCGTAGATCGCGATCGTCGTTGCCGTCAGGATCGGCGTGAGCAGGACCGCGACGACGAGCTGGGCCACGCCCTGCGTGAGAGCCAGGCTCGCGACGGTGCCGCTGACGTTGAGCGCGGTCTCGACGATCACGCCGCCGAGCACGACCAGCAGCGTGCTCGGCAGCAGCGTGCCAAGCGTCGCCCACCAGCGTCCCCTGACCAGGTCGCGCGAACGGCGCAGCGCGGCGCCGCCGCGCTCGCCCTCGCAGGCGAACGCCGGGAGCGCCACCGCGAAGGCGACCAGCAGGTAGATGCCGGGCAGGATCAGCGCAGCCCCGCCGGCCAGCAGGAAGACCGTGTAGAGGATCGAGACCCAGAGCAGCGACCCGTAGCGCCCGAGCGCGAAACGCACGGCGTCGGACGCCGTCTCAGAGCGCCCGGCCGACGCCTCGGCAAAGACCCGGAGCCCGACGCCGGTGCTCAGGACCCCGACCAGGCCCAGCAGGATGAACCGCAGCACCGCAACGCGCACCAGCCCGCCCGTCGAGCCGCCGAACACGACGATCTTGCCGTCGACCGCGACCGAGCCCGCCGGCGCGGCGGAGTCGATCATCAGGACGCCGATCAGCAGCGTGGCGCCGAACAGCGGCACGAGCACCGTCCAGAGCTTCGTCGCGCTGTGCGCCCACAGCGAGAAGCCGCGCACGGCCACGCCCATCGGCGTTCGCACTTCGGTGAATGAGCTCTCTGACAACGCCGCCTCCCCCTAAAGATCGGCCGCGCGGCGCCGCGCCTTGAGGGCGCGCGGAAGCCGCGCTCAGCGTTCGCGCGGCGCGCCGGGGCGCGCGCCGAACGGCGCGCGGGCGTCCGCGGCTCGCACGATCGCCGTTGTCGCGGCGCTGTAGCGCACGATCTCAGCGCTCATCGAGCGCCGCACGCGCTCGAGCTCGTGCTCCATGTCGGCCCGCGCGGACTCCGCCTGGGCGGCCGTCGCGAGCAGGCGCGCGTGGAGCTCCTCGAGCTCCGCCTCGAGCGCCAGGACGCGCTCGACGCCGGCCAGGTTCAGCCCGAGCTCGGCCGTCATCTGCTGAATCCGCCGCAGCCGCTCTACGTCGGCCTGAGAGTACAGGCGCGTCCCCTTCGGCGAGCGGCTCGGCTCGATCAGCCCACGCGCCTCGTACATGCGAAGCGTCTGGGGGTGCATCTCGGCGAGTTCCGCGGCGACCGAGATCATGAACACGCCGCGGTCTAGCGCGACCTCGATCCGCGTGCGGCGCGTCAGCGGCACGCGCTCGCCGGCGCCCGCCGCGCCGTCGCCGCCTGGCGTCGCCGGCTCGCTCATTTCGACGCCGCCTCGCCCTCGAAGAGCCGCGCCCGCGGGTTGCCGTTGATCGTCTTCGCCAGCGCATCGACGGCCTTCGACTGGGCGTCGGTCAGCTTGTCGGGAAGCTCGATCACGAAGCGGTAGTGGAGGTCGCCTCGGCCCTTGCCGTTCGGCCGCGGCGGCCCCTCGCCGCGCAGCCGCTGGAGGGTGCCGTGGACGGTGCCCGGGGCGACGCGAAGCTTCTTGCGGCCGTCGAGCGTCGGCACCTCGATCTCGGCGCCGCGCAGCGCCTCGACGATCGTCAGCGGCACCTCGACCTCGAGGTGCTGGCCCTTCTGGTGGAAGATCGGCGAGGGCGTCACGTGCGTGATCACATAGAGATCGCCGGCGGGCCCGCCGCGCAGCCCGGCTTCGCCCTTGCCGGCGAGGCGGATCCGGCTGCCGTCGTGCACGCCGGCGGGGATGTTCACGCGCAGGCGCTTGACGCCGCGCGTCGCGCCGCTGCCGTGGCAGGTCGGGCACGGCGACTCGATCACGGTGCCGCTCCCGCCGCAGCGCGAGCAGGGCGCGGAGATCGAGAACATGCCCTGGCCCTGAGACTCAACGCCGCGACCTTCGCAGCGCGGGCAGACGCTCGGTTTCGTCCCGGGCTGGGCGCCCGTTCCCGAGCACGTCGAGCAGCGCTCGGAGACCGGGATCGTCAGCGGCACCTGGGCGCCGTGGACGGCCTGGTCGAAGCCGATCTGGATCTCGGCCTCGAGGTCGCGACCGCGCTCCGGCCCGGGTCGCGCGCCGGCGCGCCGGCCGCCGCCCGAAGCCGCGCCGCCGAAGAGGTTGGAGAGGATGTCTGAGAAGTTGCCGGTGTCGAAGCCGCCCGTGAACGGGTTGGCGCCGCCGGCGCCGAACATCCCGTCACCGCGGTCGAACGCGGCGCGCTTCTCGGGATCAGACAGCAGGTCGTGGGCCTCGCTGATCTCCTTGAAGCGCTCCTCGGCCTGCTTGTCGTCGGGGTTGCGGTCGGGGTGGTACTGCCGCGCGAGCTTGCGGTAGGCCTTCTTGATGTCCGCCGCCGTCGCCTTCTTGTCGACGCCGAGAACGCTGTAGGGATCCTTGCGGCGCGTCGCTGCCATGGGCCCCCCTCCTAACCCGCCACCAGCACGCGCGCGGGCCTGATCACACCGCCGGACTCCGAGCGGTAGCCGGCCTGGTAGACGTCGACGATCGTGCCGGCCTGAAGCCCGTCGGCGGGCTGCTGCGCGACGGCCTCATGAACCTCGGGGTCGAAGCGCTCGCCGGCCTCGCCGTAGGCGGAGATGCCGACGCGCTCGAGCGCCCCGAGCAGCTCCAGACGGACGAGCCGCAGCCCGTCGAGCAGCGTCTCATCGGCGCCGGCCTCGGTCGCGTGGTCGAGCGCGCGCTCGAGGTTGTCGAGCGCCGGCAGCAGCTCGCGGGCCAGCTTCGCCAGGCCGCGCTCCTGCGCGGCGGCGGCCTCGCGCGCGGCGCGCTTGCGGTAGTTCTCGAAGTCGGCCTGGGTGCGCTGCGCGAGCGCCAGGTACTCATCGCGCTGCGCCGCGGTCGCGGTCAGCTCGTCGACCGCCGGCTCGACCTCCGCGACGCCCTCGGCCGCGCCGGCGGCCTCGAGCGGCGCCTGCGCCTCATCGGCGGCGCCGTCCGAGGCCCCCGGCACAGCTTCTGGATCACTCACCGCGGGAGCGTGCGGCTTGGTGGCGACGCGGTGTGGCGGGCGCGGCGCGCCCGCCCCTCCCGCGTGGCTTCTGTCGTTCATGGCTTACGCGCTCGGCTCGTCGACAACCTCGGCGTCGACCACGTCCTCTTCGGAGGAGGAGTCCTCGCCGCCGCCGCCAGAGGCGGCGCCGTTGGTCTGCGCCTGCTGCTGCGCGCGCTCGTACATTGCCTCGGAGACCTTGTGGAAGGCCTCGTTCAGCGCGTCCGTGCGGGTGCGGATCGCAGCCGGGTCATCTCCGTCGAGGACCTCGCGCAGCGCCTTGATCGCCTCCTCGATGTTCTCCTTGGAGGACTCATCGACCGCCTCGCCGAGCTCGCGCAGCTGGCGCTCGGCCTGGTAGGCCGAGTTCTCGCCGTTGTTGCGCGCCTCCGCGAGCTCGCGCGCGCGGCGGTCGTCGTCAGCGTGGGTCTCGGCGTCGGAGACCATGTTCTTGATCTCCGAGTCCGAGAGGCCCGAGCCGGCCTTGATCTCGATCTTCTGCTCCTTGCCGGTGCCGAGGTCCTTGGCGGACACGCTCAGGATGCCGTTGGCGTCGATGTCGAAGCCGACCTCGATCTGCGGGATGCCGCGCGGCGCCGGCGGGATGCCGGTCAGCTGGAACTTGCCGAGCGACTTGTTGTAGGTCGCCATCTCGCGCTCGCCCTGCAGGACGTGGATCTCGACCGACGGCTGGTTGTCCTCGGCCGTCGAGAAGATCTCC
>DATAWT010000017.1:0-10160 GCA_036267075.1 Solirubrobacteraceae bacterium
GCCAACCTCGCCAACACAAGGGCCCTCGTGGTCGAGCCGATGCTCAATGCTCTCGGCTGGGATCCGACGAACCTCGAGCAGGTTGCTCGCGATTGGCCGCTCAGCGGCAACTACTCGATCAGCTATGCGCTGCGAGTCAGCGACCGTAACGCACTTTTCGTGCAGACCACGCCGATCGATGTGGGCGTGGACGACTCGTCTCTCGTCGACGAGACGCTCGACCACGTGGCGATGTCAGGCTCCGAGACGGGTTGGTGCCTGATCACCAACGGCCTGCACTACCGCGTGTTCAAGGCGGACGACGCGGTGGCGCGGGACAACCGGCTGCTGTTCGAGCTCGAGCTCGCCGATGTCGCTTCCGACCCGTCCTCGGACGCCGCGAACGACTTGGCGCTCCTGTCGCGCGAAGCGTTGATGAACGGATCGCTGGAGCTGCGCGGCGAGGAGTTCTACGTCGACCCGCGTGTTCGGCAGGCCCTTCTCGATCTCTGTCGCAACCCCTCGCCCTCCTTCTTGGATGCCATGAACGAGGCTGTCGGTGGGCCGTCGGTGCCTGTCGAGCGTGTCCGCGCGAGCCTTTCGCGTGCTGTCGACCGCGGCCGCCGTCAGAGCGGTCCGAACGGCGCGTTGATGACCGAGTCACCTTCCTTCACGCGGCCGCGCGGACGTCAGACTGCCGCAGCGGCGACCGGCGCCGACTCGACCGAGTCTTCGTCGGAACCCCACCCAGGCAGACCTAGCGGATTTGGGCCGCTGAAGTCCCCGCCTGAGCCGGCGGCGGCGGAAAGCGGTGATGGCAGCGAGACTGGCGCTACGGCTGGAGACGTGTCCGCCGCGGCAGTCGGCACCGCCGTCGCAGAGCGTCCACAGCAGCTGCCGACCGGAAGCGTCGCCGACCTCGAGACAGAGGAAGAGCACGCAGGCGTCGCCGCGCCCGAGGAGCAGGCGGCCGCCGTTGAGGCTTTGCCAGAGGCAAAACTCCTCGAGGACACGACCGCCGAGGGCAGCACTTCCGTCGTCGCGGAACCCGAACCCGCGGAGCTCGAAGCTGCGGACCCCGAACCCGCCCCGTCCGAACTCACGGAGCCCGAAGCTTCACACCCCGAAGTCGCGCAGGCCAAACCCGCCGAGTCCGAACCACACTGGAACGAGCCGCGACACAGCCGCTTTGGCGCTGGTCGCGGCGAGCACGCACTGGTCGACCATCTCACTGGAAAGCCGGCCATGCTCGTCGAGATCTTTGAGGACCTCGACCACTACGCCCGCAGCCTCGGCGAGGACACCGCGCGCCGCGTCCGCAAGCGCAGCATCGACTACTCCCGTAGCCGCCGTTCGTGGTTCAGCCTCGAGATCCACCACGAGGGGATCCGGATGATGGTCGCGCTTGAGCCCGCCGCGATCGAGCACTGGGTTGCGCTGCAGCCGCAGCGCGAGCCGATCGCCGTCGGTCCCGGGCTGTTTGGCGAGAGCGAATACACGATGACCGAGCGAGCGCAGCTCGACGACGGTCACGACCTGCTGCGTCTCGCCTACGAGACGCTCGGCTAAGCGATCATCCCCGCGCCGACGGTGGCGTTGCTGGCCTCGTCGATCAGCACGAAGCTGCCAGTGCGGCGGTTCCTCGCGTAGCTATCGACGGCCAGCGGGGCGCTGATCCGAAGCGAGACGCGCCCGATGTCGTTGAGCGCGAGCTCATCCGCTCCGCCCTCGCGCTCCAGAGTGTCGACGTCGACACGGTCGAGAACCGCGTCGATGATCGCCGTCGCGCTGCGCGTCGTGTGCTTGATGGCGTAGCGCGCACCGGCGCGAAGCGGTGTGCTGTCCATCCAGCAGACGTCGGCCTGCACTTCGCGCGTGACGGCCGGGGCCTCGTTGACGCCGGCGATCAGCTCGCCGCGCGCTACGTCGAGATCGTCTTCGAGCCGAAGCGTCATCGACAGGGGCGCGACGGCCTCCGCCAGCGGCCCGTCGTAGGTGTCGATGGCGGCGATCCGCGTGCGCTGGCCCGAGGGCAGCACGACAACCTCCTCGCCCGGGCGCAGCGCGCCGCTTGCAAGCTGCCCGGCGTAGCCGCGGTACTCGCCGTCGCTGCCGCCGGTGCGCACCACCCACTGAACGGGGAAGCGGGCCGGTACGTCGTAGGGGTGGTCGTATGAGACCTCGACCTCCTCGAGGTGCGCCAGCAGCGTCTGCCCGCCGTACCAGGGCATGTTCTCCGAGCGCTCGACGACGTTGTCGCCGCGCAGCGCGGAGATCGGGATGTAGGTCAGCTCGCGCATGCCGAGCTTGTCCAGGAACGGCGCGAACTGCGCTTCGATCTCATCGAAGCGCTCCTGCGAGTACTCGACGAGGTCCATCTTGTTGACGGCGATCACGAGGTGGGGGATGCGCAGCAGGGCGCTGATGAAGGCGTGCCGCCTCGATTGCTCGAGCGCGCCCTTGCGCGCGTCGATCAGCACGACGGCGAGGTCGGCGGTCGAGGCGCCGGTCACCATGTTGCGCGTGTACTGCTGGTGGCCGGGGCAGTCGGCGATGATGAAGCGCCGCCGGTCCGTGGCGAAGTAGCGGTAGGCGACGTCGATCGTGATGCCCTGCTCGCGCTCGGCACGCAGGCCGTCGGTCAGCAGCGCCAGGTCGATCTCATCGCTCCCGCGCGAGCGGGACACCTCGGCGACGTGCTCGAGCTGGTCGTCAAGGACCTGCTTTGAGTCATAGAGCAGCCGCCCGATCAGCGTGCTCTTGCCGTCATCGACCGAGCCGGCCGTCGTGAAGCGCAGCAAGTCGAGAGTCACCTGGGCTGCGTCTGCCGCCGCGAGCTCGCCCACGCAGTGTCGCCCTCCCTCGCTAGACGCGGCCGCAGCCGCGACTCAGTCGTGGATGCCGCACTCGGTCTTGTCGCTGCCAGCCCAGCGGCCGTCGCGCCCGCTTCCAGGCAGCGTGCACGGCATGCAGCCGATCGATTCGTAGCCGCGGTCGTGCAGGGGGTTGTACGGGACGCCGTGGCGGTAGATGTAGTCCCAGACCGCCTTGTCGTCCCAATCCGCTAGCGGACTGGCCTTCCACAGGCCGCGCTTCTCGTCATAGGTCACCTTCGGCGCGCCCGCGCGCGTCGGCGCCTGGTCGCGGCGCAGCCCGGTGATCCAGCCGCACAGCCCGTCAAGCGCACGATCGAGGGCGTCGACCTTCGCAGCCGAGCAGCACTCAAGCGCGTTCCACTCGCAACCCCCGCCGCGCTGGGCGTCGAAAATCTCGACCACAACGCCGTAGTGGCGCTCGAGCTCGCGCCAGGCCTCATAGGTCTCCGGGAAAAGGACGCCCGTATCGATCGTGAAGACGCGCGCTGCCGGCTCCAGGCGCAGCAGCATGTCGATCAGGACCGCCTCCTCCTTCTGGAAGGAGCACGCCAGCGCCAGCTGGGGGTGGTGGCGGTCGAGCATGTGCTCGAGCACCTCCTCGGCGGTCGCGTCCTCGAGGCCGACCTCGAGCTCGGGGGCTAGATCGCGCATTCGCCCTCCCCGCGCACGACCGCGAACGGCTCGTTTCGGTTCCAGTCGATGAACTGGTTCATCGACTCGAGCGAGAACTCGGGCGGCAGCGCCAGGTCCTTGACGAGCTCCTCGAAGCGTCCGGTCCCGATCCGCTCTACGTACTCGTTGAAGGTCTCGCCGTCGGCCCGCTCGCCCTCGTAGGCGCGGATCCAGCGCTCCACGGCGTCCGGCACTCGCTTTGCCGGGAGGCGCGACTTCAGGCGCTGTCCCATGGCGACGCCGCCGTCGGCGAAGCTTCCGCCGATCAGCGGGATGTAGGCGGGGACGGTGCGCTCGCCGATCTTGATCGAGGCGCCGGTGAAGCCGATGTTGGCGATGTGGTGCTGGCCGCAGCCGTTCGGGCAGCCGCTCATCTTGATGTTGATGCGGCTTGATAGCGGATCGGTCAGCGCCATCGACTCGATCCGCGCCTGGATCGCGGCGTTGAGCCCCATCGAGCTCGTGATGCCGAGCTTGCAGGAGTCCGTTCCCGGGCAGCTGACGACATCGTCGATCGTGCGCGGGCCGGCGGCTGCGAGGTCGAGCTCGCGAAGCGCCAGCCACACCTCATAGAGCGCCTGCGGGCGCACCCAGCGAAGGACCAGGTTCTGCTGCACGGTCGTGCGCGCGTATCCGCCCGAGTGATCGCGCATGATCTGCCCAAGGCCGCGGAACTGCTCGGGGGTGAGGTCCCCACGGATCACGCGGACCTCGACGCTGACGAAGCCCTCCTGACGCTGCGGGAGCGTGTTGAGCTCGACGAAGCGGGTGAAGTCGGGCTCCTCGCCGTCAGGCTGGAGGTAGTCCTCGCGCAGCTCCGGCGCTCCGGCCTCCTCGTCGTAGGTGAAAAGCAGCGGCGCCGGATCGAAATCGCGCTCCTGCACCCAGTCTCCGCGCAGCTCCTCCTCGACCATCTCGCGGAAGGCGTCGACCCCGATCTTGTCGATCAGCACCTTGATACGCGCACGGGCGCGGTTGGCGCGAAGCTCGTCCCGGCGGTTGAAGATCCGCAGCACCGCTTCCATCACCTTGAGGTACTCGCCGTCGTCGGCGCCGACAAACTCATAGAGCGTCGGTGCGACGCGCGGCATGATCGAGGTGCCGCCGCCGATGCGAAGCTCAAAGCCGCGCCGTCCGTCCTTGACCCGCGGGAGGAAGCCGCCGTCGTGGATGCCCGTGATCGCCACGTCCTCGTCTGTTGCCGTGAAGGCCGTCTTGAACTTGCGTGGCATCAGCTGGCAGACGTCGTTTCGCACGAAGTAGCGCACGTAGGCGCCGACGTAGGGGGTCGGGTCGAACAGCTCGCCCTCGCTGACGCCCGCCCACGGGTCGCCGGTGACGTTGCGCATCGTGTTGCCGCAGCCCTCGCGCGAGGACAGCCCGCTGCGCGAGATGTCGCGGATCAGCTTCGCCGCGTCGGGCAGCGGCACATGGTGCATCTGCACGTTCTGGCGCGTCGTGATGTGGCCCTTGCGGAGCGGCACGTAGCGCTCGACGCCGTCGGCGAAAGCGTCCATCTGATCCGGGTTGATCCCGCCGAAGGGCAGCTTGACGCGGACCATCTGGCGCTCCATCTGGCGCTGTCCGTAGACGCCCTGCTTGAGGCGGAAGCCGATGAACTCATCCTCTGGCGTGTCGCCGGCGAGGAACTTCGAGGACTGCGTGTCGAAGTCGTCGAACTCGCGCTCGAGGATCGGGATGACGTGCCCCGGGACGTTCTCGTAGACCTCGGGATCGACCAGCGATCCACGGTGGGTGGTAGCCATGCCCAGATACTACTGAAAGGCAGGCGGCTTTCTAGAGTTTTAAGAATCGAGGCTTGGCGGTTGCGTCGCGACCGACCGCCTCGAGGCGTGCGGCCCGCAGCCAGCCGCTCTGACGCGGGGCCGACTGCGACGGCGCAGGCGCCGTGTCGCGCCTGAATCGTTCGATCGCCGCGACGATCGCCGCGGCCTCGAATTCGGTGGCGGCTGGCTCGATCCGCAGCGGTCGTGTCGTCATCGGCGCAAGCCTGCCACAGACCGAGCCAGAAGGAAGAAGCGCTGCGCCCGTAGGTCCGGTGGGCAGTGCGCCAGGGGGGCGAAGGTCGTCAGCGACTGAAGTCCGAGCCCCGGCGTGCCGACGAGGCGGTCAGCCGCCGCATAGAGGCAGTAGCGCGACGCGTCAAAGTGCGCGAGCACCTGGTCGGGGCCGGCGTCGCCGTAGCGCGCGAGGTCGACCGGATGGATCTCGACAAACCAGTCAGGCCCCGCCGCGATCGTGCGCGCCGCGCCGGCCAGGGCTTCGGCCTCGAAGCCGTCGACGTCGATGAAGACGACGTCAGGGGCGCCGTAGCGATCGGCCAGGCCGTCGATCGAGCAGGCCGTCACCGCGAGGTCACCCCATCGCCGCGTTCCGTCGTCTACCTGTCCGTTCAAGCCGAAAACCAGCTCGCCGTCCTCGCGCGCGACCGCCGCGTGGACGACCTCCAGCTGTTCCAGGCCGTTCAGATCCCTGTTGCGCCGGGCGAGTTCGGCGTCGTGCGGGTGCGCCTCCAACGCGACGACACGCCCGCTCGGACCGACGATCGACGCCAGCATCATCGCGATCACGCCGCAACTTGCGCCGAGGTCGAAAACCGTGGCGCCCGGCACGAGGCGTCCCTCGCGGAGCATCTCGATCTCGCGCAGCTGCGGCCAGTCCCGGTCGTAGCGCTCCGAATACCGCGATCCGACGACGACCTTCAGCGGCGTTCCCGCGTAGCGGTGTTCGACCTCGCGCTGCGGATAACGATCGCGAGCGCGCAGGAACTTCCAGACCCGCAATCGCTGCAGCAGCCCCGCCGGCAGAGTTCGCTCGGCGATTCGGCGGACCAGTTCGGGCACGGCCACAAGCGGGAGCCTGTCAAAGAAGCTCGCTCCGTGACCGCGACTCCCTCGCTTACGGCCGTGACCGCTCGGTTTTCTGGTGCTAGCGTTTCCCCGTGGCCAAGTTTGCAAGATCAGCGCGCGCGGGTAATACGCTCGCCGAGTTGCCGGAGAGCGCCAAACTCTCGCAAGGGATCGCCTGATGTTCGGGCGCCTGTTTCGCGGCAGGTCGCGACCAGACGCTGCTCCTGCCCACCAGCGGCCGGCGTCGTACGTGCCGTTGCGCGATGAGCCGGCGAGACGTGAAGCCGTCGCGGTTCGAGACGACTACGAGAAGTCGCCCGCGCAGCCAGCGTGGCTGCAGCCGAGTGCGGAGCATCCTGCGTCGGCGGGCGTGGCAATCGCCGGCGCCGCACCCGCGTCGATCCCGGCCCACGACCCCGGCGAGCCGCTCGCCGAGGACATCTTCACGACGGCGGCGGCGGCCGCCGCCCAACCTGTTATTGACACTCCCGACCGGGAGCCCGACGTGGCGATCAGTGACGCCGAGCGTGCCGTGATAGTCGACGTGATGCGGGTCGCGCCGGACGTTCGCTATCGCGCGGCGCGCTCGCTGGACTTGCTCGGAGGACTCGAGGACACCTACGGCGTCGTCCGCGAGCACGCGCTCCTGGGCCGCGCGCGAAGCTCCGGGAAGCTGATCGCTCTCGCCGAGGCGGTTGCCAGATGAACATTCCGGACGAGCCCGGCGCGCACTCCTGGATCGACG
This sequence comes from Solirubrobacteraceae bacterium, assembly GCA_036267075.1. Taxonomy (GTDB): domain Bacteria; phylum Actinomycetota; class Thermoleophilia; order Solirubrobacterales; family Solirubrobacteraceae; genus Palsa-513. Next base: position 7,143 of record DATAWT010000017.1, read on the forward strand.
CCCTCGAACAGGCGGGCGTGCGAGCCGACGCGCCCGAAGACGAGCACGACACGGTCATCTCCGGCGAGGCGATGACGCTCGCCGAGGCGCGCAGGCTGCGTCGCGTTCGTGGCTCACGACTCGTGCTGATGATGGGCGAGCAAGGCACCGGCAAGACCGCGCTGCTCGCCTCGCTGTGGCAGCGAATGCAGGCGACGGACGGCCTGGCCGAGCATCGCCTCGCCGGAAGTCGCACAGCGCTCGGCTTCGAACGCCGCGCGCACGGCGGGCGAATCGCGTCCGGACATCTCCATGCGCGGTTCCTGCCGACCGACGACGATGACGCCTTCCTGCTCCACATGCGGGTGCGCCCGCCGAGCGGCGACTCCGTCGATCTCGTGTTCGCGGACCTCGGAGGGAGCGTGTTCGAGCGCGTGCGCGAGGGTCGGCCGCTGCTTCAGGAGCTGCCGCTCGCCGCCCACAGCGACCGCTTCGTCGTCGTCGTCGACGGCGAGGCACTGTCGACGCCGGGCGAGTCGGAGATCGCGGCCACCCGTGCGATGCGCCAGATTCTCGCCCTGCGCAGCTCCGGCGCCGTCCGTGCGAGTGCCCGCGTCGCCGTCGCCCTGACCAAAGCCGACGTCCTCACGCCTGCCGGCGAGAGGGCGTTCCGGCGACACGTGCCCCACCTGCTCTTCTCGGCGCGAGGGATCGACGCCGAGACCACCAGCGTGCGGACGGGCTTGCCAGACCTCGTCACCGAACCGGGCGGCCTGGGAGAGCTTGTGCGCTGGCTCTGCGCCGGTGAGCGACACGAGCAGCTTGTCGCGACCGCCGCGGAGATCGAAGCCGATCGCGCCAACACGGGGCTCGAGCGTTGAGCGAGCGTCCGAGGCCGCGTGTCGCTCTGCTCGGCATGCCGCGCAGTGGGAAGTCGACCTACCTCGGAACTCTGTGGGCGCTTGTCCAGTCGCCGCTCGATCGCTCCGTCGTCGAGGCGAGCTTCAGCGGCGATCGTGCCTATGTGCAGCGGCTCGCCGACCAGGTCGCGCGCGCCCAAGAGGTCGAGCGGACGACTCTCGAAACCGGCGGGCAGCTTTCGGTGACACTCGATTTCGAGGCGAACGGCACGGCCGATCTGTTGATCCCGGACACATCCGGCGAGTCGCTGCGGCTGCTCTTCGAGCAGCGCGTCTGGTACGCGCCGCTGCGCGGCATCTGCGAGGAGGCCACATCGATGGTTCTCTTCATCCACCCTGAGCACGTTCGCGTCCCGCAGCCGCTCAGCGTGCTCGGTGCCGTGGCCCGGACTTCTGACGGCGAGGCGGAGGCCTCGACGGCAACCATCACGTTCGATCCGCGCGAGCACACAAGCAGCTCGGCCGAACTCATCTCCGTTTTGGAGAACGTCGCCGAGGCGCGCGAGGCGCTATGGCCGGTCCGCATCGCCGTCGTCATCTCCGCCTGGGACACCGTTGACGGTGATCCCACACCGTACGAGTGGTTTGAGACCCGGGTCCCCGGCCTTCTGTCGACGATCGAATGCAGCCCGCACGTCGAAGAGCTCGGCGTGTTCGGGGTTTCGGCGCAGGGCGGCGCGCTGTCGCACCGCGACGAGCTGCTCGCCAAAGGCGAGATCTACGACCGCGTCTTCGCGATAGATCGCGACGGCGGCACGGTCTCGGTGACGGAGCCGCTGCGTTGGGCGATCTGGGGCTCGTAAGCCGAGCCGACCAGTTCGTATTTGGTTACGACGACGGGCATCGCCTCCTGGTCGGCTCGCGGGAGCTTCCTCGCGCGCTGATGGTGCGGCTGCTGGTCGCGACCGACGCCGTGATGACTGCTGGCTGCCCCCCTCTGATCACGGGTTTGGCACTGCCCGAAAGCGCTGAGTACGCGTTCTGCGTCACCTGGGCCGACCCACGCGCAGCGCGATCTGGAGCCGTGTGCTCGCACGTGCTCCTCGTCGACGCCGCGTCGCTTGCGGATCCCAGAGCGGTGCCGACGATCGTCGGGCACGCGCGAAACCCGGCGGGTGAGTCGCTTGACTCGTTCGCAGTCCCTGCGTCGCTCCGCGACGGCGGTGAAGGCGCGCGGTCCGGCTTCGCCTCCGGCCACGCGCCGAGCGTGGAGCTTCTCCAGCGGTGCATCCAGATCGCCTGCCGCACCGATGGCGCGAGTGTCGTCGTTCACCCTGATCTGGCCGAGGCCGCGGGCGCGATCGTGGCCATTTGGTCGGCGATGTGGCCCGCACTGCGCGCGCGCTTCTCGTTTCGCACGCGCGAGCTCGCCGCGGCCGAGCACTCGGAGTTCGCGCTTACCGCCGCACCCCGTCTGAGCGGGGGATCCGGCCTGCTCGAGCGCGTCGAGACGCCAACTCCTAGATGGCTCGAGAAGTTGGCAGCCGCCGTCGCCTCCTCCGCCGACGGTGGGCTGCGTTCGTTCATTGAGCGGTTCGGCCCGAACGAGGAACCCGAGCCGGCACGCTTGCGCTGGCTCGCCGAGCTCTGGGCGGCGGTGGCCTTCGAGGACGTCGCGGGCGCCGTCGAGCAAATCGAGACCCACTGGCCCGACCCCAGCTCCGGAACGGCCCTCAAACAGGCTCTGTTCGGAGGGCGCTCGCAGGAGTGTTGGTCCCTCGGCGAGCGTGAGCGCGTAGCCGCGCTGCTGGGCTCGAGGCATCCGACGTGGAACCTCGGTGCACTCGACCTGACCGGCCGGGTGCGCGCCCTGGCACGTAGCGCGCACTTCAGCTGAACCGCCTAAAGCGGGATGTTGCCGTGCTTGCGGTGCGGGCCTGGCTCGCGCTTGGTCTCGAGCAGATGCAGCGCCGTGATCAGGCGCGGCCGCGTTTCGTGCGGCTCGATGACGTCGTCTATGTAGCCGCGCTCGGCCGCCGCGTAGGGGTTGGCAAAGCGCGCGCGGTAGTCGTCCATCAGCTGCTCGCGGCGCTTCTTCGGCGACTTGCTCGAGGCGAGCTCACGCTTGTAAATGATGTTGACGGCGCCCTCTGGGCCCATCACCGCGATCTCCGCTGTC
>DATAWT010000018.1:0-20348 GCA_036267075.1 Solirubrobacteraceae bacterium
GATCCGACCTTGGAAGATCGGGACGCCCATCTCCATGCACTTGGAGATCACTTCGCGGCGTTCGAGGCCTGCTTCGCGCGCGAGCTCCGTGGGCGTCAGGTGATTCGCCATCGGTGCGTCCCTCCTGTTTCGTGACCGAACTTAGATATACAACTTCGTCAGGACGGATACAAGCCCGCATTCGCACAAGATCGAGTGTCCTCGGCGCTTCCTCGGCCTTTCGTCGGGCGCTCGGCGGGTGGGAGTTGCCACCATGACCGCGGCGGCGACTGTGGGATACTCCGGCGTCTCTCGGGGCGTGGCGCAGCTTGGTAGCGCGCACCGTTCGGGTCGGTGAGGTCCCCGGTTCAAATCCGGGCGCCCCGATTGAAAAACCTCCGCTTTGCGGGGGTTTTCTTCCTATTACTCGTCGGCAGCAGGGATCAGGTCAGCGAGCGGAGTGTCGCGGTCACGCAGCAGCACCGGTTCGACCGGCTGGCGCGAGCGGATCAGTCCCTGTACTCGCTCGTTGACGTCCCACATGTTGACGTTCATCCCGGCGAGCGAGTTTTCTTACGCGGCGGTCCGTTCTTCCAGCTCTCGCCCGCTCGATCGCTTCGCGCGGGCGCAGCGCATGCGAACGCCTCGCTACGCTCGCGTCGTGACTTCTGAGGAACTGGCCAACCTTGCGCATCTGCGGCGCGCGCGCGACCTGATGGATCGCGAGTACTCGCGTCCGCTCGACGTAGACGTACTCGCCAGAGCCGCGCTCATGTCGACCGGGCACTTCTCGCGTCAATTTCGCGCGACCTACGGCGAGACCCCTTACTCCTATCTGATGACGAGGCGAATCGAACGCGCCAAGGCGCTTCTGCGGCTCGGGGAGTTGTCGGTCACCGAGGTCTGCCTCGAGGTCGGCTGCTCATCGCTCGGCTCCTTCAGCGCGCGCTTCACCGAGCTAGTCGGTCAGACGCCGACGGCCTACCGCTACGACGACCACAGCGCCCTCAAGACGGTTCCCGGCTGCATCGCCAAGGACGCGACCCGCCCAACCCGCCGATCGAGCAGGATCAAAGAAGCGCACGCGGCAGCAGCTCCCTAACGTTGCAGCCATGAACCTCACCGTCTCCACCTGCTTCGTCCTGGTTCATGACCCGGAAATCGCGTCGACCTTCTACCGCGACACGCTCGGCCTCGAACTTCGCAACGAGGTGTCCCGTGGGGACTTTCGCTGGATCACTGTCGGCTCCGCCGTCCAGCCGGACGTGGCGATCGTATTGACGAACTACCTGAACGGCAGCCCGGCCGATGTCGACGCGCTCGCTGCGCTGGTTGCCAAGGGCGCCCTCAACGGCGTCCACTTCCACACCGACGACCTCGACGCCACCTTCGAGAAGGTTCGCGCCGCTGGCGCCGAGATCGTCCAGGAGCCGACCGATCAGCCATGGGGGGCGCGAGACTGTGCCGTGCGGGACCCCTCCGGCAACCTGTTGCGGATCGATCAGCCGCCCGCTGGGTAGTCGATCCGCGCGTGTGTAATCGCGGGGCGCCGCGCTGGCCTCACGTGACCTCCTCGGCGGTGCCTGAACCGTAGCGTTCGTTTATGCGCCCGAAGCGCCATACAAGCACGGCCACGATCCACGTCACGACCAACAATCCGACAACCGCGAAGCCCAGCGCGTTCAGGTTGATCGCTTCGAGCCACGCCCAGAAGGACCCCGAGAGCCGAAGCTGCGAAGCGACTAGTCCACCGAGCTCGACCGCACCGACCAGCAGTGCCACCGCGACCGAAAGACTCGTGATCGCGACGTTGTAGAAGACCTTGCGGATCGGCTGGGCGAATGCCCAGCCGTAGGCGAAGTTCATGAACGTGCCGTCGATCGTGTCCAGAAGCGACATCCCGGCGGCGAAGAGCACCGGAAGGCAGAGGATCGCGTACCACGGTAGGCCTTCGTCGGCCGCGCCGCCCGCGAGCACGAGCAGCGCAACCTCGGTGGCCGTGTCGAAGCCAAGGCCGAAAAGAAGGCCGATCGGATACATCTGCGCCGGCCGGTGCGCCGCGCGCGTGGCGCCACCGAGGAGCCGGTTCATCAGCCCTCGAGTGTCGAGGCGAGCCTCAAGCTCACGCTTGTCAAAGCGCCCGGAGCGCATGTCGCGGAAAACGCGCACGATGCCGAGCAGGATCACGGCGTTCAGTGCGGCGATCAGGCATAGGAAGCTGCCAGAGACGAGTGTGCCGATCGAGCTTGTGAGCTGGTGCAGCTTCGAGCCGGGGTCGCGTACGCCGGCGTCCAGGGAGCGCACGCCGAACGAGATCGCAATCGCCAGTGCGAAGACGATCGTCGAGTGACCGAGCGAGAACCAAAAGCCGACGCTGAGCGGGCGCTGGCGCTCGCTCATCAGCTTGCGCGTGGTGCTGTCAATCGCCGCGATGTGGTCGGCGTCGAAAGCGTGACGCAGCCCGAGGGTGTAGGCCGTGATGCCGATGCCGACCGTGAAGCCACCTGTCGCGGAGAGGCGATAGTGATGCGGGGCGACGAGCGCAAACAGCATGAAGAGGCCCACCGCGTGAAGGCCGCATACGACCAGCGCCATCATCGCGAGCGTGCGCCGCTGAACATGGTCCAGTGAAGACCATGCAGGGCGCACACCACGCTGAGGCGCACGTGATCCAGCCATGACTAGGCCCGCGTGATCAGTCGCGCGCCACGCCCGTGCGTTGCGAAGCTTGCGGACCAGCGGACCATGACCACGATGCGGTTCTGAAAGCCGACGAGGTAGAAAAGGTGAACGACGAGCCAGGTCGCCCAGGCGATGAAGCCGCTCAGGCGCAGGCGATGGATGTCGGCCACCGCCGCGCCGCGGCCGATCGTCGCGAGGTTGCCCTTGTCGTGATAGCGAAACGGCTTGACCGCGCGCCCCGCGAGACGAGCCCGAACGGCACGCGCCACGAAGCGTCCCTGCTGGATCGCGACGGGCGCGACGCCGGGCAGCGCCATCAGCGAACCGTCCGCCGCCCGCACGCGCACCATGTCGCCGAGCGCGAAGACCTCCGGATGCCCGGGCAGGCTCAGGTCGCCCTCGACGGCGACGCGGCCCGAGCCGTCGAGATCGGCGCCCGCGCGGCGGGCGAGAACCGCCGCGAGATCCTCCCCCGATACGCCGGCGGCCCAGATTACGGTGCCCGCGGCGATCCGCTCGCCGTCGCCTTCACTGCGACTGACCGTGACGGAACTGCCGTCGATCTGCTGGACGCGGGTCCCGAGCATCACGCTCACCCCGAGGTGTTCGAGCGAGCGGACCGCCCGTGCCGAGAGCGACGGCGGGAAGCTCGTCAGGACTCGGTCGAGCGCTTCGATGAGCACGATTCGCGCGCTGCGCGGGTCGATCGAGCGAAAGTCGCGCCGCAGCGTGTCGCGCGCGAGCTCGGCGATCTGGCCGGCCATCTCGACGCCGGTCGGGCCGCCGCCGACAACGACGAACGTGAGCAGCTCTGCGCGGTGGTCCTCGTCGGTCGCCATCTCGGCCGCCTCGAAGGCGCGCAGGATCCGGGCGCGAACCGCAAGGGCACTCTCGAGCGACTTGACCTCGAGTGCGAGCTCGCGCCAGTCATCGTGGCCGAAGTAGTTGTAATGGGATCCGGCCGCGACGATCAGCGTGTCGTAGGAGACCGTCGCGGGCGCCGCGACGTCGCCGACGGACCGCAGGTGGACAAGCCGCGCGGCGAGGTCGACGTCGTTTACCTCGGCGAGCATGACCTCGACGTTTCCGGCGCGCTTGAAGATCGCGCGCAGCGGATAGGCGATCTCGCTCGGCGAGAGCGCGCCCGTCGCGACCTGGTAGGTGAGCGGCTGGAAGAGGTGAAAGTTCTCGCGGTCGATGAGGATCACCTCGACCGGGGCGCGGCGAAGTCCCTGCGCCGCCCGCAGACCCCCGAATCCACCACCGACCACGACAACGCGATGCGCCACACGGTGAACGCTACATCCGCAAGGTGTGGCTTCAACTACACCTCTGGGTGCTCCACATGGCTCCGCGCCTGCGCTGTCATACACCCATGCCTTGCTGCGCAGAGCTTGGGAGATGGAGAGGCGACTGGAGGGGCACCTCTGCGGCTCGTCGCGGATCCCGCCGCGAGGCCCTCCACGCGAGCCTTCCGAGCCTTCGCGTCGGTCCCCACGAGGTCGGCGTCTGCGCTCGCCCGCACATCCCTGGCGAGCGAGGACACTCGGCCCGGCGCGTGCGCTGCGACGTCGGCTGCCTGATGCCCGTGGGCGGCGCCGGGCACGGCGAGCACCAGCTCGGCTGATCGCCGCTAACGCGGCGAAGCGAGCGCCAGCCCGCCATCCTCGATTCCCGGCCCGCTTGCGCGGAAGGCCGGGACCGTCTCGCTCGTGACGAGCCCGCCCTCCATCGTGAGCGAGTCGATCAGCTCGAACCATCGCTCGCAGCGCCGCGGCGTGTCGACCACGACGGTCATGACGGGCACACGCCGGCGAAGCTGCCAGAGGCGATCGCCGTGCGGTTCATGGTCGCCGTGGTAGCCGCGAACGCCGCGCAGCGTCGTCGCGCCCGCAGCGCCGGCCTCACGCAGGGCGCGCACGAGCCGGTGATAGAGCGGCTCGGCGCCCGCCCGCGACTGCTCTCCGGCGTAGATCGTGAGCTTCTGCCAAACGCCGAGCCCCGAGTCGTCGATCTCGGCGACGGGCCGCGGTGCCGCGATCAGCTGTCCGTCGCGCTTACAGACCTCGACGCGTTCAAGCGTCATCAGCGGCCGCTGCAGCAGCGCCGCGAGGTCGGCTACGACGGCGCTGATCAGCTTGCCGTCACCGACTGCGATGACAAGCGTTGGCACGAAGGCGTTGCGCCCGAAGAACGCCGCGCGGCGGCGCTCGCCATGCAAGGTCCCGTCGACGCCGAGCAGCACAGTCGCGCCCGCGACGCCGCGACGGTGCAGGAGTTCGACGACGGCCTGATCGGCGGCGCGGCCGCCGGTGGTGCGTTCGTGGCGGCCGAGATAGACGGTCAGCTTTGCCTGGGGGTCAAGCGTCTGTGGCTCGAGGGGAGCGCCAAGCAGCCGCGCGCGCTCGAGCGTCACCAGCCCGTCAAAGGACAGCCTGCTCACCTCGGCAAGCGCAGCCTCGACGCGTGGCCGGGTGCCGACCGCAACGCTGACGACGGGTAGGTCCTCCGAGAGCGTCAGGACGCGATCGGTGCGAAGGCGCTGCTTTGCGCCAAAGCCCTCGACACCGCGCAGCAGGATGCTCGCGGGCAGCCCGTGGCGGGCGTGGATCTCGCTCAGCTCATCGGCCAAGAAGCCCGTGCCCGTGCCGCGACTGTCGCGCTCGCCGAAATAGACGGTCAGGCTGAGGCAGTCCTCGTTCAAAGCGCCCCTCCGAGTCCGCGGCCCGCCCACGCCGCGAGCACGCCGAGCAGGAGGCTGACGGTGAAGTTCAGCGCGCTCAGCCGCAGCCGGCCGTCCTCGGCGAGGCGGTGACTTTCGAACGTCCACGTGCTGAACGTGGTGAACGCGCCGATCAGGCCCGTGCCGAGCAGCTCGCTCGCGTCGGCGCTGAGGACGGCCCCGGCGAAGATCCCGAGCACGAACGATCCACTCACGTTCACGGCGAGCGTGCCGAACGGGAACGCCCGGCCTACCGCGGAAGCGACGGAACCGTCGAGCAGGAACCGGGCGAGCGCGCCAACGCCCCCGATCAGCCCGACGCCGATCGCAAGGCCGGCGCTCACGCGCGCACCTGGGCTCGGCGTGCGAGCCCGCTCGCGAAGCAGACCGCCGCAAAGCCGGCCATGATGCTCGCGGCGGCGTAGCCGAGCGCAAGGCCGACGCGGCCCGCGTCGAGCATCTCGAGGATCTCGATCTGCATCGTCGAGAACGTCGTCAGCGCGCCACAGAAGCCGGTGCCGAGCAGGGGGCGGCGATACGCCGACAGCGGCAGGCGCTCCTGCAGCCGCGTCGTGAAATAGCCGAGCATGAATGCGCCAGCGATGTTGACGATGAACGTCGCCCAGGGCCAGCGCCCGGGGTCGTGCGTGATCGCCACGGCGAGCTCGGCACGCGCGAGCGCGCCGGTGAAGCCGCCGGCGAAGATCGCGACGATTTCGCGGCTGTCAAAGCGCATCGCAGCGCTGAAAGCTGACGAAGGGAGATGACGCTACGGCGATGAGCTGCTGCATGCGGCCTCCAGTGCAGACGGGGTAGAGGCCATCAGCGGAGACGCCGCGGTTATGGAGCGAGCCTCATCGCTCGCATTCAGCCTAGCTCACGCGCCGCCGTAACTCACGACGAGATCGGTCGCCACGCCAAGCAGGAAGCCGGTCGCGAGCAGGTAGAGGCCAAGTTCACGGTGGCCGTAGCGGCGCATCGCGCCCCAGATCTCGCCGATCACGTAGAGGATCGCTCCGCCGGCGAGCGCGTAGAAGAGCAGCTCGAGCGGGCCCGAGTCGACCTGGTATCCGATCATCGACCCCAGGAACGTCGGTCCTCCGCCGACGAGCCCGGCCAGGCCGAGCCAGCGCCATGAGGGCCGTACGCCGCCGAGCGGGCCGACGATCCCGAATCCCTCGGTCGCGTTGTGGAGGGCGAAGCCGATGATCAGCATCGTCGCCAAGCCGATCGCGCCGGCGCGGGCCGACACGCCGATCGCAAGGCCCTCGGCGAAGTTATGGAGCCCGATCGCGACGGCGATCGTCATTCCGGTGCGCAGCGCGTTGGCACGCGCGAGCGCCCCCTCGGCGTGCAGGCGAGCGGTGTCCTCGACGCTGAGAGCGCCGACGGCGCCGCCGGCGATCGGCGGCGCGCTGAGATGGTGGCGGCGCATCAACGTTCGCTCGACACCGGCAATGCCGGCGGTGCCGGTGATGAAGCCGGCCGCCAGCAGCGCGAACAGCCAGACGATGTGGCCGAAGCTCGCGTGCCCGTGCTTGAACTGGTCGAGCGTGCCTTCGATGATCGTCTCGCCGTGCGAGCTGACGTCCATGAAGATGAACGCAAGGATTCCGGCCGAGAACATCGCGAGGGCGACGCGGAGGCGCTCGTCGATGCGATGCAGGCGTCCCACCGGAAGCCCGAGGTAGATCGTGATGCCGGCGATCGCGCCGAGGAGCGTGGTCTCGGAGAAGCTCATCTATTAGGCAACCCTAATTAGGGGTGCCTGATAGATAGCAGATCAGTCGTCGGCAGGCATCGGCACGGCGAGCACCGCGCGTCGGCTGTGCTGAAGCAGGGCGTGCGAGAGCGTGTTCGAGAGCGCCTCGCGCACGCCGTGAAGCGAGCGCGTTCCAGTCACGATCACGTCAACCTCGAGCTCGTCGGCGACGGTGAGGACCGTCTCCCAGACGGTCGTCCGCACAGCTGCCGTGCGGGGCTTTGCATCAAGGCCCGCCTTTTGGGCGAGCGCGACGCCGGCGGCGGCGACGGCATCGGCCTCGCCCGAGATCTCCGAGTCCGCCTCGCCGATGCTCTCCCCGACGTAGGGGCCGAGCGCCGAGTAGCGCGCAACGATCCGCTCCATCGGCTCCCAGACGTTTAGAACGTGCACCTGGGCGCCCGGGAAGAGTTCGCCGCAGACCGCGATCGCGTGGCCTGCGCGCTCCGAGCCGTCGTAGCAGATCAGCAGGCTGGCAGCCATCGGCGGCGAAGGCTAGCGGAGCGCAGCTCTGATTGTGCAAACGACTCACAGCGAGAAAAAATGAGTATTGGACATACCACGGAGGCAGCCTTAGCCTTGTATCTCCTCTCCTCCCCGCAAGGCCCCCGTGAACCCTCTTTCATCTCCGGGGGCCTTGCGCCTTTAAGAGCTGGCACGGCGCCGCGGTCGCGCCATCGCAAGGAAGGCGGCGAGCACCGGCGACGTGCTCCCGGTTCGCCAGGCCAGCGCCAGCTCGATCGTCGGCGTGCGGCCGGCGATCGCTCGAAAGGCGACGCCAGATCTATCGATCTGCCCGACCGACTCCGGTACGAGCGACACGCCGAAGCCACCAGCGACGAGGCTGATGATCGTCTGCATCTCGGCGACCTCGAGCACGTCCTCCGGCACGCCGCCCGCCTCGCCCATGGTCGAGGCAAGGCCGGCAAACAGTCCCGGCGCCTCGCGTCGCGCGAGGATCACGAACGTCTCACCGCGCAGGCTCTCGGCACGAAGGCGCCGCCGCGCGGCGAGCGGATGCGCGGCCGGAAGCGCGGCGACGAGATGCTCGCGCTGGATCGTCATCAGCTCGATGCCGGGATCGACGTCGCGCTCGGGGATCGGTCCGCGAATGACGCCCACGTCGAGCTCGCCTCCCGTCAGGGCGTTCAGCTGCGCGACCGTCGGCAGCTCGCGCAGGAGGAGCTCCACATCCGGGTTCTGTGCGCGGAAGTCGCGGAGGATGTCCGGCAGCGTCGGGCTGAACATCGCCGATCCGACGAAGCCGACCGAGAGCGTGCCGAGCGACCCGCGCGCGACGCTGCGCGCTCGCTCAGACGCGCGGTCGACGGCGCCGAGGATCATGCGCGCGTCATCGCGGAAGCTCTCGCCGGCCGCGGTCAGCGAGACACGGCGGCGGTTTCGCGCCAGCAGCGTGACCCCGAGCTCTTGCTCGAGGGCTCGGATCTGCTGGCTCAGCGGCGGCTGTGAGATGTGCAGCCGAGCCGCCGCGCGATGAAAATGGAGTTCGTCGGCCACGGCGAGGAAGTAGCGCAGGTGGCGGAGCTCCATGGCAGCGCGAACCCTACGCTCGCCGGTGCAGCCGATGCGCGAGAATCCGCCGATGCCACCGGACACGGCCGCACCGCAGCTCACCCCCGCGCAGGCCGACGCGATCGAGATCTTCGCCGAGGTGCTCTCGCAGAGCGAGGAGGAGGGCCTCGGCGACGACTTCTACAGTCGACTGTGCGAGGGCATCACGCGCTGCACGGCGCTTCGCCGTGTCGTCATCTTCCGCTACGACTCGCAGCGGCGCCGGATCCTTGCCGCCGGCACCTACGGCGTCGACCCCGCGCTGTTCAGCGACGACTTCTTCACGCTCGAGACGGCGGCTCTCGCGCGTCAGGCGCTCGAAGAGGATCGCGTGATCGAGTCCAGCGACGGCCTCGGCGGCCAGCTTCCGCCGGAGTGGGTGGAGCGCCTCCACGCCCAGCACGTCGTCTGCTCGCCGATGTCGGCGCGCGGGCGCTGGCTCGGAGCGATCCTCGGCGATCGGGGCGGGGAGGGGCCGCCGCTGACCGCCCCGGAGCGTGAGGTGCTGTGGATCCTCGGCAAGATGGCGGCGCTTGCGGCGATGGCTCGCGCGGCGACCCGCCAGCACGAGCGCGCCGTCGCGCTGGAACAGCGGATCGACCTCGCGCGCGAGATCCACGAGGGCGTGGTCCAGCGCCTGTTCGGTGTCTCACTCGCGCTGAGCGGCGACCAGCCCCTTGATGAGCAGACCCGCCAGCGCTGCGCGGAGGAGGTCCAGCTCGCGCTCGGGGACCTTCGCAACGCGATTCAGCGCCCGCTCGGACGCTCGGCCGCGGCGACCAAGACGACGCTTGCCGAGGAGGTCGAGCGGCTCCGTCACGAGTATCCAGACCTTGGCATCGGTGTCGAGGGCGTCGAGCAGCCCGCGGCTCCCGCGTCGCTTGAGCCACTCGCCCAGTCCGTGCTCGCCGAGGCGGTTCGCAACGTAGGCAAGCACTCCCATGCGACTCGCGTCGGCGTGCGAAGCGAGATGCGCGACGGCACGTTCGTGCTCGAGGTCGTCAACGACGGCGTTGAGGAGACGGGTGGCGAGGGGGCGTCCGGGATGGGCTTGCGGCTCGCCGGCTTCGAGGCGCTGCAGGCGGGCGGCCTGCTCGAGTTCGGCCCGCGCGACGGCGGTCGCTGGCAGGTGCGCCTCGTCGTCCCCTTTGAGGAATCATGAGCAGCGTGGCCGAAGAGCTGGCGCCCGACGACGACAAGATCCGGCTGCGCGTCCTGATCGTGGATGACCACGACGTCGTCCACTGGGGCTTCCGGCAGATGCTCGGCAACCAGCCATGGGTGGAGCGGACGCTCAGCTCGCGCTCCGGCGAGGAGGCCTACGTGCTTGCCGAGCGATACAAGCCCGACGTCGCACTCGTCGACCTGTTCCTCGGTGAGGAGTCGGGCGCCGAGGTCTGCCAGCAGCTGCGCGAGCGCTCACCGGCGACGAAGGTGCTCCTGATCAGCGGCGCAGGGCGGATCTCCCCCGAAGCGGCGCGCGACGCCGGAGCGTCCGGATTCATCCCCAAGGACTGGGGGGCCGCCGACATCGCGCGCGCCGTGCGGATGGTGGGTCTCGGGATGACCGTCTTCCAGCCGCAGGTCGACGACGGAGCGGCGGCGCTCACGCAGCGCGAGCGCGAGGTGCTCGACCTGATCGCTCGCGGGGCGACCAATCGCGAGATCGCGGCCGAGCTCCACCTCTCGCCACACACGATCCACGAGCACACCTCGAGCCTCTATCGCAAGCTCGGGGCGCGCAACCGCGCCGACGCCGTGCAGCGCGCGGCGCGGCTCGGACTGATCGGCTGAGCGCCTGAACACCCCCCAACCTGGGGGTTTGACACCCCCCGCACGGCGGTTATGCGCTGGCGAAACCGCTGCTACGTCCGCGAAGCGGTGATGATGTGGGCCGTGCGTGTAGAACGGGGCTGCGGCGTGCTGTTCCCCGGACAGGGGGTGTCGGTGACTCAATCTCGCGAGCAGGTGGCGGCTGTGCTGCCGGCGCTGCTGGAGCGAGCGGGCGAGCTGATCGGCGAAGACTGCTTCGCGCTAGCCGGCGAGGCGACGCGCTACGCGCAGCCGGCGATCTTCCTCGCGAGCCTCGCGAGCTTCCTCGATCTCGAGGACCCCTACGAGGCGATCGCGTTCGCCGGGCACTCGCTGGGCGAGCTTTCGGCGCTCGCCGCGGCTGGCGCGCTGTCTCACGACGACGCGCTCCGGCTGGTCGTCCTGCGCGGAGCGCTGATGGACGAATCGGGGCGCTCGAGCGGCGACGGAACGATGCTCGCACTGCTCAAGAGCACGCCCGAGGCGGCCGCCGAGGTCGCAGAGGCGGCGGGTGTATGGGTCGCTAACGACAACGCCCCCGGCCAAACGGTGCTCGCCGGGCCGCGTGAGGGACTCAAGGACGCGGCGGGGATCGCGCGCGAGCGCGGCATCCGCGCGCTCCCGCTGGATGTGACCGGAGCCTTCCACTCGCCGTGGATGTCCGCTGCGCAGGCGCCATTCCGCGAGGCGCTCGACCGCGTCGAGTTTCGCGAACCGGCGGTGACGGTGTTCTCGGGGATGACCGCCGCGCCGTTCAGCGACTTCCGCGAGCAGCTGGCCGGAGCGCTGACGGCACCGGTTCGCTGGCGCGAGACGATGATCGCGCTGGCCGGTCATGGGGCATCGAGCTTCATCGACGTCGGTCCGGACGCGGTGCTCGCGCGTCTGGTCTCACGCAACGTCGAGGGAGCCGCGGCCCTCTCACTGGAGGAGGAACGTGTCGGCAACGCTTGAGCAGGCAGGTCCACTGCGCGATCTCGCCGCCGTCGTCAGGATCGGGATCACGGGAATCGGCACGGCGCTACCTGAACGCGTCGTGCCGAACGCTGAAATCAACGCCTCGATCGGCGTGGATGAAGACTGGATCCTTCGCCGCACGGGCATCCGCGAGCGCCGCTACGCGCGGCGCGATGCCTCGCTCCTCGAGCTCGCCGTGCCCGCCGCGCGCGCGGCGCTGGCCGACGCCTCGATCGAGGGCGAGCGCATCGACCTCGTGTTGGTCGCCAGCTGCAGTCAGGACTCGGTCATGCCGAACGCCGCGCCGCAGGTCGCGCACGCGATCGGTGCCCAAAGCGCCGCGTTCGACGTCGGCAGCGCCTGCACGGGCTTCATCGCGGCGCTCGCCGCGGCGCGCGGGATGCTGATCAGCGGCGCATCGGCGAACGCGCTCGTGATCGGCGCCGAGATCATGTCCCGCCACGTCGATCCCAACGACCGCAACACCGCGGCGCTGTTCGGCGACGGAGCCGCCGCGTTCGTGCTGAGCGCCGGTGCTTCCGGGGACGTTGGCCCAGTCGTGCTCGGCTCAGACGGCGGGCATGCCGATCTGATCGTCGCCGACCGCGCGACGCAACTGCTGTCGATGGACGGCCACGAGACGTTCAAGCAGGCCGTCAAGCGAATGGGTGAGGCATCACGTCGCGCATGCGAAGCGGCGGGCGTCGCGCTCGCCGACCTCGATCTCTACGTCTATCACCAGGCGAACACGCGGATCCTCGCGTCGCTGTCAGAGCGGCTCGAGCTCGATCCGGCGAAGGTCGTCGACGCGATCGCGCTGCTCGGCAACACCTCGGCCGCAAGCGTCCCGCTCGCGCTCGAGCAGGCGCGGCGCGAAGGACGTCTGCGGCCCGGGATGCGCGTCCTGCTCGCGGCGGCCGGATCGGGCTTCACGTGGGGTGCCTGCGTGGTCGATTGGGGGCGCGGATGAGCCCCGAGGGATGTGCGCTGGTGACCGGCGGGTCGCGCGGCATCGGCGCGGCGATCTGCCGCGCGCTCGCCGCGGATGGCTGGCCGGTCGCCGTCAACTATCGAACCAGCGCGACGCAGGCCCAGGCGGTCGTCGCCGCGATCGAGGCCGCCGGCGGGCGCGCCGTCGCGATCGAGGGCGACGTCTCGGATCCGCAGGTCGCTCAACCGCTGTTGGAGTCGGCCGCGGCGGCACTCGGTGCGCCGGTGCTGGGGCTCGTGAACAACGCCGGCGTGCGCGCGGACAACCTCGCCTTGTCGCTGAGCGACGAGGACTGGAAGCTCGTCCTCGACACCAACCTCGGCGCGACCTATCGCCTGACGCGCTCGGCGCTGCGGGCGATGATTCGCGCGCGCTTCGGTCGCGTCGTGAACGTCGCCTCGGTGATCGGACCGCGCGCCAACGCCGGCCAGGCGAACTACGCGGCGTCGAAGGCCGCCGTCATCGCCTTCACCAAAACCGCCGCCGTCGAGGTCGCACGGCGCGGGGTGACAATCAACGCGGTCGCTCCGGGCCTGATCTCGACCGACATGACCGAGGGCATTCCCGACGAGCTCCTCGGGCGCGTTCCCGCCCAGCGTCCCGGCACGCCGGAGGAGGTCGCCGCGGCGGTCGCCTTCCTCGCCTCGCCTGCGGCCGCCTACGTGACCGCCAGCATCCTCTACGTCGACGGCGGCCTGTCCGCCTGAGTGAACAACGAAAGGAAGTCAATGGCACAGCACACAAGCGAGCAGATCGAGAAGGTCATCACCGACTCGCTCGTCAGCTTCGGCGCCAACGCCGAGGACGTCAACCGCGACGCCGAGCTGACCGCGCTCGACATCGACTCGCTGGACCTCGCCGAGCTCTCGCAGATCATCGAGGAGCAGTTCGGCGTCGAGCTGAGCGGCGCGGATGTCGCCGAGATCACGACCGTCGGCGACGCGATCGACCTGGTGGCGGAGCGCGCCTGAGTACGTGGTCGACGTCGTCGTAACGGGAATCGGCGCTGTCACGCCGCTGGGCGTCGGCGCCGGCGTGCTCCACGAGCGCTGGTCGCAGGGCATCTGCGGCATCGCGGATGGGGAGGGTCGCTGCCGCGATTTCGAGCCGACCGACCACCTCTCCGTCAAGGAGGCGCGCCGCGCTGACCGCTTCACGCAGTTCGCGCTGGTCGCCTCGATCGAGGCGCTCGCCTCGGCCGGCTGGGACGGCGAGCTGCCCTATGAGCCGACGCGGGTCGGATCGATCATCGGCACGGGCATTGGCGGGATCGGCACGATCGAGGCCAACGACCTGGCGATGTTCGAGCAGGGCGCAAAGCACGTGTCGCCGCTGGCTGTGCCGCTGATGATGGGCAACGCCGCCGCCGCCGCGGTGAGCATGCGCCACGGCCTGCGAGGCGTCTGCTTCGGCACCGTGTCCGCCTGCTCCTCGGGGGCCGACGCGATCGGTACGGCAATCCACTCGATCCGCGCCGGCGAGACGCTCGCGGTCGTGACTGGCGGCGCGGAGGCCGCGCTCACGCCGCTTTCCCGCGCGGCGTTCAGCGCCCTGGATGCGCTGTCGAAGACCGGCATCTCGCGGCCGTTTGACGCGCGGCGCGACGGATTCGTGATGGGGGAGGGCGGCGGGGTGCTCGTGCTCGAGAACGGCGATGCCGCCCGCGCGCGCGGTGCCCGCATCCTGGCCGTGGCGCGCGGCTACGGCGCGACCGCCGACGCCCACCACTTGACGGCGCCTGACCCCGGCGGCGGAGGGGCGGCGGCGGCGATCGCCCGTGCGCTCGAGGACTCTGGGATCGCCCCCGCCGATCTCGTCTACGTCAACGCGCATGGAACATCGACGCCGCTCAACGACCGCGCCGAGACGGTCGCGCTGAAGGCAGCGCTGGGCGAGCGCGCGATGCAGATCCCTGTGTCATCGACCAAGTCAGCGATTGGTCATCTGCTTGGCGCCGCTGGAGCCGTCGAGGCGATCGCGACGATCCTCGCGCTGCGCGCGCAGGTGATCCCGCCCACGCTTGGCTGGGCCGAGCCCGAAGAGGGCCTTGATCTCGACTATGTACCCGACCACGCCAGGCCACTCGAGCTCGCTGACGGCGAGCGGCCTCTGGCAATCTCAAATTCGTTCGGATTCGGCGGTCACAACGCCGTGCTGTGTTTGGAGGCGATATGACGCTTGCGCTCGTTCCTCGACCCGATGAGAAGCTCACGCCGATGGAGCGCCTCGAGGTGCTCTGCGATCCCGGCTCGATCGACCTGCTGCGCACGGAGGTCCTCTCGCGTCACATGGGCGAGAAGGCGCGCCCCGGCGACGGAGTGCTCGGGGCGAGCGGCCGCGTCGACGGCCGCGTCGTCGCCGTCTTCGCGCAGGACGCCTCGTTTGCCGGCGGCTCGCTGGGCGAGGCGCATGCCGAAACCGTCGTCGCCGTCCTCGAGCTCGCCGAGCGCTCACGCGTGCCGGTGATCGGCTTCGTCGAGTCGGCCGGCGCGCGCATGCAGGAGGGACTGGCCGCGCTCTCGGGCTACGCGAAGATCTTCCACAAGCACGTCGCGCTGTCGGGCTTCGTGCCGCAGATCTCAGTCATCTGCGGGCCGTCCGCGGGCGGCGGCTCCTATGCGCCGGCGCTGACCGACTTCGTCGTGATGACCGAGAAGGCGAGCATGTTCCTGACCGGTCCGGGCGTGGTTGCCAAGGTGATGGGCGAGACGGTCGACATGGCCGAGCTCGGCGGGCCGCGCGTGCACGAGCGAAACGGTGTCTGCCACCTGGTGGCCGAGACCGACGTCGACGCCGCCCTGCTCGCCCGCGACCTGCTCGACTATCTGCCCCAGAACTGTGAGGAGCGGCCGCTTCGCTGGCCCTCAGTCGATCCGCCGGGCAGCGCCCCCGACAGCTTCGTGCCGCAGGAGGACCGCAAGGTCTACGACGTGCGCGACGTCGCGCGGACGCTGCTGGATGGTGGCCGGATGCTCGAGATCTCGCCGCGCTACGCGCGCAACATCGTCTGCGCGTTCGGCCGCATCGACGGCCGCTCGGTGGGCGTGGTCGCAAACCAGCCCCGCTACATCGGCGGCGTTCTCGACGTCGACGCATCGCAGAAGGCGGCGCGCTTCGTGCGCACCTGCAACCTCTTCAACATCCCGCTGATCGTCCTCGTCGACACGCCGGGCTTCTTGCCCGGCACCAAGCAGGAGCGCGCCGGCGTCATCCGCCAGGGCGCGAAGCTCGTCTACGCCTTCTCCGAGTGCACGGTGCCGCGGATCACGGTGATGCTGCGCAAGGCGTTCGGGGGCGCTTTCATCGCCATGAACAGCAAGGAGCTCGGGGCCGACTTCGTGTTCGCCTGGCCGAGCGCCCAGCTCGGCGTGATGGGAGCCCCGCAGGCCGTCGAGATCATCCACCGCCGTGAGATCGAGGCGGCCGAGGATCCGACCAGCGCGCGCGACGCACTTGCCTCGAGCTACGCCGCCGAGCACCTTCACCCGGGCGCGGCGACCGCGGAGGGCTACGTCGATGAGGTGATCGCGCCGGGCGAAACGCGAGCGCGGCTGGCGACCGCGCTCGAGACGCTCGACTCGACGGCGCTACGGCGCTGGCCGGCTGGGAACATCCCCCTGTGAGCCTGCTCGACGGCAAGCGCGTGCTCGTGACGGGGGTCCTGACACGCGGCTCGATCGCCTTCGAGGTGGCCCGCCAGGCCCAGGAGTCGGGCGCGGAGATCGTGCTGAGCGGGTTCGGGCGCGGGATGCGCCTCACCGAGCGTGCCGCCAAGCACCTCCCGCAGCCACCGGACGTGCTCGAGCTCGACGTCAACTCGCCCGATGATCTCGCGCGGGTCGCCGAGGACCTCGACAAGCGCTGGGACGGCTCGCTCGACGGCGTCCTTCACGCGATCGCCTTTGCGCCGCCCGACGCGCTCGGCGGCGGCTTCCTCGAAACCCCGAGCGAGAGTGCCGTGACCGCGTTCCAGACCAGCGCGTTCTCGCTCAAGGCGCTCGCCGCGGCGCTCGCACCGCTGCTAGAAGCCGGGGGCGGGGGCTCGGTCGTCGGGCTCGACTTCGACGCCGCGTTCGCCTGGCCGGTCTATGACTGGATGGGCGTCGCGAAGGCGGCCCTCGAAAGCGTCTCGCGCTATTTGGCGCGCGACCTCGGACCGCGCGGCGTGCGCGTCAACCTGGTCTCCGCCGGCCCGATTGAGACGATCGCGGCCGGCGGAATCCCGGACTTCGACCAGCTCGCAGGCCTGTGGCGCTCGGGAGCGCCGCTCGGCTGGGACACCCGCGATGCCGGTCCGGTCGCGGCGGCGGTCTGCTTTCTGCTGAGCGACCTTGCCCGCGGAATCACCGCCGAGATCCTCCACGTCGACGGCGGCTTTCACGCCATGGGAGCTCCCGTTCGGTGAACGAGACGGTCCTTCTGACCGGCGCGACGGGGTTTCTCGGGATGGAACTGCTGGCGCGGCTGATCGAGCGCGACGAGGTCTCGGTGCTCTGCCTGGTCCGCGCCGACTCAGACGACGCGGCGCAGGCCCGCCTCGCTGAGGTGATCGAACGCCTCTACGACGAGCCGCCCGCGGGCGCCGCGGACGTGCGCGCGGTGGCGGGCGACGTGTCGAAGCCCGACCTCGGGCTGAGCGCCACAAGCCGCGAGCTGATCCTCGAGCACGTGACGAGCGTGCTGCATTGCGCGGCGCTGATCTCGTTCGATCTGACGCTCGAGGAGGCGCGCGCCGTCAACACCGAAGGCGCCCTGCGGATGCTCGAGCTCGGGCGCGAGCTCGCGTCGCGGGGCGGTCTTCGCCGCTACGTGCACGTCTCGACCGCCTACGTCGCCGGCGAATACGAGGGCGTCTTCCGCGAGACCGACCTCGATGTCGGCCAGGGCTTCCGTAACACCTACGAGCACTCGAAGTTCGAGGCCGAGCGCGCGATCGGCGAGGCCTGCGACGGCCTCCCGCTTGTTATCGCGCGGCCGAGCATCATCGTCGGCGACAGCCGCAGCGGCTGGACGTCGGCGTTCAATGTGATCTACTGGCCGATGCGGGCCTTCTCGCGCGGGCTGATGGACGAGGTCGCGATCGACCCCGACGGCGTTGCCGACATCGTGCCGATCGACTACGTGGCAGACGCGCTGCTGGCGCTGCTCGACCACGAGGACGTGCGCGGCACGGTGGCGCTCGTCGCGGCGGCGGGCGCGCCCACGAACGCCGAGCTGATCGACCTGGCGGCGCGGCAGTTCGGCCGCGAGCCGCCGCGGATCGTCGCCACGCCTTCGCGCCTCGCCGACGCCCAGCTGTATGCGCCCTACTTCGGTATCAGCGCGAGCCTCGATGACGCCCACGCGCGCGAGGTGCTCGGCCCGCTGGGGATCGCGGTTCCCGCCTTCCGCGACTACTTCGCGACGCTGATCGGCTACGCCGAGCGGGCGCGCTGGGGCAAGGACCAGATAACGCGCCAGGCCGCTGCAGCCGGCGCCTGAGTCGGGCTGACTCGGCTCCATAGAGCGATACCTGCGGCGAACGTTGATTCCACCGTGCTTGTATGTAAGTATGCAGGTAGTGACAGACATGCGTATCGACCGGCTTCGGCAGCCCCCTGCCGCTTCCGCCGGACGGCAGGTCTACCGGGCGCTTCGCGAGGCGATCGTGGCGAGCGATCTGGCCCCCGGACAGCGCATCTCCGAGAACGAGCTCGCCGAGCGCCTCGCCGTCAGCCGAACGCCGATCCGCGAGGCGCTGATCCGCCTGCGCGACGAGCGCTTCGTGCGGATCGTGCCCCAGCTCGGGACCTTCGTGACGCCGATCAGCGTCGCGGCGGTCGAGGACGCGCAGTTCATCCGCGAGTCGCTTGAGTGCGCGGCGGTGCGCATCGCCGCAGTCGAGGCTGATGACGGCGACCTGGCCGCACTTGACGGGTTGATCCGCCGGCAGGCCGAGGTCTCAGAGCGCGGCGACCACGCCCGCTTCGCCGTCCTCGACGACGAGTTCCACGCGGCGATCTGCCAGCTGGCCGGCCGCCCGGTCGCGTGGGAGGTCGCCGAGCGCGTCAAGGGCCATCTCAACCGCGTGCGCCGGCTCAGCCTTCCTCAGCCGCGTTATCTGGAAGAGATGGTCGCTGAGCACCGCGAGGTGCTCGAGGCCCTCAAGCAGGGCGATCCGGACGCCGCGGAGACGGCGCTTCGCCACCACCTTCGCATGGTCCTCTCGGCGCTCCCGGCGATCCGTGCGCAACATCCCGACTACTTCGAGGAGGAGCAAGGCTGATGGCGATCGCGACGAGCACCCTGCGCGCGCTCTATGAGCAGATGCTTCTGATCCGCGTCTTCGAGACGGAAGCTGAGCGCCAGTACAAGGCGGCGAGGATCGGCGGCTATTGCCACCTCTCCTCCGGCCAGGAGGCGGCGACCGTCGGCGCCACGCACGCCCTCGACGCGGCAGACCTGCTCGTGACCGGCTACCGCTGCCACGGCTTTGCGCTCGCGCGCGGCGTCCCGGCCGAGGAGGTGATGGCCGAGCTGTTCGGCCGCGTCGGCGGCTGCGCGCACGGTCGCGGCGGCTCGATGCACCTGCTCGACGTCGGACGCGGCTATTACGGCGGCTGGGGAATCGTCGCCGGCCAGCTTCCGATCGCCACCGGCCTGGCGCTCGGGCTGGTCCGCCAGGGCCGCTCCCAGGCCGTGCTCTGCGAGCTCGGCGACGGCGCGATCAACATGGGTGCCTGGCACGAGTCGCTCAACCTCGCCGCGGTCTGGCAGCTGCCGGTCGTCTTCCTCGTGATGAACAACGAATACGGAATGGGCACGAGCGTCGAGCGCGCGTCGGCGGTCACCCAGCTCTATCGCCGCGCCGCCGCATACGACCTGCCTGCCGAGCGGATCGACGGCGACGACCTGCTCGCCGTCGCCCAGGCGGCCTCGACGATGCTCGGCGCTGCGCGCGAGGAGCGCCGCGCCGGCGTGCTCGAGCTGGTCACCTACCGCTATCGAGGCCACTCCGTGGCCGATGCCGGCCTCGCCTACCGCACGCGCGGGGAGATCGATGCCCATCTCGAACACGACCCGATCTTCCGCGTCCGCGGGCTGCTCTCTGAGGAGGGTGTCAGCGACGCGGAGCTCGACGCCATGCTTGCTTCGGCGCACGAGCGCGTCGAGGCGTCGGTTCAGGCGGCGCTCGACAGCCCGCCGCCCGAGGTCGGGACGCTCGCCACCGGCATGTACGCTCCGGGCAGCGCGTCGCAGTTCGCCCGTATGCTGCCCGGCGCGCCGTTCGGCGAGCGCGAGCTGGTCTTCGCGGGAGGCCTTGGAGAGTGAGCACCACCGATACCCCAACGCTTGTCGATGAGCCCGCGGTAGCCCAGGGGTTCGCGACGATGAGTTATCGGGAGGCGCTGCGCCTCGCGATGCGCGAGGAGATGGTCCGCGATGAGCGCGTCTTCGTGATGGGTGAGGAGGTCGGCGTTTTCGACGGCGCCTACAAGGTGACGGCCGGCCTGCTCGCCGAGTTCGGTGCCGACCGCGTGCGCGACACGCCGATCTCCGAGGAGGGCTTCGTCGGCGCCGGCGTCGGCGCGGCGATGCTGGGCGAGCGGCCGGTCGTCGAGATCATGACGATCAACTTCCTGCTCGTCGCGATCGACCAGGTCGTCAACCACGCCGCCAAGATCGGCGCGATGTTCGGCGGCGAAGCGCGCTGCCCGCTCGTGATCCGCACGCCAAACGGCGCCGGCAACCAGCTCACCGCGCAGCATTCGCAGTCCTTCGAAGGCTGGTTCGCGGCGACCCCGGGCCTCAAGGTGCTCGCTCCGGCAAACCCGGCCGACGCCAAGGGGCTGCTCAAGGCAGCGATCCGCGATGATGATCCGGTGCTCGTC
>DATAWT010000019.1:0-33339 GCA_036267075.1 Solirubrobacteraceae bacterium
CGCGCTCGCCGTCCCGCTGGCGAGTGCGCAGGGCGCCCGCGTGAAGGCGGGCGCGACGGCGCCCTATGGCGACATCGAGGTGACCTTCAGCGGCAGCGGCGGGGGCGCCTACCGCTACCAGGGCGGCGCCGTCGGTGGCCCCGGCGCATCCTGTCGGAGCCCGCAACAGAGCTACACCGAGAGCGACTCCTACAGCTGGAGCTTCAGCTTCGCCATCGCGCCCGGCGGCGGCGCGACGCAGACGCCGCTGGCGACGAGTGGCGCGGGCACGCTCTCGGGCGCCGAGCGGCTCGGCCCGTGCGCCGGCGAGCCGGCGCAGAGCGGCGCCTGCCTGGAGACGCTGGGGGCGCCGCCAGCGTCTGATTCGGGCGACGTCGCCTATCCCGGCGTGAGCGTCGTCATCGCCGGTCGCCAGGTGACCGTGGGGGCGCTCGCCGAGCTGGTCGCCAACCCCTCGGCTCCCGGGTGCGGCAATGCGACGCTGATCCCCAACCCAGCGCCGGGCTGGTCGGAGCTGCAGGCGAGCGTCAGCTTCCCGCGCGCCCTGCTCGCGCGTCCCGGCGGCTACTCCGCGCCGATCACGATGTCGGGCGCCGGGCTGTGGGCCGACACGCCGCTCAGCGCCACCTGCAACTCGAGCGCCTGCGACGGCGCGACGTGCGTTGCCGATGGGCCGTTCGGCGGTAGGCGCACCGCGTGCAGCTACGACGAGAGCTACAGCGGGACGATCGAGATTCGCGTCGTCAGGTAGTCGCGCCCAGCCTGCGGCGCAGCGCGGCGGCCGGCGACTCGCCGCGGCGGGGCTCGATCAACGAGCGCCGCACGCGCCCGGTGTAGGCCTCGGCCGACCCGTCGCCCCGGACGTCCAGGCCCCCGTGGACCGACGGGCGAAAACCGCCGGGGCCGGCGACCTCGAGCCGTGCCGCGACCTGCTCGACCGGCTCGATGCGGCGGCGGAAGAAGCGAACCTCGCTGCGGGCGACCTCGCCGGTGAGCTGCCCGGCGCGCTCCTCGAGGGCTGCGAGGGCCTCGTCGAGCGTCGCGAAGTGCTGGTGGTCGACCTTCGATCCGACCCGGACGGTGAGGTTCCAGCGCGGCGAGCTCAACCCCGCTGGTCGAGCGGCACGTACGCGCGGGCGCGCTCGCCCGTGTAGATCTGGCGCGGCCGCGCGATCTTCTGCTCCTCGTCCTGGACCATCTCCAGCCACTGCGCGATCCAGCCACTCGTGCGGCCGATCGCGAACATCACCGGGAACATCGACATCGGCATGCCGAGCGCCTCGTAGATCAGGCCCGAGTAGAAGTCGACGTTCGGGTAGAGCTTGCGCGAGATGAAGTACTCGTCCTCGAGCGCGATCTTCTCGAGCTCGGTGGCGATCGCCAGCAGCGGGTTGACGCCGGTCACCTCGAAAACGTCGTCGCAGGCGCCCTTGATGATCCGCGCCCGCGGGTCGTAGTTCTTGTAGACGCGGTGGCCGAAGCCCATCAGGCGCTCCTGGCCGGCCTTCACCCCGGCGATGAAGTCGGGGATGTTCTCGCGCCGCTCGATGCGGTGGAGCATCCGCACGACCTCCTCGTTGGCGCCGCCGTGCGAGGGTCCGTAGAGCGCCGCGATCCCGCCGGCGATCGCCGAGTAGGGGTCGACGAGCGAGCTTCCGATCGCGCGGACCGCGCTCGTCGAGCAGTTCTGCTCGTGGTCGGCGTGGAGGATGAAGAGGATGTCGAGCGCCCGCTCGATGCGCTCGTCGGGCTTGTACTTCAGCTCGGTCATCTTGTAGAGCATCCCGAGCAGGTTCCCGGCGTAGTTGAGGTCGTTGTCGGGATAGACGTAGGGCATGCCCATGTTGTGGCGGTATGAGAACGCCGCGAGCGTCGGCATCTTGGCGATCAGGCGGATCGTCTGGATGTCGCGGTTGTCGGCATCGTGGATGCGGTTGGCGTCGGGATAGAAGGTCGACAGCGCGCCGACGGAGCCGAGCAGCATCCCCATCGGGTGGGCGTCATGGCGGAAGCCCTGGATGAAGTCCTTGATGTTCTCGTGCACGAACGTGTGGATCGTGATCAGGTGCGTCCACTCCTCAAGCTGCGCCTTGGTCGGCAGCTCGCCGTGGACGAGCAGGTAGGCGACCTCCAGATAGGTCGACTTCTCGGCCAGCTGCTCGATCGGGTAGCCGCGGTACTGGAGCACGCCCGCGTCGCCGTCGAGGTAGGTGATCGAGCTCCGGCACGAGGCCGTGTTCATGAACGCCGGGTCGTAGGCGAGCATGCCGAAGTCGTCGTCTGAGACCTTGATCTGGCGCAGGTCGAGCGAGCGCACGGCGCCGTCGACGATCGGGATCTCGTAGCTTCGGCCCGTCCGGTTGTCGGTTATCGACAGCGTCTCCGAGCCTGCGCCCGCACCGTTGGCCCCCGCCTTGGTATCAGTTGCCTCGCTGCTCATCGGATCTCCTGTCGCCGCTTCCAATACCCCGATTATGCGCCACCGCTAACGGAAGCCGCGCCGCCATAGCGGCTTTCGGTCGCCGCGCGCTGCCCCTGGTAGTGGCTGCCGAGCTCGGCGTGCCCGTACGGGCGCTCCGCCGGAGCGTCGAGCGTCATGAACGAGAGCTGGGCGATCGGCAGGCCCGCCCAGAGCTTGATCGGGACCCGCGTCAGGTTGTTGAGCTCGAGCGTCAGTGTGCCGCTCCAGCCGGGGTCGCAGAAGCCCGCCGTCGCGTGGACGATCAGCCCCAGCCGGCCGAGTGAGGACTTGCCCTCGATCCGCGCGACGATGTCGTCGGGGAGCGTCACGTACTCGAGCGTCGCGCCGAGGCAGAACTCGCCGGGGTGGATCACGAACGGCTGATCCGGGGAGATCTCGATCGGCTCGGTCAGGTTCGTCGGCGGCTCGCGCAGGTCGATCGCCGACGCGCGGTGGTTGTGGAAGACGCGGAAGCTCGAGCCCAGCCGCAGATCGACGCTCGCCGGCTGGACGAGCGCTGGGTCCCACGGGTCGATGATGATCGTGCCGTCCTCGACGAGACGGCGGATCGTCCCGTCGGAGAGCACCGACGAGGCCCTCACCCCGCCAACCTAGCGGTGCTCGACCTTGCGCGCGATCGCGCTGACGCTGCGCACGCGGGCGGGCGCGGGCGGGCGCGCGCCGGCATGCGGTCCACGGCGCGGTCGCCGCGGCCCGATCGGGCGCGGCTGGCGATGCGGCCCGAGCCGCAGCTTGCTGCCGCCGTCGTCCTCGCCGGGCGCGACAGGCTGCTCGTCGCTGTTCTTGATGACCCACCAGACGAGCCAAAGCATTCCCCCGACGGGGATCTTCAGCAGCAGCATCAACCAGATGAAGGTCCAGGTCATGCGCGCTCGCTGATCGTACTACCCGCGGTCGCTGCCGCCAACGCCGTCTAGCCGCGTAGTGACACGGGGGAGTCGCTGAAGCGCGTGACGCGCTCGAGCTCGGCGACGCGCGCCGAGATCTCAGCACCCGTCAGCCGCTCGACGCGCTCGGTCCCGAACTCCTCGACGTTGAAGGAGGCCAGCGCCGTCCCGTAGGCCATCGCGCGGCGCAGCATCTCCTCGTCGGGCGCCTGTCCGGCCGCCGCGAGGTAGCCGACGACGCCGCCGGCGAAGGTGTCGCCGGCGCCGGTCGGGTCGACGACGTCCTCGAGCGGGAACGCCGGCAGCGAGAAGTAGCCGTCGGTGGTGATCAGCGTCGCGCCGTACTCGCCCTGCTTGGCGATGATCGCGCTCGGCCCGGGCGGGCCCCACGAGAGCACCTCGCGCGCGGCGCGGACGGTGTTCGGCATGCTCGTCAGCTGCTTGAGCTCGGCGTCGTTGAGGATCAGGCAGTCGACGGTCGCGATCGTCTGCACGAGCGAGTCGCGCTCGATGTCGATCCACAGGTTCATCGAATCGAGCGCCGCCCAGCGCGCGCCGGTGCACTGCTCGCGCACGGCGCGCTGGATGTCGGGGCGGATGTTGGCCAGAAACAGCACGTTGCTCGTGCGCGCGGCCTGCGACAGCTTCGGCTCGAACTGCTCGAAGACGCCGAGGCGCGTCTCGAGCGTCTCGCGGCTGTTGAGATCCCAGCCGTACTCGCCCGACCAGAAGAACGTCTCCCCGCCGGCGACGTGCTCGACGTCGGAGACGTCGACGCCGCGGCGGCGCAGGACCTCGAGCTCGGCCTCGCCGAAGTCGTCGCCGACCGGGCCGACGACGCGCACCTCGTCGAAGAACGAGGCGGCGAGCGCGAAGTGCACGGCGGCTCCGCCGAGCATCTTCTCGCGCTCCCCGAAGGGCGTCTTGACCGCGTCGAAGGCGATCGATCCGACGACTGTGACCGGCATCGCGGGCGAACCCTACAGACGCCCCGCGCCCCGTGCAGTCCGCCTACACACCGCCTCTGGGCTCCCTCCAGGATGGGCGAGTGGGCGCATGCGCCCACTTGGGGTTGGGCGCATGCGCCCAAGCCGGGGTCGGTGCATGCACCGACCCCAACTGCTGCGGACAATAAGCTGAGGGGCGTGACGTCCTTCAAGGATCTCGGCCTGTCCGAGCCTGTGCTCGCCGCCCTGCGCGAGGTCGGCTACGAAACCCCGAGCGCAATTCAGGAGCAGGCGATCCCGCCGCTGCTCGCCGGGCGCGACGTGATCGGGCAGGCGCAGACCGGGACCGGCAAGACCGCGGCGTTCGGTCTGCCGATGATGGAGTACGTCGATCCCGACACCGACGGGGTGCAGGCGCTCGTCCTGACGCCGACGCGCGAGCTGTGCATTCAGGTCACCCAGGCCCTGCGGGCGTACGGCAGCACGCGCAGCGTCGACGTCGTCGCCGTCTTCGGTGGCGCGCCGATCAGAAACCAGGAGGCCCAGCTGCGCGGCGGCGGACACGTCGTCGTCGGCACCGTCGGGCGCGTGCTGGACCTCGTCACGCGCGGCTCGCTGCTGCTTCACGACTGCCGCTACGTCGTCCTCGACGAGGCCGACGAGATGCTCGACCTGGGCTTCCTGGAGGACGTCGAGAAGATCCTCTCGACGACTCCCTCGGGCCGCCAGACCTGTTTGTTCTCGGCGACGATGCCGGATGAGATCCGCTCGCTCGCCGACCGTTACCTCTACGACCCCCTGATCATCGAGGTCGCCGCGGCGACGCTGACGATCGACACCGTCGAGCAGTTCCAGCTGCCCGTCGAGACGCGCGAGAAGGCGGCCAAGCTCGTCGAGGTCCTGCGCGCCGAGCAGCCCGATCAAGCGATCGTCTTCGTGCGCACGAAGATCCGCTGCGACCAGCTGTTCCGCACGCTGCGCGACAAGGGCATGAACGTCCGCGCGCTGCATGGCGACCTGACGCAGGGCCAGCGCGACGGCGTGATGCTGGCCTTCAAGGGCGGCCGCGTGCCGCTGCTGGTCGCGACCGACGTCGCCGCACGGGGCCTTGACATCTCGACCGTCACCCACGTCATCAACTTCGACGTCCCGACGTCGCCTGACACCTACGTCCACCGGATCGGGCGAACCGGCCGCGTCGGGCGCTCGGGGCGCGCGATCACCTTCGTCGAGGCGCGCCAGAAGCGCGAGCTCGAGGCGATCGAGCGTCACATCGGGATCTCGATCGCGCCCTGGTCGCCAGGCGCGACCGCCGCTCCAGCGCCGGTCCGCGAGCGTCCGCGCCGCCACCGCAAGCCCAACGTCCGCCACGCCGCCGATGAGCCGCGCGCGCGGCTGCTCGCAAGCGGCGGGCGCGCGGCCGGGATCGAGGTCGCCGACCTCGTCGCCGCGATCACGCGGGCAACGTCACTCGACGGCGAGGCCGTCTCCGACGTGACGATGCTCGAGCGCTTCGCGCTGCTGAGCGTTCCCGCCGGCGACGCCGACCGCGTTATCGAGCGCGCGTCGGGCGTCGATGTGGCGGGCCACACGCTGGCGCTCGAGCGCGCTCACGGCCTGACAACCAACGAGCAATAAGGAGCTCCGATGTCGACTGCCACGATGAACACCTCCAAGGGCGCGATCGAGCTCGAGCTGTTCGACGCCGACGCGCCGAAGACCGTCGAGAACTTCAAGAAGCTGGTCCGCGACGGGTTCTACGACGGGCTGATCTTCCACCGCGTCATCACCGACTTCATGCTCCAGGGCGGCTGCCCGCAGGGCACCGGCACGAGTGGTCCCGGCTACACCTTCGAGGACGAGATCAACCAGCACAAGATCGTCCGCGGGGCGCTGGCGATGGCCAACGCCGGCCCGAACACCAACGGCTCGCAGTTCTTCATCGTCACCGCCAAGGAGTGCCCGTGGCTCGACGGCAAGCACACCGTCTTCGGCGAGGTCACCTCGGGGCTCGACGTCGTCGACGCGATCGAGGCCGAGCCGACCGATGAGCGCGACCGGCCCCGCACGCCGATCGAGATCCAGACGGTGACCCTCTCAGAGGCCGCTTGATCGAGGTACGAGACCCCGCGAGCGGCGCGCTGCTGGCGACGCTCGAGGAACTCGGCTCGGCCGAGGTGGGGGAGCTCGTCGCGCGCGCGCAGGAGGCGCAGCGCGACTGGGAGGCGCTCGGTTTCGACGCCCGCGGCGAGGTGCTCTCGGCGATGCGCCGCTGGCTCCTTCGCGAGTCAGAGCGCGTCATCGAGACGATCGTCTCGGAGACCGGCAAGGCCTACGAGGACGCCCAGCTGCTCGAGCTCGGCTACACCGTCTCGGCGCTGTCCTACTGGGCGCGCACCGCGGGGCGCCATCTGGGCGAGCGCCGCTTCCTCTCGCGCGCGCCGCTTCTGCCGGGGCGGCGGATCGTCACGCGCTGGGTGCCGCGCGGCGTCGTCGGCGTGATCGGCCCGTGGAACTACCCGCTGCTGAACTCCTTCGGCGACGCGATCCCGGCGCTCGCGGCGGGCAACGCCGTCGTCCTCAAACCCTCCGAGCTGACGCCGCTGACCTCGCTTCTGATCGCCGACGGGCTTCGCGAGTGCGGCCTCCCCGACGGCGTCTTCTCGGTCGCGACGGGCGGGCGCGCGACGGGCGAGGCGCTCGTCGACAGCGTCGACTTCGTGATGTTCACCGGCTCCTCGCGCAGCGGCCGCGCGGTAGCCGCGCGCGCCGCGACGCGGCTTGTCCCGTTCGCGCTCGAGCTCGGCGGCAAGGACGCTTTGATCGTGCTCGAGGGCGCGCCGCTTGAGCGCGCCGCAAACGTCGCCGTCTACTACGGGATGATGAACGCCGGTCAGAGCTGCGTCTCGATCGAGCGCGTCTACGCCGACCGCGCGATCCACGACGAGTTCGTCGAGCTGATCGCTGCGAAGGTGCGCGGGCTTCGCGTTGGCCCGCCGCACGGGGCGGGGTCGGTCGACGTCGGGGCGATCAGCTCCGAGCGCCAGCTTGCGATCATCGAGGAGCACGTCGCCGACGCTGTCGCGAAGGGCGCGCGGGCGCTCGTCGGCGGGCGGCGGATCGCTGGGCCCGGCACGTTCTTTGAGCCGACGGTCCTCGTCGATGTCGACCACACGATGCGCTGCATGCGCGAGGAGACGTTCGGGCCGACGCTGCCTGTGATGGCGGTCAGCGGCGCCGATCAGGCCGTCGAGCTCGTCAACGACTCACCGATGGGGCTCGGCGCCGCGGTCTTCGCCGCCGACGCGCAGAGCGGCGAGGCGCTCGCGCGGCGCCTTGAGGTCGGGGCGGTCTGCGTCAACGACGCGGCCGTCAACTACTTCGCGCTCGCGGCGCCGATGGGCGGCGTCAAGGAGTCCGGGATCGGCGTGCGCCACGGCGCCGAGGGGATCCGCAAGTACTGCCGGCCGCAGACGATCCTCGTCTCACCGCGCGCGATGCCCGCGCGCGAACCGCAGTTCTACCCCTACACCAAGCGCTCGGCGCGGCTCGTTCGCACGCTGTTGCGCGTGCTCTACCGCCGCTAGGCGGCCGCGGCGTCGAGGCCCGCTGAGACGGCCTCGGTGATCAGCTCGAAGTGCTCGGCGGTCGAGGTCAGCGGCGGTGAGACGGCGACGCCGCTCGCAATCTGGCGCAGGATCACCCCGCTCTTGCGGGCGGTCGCCGTCAGGCGCCCAAGCGCCGCAGGGTCGCGGGCGAGCAGCTCGGAATCGAGGTCGAGCGCGGCGAGCATGCCGGTGCCGCCGCGCACCTCGCCGGTCGCCGGGTGGCCGGCGAGTGAGTTCAGCGCTTCGAAGAGCGGCTTCTCCATCTCGGCGCCGCGCGGGATCAGGCCCTCGTCCTCGAGGATCTTGATGTTCGCGAGCGCCGCCGCGGCGCAGGTCGCGTGGCCCGCGTAGGTGGCGCCGTGGCGGAGGATCGGGCTGCCCGGGTCGCCGAAGAAGGGCTCCGCGACCGTGTCGGCGATGATCACGCCGCCGAGCGGCAGATAGCCCGACGTCACGCCCTTGGCGAAGGTGATCATGTCCGGGATCACATCGAAGCGCTCGATCCCGTACCAGCTGCCCAGGCGGCCGAAGCCGCAGATCACCGAGTCGCAGACGAACAGGATCCCGTTCTGCTTGCAGAGCGCCGCGACGCCCTCGATGTAGCGGTAGCCGGGCGGATAGACGCCGCCCGCGCCGATCACCGGCTCGACGAAGAAGGCCGCGATCCGCTCGGCGCCGACCCTGCGGATCGTCTCCTCGAGCGCCTCGACGGAGTCGTGGGCGACCTGCTCGGATTCGACCTGCGGCCCGAAGCCGACGCGGTTTGCCGGGATGCCGCCGATCGCGGTGCCGTAGCCGTGCGTGCCGTGGTAGCCCTGCGTGCGGCTGACGAGCAGGGTCCGCTCGGGCGCTCCGAGCTCGAAGAAGTAGCGCCGGGCGATCTTGACGGCGACGTCGATCGAGTCGCCGCCGCCGGAGGTCAGAAACAGCCGCGAGGGCATCGGCGCGCGGTCGGTTAGCGCCTGCGCGAGCTCGACCGTGGGGGCGGTCGCGAAGTCGCCGAAGTTCGAGTAGGCCTCGATCTTCTTCAGCTGCGCGGCGACGGCGTCGGCGATCTCGTGGCGGCCGTGGCCGATGTTGGAGTACCAGAGGCTCGCGGTGGCATCGAAATAGCGGTTGCCGAGGTCATCCCAGACCCAGACGTCCTCGCCGCGTTCGATCACGACCTCGCGGTCCTTGACGGCGCCCATGTCCGCGAACGGGTGCCAGTAGCGACTTTCGGCCATCGCCCGCCAGCTTATTGGTTGAACGCGGCGGGGCGCCGGCTACGAGAGCTGGCTTCGGATCTCTTCGATGCGCTCATCGGAGATCGAGGCGAACGCCTCGAGGACCGCCGGATCGAAGTGGCCGTCGCTTGACTCGAGGACCTCGCGCGCCTCGGCGACCCCGACCGCGGCGCGGTAGGGGCGGTCGCTGGTGAGGGCGTCGAGCGCGTCTGCGAGCGCGAAGACGCGGGCGACCGGCGGGATGTCCTCGCCCGCGAGGCCGTCGGGGTAGCCGGCGCCGTCCCAGCGCTCGTGGTGGTGGCGGATCAGCGGCCGCGTCGGCTCAAGGAACGGGATGTCGCCGATGATCTCCTCGCCGATCACGGGATGGCGCTGCATGACCTCGCGCTCCTGCTCATCGAGCCCGCCGGCCTTGAAGAGGATCCCGTCGGGAATCGCGACCTTGCCGATGTCGTGCAGCAGGAACGCGCATTCGAGCAGCGTGTCCTCGAGCTGCTCGAGGCCGGTCGCCGCGGCCAGCTCGATGCCGTAGGCGGTGACGCGGTCGGCGTGGTGGGCGGTGTAAGCGTCGCGCGCCTCGACCGCCCCGGCGAGCGCGCGGACGGTCGTCATGTAGCTCCCGGCGAGCTCGCGCGTGCGCTGGCGCTCGCGACGCGATGTCGCGCGCAGCTCCGCGGCGTAGCGGTCGAGCTGCTGCTCCTTGATCTCGTTCTCGGCGCGCTGGTGCTCGAGCTCCGCGAGCAGCCCGGCGATCTCCTCCTCGGCGTCGGCGAGACTGCGCGCTCCCTTGGCCATCGCGGCAGCCTAGCGTCGCGGCCGGTCGCTGCAGCGAACCGTAGGATCGCCTGCGCCGTGGCTCAAACCGTCCTGCTCGCCCTCGCCGCGTCGCTCTGCTGGGGCACCGCGGACTTCACCTCCGGGCTGGTCGCTCGCCGCGTGCCGCTGCTGATGGTGCTGCTGATCGGCCAGGGAATCGGGCTGGTCGCGGCCGTCGTGATCGTCGCCATCGCCGCCCAGCCGTTTCCCGCGGCGGGTCCCGCGGCGGCCTCGCTGACGGCGGGCGTCTGCGTGATCGTCGGCCTCGGCTGCTTCTATCGGGCGCTGGCGGTCGGGACGATGAGCGTCGTCGCGCCGATCGCGGCGACCGGCGTCGCGATCCCCGTCGTCGTCGGCGTCGCGGGCGGCGACCGGCTCGCCGCCGCTCAGATCGTCGGGATGGCGGCCGCGGTGGCGGGCGTCGTGCTCGCCTCGCGGCACCCCGGCGGCGACGACGCCTCGCGCGTCTCCCACCGAACCGCGATGGCGCTGGCGCTCGCGGCCGCCGGCGCCTTCGGCGGGTATTTCGTGCTCGCCCACATCGGCGCGCGCGGAGGCGTGCCCTGGCTCCTGCTGCTCGCCCACATCACGACCGTCGTCGGCGTCGTCCTCGTGCTCGTGGCCGTGCGCGCGGCGCGCGCGGCGCCGATCGGGCGCGTGAGCCTCGGGCTGCTCGGTGCGGCCGGCGCGCTCGACTTCGGCGCGACGGCGCTGTACGGCATCGCAAACCGCGGCGGAGCGCTCAGCATCGTGGCGGTCGCCGGGTCCCTCTATCCTGTCGCGACGGTGCTCCTCGCGCGCAGCGTGCTGGCCGAGCGACTTGTGCGAACGCAGGCGCTCGGAGTCGGCCTTGCGCTCGCGGGTGTGGCGCTGATCGCGACATGACGTCCGACGAGTTGCGCAACCTTCGGTGCTCTGACGGGTCTTAGGTTGGGGGGCATCGCGCCGGGGGGAGCGCTTTTGCACGCTTATGACACGAGCCAAGCTCACAGCCGTCCTGACCGCCGCCGTGCTCGCCGTTGCCGGCGCCGCCGCGGCCCCGGCCGCCTACGCCTCGCACGACGAGACAGTGTTCTTCGAGGCGCCGCGTGATCTGATCGGCGTCCCGGCGGCGACGCAGCAGGCGACGATCGCCAAGCTCCAGACGCTTGGCGTGCACGCGCTGCGGGTCGTCCTCTACTGGGGTCTCGTCGCGCCGAGCCCCAAGCACCGCACACGGCCGCACTTCAACCAGGCCAGTCCCTCCGCCTACCACTGGGGCTCCTACGACTCGCTGATCAACGCCGCGACGGCGCTGCACTGGAAGATCCTGCTGACGGTCAGCGG
This sequence comes from Solirubrobacteraceae bacterium, assembly GCA_036267075.1. Lineage (GTDB taxonomy): Bacteria > Actinomycetota > Thermoleophilia > Solirubrobacterales > Solirubrobacteraceae > Palsa-513. Next base: position 11,293 of record DATAWT010000019.1, read on the forward strand.
CGGCTTCGGCACCGTGCCGCGCTGGGCGACCCCGCACGGCGAGGACACCTACAGCTATCCGAACGCCACCGACTTCGGGCAGTTCATGGAGGCCGTCGGCAAGCACTTCGGCAAGAAGGTCAAGCTCTTCTCGATCTGGAACGAGCCCAACCAGCCGCAGTACCTGCGCCCGCAGTACGTCAAGGGCAAGCTCGTCTCGCCGTCGATCTACCGCTCCCTCTTCCTGGACGGCTACCACGGCCTGCGGAAGTCCGGGAACTTCTCCGGGATGAAGGTCCTGATGGGCGAGACATCGCCGGTCGGCGTGAAGGCGGCCGGAATCCCGGCGCCGCTCGCGTTCATGCGCGGCGTGCTGTGCCTGGACTCGAACTACCACCCGATCGGCCACTGCTCGCGGCTCCCCGCCGACGGCTACGCGCAGCACCCCTACACCGAGGGGCCGGGGCCGTTCTGGATCCCCAACAACCACCTCGATCCCCATCACGACGACGTCACGATCGCGACGATCGGACGCCTGGTGACGGCGCTTGACCGCGCTGCCGCGGTCGGCGCGGTGAAGCCCGACCTGCCGGTCTATGTGACCGAGATGGGCATCCAGAGCAAGCCGAAGCCCTACTACGGCGTCTCACTCGCCCAGCAGGCGGAGTACGACGCGATCTCGGAGAAGATCGCCTGGAGCAACCCGCGCGTCGTCGCCTTCGACCAGTACCTGCTGCGCGACGACCCGCCGACCAAGAGTCACATTCCGCTCGTTCGCTGGTCGGGCTTCGAAACCGGCCTTGAGACCTACACCGGCCACAAGAAGCCGTCCTTCTACGAGTTCCGCCTGCCGCTGGTGGTGACGCGCACACACAGCGGCGTGTCGCTGTGGGGCATCGCCCGGCCCGTGGGATCGCGGCCGAGCGGCTCCGGTAGCGCGGGGAGCGGCTCGACGGGAGCGACCGGCTCGACCGGCTCGAAGTCGAGCTCGAGATCGGTTCGGAGCGTCACGATCCAGTACTCCTCAAACGGCGGCAAGTCCTGGCGGACGCTGATGCATGTCGCGACCGACTCGAGCGGCGCCTGGAGTGCGAGCGGGCACTTCGCAAAGCACCGCCTATGGCGCGTCAAATGGACGTCGGAGTCGGGGACCTCCTACGTCGGCGCGGCGACGCGCGCCTATCTGCCGAGCGGCAAAGTCGACTACTAGGGCGGTTTTGCGGCGTAATCTTGGGCTGTGCCCGAGCTGCCCGAGGTCGAGATCACCGTCCGCCGCCTCGATGCCGCGCTGCGCGGCTGCGAGATCGAGTCCGCGCTCGCGCCGGGCATCAACGCGCTGAAGACGTTCGCGCCGCCGCTTGACGCGCTGACCGGCCTGCGCATCGATCGCGTCCACCGCCGCGGCAAGCAGATCATCGTCGAGGCAGGCGGCACGCTCGCGCTGCTGATGCACCTGATGTCGGCGGGTCGCCTGCAGCTCTACGGCTCCCGCGCCGGGCTTCGCGACCGCACCTCGCGGCTGCTCGTGCGAATCGCCGACGGGCGCGAGCTTCGGCTGCGCGAGTTCGGCACCAAGCAGGCCGCCTGGGTCAAGCTGCTCTCACTGGATGCGCTGGCGGGCGATGAGTCGCTGGCGCGGCTTGGGCCGGAGGCCTGGCCCGCGCCGCCGGCCGACCTCGGCGATCGCCTCGCGCAGGCGCGGCCGCTGCACGCGGCGCTGCGCGACCAGCACGTCGTCGCCGGCATCGGGCGCTCGTGGGTCGATGAGATCCTCTGGGAGGCCCGGCTCTCGCCCTTCAAGCGCGGCGCCGACCTCGACGAGGAGGAGCTTGAGGTGCTCTCTGAGGCGATCGTCGCGACGCTCGGCCGCGCTCTTGAGCACTACGAGCAGGTGATCGAGTTGCCGATCCCCGACAAGCTCCCGATGCCGCTGCTGGTGCACCGCCGCCAGGGCGAGCCGTGCCCGCGCTGCGGCGCGACGCTCGCCGTGGTCAACTACGAGGACTACGTGATGAGCTACTGCCCCGATTGCCAGACCGAGGGGCGCGTCCTCAAGGACCGCCGTCTCTCGCGGCTTCTGAAGTGATGCGTGCGAATCGCTCGATACCTGCGGCGACCGTGATCCCGGTGTTGATCTACCCCGACGTGCGGGCGGCGGTGGCCTGGCTCGAGCAGGCCTTCGGATTCGCCGAGCGCGTCAAGATCGGCGAGGACCACCGGTCGCAGATGAACGTCGGCGATGGTGGCGCGGTGATCATCGGCGACGTCCGCGGCGATCGCCGGCCGCCGCGCGAAGGGGAGACCACGCACTCGGTGATCGTGCGCGTCGGGGACGCCGCGGCGCACTGCGCGCATGCGCGCGAGAACGGCGCGGTGATCCGCGGGGAGCTGGTCGATTACCCGTTCGGCGAGCGGCAGTACAACGCCGCGGACCCGTGGGGACACCAGTGGACCTTCTCGCAGACGCTCGCCGACGTCGCCCCCGAGGAGTGGGGCGGCGAGTCGGTCTCGCACGATTGAGCGCTTTGGCGCTCGCTAGCGCTTGATCCAGACCGAGGCGTGCGTGGGGTGCACCGCGTGCTCGACGGTCGCGAGCAGGTCGGCGCGGATCGCGTCGATCTCGACCGCGTCGCGAAGGCGCGCGGTGAACGCCGCGACGGTCGCCTCGGCGTCATAGCGGGCGCGATTGAAGTGGCGATCGACGCCGCGCTGGACGCGCCGTCGCAGCGGGTTGAAGAGCGCTGCCGCGGCGAGCGTCGAGGCCGCGACGCCGAGGCGGCCCGACAGCGCGAGCGCGTCGGTCGTGAGCGCGACCAGGCCGATGAAGGTGCCCACCAGCAACGCCGTCAGGAGCGCGTAGGAGAGCGTGCGGCTGACGAGGCGATCGATCTCGTAGAGGCGGTAGCGGAGGATCCCGACACCCATCGCGAGCGGAAGCAGCGCGAAGCCGACCGGTACCAAAAGGTCGGAGACGATCCCGGTTGAGTTCGCGATCGCGGCCCCGCCCGCGGCTAGACATAGGGTCGCGCCCGCCATCAGCCACTTCAGCTGCTGGCGTCGCTCGTCTCCGGCACGGCGGTAGTTGTGGGCCTGGCGGACGATCGCGAGCGCCGAGAAGGCAAACGCCGTGACGAGGGATACGCTGAAGAGGACGCCCATCAAGCCGTGTGGGTGGTCGAGGCCGGCGAGGTTGCCCTGAGCATCGACGGGCAACCGCAGCCGCAAGTCGCGGACGGCCGTTACAAGCGCGCCGACCAGGAACAGCGCGGTCAGCGCCAGGTAGTAGCGCATCGGCCAGCGCCAGGTGCGGCCGAGACGTCCGTCCGGGAACAGCAGGATCGCCAGCGGCACGAACATGAAGAGCATCACCCAGAGGCCGCTCAGGAGCACGCCGATCCAGCCGAGCGGAAGGGTTCCGCGGTCCGGTCCGTAGGCCAGGTAGGCGTAGGTGGGACCGACTGTCCCGACGTTGACCGAGACGGCGACGCCCATCAGCAGCCAGCCCATCGGGTTGCGCGGCTGACGGCGCGCGACGATGAAGCCGACGCCTGTGAACGCGAGTGTGAAGATGAGCGTGCCGACGTCGTTGGCGACGGCATCGCCGCCTGTGACATTCGAGAACGAACCGGACACGGCCGGGGCGAACAGGAACGTCGCGAGCTCCCCGGCGAGCGCGAGCAGCGAGATCGCGCCGACCACGCTCGCCGTCGCCGGGGAGGGCAGCTTCGCGGTCGCTTGGAGTGGCCTGAATCTGGTCATCAACTGCGAGAAGGCTAGATCCGCGGCGTTCCGAGAGCGTTACGAAGCGCGTGGAGCATGGAGCCGGCGCCGCACCTGGCCGTCGAACGGTGGCTGACCGTTGGCAATCGTGGCCCTGGCGGGCGTCCGGCTCGGGCCGTTCTGGCCCACGGTGTTCGCGCTCGCACGCTGAATGCGCCCCTGGGGCATGATGGCGGCATGAGCTCTCCGGAGCGAGGACCGGATTCGGGCCGCGACATCGCGGCCGAGATCGGCCGCGCCGGCTGGCAGCTGACGCGCTGGCTCGCGGGACTGGCCCGCAAGCGTGTGATCGACGCTGTCGGTGGTCCGGCGCGGGCGCGCGTGATCACGCTGTTCGCCTGCGTGCTCGCCTTGAGCAGCGCCGACACCTCAACGATCGGCTCGATAGCGCCCCAGCTCAAATCCTCGCTGCACATCACGAACCTCGACATCGCGCTGCTCAGCTCGGCGACACTCGTCGTCGGCGCGATCTTCGTGATCCCGTTCGGCCTGCTCGTCGACCGCGCGCGCCGCGTGCCGATTCTCGCCGTGACCGTCGTGCTGTGGAGCCTCGCCTCCTTTGCGAGCGCGATCGCCGGCAGCTATTCGACGCTGCTTCTGACGCGTCTGGTGATGGGTGCGGTCACCGCCAGCGCCGGCCCGGCGATCGCGTCGCTGACCGGCGACTACTTCCCCTCGCGCGAGCGCGGTCGCATCTACGCCTACATCCTGGGCGGCGAGATCGGCGGCACCGCCGTCGGCTTCACCTTCAGCGGTCTGATCGCGAGCATCTCGTGGCGGCTCGCGTTCGTGCTCCTGGCGGTCCCGGGCCTGTTCCTCGCGCGCGCGCTGTGGAGCACGCTGCCTGAGCCGCGCCGGGGCGGGCAGAGCCGCCTCTCGCCGGGCGTCCTCGACCTGCGCACGGCGGTCGCCGCGGGCGACCTTTCCGGCACCCCCGATGAGGACGCCGACGACATCGCCGAGGAACTCGCCCACCAGCGCGTGCGCGAGCGCGGCGTCGAGCCCGACCGCGCCCTCGTGCTGAACGAGGATCCGCTGAGGATGTCGCTCGGCCGCGCGGTCCGCTACATCCTGGCCATCCCGACGAACATGCAGTTGATCATCAGCTCGGCGCTCGGCTACTTCTTCTTCGCCGGACTGTTGACGTTCATGGTCCTCTTCATGGAGGGCCACTACCACATCGGTCAGGCCAAGACGAGCGTTGTGCTGCTTCTGCTCGTGATCGCCGCGGTGATCGGCACCCTGGTCAGTGGACGCGTGACCGACGTCATGGTCCGGCGCGGCTTCGTCGAGGCACGCATCTGGGTGCCGGCCGTCTGCTACCTGGGCGCCGTCGTCATGTTCGTGCCGGGCATCCTGATCACGACGCTGACGCCGGCGCTGTGGTTTGACATGGCCGGCGCGGCGCTGTTGTCGGCCGCGAACCCACCGCTCGATGCCGCCCGCCTCGACATCATGCCCGCGGGCTTGTGGGGCCGGGCGGAGAGCGTGCGGACGCTCGCGCGCTCGCTCTCACAGGCGCTCGGGCCGCTCCTGTTCGGGCTGATCGCCGACGCGATCGCCGGTCTCGCGCTCTCGCCCGCCCCGATCGGAGCCCACCCCAACCCCCACCAGGTCACCTCCAACACCGGCACGAGCCTCGAGTGGAGTTTCCTGATCCTTCTTGCGACGCTTGCCGGCGCCGGGTGGTTCATGTTGCGCGCGCGTCACACCTACGCGCGCGACATCGCGACGGCCGCGGCGTCGCAGGAGGCGGTCGGGGGGCGCTAGAACGGCGACGCGGACGTCACTCGACCGCGGCGGCAATCGGCCGGCGGGTCCGGCAGCATACGATCTGATCATGCTCGAACCAGGCAGCCCCGCCCCAGATTTCACGCTCGACAACCAGGACGGCGAGTCGGTCAGCCTCTCCGACTACCGCGGCCACTGGGTCGTCCTCTACTTCTATCCCAAGGCTGACACGCCTGGCTGCACCGTCCAGGCCTGCGGCGTGCGCGACCGCAGCGAGGATTACGCCGCTGCCGACGCCGTCGTGCTCGGTGTCTCACCCGACCCGGTGAAGGACCTTCGCAAGTTCGCCGACAAGTACGGGCTGCCGTTCACGCTGCTCGCCGACGCCGACCACGCTGTCGCCGAGCGCTACGGCGTGTGGGCGGAGAAGTCGATGTACGGGCGCACCTACTGGGGAAACCTGCGCGCCACCTTCATCATCGACGGCGCCGGCGTCATCCGCGACGTCATCCCGAAGGTCACGCCCAAGACTCACGACGATGAGGCACTTGCGGCGATCGCCGCGCTCGCGTGAGTCGGCCGCCCAAACGCCGCAATAGCTAGCGTTTAGACGCACAGCGAAGTCCGGGCCTCGCAGGGGCCGCCAAACCCGGAAAGGAAACCGATGTCGACCGTGACGTTGCTTGAGGAGATCGACGAGCTGGAGCGCCGGCTCGCCGTGGCACGCCTGGCCGGTCCATTGCTGGCCGTCGCCGACGATGACGAAGACGAGGACGACCTCTTTGGCGAGGACGATCTCGGCTTCGACGACATCGACGAGGAGGACTCAGACGAGCTCGACGGCGAGGGCGAGCTCGCGGACGAGGACGACTCGGACGACGACGACGCGTGAGCCTTTGCGGCGCCGCCTCCAGGCGTCCGCGCAGCACGTAGGCTCGCGGCCAGCTCGCCGCGAGCTACTGAAGGCCGGCGCGGGCCTCGCGAACGAGGGTGACCGCTTCAGGGAAGACGAGCGCCATCACCGAGCGGATCTGCGCGGCCTGCTGCTCCGCGGTCCCCTGGAGGTTGACGCGGTTGACCGCCGCAACGGTCATGTCGACGGCGAGCTTGATCGCGTTGTCGGCCCAGGCCAGCCGCTGCTGGCCCTGCATCTGCTCGGCGAACTCCGCCATCCGACGCTGAAGCTCGTCGGGGTCGCCGAATAGGCCGCCGAAACCCTCCATGGGCGAAGCCTATCGAGCCCGCCCCCAATACACTTGGCGCGGCCATGGCCGACGCCGAGCGCCAGCTGCAAGTCGAGGGCGCTCAGCGCACGCGCGTCGGCGCATTCGCCGTGCTGGGCGGGCTCCTCTTCTTCGCCGGCCAGGTTCTGATCACGCTGATCGGGGCCAAGGAGAAGTCGATCGGCATCCTCCAGGGCCTCGCTCCGGCCTTCAACGGTCAGACCGCGGCGCGAGTCGACCCGCGCACCGTCCACGAGCAGTTCCTCGTCCACTACCAATGGAGCCTGATGGGCGGCTTCGTGATCAGCTGCGTCGGCGTCCTGCTGATGATCTTCCCGCTTCGCTACCTCGGCCGCGCCGAGGAGCTGCGCTCGGCCGCGCCGTCGCCGATCGGCCGCTACGCCGCGATCGGCGGCCCGGTCATGTACGGCATCTTCCTGCCGGCCTTCGAGCTCTCGCTGATCCTCGGCGCCCACAGCTACCTGTCCGGTCACGCACGCACCGGCTCGGCGATCGACGCGGCGACCGGCGGCGGGCTGCGCGTCGCCTTCCAGCTGATCCTGACGATCGGCACGCTGCTACTGGCGGTCGCCTTCATCATGGTCTCGCTGCGCTCGATGAGGGTTGGCCTCTTGACGCGGCTGATGGGGACGGTCGGGATCATTGCCGGTGTCCTGTTCCTGATCCCGATCACGCCGCTCCCGGTGATCCAGGCGCTTTGGCTGATCTTCCTCGGGGCGATGCTGATCGAGTTCGGGCGCCGCCCGCTGCCCGAGGCCTGGCGGGTCGCAACCGCCGTGCCCTGGCCTGCCCGCCAGCCGTCGGCTCGCCAGCAGCGCCAGCGTGGCGGTGGCGGACTGCTCGCCGGCGGGGGAGCGATGCGCCGCCGCGAGCCGGCTCCGCCGGTGCCCCAGCCAGTCGCTCCGCGGGGTCCTTCCCCGTCGGCGTCGAAGAAGCGCAAGCGCCGCCGCTGAGCCTCGCCGGGCGTTTGGTCGTCCGGCGCAGGGATCGGGGCGCAGGCCTTACAGCTAGCCGCCGCGCGGCCCGAGTATGAAGGGGTCGCGCACGCCGAGGTCAGGGAGGTCCAGGCCTTCGGGGACGTGTAGAGCGAGCATCTCCGCGTCGGGAACGAAATGTTCCTTAGAGCGCAGTGAAACGGCGATCATCGCCACGAAGGCGATCGGGACGGAGACGAGCGCCGGCTGCGCCAGCAGAGCGCCGGCGATCCCGCTCGGTTCCTGCAGGGCGAGGCCGACGACGATACCCCCGCTCGCGATCACCCCGCCCGCGACGATCCCGACCGCGGCGCCCCTGGCGGTCAGGCCCGGCCACCAGATTCCGAGCAGGAAGAGCGGGCAGAAGGTGCTGGCGGCCAGCGCGAACGCCCACCCGACGAGCACGCTTATGTCGATCGCCTGAGCGAAGAAGGCAACCACCACCGGAGCCACCATGCCGAGGGCCGCGGCGGTCCGAAACCGGCGGCGCCGACGGGCGCTCGTGTTGGCGGTTCCGCGCGCCAGGCGCGGCCACACGTCGTGCGAGATCGTCCCCGAGATCGAAACGAGCAGCCCGGAGGAGGTCGACAGGAACGCGGCAAACGCGCCGGCGGCGGTGACGGCTCCGAGCACGTTGCCGACGGTGCCGGGCCATGCCGCCTGAGGTAAGCGCAGCACGACGGTGTCGGTCGATCCCGTGACGTACAGCTGTGGCGTCAGCGCGCGCCCGAGCGCGCCATAGACGCCGGGAAAGACGTAGAAGAGGCCGAGCAGGCCGAGGACGCGAACGGTCGTGCGCCGAGCGGTCGGTCCGTCGGGGTTGGTGTAGAAGCGGACGAGGATATGCGGCAGTCCCATCGTGCCAAGGAACGTCGCGATCAGCAGCGAGTAGACGAACACCGGCGAGCGCTGCCCTGAGCCGCCTACCGGCGTCGCCCACTCGCTGCCGCGCAGTGCCTGAGTTCCATTCGCGACCGGGACAGCGGCGCCGGCGGGGAGGCGCAGCACACCCGCCGGGAGCGTCACGTGCGCGCCCGCGCGCGCCCGGAAGTCGTGCGCTGCACCGCCGTGCAGGGGCGTGATCGTGTACGGCGTCGATGCCGGAAAGGTCACGGGCTGGCGGGCGTCCAGGTGAACGACAAGCCCGTGCGGGCCGGCGCTCGGCAGGCGATCGCCGAATAGCGCGGCGCGCGCCGGCAGGCCGCCGAGATGGATCAGCAGCAGACAGGCCGGCACCGCGATCGCAAAGACCTTGAGCCAGAACTGGAACGCCTGGACATAGGTGATCCCGCGCATGCCACCGAGCGCCACGTTGATCGCAACGACCAGTCCGACCGCGAGCACGCCCACGAAGTACGGCGCGCCCGTGACGACCCCGAGCGTGAGCCCGGCGCCCTTGAGCTGCGGCACCAGGTAGAAGCCGGCGATCAGAAGCACGCCGGCCGAGGCAAGTCCGCGCAGGCGCGGGCTGCGCAGGCGCGCCTCCGCGAAGTCGGGAATCGTGTAGGAGCCAAAGCGCCGCAGCGGCGCGGCGACGAACAGCAGCAGGGCGAGATAGCCCGCCGTGAAGCCAAGCGACTGCCACAGCGCGGTCGTGCCGTTCTGCATCTCGAGCCCGGCGATGCCGAGGAAGCTCGCCGCCGAGAGGTACTCGCCGGAGATGGCCGCCGCGTTCCACCACGGCGTCACCGCGCGCGAGGCCACCAGCAGGTCCGACGTCGTCCGGGCCAGACGTATGCCGAGCGTCCCCAGCCCGAGGGTGCCGAGCGTTACGCCGGCGACCGCGAGAATCGCGATCAACGTCGTCTCACGAGCTCGCGGAAGTCCTCATCGAGGGTGTCGGCGCGTCTGGTGTAGAGGATCGCGAGCCCGAGGAAGATCGGCGAGGCGGGCACGACCACCAGCCAGATCGCCAAGGGGACGCCGAGCAGGTGGATGCGGCGCAGCTGCGGCAACAGGTCGATCGCAAGCGGCAGGACCCCGACCAGCGCCCCGAACGCGACGAGAGCGAGGATCGAGAGCGTCAGCTGCCGCTGGCGAAGGCGCCCGAGGTAGAGCAGGCCGTGCGCCGTCGAGTCGGCCAGTTCGTCGCGCAGGGTACGGCTGTCGGGGGGTGGCTCAAGCGTCAAACGCGGCTCCTACATCCGCAGGCGCCGGCGCAGATCCGCCACATGGCGGCGCGCCACGGGGACGGTTGTGCCGTCGGAGAGCAGGATGCTGGCGGTCCCGCCGTGGTCGGGGCGCACCTCGACGGCGCGCCGCAGGTTGACGACGTAGGCGCGGTGCACGCGATGGAAGCCATACGGCGTCCAACGCCGCTCGACGTCCGTCAGCGTGTCGCGCTGCAGGAAGCGCCCTTCGTCGGTAACCAACCGCACGTAGTCACCGTGGGCCTGGACGTAGAGGATCGCCGGCAGCGAGATGATGCGCGTGCCCTCGCCCTGACCTCGCGCGACGGCCACGAACGCCCCCTGACCGGGGTCCCCGCGCGGCTCGCTCGCGCTGGCGGTGGCCAGCGAAGCTCCCCCGGCGTGGCGCTCCGCGGTGGCCTCGGCGACGCGCTGGACGGCCTCGCCGATCCGCTTGCGGCTGACGGGCTTCATCAGATAGTCGAGCGCGTGGACCTCAAAAGCGCGCACGGCGCCGTCCTCGTAGGCACTGACGAACACGACGGCCGGCGGATTCGCGAAGCGGTCAAGGACGCCCGCGAGCTCCAGGCCGCTGAGGTCCGGCATCCGGACGTCGAGAAACAACGCGTCGTACTGACGCTCGGAAAGGCGCCGCAGCGCCTCGCTGCCGCTGTGGGCGGTGGTGACCTCCTCGACCTGTGCGTGGCCGCGCAGGAGCCGCGCAAGGTCGGCGAGCGCCGGCCGCTCGTCGTCCACCGCGAGCACCGAGAGCGCACGGCGCGAGCTCATGCGGCGCGCACCCCGGCGCGAAACTTGGGAAGTGTCATCGTCACGGTCGTGCCGCCGGTGTCGCGCGCCTCGATCTCGAGGCCATAGTCGCTGCCAAAGCTCGTCTGCAGCCGGGCTTGGACATTCGCAAGCCCGATGCCGCCGCCCTCGCCGGCGAGGACCTGCTCCGCGCGCTCGGGCGCCATCCCGACTCCGTTGTCACGCACGCGCAGGACGACATCCGTGCCCGCGTCGCGGCCGAGGATCTCGATCCGCCCGTGGCCCCGACGCTCGACCCCGTGGCGGACGGCGTTCTCGACCAGCGGTTGCAGCGACAGCACGGGCACGACCACCTGGAGGACCTCGGGAGCGACAGCGATGCGCACGTCGAGTGAGTCGCCGAAGCGCGCGCGCTCGAGGCGCAGGTAGCGCTCCACGTAGTGCAGCTCATCGGCCAGCGTGACGTAGGGGTGCTCGCCGCGGAAGGCGTAGCGCGTGAACTCGGCGAAGTCGCTCAGCAGTTCGCGCGCCTCCTCCGGGGAGGAGTGGATGTGGGCCGCGACGGCAGCGAGGGCGTTGTAGATGAAGTGCGGCGAGATCTGCGCCCGCAGCGCGCGCAGCTCGGCTTGCGCCAAGCGCTCTCCCTGAGCCTCGAGCTCGGACAGCTCGATCTGGGCCGACACGAGGCTCGCCGTCTCCTGGACGGTGCGCGTGTCCTCCGGGGACAGGCGCCGGTTGTGGGCGAACATCGCGACGAGCGTGCCGGCGCGCGCGCCGCTGACGACGAGCGGTGCGACGATCGCCGCACCGAGCGGACAGCCCGGGATGTCGCACGCGATCGATGACTCGACGTGCACGCGATCATCGCGGCCGGCACCGACGAGCTCCGCGAGCGGATGCCCGCGCGTGTGGTGATCGGCGCCGGCGCCATCCCACGCGAGCACGAGTTCGCGATCGGCGAGCGCGACGGCGGCGGCCTCGGTCAGCGTCAGCAGCCGCGGCGCGGCGCGGGCCGCGGTCTCGGCCGAAAGGCCGCGGCGCAGGTCAGGGAGCATCATCGTCGCCGCATGTAGCGCCGACTGCATCGCATCGCCCTCGCTGGAGATCACGCGCGGGCGGCGCAGCAGCCGTAGGGCCGCGAACAGAGACGCCACGCTCGCCCAGCCCACGAGGACTCCGAGAACCACCTGCACCTCGACGCGCAGGATAGTTGTGCGCTACCGGGATAGCGAACGCGCGACCAAAGGCAACCGTTCGTCGCGCGGAGACCGCCGTTTGTCGTGCTCTCGCGCCACCGGTCGATTGGTTTGCGTGCGGATGAGCACAACGTGCAGGTTTAAGTACGTCTATTTGAACGAACCCGAAGGTCGAGGGAACCGAGGGCTCGACTACAAGCAACATGGTGCCGCGCGGCCGGACGGTCACGCGGCGGGAACAGAGGAGGGTACTTTGGAAGGTTCAGTTACCCCGAGTGCGCCGACCCCCAGCGCACCCAGCGCGGGATGGTCACCGGCGAATCCCGCTCCGTTGGGCTTGGCCGGGTTCGCGATGACCACCTTCGTGCTGTGTGTGATCAAGGCAAACTGGGTCAGTGGAGCCGACGTACCTGTGGTGCTCGGTCTCGCGCTCGCCTACGGTGGGTTGGCGCAGCTGCTGGCCGGGATGTGGGAGTTTCGGGCCGGAAATACCTTCGGGGCTGTGGCGTTCAGCTCCTTCGGAGCGTTTTGGATCTCCTTCTTCGTGCTGGTCATGTTCAACGCCGCACAGATCGTGCCGCCGGGCAACGCCGGCCATGCGATCGGGCTCTACGAGTGGGCGTGGTGCATCTTCACCTTCGGCATGACGATCGCCGCGTTGCGGACCAGCGGCGCCGTGCTGCTCGTGTTCGTCCTGCTGACGGTCACCTTCGCGCTGCTGGCGATCGGCGACAGCGGCGGAAATATGAGCGTCACGCATTGGGGCGGTTACTTCGGTGTTGCGACCGCGATCGCCGCGTGGTATGCCGCATTTGCGCAGGTGATCAACAGCACCTTCGGGAAGACGGTCGCGCCGCTCTTCCCGCTCAACAAGGCCTAAGGCGCGAGGACAACGCTCCACGGGGTGTCGCGGAGTCCTCGCGACACCCCGGGGGCGTTCCCAAATCACAAAGAGGTGAATGCAGATGACGACCGAACACACGGGGTTGAACACGGATGAGCTCGGGCTCGAGCGCGAGCTCGCCTCGCTGCTGGACGTAAAGACCTTCGATCCGCCGGCCGGATTTCGCGAGCACGCCCTCCTGAACGACCCCGCGGTCTACGAGGAGGCCGACGCCGACTGGCAGGGCTGGTGGGTCAAGCAGGCAGAGCAGCTCGACTGGGTCAGCAAATGGGACACGGTCCTCGACGACTCCAACCCACCCTTCTACAAGTGGTTCGTCGGCGGCCAGCTGAACGTCTCCCACAACTGCCTTGATCGCCACGTCGAGGCGGGGCGCGGCGATCGTGTGGCGTTCCACTGGCGCGGCGAGGAGGGCGAGGAGCGCGAGATCACCTACGCCGGCCTGCTCGCTGACGTCGAGCGCTTCGCAAACGCGCTCAAGGACCTTGGGATCAAGAAGGGCGACGTCGTCGGGATCTACCTGCCGATGATTCCCGAGGTCGCGGTGGCGATGCTCGCATGCGCGCGCATCGGCGCTCCGCACAACGTCGTCTTCGGCGGCTTCGCCCCGGAGGCAGTCCGCGAGCGCATGGAGTTCTCAGACGCCAAGGCGCTGATCACCGTCGACGGCGCCTCGCGCAAGGGCAACATCGCGCCCGTCAAGCAGGGCGTCGACGCCGCGATGACGGACCTTCCCGCGCTCGAGCACATCATCGTCGTGCAGTCCAAGGGGACCGAGTGCGAGATGAAGGAGGGACGCGACGTCTGGTACCACGAGATCGTCGAGCGGGCGGCGGAGCGCTGCCCCGCGGAGCCGATGGACGCCGAGGACCCGCTCTACATCCTCTACACCAGCGGCTCGACGGCCAAGCCGAAGGGCATCCTCCACACGACCGGCGGATACCTGACCGGCGTCAGCGCGACGCACCGGCTGGTCTTCGACCTGCATCCCGAGGAGGACGTCTACTGGTGTGCGGCCGACGTCGGCTGGGTGACCGGACACTCCTACATCGTCTACGGCCCACTCGCCAACGGCGCGACCTGCGTGATGTATGAGGGTGCCCCGGACTACCCGCACCGCGGGATCTGGTGGGAGCTGATCCAGCGCTACGGCGTGACGATCTTCTACACCGCCCCGACGGCGATCCGCACGTGCATCAAGTGGGGCGCCAAGCATCCGCAGGGCTTCGATCTGAGCTCGCTGCGGCTGTTGGGATCGGTCGGTGAGCCGATCAACCCCAAGGCGTGGCTGTGGTACCACAAGGTGATCGGCGGCGAGCGCTGCCCGATCGTCGACACGTGGTGGCAGACGGAGACCGGCGCGATCATGATCACGCCGCTACCGGGAGTCACCGCGACCAAGCCGGGATCGGCGACGACGCCGTTCCCGGGCATCAAGGCCGACGTCGTCAACGAGGACGGTGAGCCGGCAGGCAACGAGCAAGGTCTGCTCGTCCTGAAGCGGCCCTGGCCATCGATGCTTCGGACGCTCTACCGTGACGATGACCGTTTCGTCGAGACGTATTTCGCGAAGTTCGGCAAGGAGACCTACTTCGTCGGCGATGCCGCGCGCCGCGACGAGGATGGTTACTACTGGGTGATCGGCCGGGTCGACGACGTCGTCAACGTCTCTGGCCACCGCCTCTCGACCGCGGAGGTCGAGTCGGCGATCGTGGCGCATGAGGCGGTCGCCGAGGCGGCTGTGATCGGGCAATCCGACGAGCAGACCGGCCAGGCGATCTGCGCGTTCGTGACGCTGCAGGGGACGACCGAGGGGACCGAGAATCTCGAGGATGGCATTCGCGGGACGGTCGCCGAACGCATCGGCAAGTTCGCGCGGCCGAAGCGGATCATTTGGGCGGACGAGCTGCCGAAGACGCGCTCGGGCAAGATCATGCGCCGCCTGCTTCGCGACATCGCCGAGGGCCGTGCGCTCGGCGACGTCACGACGCTGCGCGATCCGGCGGTCATGGAACAGCTGGGCGTGGCGATCGCGGCAAACGACGAGGACTGAGCCCACGACCCGCGCGGCTGGGCGACGCTCGTCGGCGCCGCCCAGCCGAGGCCGGGCCTGAGTGAGGAGGCGGCGCGATGCTCGGCGCACACCCGCTGAACCCGATTCTGCCCGCCCAGGATGGTGCCCGGGCAGAGGCGTTCTACCGCGACGCGCTGGGCCTGCGTCAGCTGAGTCCGCCGGGCGGCGATCCGATGGTCTTCGCGGCTGGCGGCGCGACCACGCTCGCGCTCACCGAGCTCCCGGACCGGGTTCCGCCTAGCTACCCGGTGATCGCCTTCATGGTCTCTGGCATCGAGCAGCTCGTCAGGGACCTGACGGCGCGCGGAGTCTCCTTCGTTGAGCCCGGCGCATCGAGCTTCCAGGGACGCGAAGGCACGATCGGCGGGGCCATCACCGATTACGGAGCCGTCAGGTCCGCTTGGTTGAGGGATTCCGAGGGAAACATCCTCGCGCTCAACGAGATCGTGACGGCGTAGCGGCCTCGGTCGCGCGAGCCTCAGCCTGCGCGCTCCCGAGCGGCTATTGACAGCCAATATAGTGCCATCTATGTTGGTTTTATGCTCCTGCTCGGATCGAGTGATCGGCAACGCACGCCGGCCCCCGGTTTCGCTGAGCCGGAGGCGCTGATCGAGGAGGCGCGGCGGCGCGCCCGGCTGCGCCGTCGCCGGCGCGCGGCGCTCGCCACGCTTCTGTTGGCCACGGCCGCTGCGATCGCCTACGGGGTGCGCGGCGGCGGCGGCCCGGGCGTTGCGGCGCAGGCCGCGAACACGCCGTTTGCGAACCTGCGCGCGTTCGCCGGGCGCGGCGAGCTGGCGTTTGCGTCGCGCGGAGCGATCTGGGCGCTCGACGGCGAGGGAAGCACGCTGCGACGGCTTCCGGAGCCGGCTGGGTGGACCGCCTCGCAGCCGCAGTTCTCGTCTGACGGGCGCTGGCTCGCCTACGTGACCGCCGCCTCGACGCTCGTGTCGCCGACGACGGTTGATCTGTGGCTGGCGCACGGGGACGGGAGCGGGGCGCGCGTGGTCCGCGGTCTCGACGTCGACAGCCTGGT
The DNA here is from genome assembly GCA_036267075.1 of Solirubrobacteraceae bacterium. Lineage (GTDB taxonomy): Bacteria > Actinomycetota > Thermoleophilia > Solirubrobacterales > Solirubrobacteraceae > Palsa-513. Next base: position 27,105 of record DATAWT010000019.1, read on the forward strand.
CGGCTGGAGCCCGACGGCGGACGTGCTCGCTGTGATCGGCGGATCGAGGAGCTCGACGCTCGAATTGCTCCGCCCGCACGGCTTGGCACGGACAGTTGTGACGCTGTCAGGTGGGCCGTTTGGGCAGGGCATCATGGACAGCGCGGCGTGGTCGCCTGACGGCCGCGAGATCGCCGTCTCGATGCACGGTGGCGACACGGGAGCCGTGATCCGCTCCTACCCGCTCGCAGGCGGCGCATCGACGACGTGGTTTCGGATCGGCAGCAAGCAGTTGTTCCCCTCCCGCATCTGCTCGGGCTGCGGCGGGCGCGAGACGATCGCGGCCTTGGTCGGCTGGTGGCCGCGCCGCGGGATCGGTTTCTGGGTCTACTGCTGCGGTGCCACGCGCAACCTCGATCAGACGCCGCTCGCGCTGATCGCGAGACCCGGGGATCGGCCGCGAGTCTTCGCCCAGACCATCTCGACCGGGGCTACCTTCGTCGCGACGGGCGCGCGCGGCGAGCTGGCGATCGACGCCTCTTCCGGCGGGGCGGGCCGCGTGCTCGGCCAGGGTAAGACCGTCGAGCACTGCGACGCCGCGACGCTGAAGTGCACCCCGGTGCCCGGAGCGACGACCTGGGTCGGCCCCGACGCCCAACGCTGTCCCGCGCCGACGGCCCGCGGGCCGTCGTGTTCGCCCGTTGCGATTGCGCCCGCCGGAAAGCCCGGCTCCGGGGTCTCGCTCGACCCGGCATGGTCGCCGGACGCGAGGCTGCTGGCCTACGTCCGCGCGCCCGTGTTGAAGTGCGTCGTCTGTTCCGACTCGGCGTGGGATGCCGCACACGCGATCTATGTCTGGAACACCCGCACCGGCGCCACCCGGCGCGTTGGCGCTGTCGACGGCGCCTCGGTGCCGACGTGGTCGAGCGACGGGCACGAGCTGCTCTTCGTGCGCGACGACGGCCTATGGCTACAGGCGCTCAGCGGCGGCGACGCGGTCGAGATCGAACATCCCCTGCTCGGCCCGGCCGCGCTCAGCGGTCCCGACAGCGTTGACTACTTCGGTCAGATCCCGTGGCCGGCGCAGTTCAGCTGGTGGTCGCCGCCGGGGGCCGCCACACGCTGAGCCGGGGCGCCCCGGCCCCGACTATGCTCGGTTCGTGTCGGCGGTCTTGGTGACGGGCATGTCTGGCACCGGCAAATCGGCCGCGCTCGAGGAGCTTGCGGCGCGCGGGTTTCGCACGGTTGACACGGACGAGCCCGGGTGGAGCTCGTGGAGCGAGCGCGACTACGGCTACGTCTGGAACGAGGACCGTATCGCCGAGCTCCTCGTGGCCGAGCGCGACGCGACCCTCTACGTCTCGGGCACGGTCTCAAACCAGGGCCGCTTCTATCCCCAGTTCGACGCGATCGTCCTGCTCAGCGCGCCCCCGGCCGTCGTGCTCGAGCGGATCGCGAACCGCACCAGCAATCCCTACGGCAAGAGCCCCGAGGAGCGCGAGCTGATCCTTCGCCACATCTCAGAGGTCGAGCCGCTCCTTCGCAGAACCTGCACGCACGAGATTGACGCAACGCGGCCGATCGGTGAGGTGGTCGCCGCGCTGATCGAGATCGCAGCCCAGACGGCTGTTTAGCCGGCAACGGCGCGGCCGGCTCTCGTCCTCGCGTGAGTGTCGACCGCGTCAGGTGCGCGAGCGCGACAACGCTCTAGCACTCAAACAGCTTCCAGTGCCCCTCGGAGATGACCTCGACGCGGCCATCGGTCACCTTTATGGCGCTCTGATCGTCAAGCGCATACGCCGGCCCGGGCATGCGGGCGGCCCACGTTTCTGCGTTGGCCATGCAGTTGTCCGGCAATGCCTCGTGATCGAGGTGCGGGAAGATCGAGAAGTCAACCTCGCCAAGGGTGCTCTCGCCGCCGTCGGGGGGCCGCCAGCCGATGAACTCCTCTCCGACGCTCGGCGCCATCACCATGCTCCCGGCGCTCACCCCGACGTAGACGGTGTCGCGCAGCGAGGCAAAGAGGTCCGCCAGACCGGACTCCCGCAACCAGTAGGAGAGATACAGGGGATCCCCGCCTCCGACCCGCAGGGCGACCGTCTCCTGAACCGCCGGAACCCAAGTCGATTCGTCAATGCTTGGCAGCGCGGTGAGCTCGAGCACTCCCACGGACTTCCAGCCCAGTTCGCACAGCGGCGTGGGCATCTGTCCGTGAATCAGCCGCCACGCCATGCCGGGACCGCCGGGCATGGCGTAGACCGCGGTCGGAATGAAGAGAGCGCTCGCGTCGGCGATCGGCTTGCCGAGCAGTTCGACCAGCGCGTCGCGAATACTCGCGTTCTTGATGCCGGCGGACGTGAGAAGCAACTTCATCGTGGCTCTCGTTCGCGAGTCTATCCCCGCTCGCTCGGGCGAGTTGCGATCGTCGCGCTGCTGGACGAGGCGTCCTCCCCACGAGCTCGCCCCTACTTATCGACGGCGCTCAGACCTTGTGGTAGCGCGGCTTCCAGCAGCCGTCCGGGTCCCGCTCGAAGTCCTGGAAGAGCAGCGGCGCCTCCTCGACCATGATCCGCGCTACGTCGTCGAACACGCTGCGCAGCTCCTCCTCGGCGCCTTCGGCGGTACGCATCTCGATGACGTGGCGCAGCGAGCGCAGATTGGCGCTCCAGATGATGTCGGTCGAGAGGCCGATCGGAGCCAGGCGCCGGAGCGCCGAGGTGGCCTCCTTCTTGACGTGGAACGGCACGCCCTCGTCGTCGAGGGAAAGCTCTGCCGCCGCCTCGCGCTGGAACTCCTCGAGTTGCTCGACGATCTCGAGCACCCGCCCGCGCAGCGGCTCGAGCGCCGGCGGTACGCGAAAGCCGATGTCAGTCAGGCGCACGTAGCGAAGGCTCTCCTGGCTGAAGGCCGAGCCGGCGCGGTGCCGAACAAGTTCGTGAGTGTTGCCCGAGACGACAGGCTTGCCGTTGCGGCGCACGAAGAGGAGCCCGTTGGGCACTTTGACGCAGTAGACGTTGCCTCGGTAGTTCTGCCATGAGTCGCTGTGGGCGCCGCCGTGGTTGACGAGCGGACGGATGCGAGTTTTTACGAGCGAAACGATGTAGTTGGGACGCGCGTTGTGGAACACCTGGCCGTTCGCCATCCGCCGCTCGAGCCCCGTTCTGTCATCGATCCGGACATTGGCCGACCAGCCGGCCTTGATCGCGAGGATCTGAAGGTCGTCCGCCATCAGTCGAGACGACGTGTAGATAACGCTGTGCCCGCCATTGGGCCTCCGGCTCCCGTCTCCGTCGACATAGGCCTCTAGGAACACCCGCAGCGTCTTCGGACCCCAGTCGTGCACGAACGCCGGGACGCGTTTGGTGTAGGAGCGCGTGCCGCAGGTTTCAGGGGTGTCCCGCAGACCGACGGACTGGGTTCGGACGGCGCCATGCCCGCTCGTGACCAGGTAGGGCTTCAGGCCCATCGCGGCGCTGTTGTCGGCGATGGCGTTCAGCTGCGCGCCCCGGTTCTGGGCAATGCAGATCTGGTGGCCGTTCAAGGATCCCTCGGCCAGCCAGTGGCCGAGAAAGCGGGCAAACTCTTCGAGCGGAAAGTCCGAGCCGACATAGTGGCGAACGACCTTGGTCTGGGTGTCTGAGTGCTGCCACATCCTTTTCGTGCCAGGGATCGTCACGGTCCCTTCCTCCTGCCCGTGCCAGATTGCGGTCTTCTGGTAGCAAACGCGCTTCCCAAAGATCTCGCTGGGCTCACGGATGCGGTATCGCTCCTCGCCGCGCCGGTTCGCCCTCGTGTCGTGGCTCTTCACCCACATCCGGTGATTGGGCGTGACAAGCAGGTCGACCTGCTCGGACCGCACGCGATACATCGGCCCGTCGTATGCGGCGGAGAAGTGCTCGGTGGCTTGCTGGTACTCGAACTCATCGGTCTCCGGATTCACGGTCGCGAACGTCTCGGTGCCGTCTACCTCCGGCCATGGCTTCCAGCCCTCCGAAGTCAGCACTTCTGTCTCGTCGTCGTAGCAGAACACGCGTGACACGTTCCGCAGGGCAAAGGAGTAGCTCGCGTGCTCGAGCACCGAGCCGTGGGCGCTGCGCAGCAGGTTCTCGAAGTACTCGCCGCGGTCCGTGCGGACACGCGTGACGTTGACGTTCAGGCCCGGCTCCCAGCTTCGGTAGCAGGCGCGGCCGCCGAACTCGACGAGCAGCTCGCCCGGGTTCGGCTCGCCGTCTGACTCCTCGATGCGGCGCTCGAGCCAGCTTTCGCCGCCGACCGATTCGAGGTAGCCGCGCATCCCCTCGAGCGCGATCGAGGGGCGCGCGATCAGGAAAACGCTTGGCTGGGTCTCATGCACGGGTCGATGACCGTAGCGTCGCGAGCGGACGGCGCGCTCAGCCGCCGTGAGCGGCCACGGCCTGCGGCTGCCACTCCCGCCAGAGGGCCAGGCGCGACTCGTAGTCGCGCGTCGCCATCTCGAGCGGAGCCTTGCCGAGGAAGACCCGAAGCGGGGGCGGATCGGCGTCGACGACCTTGAGGATCGTCGCCCGGGTGGCGTGCGGGTCGCCGGGGTCGGGCAGTCCCTTGCTGCGCTCCTCGCGGAGCGCGGCGTAGGCCTCGTTCTCCTCGCTGCGCTTCGAGGAGGCCCCCCGCCAGTCGGTCGCGAATCCGCCGGGTTCGATCAGCGTAACGTGGATTCCCATCTCGGCGACCTCGCGCGAGAGCGACTGGGAGAAGGCTTCGAGCGCCCACTTCGAAGCGTGGTAGGCGCCGGTCATCGGGAACGCGGTGATCCCGCCGATGCTCGAGACCTGGAGGATGTGGCCCGAGCCCTGGGCGCGCATGATCGGAAGCGCCGCCTGCGTAACCCACAGCGCGCCGAAGAAGTTCGTCTCCATCTGCGCGCGGACGTCGGCTTCGCTGAGCTCCTCGATCATCCCGAAGTGTCCGTAGCCGGCGTTGTTGACGAGGACATCGAGGCGGCCGAAGTGCTCGGCTGCGCGCTGCACCGCAGCGAAGTCCCCGTCGCGATCGGTCACGTCGAGCTCGAGCGCCAGCAGCGAGTCACCGTGCTCGGCCTCAAGCGCCTCGAGATCGGCCGGCCGCCGGGCGGTCGCGGCGACGCGGTCTCCGCGCTCGAGTGCGGCCTGCGCCCATTCGCGTCCGAACCCCTTCGAGGCTCCCGTGATGAACCACACCTTGCTCAACGTCCGCTCCTTAGGGTCGGGATGGCTGCCGCCGCGCTCGCGGCGCGGACGGCTAGCTGTAGAAGATGCTCGTCAGCGAGTAGGCGGCGTGCTGCGCCAGCGTGAAGAGCGGCTGGGGGATGATGCCGAAGACGATCGTCGCCGCCGCGAAGGCGATCGCGATGAACCAGACCTCGAGGTGGCGGCCCTGCCCGGCCGTGGCCTCCTCTGAGCCGCCCGCGATGACGGGCTGGCCGCCGACGATCGCGCTCGGCGAGTCGCGCATCCACATCGCCGCGATGACGCGCAGGTAATAGCCGAGCGAGATCATCGAGCCGACGACGACGATCACGCCGAGCCAGGCGTAGTTGCCGTCGACGAGCGCCTGGATCAGGTAGATCTTGCCGATGAAGCCCGCGGTCGCGGGGATCCCGGCGAGGGAGAGCATCGCGATCGTCAGCGACCACGCCAAGAGCGGCTGCTCGCGGCCGAGCCCGGCGACCGCGTCGATGTCGTCGCCGAACGCGCTCTCGCGCTCGCGCGCGATCACCACCGCGAAGGCGGCTACGTTCATCAGGACGTAGACCGCGAGGTAGAAGACCGTCGCCGCCACGCCAAGCTGCGTCGAGACCACGACGCCGCCCATGATGTAGCCGGCCTGGGCGACTCCGGAGTAGGCGAGCATCCGCTTCAGCGAGGACTGCCCGAGCGCTCCGACGTTGCCGACGATGATCGTGATCGTCGCGAGCGTCGCCAGCGCCGGTCCCCAGTTGGACTGCTGGCCGACGAGGGCGACGTCGACGACGCGGATCAGCACCCCGAAGGCGGCAGCCTTGGTGGCAACCGCCATAAACGCCGTGATCGGCGTCGGCGCGCCCTCGTAGACGTCTGGCGTCCACTGGTGAAACGGCGCCACCGAGGCCTTGAAGCAGAGGCCGACGAGGACCAGTGCGACGCCGGTCAGAAGCAGCGTGTTGGAGCTGTGGCCCGCCGAGATCGAAGTCGCGATCCCGCTGAAGCTCGTGGCGCCCGTGGCGCCGTAGAGCAGCGCGAGGCCGTAGAGCAGCGTCGCC
>DATAWT010000020.1:0-6422 GCA_036267075.1 Solirubrobacteraceae bacterium
GGCGAGCAGCGTAGATCACTAGATCTCGGAGATGGCGCACTCTTTCGCGACGTTTAGCCGCGCCAAGCGCGCCGGGACCCGCGACCAGCACCCCAGCGTCAAGCACATCACGAACATGCATCGTTGATCGGTGCAGAACCGTCTTCGGTGCGGAGCGCCTGACGGTCTGGACCGACGCATAACGATCCTCCACCATTTGCACGATCCGCAATACGAGGGGATCGTCGCCTCCCGCTGACGGGAGCTCCCACTCCTGCCCAACTTGGACGCGCATGCTTCAAGTATCAGTGATCCAGCGGTCGGAGCCGCGTTGCCGCCGCGGCTACGAATACCGTCAGCAGCGACCATTCCACGATGAGACAGCAATCACTGAGTATTGGGAGCTGACCATGAACGAAACGATCGTGCTTCATCTCCCTTTGGACAGCCGGACCGTCGAGATCGAAGCCGACTTGACCAACGAGTGGGCATCCCCACACACTGGCCGGCGGCTGAGGGAGGCCGAGTCCACCATCACTGTGGCCGCGGATATCAGTGCGGCGTTCACGACGGCCCTGGGATCAGCAGCGGCGACAGATGACGAGGGCCACGTCTGGTCGGCAGAGATGCGGTCGGAGTCGTATGTCGGCGACGGCAACGGGCCGCACAATGTCTCGATCGTGTGGACCGAAGTCGAAGAACTCCGGGCAGAGCGCGTTGAGTTCCAGAACCTCTCCCTAGTGCCGACTCGTTACGAGGAAAGCACTGATCCGCAGGACGAGGAGCACAAGGGCGACGCCACCATTGCGATCACGTTCTTGGCGACGCTCACGGCCGACGAAGCAGCAGAGCTACGGAAACTTGAGGCTGATCGACGAGATCGCGACCGCATCTACTGGCCGGTCGTCCGCGTCGGAGTGAGCGACGAACCGCGTCTGATGCGGCTTGGCAACTCATTGTGGAGCGCGCGTGATGACGGGAACGTCGACTACCTGGTCGTCCTGGTCGACAAGGCTAACGACGACTCAGATCGGGACGGCACTTGGAAGCGGCTCGCTGGCGAACCAGCGTTGAGCCTGGCGCTCACCGCCCTGGCAGACCTCGCGGGCCGCTTCGATGCCCTGCTTGACCGCCTCGAGAGCGGAGGCAGTATTGACGCCGACGCGCGCAAGGCGCTCGATGAGGCCGGAGCCAAGGGGATTCGTGAGAGGTTCTATCGGTTCTCGGAAGTCGACAACGTCGATGAGTGGTGGCTCGACTAACCCTTATCGCCGTTGCCCGTCCGCGTCCGTCGGGGCACGAACGCATCACGACCCTTCATCGGCGTCCTCGCGCTCCTCATCGGTCATCCCTGCGCGAAGGTCAGCGAGCGCTTTCCGCTCCCACTCCGCGCCCTGCTTGCCGGCTTCGGTTCGCCGCCGCTGCTCTCTCCACTCGTTGAGGCGCACCCATCGCACGCGCCGTATGTCGAGCCGCGCGCAACGATCCCACGGGTTGCGTGTCTCCCAGGTTTGGTTCCGAGCGTTCTCGTAGCGCGCCCAGTAGACGCGACCAGGGTCGGGGTCGCCGTTGGCCGCGAGGACAGACAGCTGCGGAATCAGAATCGGCCACGAGCCGCCGGTCGGCCGCCGCTCGCCTGGACGCAGAACGCGATGAATGTTCCCCGAGTCGGGATCCTCGAGCGCGTGCTTCTGCGGGTAGCGCACTCCGCTCATCTCGACGCCGAAGCGAACGTTGAAGGCATGACCCGACGCCTCGTTGGTGATGTAGCCGCCGACCGCGAAGTGGCCGGGGTCATTGCTGAACGTCCGGCCGTGTTCCTCGTGCGCGATGACAATGGGTTGGGCTCGCTTCCGCTCATTGCTCGCCGCCATCCAGGCGTTGAATCCTGCGACGAGCACGCCCAACAGGGTGATCGCGGCGCCAACCAACGCGAGCCACTGCCCGAATGTCAAGCCGTGATGCATCGACCGGATCATCCCCGGCGCGTCGGTGGGAACGACCCTCACGACCAGGGGGGTTTGTGGAACTGCGGCAGCTGCGATTAACTCTTTGGCTGTAAGGCGACGGTGTCGGGATACTGAATCCCGCGCGTCGCCGGTTTGCCGCTGTCGGTCGTTCGGTTCCGCTTGATCGTGACCCGTGCCGGCTTCTCCTTCTCCATCGCGCCCAGAGCGGCCCGGTACTCCGGCTCCAGCCAGACGCCATCGGCGTAGTCGTCGTTGAGCAAGTCCGCCAACGTCATTGTCGGCCGGCGTATTTGTCCGTGAGGTGGTTTTGGAGCATCGGATACGGCTTCGTTTCGCCGATCTCCAGTTCAAGCTGGTCCGGCGGCCGAATGGTGACAGGCCAGACGAGCGCCAAGTCCAGGTGCCGCGGGCCGAGCTGGCGGAGCTTGACCGCCCGTAGCCGGGCCAATGGGCGGCTGCGTGCCCCGGGGCCGGCGGCGCCGTCAGGCGCGGCGGCTTGACGCCCCGCCGGGACGTGGTGGCGGCGCCGCGGCGCGGCGGAGTTCCGCGAGGGCGGCATCTCGGTACCGGGGATGCACCTGCCCGGACTCGACGAGCCGCATGTAGCGCCAGGGCTCGAGCCGCGCCATCATCCTCAGCCGCCGGTCGTCCTCACGCTCGCGGGCGGCCTGTTCCCCACGCAGCACCGCCTGCTCGCGGTCAAAGTCCGCGTATCGCGCGTCCTCGCGAGCCTTGCGAAGGCCCGCCTTCGGGTGGTGGCGAGGGATGAATCCACGACGGCCCATGCACCGAACGCTAGAGCCGTGTGTGGACGGATCTGGGTGTTAGTGGCGCACCGGCGGACCTTGTCCGCTGCTGGCCGCGAGCTGCCTCGCCCGAGTGGCCAGCTCGGCCGGCCGCCGCGCCCAGGATCACCCGAACCCGTGCGACTCGGGCGCGGTAGCCGCGGTGATGTCGGGGATCCGCCGCCAGCACGGCACCCGCCCGCTGCGGCGCGCCGCGCCGCTTGAGCTCGACCCGCTCGTCCGGCTGCTCGAGCCCATCGACGCCGCGACGCTCGCCGGGCGGCGCGACCGGGCGCTGCTGCTGCTCGGGGTCGCCCCGGCGCTCAGACGCTCAGAGCTCGTCGCGCTCGACGTCGAGGATCTCGATTTCGACCCGCGCGCGGGCTCAAGCTCGTGATCCGCGGCTCCAAAAGACCGACCAGGAGCGGGCAGGAGCCACCATCGCGGTGCCCTACGCGCGCGCGTCAAACAGATGCGCGGTCCGGGCACTCCAAGCGTGGCTGCACGCCGCCGCGATCCACCGCGGCCCGGTGTTCCGCCAGATGCGCCGCGGCGACACACTCACCGACCGAACCGGCGGCTCTCAGACCAGTCCGTCACGCTGATCGTCAAACGCCGGGCTCAGGCCGCCGGCCTCCTCCTCCTCCCCCCAGAGAGTGGGGCTTGTCGGGCGGATTGGCTGCGCCGTCTACTCGCTGCGGGGCGTCTCTGTGTCGCTTGCCGCCGCTGGCCCCAGCAGGGCGTCGACGGCTTCGATCAGACGGTCGCCGTAGGCCTCCGCCGGCACGCGGACCCAGTCGCGGCTTACGATCAATGCCCAGAACAGGAGCTCGAGAATTGCCACAACGAGCCCTGGCCCGTATTGCGCGGCACGGTGGGCGAATCTGCCTGAGCTGACCAGCACGATCACGATCGCCACGATGGCGGTCACCGCGGCGACCGCCATGCCGGTCCAGCGTAGCCCGAGCAGGTTGCGCCGCATCCCATAGTTGACGTTCTCGGCAAAGAGCAAGTGGAATCGCTTGCGATCACGGGTCATGCCGATCAGTCGGCGGATCGCTTCTTCGTAGCGCGCGTCCGCCGACGCCGGATTGGCCTGTTCCTCGGCAGTCGTCGGCAGAGGATCGCCGAGCGCCGCCTCGATCCGCCGATGCAGCCGATCTATCACCTGTGCATCGGCGGCGCCGCGGTAGCGGAACCGCCGAAGGGTCGGGCTGCCGCCCCACTCCTGCCACACCTCCGGTTCTAGTCGTTTGCCGCTCCGCCCTACTTGCGCAGCCAGCGCGGTCAGGACCATCAGCACGAGGCTGGCCCCAATCGCCCGACCAGTTCCGGCCGCAATGGCGCCTCCGAGCAGGACCAAAGGCGGCAGGACGACCACCAGCACCGGCACGACTCGCGCGGGGAAGCTATATGCGTCAAGCCCGCGTGGCACTGGCGTCTCGCCGTTCTCCGGGGTCGAAAAAGCGCAGACAAATTGCCGTCCGGACCCGTCCCTAAACTCGGCTGCCCTTTTGTAACGGACCGCACAAACGGTCCCCGATAGGAAGCAGCACAGTAATGCCCTATACGGACGTCAACATTCTCAACGTCGGTCGCGGTTCCTGCGCCGTAGTCGAATCCCCGAGCGGTCGTAAGTCGATGATCGACATCAACGACGGCGGCGAGCTGCGCGAAGCCGCTGGCATGTCGGTGGCGACCCGGTTCCTCCAGGAAGCCGCGATCAAGTCGCTCAAGAGCCGGCTCGTGGACCCCGTCGCGTGGTGCAAGCGATATGGGATCACCCAGCTCTGGCGGTTCATCCTCTCGCATCCGGATGCTGACCACATGGCCGGCCTGCGGCGGATCCTCAGCGGCGAGCTCCGGACAGACAACTTCTGGGACATCCCACACAACCGCGCCAGGTCCGCGCGCAGCGACTTCAAGAACGACAGCGAGTACGCGGACTGGCAGACCTACCAGCAGCTCCGCGATGGCACCCTCCCGGGCGCGCCGAGGCTGCTCAACCCCCTGCGCGGCGACGCCAACCAATACTGGATCGACGACGACCTCGAGATCCTGTCCCCCACGGCCGCGCTCGTCGCCGACTGCGACAAGGCCGACGTCTACAACGACGCGTCCTACGTGCTGCGCGTCGCCCACGGCCCATCGTCGGTACTCCTGCCCGGAGACGTCGAGTCGAAAGCCTGGAACGACATGATCGATGTCGGCCTCGACCTGTCAGCCGATGTCTTGGTCGCCTCACACCACGGCCGCAAGAGCGGCTACTCCGAAGCGGCGATGAACGCGATCAGGCCATCCGTGGTGATCATCTCGACCGACAAGCTCGATCCTGCACACGATGCCGAGAGCGACTACCGCAAATGGACCAAGTACGTGTACTCCACCCGCAAGGAGGGCACGCTGTGGGTCCGCATGGACGACGACGGATCATTCGACATCTACAGCGAGGCGGGCAAGCTGACTGGCTTCGTGCGCCGACGCGCCGCGTGACCTCTTCCCCTGCGGGCGGGCGGGCGGCACTTGCTCCGAGATCGTGGACCGTCGGGCGACATACGCCCTGGAGATGTGATCCCAGGCCATCCGACCGGCGCGCTGGGACAAAGGTCATCGTGCATCAGAAGGCGACACGGACTCTGGTCCTGAGGCGCTACCTAGAATGGCTCGGTGTTGAGCAGCGACGGATTTCAGTCCTCAAACCCTGGCCGTGACGTTCAGCGGGTCGGGACCGCGCGTGTCCTCGGCGAGGACGTGGCGAAGATCCACGATCCTGTCTGGGGGGTCACGGGCAGTCTCGGCGACAGTCAGTGCTACGTGGGGGTGCTGGGGAAGGTGGCCGCCATCCAGACCGCCCTGTCGGAGCGTGTGCGCCGCGACGAGCTGGCGGTGCGGGTGATCGCGCCGGCGTACACGATCGGCATCTCCGACGGTCAGCTCAACGGCACTCCCGGCATGCGGTTCTCGTTGATTGGCCGTGAGCTGGTCAACGAGAGCATCGACCTGCATCTGAACGCCAACAGCATGGCCGGGCTGATCGCCGTGGTCGCGTGCGACAAGCCGCCGGTCGGAACGCTCGCTGCGATCCTCGAGCACAACGCCCCCGCCGTGCTGCTGTCTGACGGTTCGATCAGGCCGGGGACCGACCCGGAGACCGGCGAGCGGATCGACGTGGTGACGGGCTTTCAGTTCGCCGGCGACCCCGACCCGGCCACCCGCGCGCGGATCGCCTTGCATGCCTGCCCGGGCCAGGGCAGCTGCGGCGGCATGTTCACCTACAACACGATGCAGACCTTCATCGCCGTGCTCGGGATGGAGCCGTTGCAGATGGTCGCGCCGCCGTCTGACGATCCCCGCCGCCTCAAAGAGTTCCCAGACCAACTGATCGACTGCCTGGTCGCGATGACCGACGCCGGGATCACCCCGCGAGACATCGCCACGCCGGCATCGCTGCGCAACGCGCTGACGGTCACGATCGCGATGGGCGGATCGACCAACGTGCTGCTGCACAGCGTCGAGATCGCGCGTGCCGCCGGGTACGACCTCTGGGAGGACGTGCTGAGCCAGAGCGAGTTCAACGCGCTGTCGCGCCGGCTGCCGGTGCTCGTCAACCTGCGACCGTTCGGCTTCTACTCGATGGTCGACATCGATGCCAGGGGCGGCCTACAGGTGATCGTCAAGGAGCTGCTCG
>DATAWT010000021.1:0-4198 GCA_036267075.1 Solirubrobacteraceae bacterium
CGGCGCCGTCTAAGCTGCCCTGTCGAGGCGGTCCGACGCGGGTGGCCTCGCCCGCAGGAGGTGAGCGCAGATGCCGGTGTCAAGCCCCGTGGTCCTCGACCGCCAGCGCGTCGATGAGCTGATCGAGCGCGAGCTCGCGACGTTGAACGAGCGCACCCGCGCCTCCGAGGCGATGTACACCCGCGCCAGCCAGTCGCTCAGCGGCGGTGTCGCGTCCTCCTACCAGCTGCGCGACCCGTGGCCGATCTACCTCGTCGACGGCGAGGGCGCGCGCGTGCGCGACGTCGACGGCAACGAGTACTGGGACTTCCACAACGGCTTTGGCTCGATGGTCCAGGGCCACGCCAATCCGGCGATCGTCGCCGCCGTCCGCGAGCGCGTCGCGCTCGGCACGCATTTCGCCGCCGTGACCGAGGACACGATCGCGGTCGCCGAGGATCTGAAGCAGCGCTTCAATCTGTCGCGCTGGCGCTTCGTCAACTCGGGCTCCGAGGCGACGATGGACGCGATCCGGATCGCGCGCGGGCTGACCGGCCGCGAGACGATCGTCAAGATCTTCGGCTCCTACCACGGCCACCACGACGCGGTGATGGTCTCGATCGGCGTCCCCTATGACCGTATCGGCGGCCGCGACAAGCTCGCCTCGCTTCCCTACGGCGCCGGGATCCCGCAGGCCGTCGTCGAGCTGACGATCCCCGTCCCCTTCAACGACGCCCGGGCGATGGAGCGCCGCATCGAGGCCCTTGAGCGCGAGGGGCGCAAGCCCGCCTGCGTGATCATGGAGGCGGCGATGATGAACCTCGGCGTCGTGCTCCCCGAGCCCGGCTATCTCGAGGAGGTCCGCGACATCACGGCGCGTCACGGGATCGTGCTGATCTTCGACGAGGTGAAGACCGGCCTCGCGATCGCCGGGGGCGGCGCGACCGAGCGCTTCGGAGTGCAGCCCGACATGGTCACGCTCGCGAAGACTCTTGGCGGCGGGCTGCCGTCCGGCGCGATCGGCGGCAGCGAGGAGGTCATGAGCGTCGTCGAGGACGGGCGCGTCTACCAGGTCGGTACCTACAACGGCAACCCGCTGGCGATGGCCGCCGCGCGGGCGAGCCTTGAGCAGGTCCTGACCCCCGACGCCTACCGCCACCTCGACGTCCTGAACGACCGGATCGTCGCCGGCTGCGAGGCGGTCATCGAGCGCCACCAGCTCCCCGGCTACGCGATCGGCGTCGGCTCCAAGGGCTGCGTGACCTTCTCGACCGAGCGGATCGTCGACTACGAGACCTTCAAGGCCAACCAGGACGAGGCGGTCACCGAGCTCGCCTGGCTTTGGAACATGAACCGCGGCATCTACATGACGCCCGGCCGCGAAGAGGAGTGGACGCTCTCGGTCACCCACACGCCGGAGGCGATCGACGACTACGTTCGCGCCTTCGAAGAGATGGCGGCGGCGCTCACGGACTGAGGCGAGGCCGGGCGGGAGCACACCGCTCCCGCCAAGGCCTGCACTCACATGGCTAACCCAGGTGGTTCGCCTTCAAGAACGCGGCCGCCACCGTGGCGGGCGAGATCTGGTCAAGCGATACCGCCTTGTTCATCTGCTGCATCGCCTGGCGCGTCAGCAGCGCGTCGACCTTGTTGAGCGTCGCCGCGAACGCCGGACCCTCCTTTGAGATCAACGATGTCTTGACGACCGGGGCGACGTTCTGGAAGCCGAACACGTGGTCGGGGTCCTTGAGGATCACGTACTTGCCCTTCGCCGCCAGCTGGCCGTCGGTCGTGAAGACGTCCTGGACGTCGACCTTGCCCGAGTCGAGCGCCTCGTAGCTGACGCCGATCGCGATCGGCTTGAACGTCGGGTTGATGCCGTAGTCCTTCTTCAGCCCGAGCAGCCCCTCAAAGCGCGTCGCAAACTCCGGCGCCGCGCCGAGGATCACGCTCTTGCCGAGCGCCTTCAGCTGCGGGATCGACGTCAGGTGGTGCTTGTTGGCGTAGGAGCTCAGCGCCGCCAGCGCGTCTGAGTCATAGAACGGCGTCGCCTTCAGCAACGTGAAGCCGTGCTTTGACGCGTAGGCGGACGCCTGGCTGTAGGCCGCACTCGCGCTCGTCGGGTTGGTTGTGTCCTCGGCGATCGCCGACAGCAGCGTGCCCGTGTACTCCGGGTACAGACCGATCTGCCCGGACTGCAGCGCCTTCCAGGTGATCTCCGATGAGCCGATGTTGTTCTTGAGCGTCACCGAGTACCCCTGCGCCTTGAGCGCCTGCGCATAGAGGGCGCCGAGGATGTACTCCTCGGCGAAGTTCTTGTCGCCGATCACGATCGGCGGCTTGCCGCTGCCCGGCAGCCCGGCGACGCTCGCCTGGGCTCCGAACGCCATCGCAGCCGCAGCCGCCGCGACCGCGGTTAGTCCCGCGGCGATTGGTCGCATTCGCATCTTTGCCTCCCTGTTTGTTCCCAGTGTGTAGTGAAGATCACGGATGCCTCAGCGCAGGCGCATTGCTCGCGGCGTGAGGACGCGTTGGGCCCCTGCGAGCGCGGCCTCCACCGCCAATGCGAGCCCGGCGACGCAGATCGCAGCGCCCAGCACCCCGGACAGGTGGTAGCTCGTCTCGTTGTTGATGATGTCCCCCAGCGTGCCGCTGTACCCGGTTAGCGCGCTGATCGTCGTCGTCGCGACGACCAGCACCGCCGCCGTGCGAAGCCCGGCGAAGATCAGCGGCACCGCCAAAGGTATCTCGACGCGGCGGACGATCTGCCACTCGCTCATCCCCATCCCGCGGGCGGCATCGACGAGCTCTCGCTCGACGCGGTCGATCGCGACGTAGGCGTTGGTCACGATCGGCGGCACGGCGAGGACGACGAGCGCCAGCTCGACGTTGGCGAGGCCGATCCCGAGGAACGCGATCGCGATCGCGATCACGGCGAGGCTCGGCAGCGCACGCCAGAGGTTGCCGATGTTGATCGCGATGAACGAACCGCGGTGGATGTGCCCGAGCCAGACGCCGAGCGGTATCGCCAGCGCGCCCGCGATCGCGATGCCGATCGCGCTCACCTCGAGGGTCCCGAGCGTCAGATGAACGAGGCTCGGCAGCGGCGGCGCGCCCGGCACCTGACCGTCGCGGCCGATGAACGTGAACGCGCCGCCGAACGCGCTCATCGCACCCGCACCCGTGCCCACGGGGCAAGCCTGCGCTGGACGAGCACGAACGCTCCATCGGCCGCCACCGCCAGCAGCACCGCCATCCCGCCGGCGGCGATCAGCTCGGTCTTGAACAGGTTGTTGGAGATCGCCGCGAAGATCGGCGTGCCGAGGCTCTCGACGGAGATCAGCGGCGCGATCGTGGCGAGCGAAATCACTGTGACGGTCGCGATGCGAAGGCCGGCGATGATCGCCGGGAGCGCCAGCGGCAGCTCGACGCGCCAGAGCATCTGGCGCGCGCTCATGCCCATGCCGCGCGCTGCGTCGCGTACCTCCTCGGGCACCTCTCGAAGACCGGTGAGGATGTTGCGAAACAGGATCAGCAACGTGTAGGAGACCAGCGCCACCTCTGCCGTCGCGGTGCTCAGCCCGAGCCACGGGATTCCCACGAGCAGCTCGAAGAGCGCGATCGAGGGGATCGTGTAGAGCACGAGCGTCACCACGACGACCGGCCGCTCGACCCAGCCGACCCGGTAGGCGGCGAGCGCCAGCGCGGTCGAGATCGCGAACCCGATCGCGACCGCGATGACGGTGAGCACTATGTGCTGACGCAGCGCGGGCCAGAGCACCGTGTCCCAGTTGCGCGAGACCCAGTCGACGCAGAAGAGCGGGTTGTGGCGCTCGCAGCTGTACGCGCTGCCGCCGAAGTTGGGGATTACGACGGCTTTGCCGGTTGCGAGGATCAAAGCTGTGCGTGCTCCTGTCGCAGCCGCTCGCTGAGCGCCTCGATCGTGAACGTGCCGAGCACTCGCTGCGAGGAATCGACGACCAGCAGCGGCCGCCCGTCGCCCATCAGAAGCGCCGCGAGCGCGTCGCGCAGCGTCGTCGAGTCCGGCACGCGCGCGTGGTCTCCGTTCAGCCCGCTCGCATCGGCGAGCTCGATGTCGGCAAGCGTCGCGAGGGCGAGGCGCTTGAGCGCCCGGTCGGAGCCGACGAACTGCGCGACGAAGTCATCGGCGGGCGCGCGCAGCAGCTCATCGGGCGACGCGTACTGCGCGAGCGTCCCG
>DATAWT010000022.1:0-92081 GCA_036267075.1 Solirubrobacteraceae bacterium
GCGGCGGCTCGCCGTCTTTCGCGAGGTCGCACGGAGAGGTTCTTTCACCCTGGCCGCCGAGGCGCTGTCCTACTCACAGCCCGCGGTTTCTCACCACGTGACGAGCCTTGAGCGTGAGATCGGCGCCAAGCTACTCGACCGCGGTAGCCGCGGCGAGTTGCACCTGACCGAAGTTGGGACCGTGATGCTTGAGCAGGCCGAGACGCTGCTTGAAGCTGCGGCCGTCGCCGAGCGCGAGATCAATCGCACCATCAACGGCGATGGCGAGATCCATCTCGGCGTCACGGGGGGGGCGCCGATCGTCGCTGACGCTCTAGTGCGCTTCCACCGGGCCAACCCCGGCGCCGACCTGAAGCTTTTCGAAGGCGACCGGATCGATGCGATCACCGCGTTGCGCGCACGCGAACTCGACATCGGCCTGATTGTTGACGATCCCGAGGAGCCTCTGCCGCCGGATGCCAAGTTCGAGTCCGAGCCGCTCTACGCCGATCCGCTGCTCCTTGTGCTACCCGAGCACCACCCGCTCGCGGAGGTCGAGGTCATCGACCTGATCGACCTCGCCGAAGACAGCTGGGTCGATCGGGTGAGCGACACCTCACCCTGGGCGAGCCACCACCCGGGGCTGATCACGCCGTGGTCGAAGATGCTCAAGAGCGCGTGCGCCGCTGCCGGCTTCGAGCCCCGGATCGCCATCAGCGCGCGCAATCCGCTCACGGTCCAGCGCCTGGTCGTTGCCGGCGTGGGCGTCGCGCTGCTTTCCGAGCTCGCGCTCGCCGATCCCCATCCGCGCGTGCGTATTCGCGAGTTCCAACCGGCCAAGACCCGCTCGATCCTCCTCGCGCGCAACAACAGCTCCTCCTCTGAGCAGGTGCTCCAACTCAGCGAGGCACTGCGCCTGACGGCGCGTGACTACGCCCGCACCCAGCCGCGCCGACTGAGAGCGCTTCTCGCCAATGGCCCCGCGCAGGACGCCGCGCCGCCGCTCGCGACAGCGCGTCGCATCCAGTCGGTCTAGTGCGCCTTGATCCAAGGCCTCAGGCGGCCGTGAGCAATCGCTCGCAGAGTTCCTCGGCGATCGCCATAGACGAGGTTGCCGCCGGCGACGGCGCGTTGCGGACCCAGACCACCCGCCCGGCACGAGAGAGACGGAAGTCATCGACCAGTGTTCCGTCGCGGTCGAGCGCCTGCGCCCTGACGCCGGCGCTCGCGCGCTCGACGTCGGCCGGCTCGAGCTCGGGGACGTAGCGGCGCGCATCACGAACGAACGCGCGCTTCGACGCGCTGCGCTGGAGCTCGCCGACGCCGCTGCGCCAGTGACGGGCCATCATCCTCCAGGTTCCAGGCCAGCCGAGCGTATCCGCGACGTCGCGGGGAACGATGCGCCGGCGCCGATAGCCGTCGCGAGCCAGGGCCAGGACCGCATTGGGCCCGATCCACACCTCACCGTCAACCTTCCGGGTCAGGTGAACGCCGAGAAACGGCAGGCGCGGATCGGGGACCGGGTAGATCAGCCCGCCGACGAGCCCGGTGCGCTCGGGGCGCAGCTTCCAGTATTCGCCGCGGAAGGGAACGATTCGCGGCTCCGCGCTTTCGCCCGAGCGACGCGCGAGGCGGTCGGCCCAGAGGCCGGCACACACGAGCACACGATCGGCCCGCAGCACCTCGCCGGCAGCGAGCTCGACTGCGATCGAGTCGCGCTCGGCGCTGATGCGCGTGACGCCAGCAGCCGTTCTGATCGTCGCTCCGCGCGCGACCGCGTGATCGCCGAGGGCGCGGGTGACGGCGCCGAAGTCCACGATCGCACTCGTCGGCGAGTGCAGCGCCGCAACCCCACGCGCGTGGGGTTCGATCTGACGCAGCCCGGATTCGTCGAGCCAGCGCAGCCCCGGAACGCCGTTGGCTCCGGCGCGCTCCTCGAGTCGCCGCAGGCCCTCGATTTCGCCCGTCTCCTCGGCGATCACGAGCTTCCCGCAGGAGTCATAGGTGAGGCCGTGCTCCGCGCAGAATGCGCGCAGGAGCTCGCCGCCGCGCCGACACAACCGGGCCTTGAGCGACCCCGGGGCGTAATAGATTCCGGCGTGAACGACGCCCGAGTTGTGGCCGGTCTGGTGGACGGCGAGCCGGTCCTCTCGCTCGAGGACCACTATTTCATCGCCACTTCGCTCACGCGTCAGCAGTTCGGCCGCAGCGATTCCGAGGATCCCGCCGCCGACGACCAGCAGACGCATCAGCGCGCGCTCGGAAAGGGCACGGTCAGCTCGCGATCGGGCAGCGGCACGCGCAGGCTTGAGAGCACGCGCGGGACCATCGCGTAGAACCCGGCGGTCAGGGCCAGCTCGACTCGCTCGCCCGGCGTAAAGCACGCCGACAACTCGGCGAGAGTCTGCTCCCCGGCCAGCGCTCCACGGGCGAGCTCGTCAGCAAGCGCGAGCGCCGCCCGCTCGTCGCGTGCGAACACAGTCGCCGCGCGCCAGTCTCCGAGCGCCTCGACCTGTTCCTGCCGGACACCGGCCGAGAGCGCCATCGGCACGTGATCCGACCAGACGTAGCGCGCTCCGGCGAGCGCCGCCGAGCGCAGAATTACGAGCTCGCGCAGCGCGCGCGCCAAGGCGCACTCGCTGCGCAGTGCGCCGGCGAACGCGAGCCAGGCCGCAAGGAGCTCAGGACGATGAGCGAGGGCCCGGTACAGGTTCGCCGGCGGCGTCGCGTTGGCGTCAAGGTCGACGAGCGCGGGATCGTCTGGCGCAAGGAGCGGTACCCCGGGTTTCAGCTCGGCCATCAGCCGCCCTTCACCGCGACGGTCTTGACGCGCGTGTAGAAGTGCAGCGCCTCGGTTCCCTGCTCCTTGAAGCCCGAGCCCGAAAGCTTCCAGCCGCCGAATGGCTGATGCACATCCCATCCCGAAGTTGACAGGTTCACCGCAACCTGCCCGACCTCGACGGCCTCGATGAACCGACGGGATGTTTGCAGACTGCTGCTGAACAGCGCTGCCGCGAGCCCGTAGCGGCTGTCGTTCGCCGCGCTAATGGCCTCCTCGAGCGAGTCGACAACGCTGACCGCAAGCACGGGCCCGAAAACCTCCTCGCGCCAGATCCGCATATCGCGAGTGACGCCGGTCAAGATGGTGGGCGCCACGAACCAGCCCTCAGCAAGCTCGCCCTCGGTGAGGCGTGAGCCGCCGAGCGCGAGCTGTGCCCCGTCGGCCAGGGCGCCCTCGATGTCCGCGAGCACCGAGCGCATCTGCCGCTCGGAAACGAGCGGTCCCATCGCGCTGCCGGCCGCATCCCCGGGAGCCACGACAAGCAAACGAGCGCGGCGCACGAGCCTCTCAAGCAAGTCGGCAGCGACCGAGCGCTCGACGATGAGTCGACTGGTCGCCGTGCAGCGCTGGCCCGCCTGCCCAAAGGCGGCCGCGCAGACCGTCTCCGCGGCGAGGTCGAGGTCGCCGTCACTGAGAACGATCGAGGCGTTCTTCCCGCCCATCTCGGTCTGGAGGCGCACGTTGCGCCCAGCGAGCGCACGCTGCAGCTCAAGTCCCACCTCGGTCGAGCCGGTGAAGGTGACCGCAGCCAGCCGCTCGTCCGCCAGCAACGGTGCGACCAACCGTGAGGCCGGACCGGTCACAGTGTTCAGGATCCCGCCGGGGGCGCCGGTCTGCTCGAAGGCCAGCGCCAGCGCGAGAACGCTGATCGGGGTTTCGCTGGCCGGCTTGATCACGACCGTGTTGCCCGCGGCCAGGGCCGGCGCAAGCTTGCGCGCCGGCGTGAGCAGCGGGTCATTCCACGGCGTAATCGCAAGCACAACGCCCAATGGCTCGTGGCGGACCTCGGCCTCGACTCCGGGGCGTCCGTCCGCCAGTCGCTCCCCGCGGTCCAAGCGGTGAAGCGAGGCGTAGTAGCTGAAGAAGTCGGCGCTGCGCGCGACCTCGCCGGTCGCTTCGGCGAGCGTCTTGCCCATCTCCGCGCTCACGAGCCCGGCAATCTCGGTTGTGTGCTCGCGCAGCCATTCCGCGGCCGCGCCTAGGACGCCCGCGCGCGCGGCGGGCGGGGTATCCCGCCAAACGGGATATGCGGCTGCCGCGGCGTCGAGCGCATCTGCGACGTCATGCTCATCGCTCGCCGGAACGCGCGCAACGATCTCCGAGGGATGCGCCGGGTTGCGGTCCTCGAGCCACTCACCGCCACCGCGCAGCTCGCCGCCGATCAGGTTTTCAAAGTTGCCGCCGCGCTGGAGCCGGGCGTTCATCGCGCTAGAGGTCGCCGAGCGGCTCGGCCCGAACCACCTCGCGGTTCTCCAGCCGCGGCCAGGTCTCCCCCTTGATCAGCCTCTCGAAATATTCGCTCTCGGCGTGCGCGGTGAAGGCATCCGAGTCGGCGTAGCGCTCGTAGAGGAAGAAGACGTTGGGGTCCTCGACCGAGCGGTGCGCAACGTAGACCTCGTTTCCGGGCTCGGCGCGCGTCAGCGGAGTCATTTCCTCGAGCGCCTCGCGCACAGCCTCGGATTCTCCGTCCTTGACGACATAGGTTGCAGCGATTACGTAGGACAACTGGCCTCCTCTGCGTGTTTGCGCCCGCGCTCCGCGGGCTCTGATCAAGCGAAGCTGAGTTCGACGGCGCCAAGCGGGCCATCGAACAGCGCACGTATGCGCTCGCCGCCGAGGATCGGGATCGGAGCGGCAAGCGAGCCGGCCAAGACCACATCGTCGGCCTCGAGCCCGAGGCCGTATCGCGCGAGCGCGCCCACCAACCAGGCGACCGCCCGCGCCGGATCTCCGAGCACCCGGTCGGAGCGTCCGGTGGCGACCTCGCGATCGCCGTCGAGCACCTTCACCGCGACTGCCGCCGTATCCGCGACGGCAGTCAGCGGAACCCACTCCCCGACCGTGAACCGAGCAGCCCGTCCGCGATCGGCCACGACGCATCCGGGTCCAACTGCTTCAGCGGCGACGCGTGAGTCGACGATCTCGATCGCGCCGGCAAGCGCGGCGGTGGATGCCAGTACCGCGCCGACGTCGCATTCGCGACCGGCCAGTGGCACGCCCATGCGAAACGCGACTTCGGCTTCGCACAGTGGGCGGATCAACTCTGCGCGCGGGCAGCTCTCACCGTTACGGAGCTCCGTACTCGAGAGCAGAGCGCCGAACATCGGCTCATCGAAGCCGAGCGCGCGCTGGGACTCCGGCGAGGTGGCGCCGATCTTCCAGCCGACCCGCCGCTCGCCACCGTCCAGCCGGACCTGCTCCCACGCCCGCTGGATGCGATAGCCGTCGTCAACCGAGAGCCCTTCGACGCCTACGGTGAGCGCCACCGGTCGGCGCAGGTGCTCGGCGTAGTCAAGCTCTCGGACGGCCGCTTCGATGTCTGCATCCGAGAGCGCGGTCGCGGCCATCGGCCCTCCAAGTGCGTGGTGTCGCAGCCACGAGTAGCGACTGTCCGGTCCGAGCCAGACTATGCGCGGAGCGGCGGTCAGGCCATCGGAAACGTCGATCGGCAGATCGAATCTTGTTGTTGGCGCACATAACCGCCGGTTGCGACCATCGCAACGAGCCAATGGCCGGGCCGCGCACGCCCTTGGCCGCTGCGGCGGTGACCTGAATGAGGAGGGTGTGATGAAGGCCGCGATCCTCGACGAGTACGGAGGAATCCCCCGCTACGGCGAGTTCGACGAGCCGCTCGAAAACGACGGTGTGGCCGTTCTCGACGTGCTCGTGGCGGTGCTCAACCCGTCCGACATTAGTCGCGCCCAGGGTCCGGGACGCTTCTTCGTCGAACCGCCGCCGTTGCCGTATGTCGTCGGCCGCGAAGGCGTGGCGCGAACGGCCGACGGCCGGCGCGTCTACTTCGGTGCGACGAACGGGCCGTTCGGCTCCTGCGCCGAGCGCTGCGCCGTCGAGGAGCGAACCATCGTCGCGCTCCCCGACGGCCTCGACGAGGGAGTCGCTGCGTCGCTGGGTACCTCTGGGACTGGATGGCTGGCGCTCGAGTGGCGCGCCGCCCTCAAGCCGGGGGAGACCGTGGTGATCCTTGCCGCGACGGGAGTCGTCGGTCAGATTGCGCTGCAGGCCGCGAAGTTGCTCGGAGCGGGACGCGTCGTGGCGGTCGGACGCAACACAAAGCGGCTTGAGCGTGCGCTCGAGCTCGGCGCCGATGCGACAGTCGCGCTCGGCGATCCGGCGAAGCTCGGCGCGGAGCTGCGCGAGGCGTGCGGGGGCGGCTTTGACGTCGCGCTCGATCCGCTCTGGGGCGAGCCTCTCGCTGCGGCGCTCGAGGCGGCCAACCCAGGCGCACGGATCGTTCAAATCGGGCAGTCGGCGGGCGCGGTTGCGCCGCTGGCATCGGCAGCTATCCGCGGCAAGATGCTCTGTCTGCTCGGCTACACAAATTTCAACCGACTCGTCCCGGCGCCCGAGCGCGAGCGGGCCTTCAAGACGATGCTCGACCACGCCGCCGCCGGACGGTTGGCTGTCGACATCGAGCGAGTGCCGCTGGCCGAGACCGGCTCGGCCTGGCAGCGTCAACGCGACAGCCCGGGAGCAAAGCTCGTGATCGTCCCGTGAGCAACGAACTGACGTTCGGGAGCCACGCCAAACCAGCTAGTCGCGTACCGGCCCGCGCGACAACAGGCAAGAAGGGGTGACAGAAGTGAAGGTGACGCATCTCGCACACGCCGAGCTGTCCTGCTACGACGTTGAGGCCTCGCGCGACTTCCTCTGCGATGTGTTTGGACTCGTCGAGGTCGCCCGCGCCGACGGCTCTATCTACCTGCGCTGCTGGGGCGACTGGCAGAGCCACTCGCTGATCCTGAGCCCTGGGACGCGACCGGCGGCGGCGCACCTCGCGTGGGGCGTCGATGATCCGTCCCAGCTGGGTGCGATCGAAGAGGCGCTAGCCGCGCGCGGTGTTGAGACGTGGTGGGAGAAGGACGAGGCGTTTCAGTCGCCTGCACTGCGCTTCAACCTCGGCGACGGCCAGGTCTATGAACTTCTCTCGAACGAACGGCGCACGCCGATCGGCGATGTTCAGTCACGCCTGCACGCGCAGCCGCTCGCGCTTCGCGGCGTCGGCGTCGAACCGCGTCGACTCGATCACTGCCACGTTGGGACGAATGCGTTCGATACGACGTCGGCGGTTTTCAGGGAGCTCCTGGGGTTCAAGATCCGCGAACAGGTGAATCTGCCGAGCGGCGAGCCGCTGACGCACTTCCTCAGCGTCAACAGCCAGGTGCACGACATCGCCGTGCGCCGCGCGAACGGCCTGGATTTCCATCATGTCGCGCTCTGGATCGACTCGCGCGAGCACATGCTGCGCTCTGCCGAGTTGCTGTGTCACCGCGGCTACCCGCCAGAGATCGGGCCCGGGCAGCACGCGTCGACGCAGGCGTTCTTCTGCCACGTCAAGGAGCCGTCAGGCAACCGCATCGAGATGTTCGCGGCGCAGTACATCGTCTACGAGGACTGGACGCCGCAGCAGTGGACAACCGAGCAGAAGGTCGCAATGGAGCGCGCGCTCGGATTCTGCCCTACCGACCTGCACAAAACGATGCACCGCGAGCAAGAGGCGCTCGAAGCGGTCGCCGGATGAACCCGCCGACGCTCGCAGCGGTCGAGCTGCGTTGCCCCGACCTCGAGCGTTCGCGGGCCTTCTTCGTCGATGTTCTCGGACTCCTCGAAAGCGACACAGCGGACGGCGAGGTCTCGCTGCGCTGCGTCGGCGAGAGTGCGCACACGAGCGTTGTGCTTCGCGCCAGCGACACCCCCGGCTTAGCGGCGGTGGTTCTGCACGATCGTGACGGCGCAGAGAACTGGCCTGCGGCGACGAGCGACGGACACCAGCTGCGCGTGGTCGGAGAGCGCCAGCAGGCGGAGCCCTATCAAGGCGAGCGGGTCATCCTCAACCAGCCGACGCCCCTGCGCGGCGTCGGGATCGAGCCACGCCGGCTCGCGCACGTCGGCCTAACCGCAACCGACCCCGCCGCCGCGGCGGCGTGGTGGCAGGAGCAGCTGGGCTATGCCCTGCGCGAGAGCGTCGCGGATGACGAGGGCGAGCTGCTGAGCACGCTCTCGACGACGCCGGCTTCCTGCGAAGTGATGCTCGTGCGTAGCGCGAATGACAATGGCGGCGGCCTGCATCACGTCGCCTTCACCGTCGACCAGCGCGACCGCATAGCCGACGCGGCGCTGCTCTTTGCCGAGCTTGCCGTGCCCGTCGAGGTCGGACTCGGTCAGCATGGCGTCGGTCAGCTCTCCTACATCTACTTCTTTGAGCCGTCCGGCAATCGACTCGCCCTGATTCACTCGCCGCTGTGGTGGGACGCGGGCGCCCCTCCCGTTCGCTGGCCGCCAGAGAGTTGGCGGCGCGCCCTCTGGCTGTGGGGGGCGCCGCCGCCAAGCAGCTTCCTAGAGGTCCACACCTGATGCACATCGTCGACCTGTCGGCGCCCATCAAGCCCACGACCGGCGACCTGCCGCCTCTTCTGCGGGTCGAGATCGAATACACCGACCACAGCCACGGAGCCGAGGCAGTCGAGTCGATGTTCGGAGTCCCGCCGCGGTTGCTCCGAGACGGCGAGGGCTGGGCTGCAGAGACGATCACCTGGCTCAACACTCACAGCTCGACACACGTCGACGCTCCCTATCACTACAACTCACGAATCGGCGGCGTTGCGGCCCAGACCATCGACGAGCTGCCGCTCGAGTGGTTCTTCGCCCCCGGCGTGGTCTGCGACTTCAGCGGTCGCGCCGACGGCGAGATCATCGACGCTGACGACGTCGGGACCGCGATAGAGGCGGCCGGCCACGAGCTTGCAGCAGGCGACATCGTCCTGATCCGTAGCGGCCGCGACGCCCTCTACGAGCAACCGGACTATCTGCGCCACGGCCCTGGGGTCAGCGCCGACGCGACGCGCTGGCTCTATGAGCGCGGAGTCCGCGTGATGGGGATCGACGCCTGGGGCTGGGACCGGCCGCTGTACATGGAGGCCGAGGAAGCACTCGCCGAGGATGCCCCGGGGATCTTCTGGGCTGCTCACCAGGTCAACCTGCCGTACTGCCAGATCGAGCGGCTCTTCAACCTCGATCGCCTCCCCGGGAGCGGATTCCAGGTCGCCTGCTTCCCGCTACGCATTGTCGGCGCCAGCGCGGCGCCAGCCCGTGTCGTAGCGATCATCGAAGCCACTGACTAAAGGGAAAGGATGACCGTGACCAATCAGGAGGTCGTTGTGGTGACCGGCGCGGCGACTGGCTTCGGCAGGCTGACCGCCGAATCGCTAGCCCGCCGCGGCTACCGCGTCGTCGCGACAATGCGAGACCCGGACGGCCGCAATGCAGAAGCCCGCGACCAGCTCGCGGCGATCGCGAGCGACGAACAGCTTGCGCTGCGCGTGAGCGAGCTCGACGTCGCCGACCCCGCGGGCGCCGAGCAGATGGTCGCCGACGTACTCGGCCAGGAAGGCGCGATCGACGTGCTGGTCAACAACGCCGGCTACTCGGTTCACGGCCTCATGGAGACGATTACCGACGAGCAGGCTAAGGGGCTGTTCGAAACCAACCTGTTCGGAGTTCTGAGGCTCAACCGAGCCGTGCTTCCCCACATGCACGAGCGCGGTAGCGGCCTGCTGGTTCACGTCTCCTCGGGTCTCGGGCGCGTCGTTCGCCCACTCGTCGGGATGTACTGCGCGAGCAAGTTCGCGCTCGAGGCGGCGGCCGAGGCCTACCGCTACGAGCTCGCTCACCTCGGGATCGACTCGATCATCGTCGAGCCTGGCGTGTTCGCGACGGAGTTCTCATCGAAGGCGGCCTTCGGCTCCGACGGCGAGCGCGGCGCGATCTACGATGACTGGACGCGGATGCCGCCGGTGATGCGCAACGATCGCGACCCACAGGAGGTCGCCGACGTCATTGTTGACCTCATTGAGACGCCGGCCGGCGAGCGCCCTCTGCGCACACGCGTTGGCGGCCCGGAGACCGGCGGTCCGGCGCGCATCAACGAAGCATCGGCGGAGGTAGCGCAGACGATGTTCGAGCGCAGCGGCCTGAATTACTGCGTCGCCTTCGTCGACCGCCGCGCCAGCCGCGCTTAGCTCGTGGCGCGGAAAGGTCACAGTGAGCGGGTCGTCGCGATCACCGGCGGCGCATCCGGACTAGGGCGCGCGACCGCCGAGCGCCTGCTGGCGGATGGCGGGCGCGTCGCCCTGCTGGACATCGCGGACGCCGAGCGCGTAGCGAGCGAACTCGGTCCGGATGCGTACGGCATTTCTCTCGACGTCTCTGTTGAGGTCGAGGTTGCGCACGCATTCGCCGCGGTTGCCGAGCGCTGGGGACGAATCGACGGCCTGTTCAACAATGCCGGTGTCGGAAGCGCTGCGCGCGCGCTCGCCGAGACCGAGCTTGCCGACCTCGAGCGACTCCTGCGCGTCAACGTCATCGGGGCGTTTCTCTGCCTGCGCGAGATGCTGCGGCTGGCTCTCGCGACCGGCGCCTCCGCAAGCATCGTCAACACGGCTTCCGGCACGGCGACGCGAGGCGCCCCCAACCTCGGCGCCTATGCCGCGAGCAAGGCGGCGGTAGTGGCGATGACTCGAACCGCCGCACTCGAGGCGGCACCCACGGTTCGCGTGAACGCCGTGCTCCCGGGACCGATCGATACGCCGATGACAGCCGGGATGCCGGCCGACGTCCGCGAGCGAATCACGGGCCGCGTCCCCGCGGGGCGCTTCGGCACCCCCAAGGAGGTCGCCTCGCTGGTGGCCTGGTTGCTCAGCGACGACGCGCGGTTCGTGACCGGGGCGCTGTACGCGATCGACGGCGGCGAAACGGCCTAGCCAGGCAGGAAGTGACCTCGCCCGTGCCGCCTCGGATCGCCCTGGGTCTCTAGCGCCAGAGCCGCTCGCTCGCCAATCGCGCGCCCTGGGCGAGCGCCTCGAGCTTGGCCCACGCGATCTGGGGATGTACGCGTCCGCCGAGCCCGCAGTCGGTCGAGGCGACAACGTTCTCGCGGCCGACACATTCAGCGAAGCGCACGATCCGATCGGCGACGAGCTCGGGATGTTCGACGACGTTCGTCGCATGGCTGACGACACCGGGCATGATCTGCTTGCCCGCCGGCAGGCCAACCCCACCCCACAAGCGCCACTCGTGCTCGTGGCGAACGTTGGCGGCCTCGAATGAGTAGCACGCGGCATTGACGGCGAGGATCGGCTCGAGGATGTCCGCGAGCGCGATGTCGGTGACGTGCGGGCCGTGCCAGCTGCCCCAGCAAAGGTGGTAACGGATCCGCTCGTTCGGCAGGTCGCGGATCGCGTGGTTGAGGGCCTCGACGCGCACCATCGTGTAGCGCCTGTACTCCTCTACGCTCGGCTGAGGGGCGATCTGATCCCAGCTCTCGGCCGTGCCGGGGTCATCGAGCTGGAGCCACAGGCCGGCGTCGAGGATCGCCTTGTACTCGTTGCGCATCGCGTCGGCACACGCGTAAAGCAGCTCAACGTCGTCGTCGTAGTACTCGTTGCCGATCCGCGCGCAGCTGCCTGGTGCGACCGCGTTGAGGTAGCCGGTCTCGACGCCGGCTGCAGCCAGCGCGGATTTCATATTCGCGATGTCGCGCGCGACGTCTGCCTCCCCGATGTAGGTGATCGGCCCGCGGCAGACCGGTAGCCCAGCCGCGAGGCTCGCTGCCGGCAGCGCGGCTCCCGAGCCCGGGTCGGCGTAGGCCTCATCGAAGAGCAGCATGTCGCGGCGGCGCTCGAAGCCGCCGAGTCCGATCTCGCCGAGCTTCGGCGGCTTGCGCGTCGCAGCGAACTCCTCGTAGTCGACGAGTTCGAGACCGCCGAGCCGCTGAAAGGCGTAGGCCCACCACGAGCCGTAGTCGTAGCGGTGACCCATCGAGTGCCCGTACTCGCCGTCATTGACGAGGTCGATGCCCGCGCCGCGTTGCCTCGCCACAACCTCTGCGACCTCCGCCGCGAGCTGAGCCTGGTAGGCAGTTTCGTCGACTGGCGCACCGGCCGCCCGGCGATGGTTGAGCGTCACGAGCTCGTCCGGGCGCGGCAGGCTGCCGACGTGGGTTGTGAGGTGCGCTCGGGGCTCAACATCGATTCTCCTATCGCCTTCGCCTCCGCGAGCCTCCCAGCTGGGCGACGGCGCGCGCAAAGCTGATCTTCGATTTGCCAATCGACAACTTCGATCGAAGCCCCTGGCTACGCGTCGGGAGCACTAGCCGCTCACGGTCGCGGCGCCTGCGAGCCTCGTGTCGCCGCCGCGCGCTACTCGTCGACGATGGGGTTACGCAGAGTCCCGATCCCCGGCACCTCCACCTCGATCGTGTCGCCAGCCCGCAACCAAAGCTTCGGTTCACGACCCGCCCCGACGCCTGCGGGAGTACCGGTGACAATCACGTCGCCGGGCTCGAGCTGACTGAACGTCGAGATGTAGGCGACGATCTGCGGGATCGTGAAAATCAGCTCGCTGAGCGGGGCGTGCTGCACGACCTCCCCGTTTAGACGCGTGGTCAGCTCAAGGCGCGAAGGGTCACCGGCTTCCTCGCCGGTCACGAGCCACGGACCAAAGGCCCCCGTCGCCGCGAAGTTCTTGCCCGCGGTGTACTGGGCGCTGTGGCGCTGCCAGTCGCGGACGGAGCCGTCGTTGTACAGCGAGTAACCGGCGATGTGCTCAAGCGCCGTGGCGGGCTCGATGTGGCGTCCCGGACGCCCGATCACGGCAGCAAGCTCTCCTTCAAAGTCAAGCTGCTCGCTGACGCGCGGGCGAACGATCGGTGCGAGATGCCCGGTCTGGCTCGGCGGCACTCGAAGGAAAACCGTTGGCCAATCCCCGAGCGGTCGCCCGACCTCCTCGACGTGAGCGCGGTAGTTGAGACCGACGCAGTAGATCGCCCCGGGGTTTGGAATCAACGGCAGCCAACGCAGTCCCTTCAAGTGAAGATCAGCCGGTTCTTCGGCCAGCTCGCGCGGCCGCTCCAGCCCCTCCGCGAGGATGCCGCGAAGGTCGCCGCCTAGTCGCGCCCCGAGGTCAACTATGCCGTCCTCGCGAACGATCCCGTAGCTGGGGCCGTTCGCGGTGAGGAAGCTCGCCAGCCTCACCTAGCTGCTGCCGGCGGCGGGACCGCAAAGAGCTTCATCGCGAGGCCCACCGCGGTGAAATAGCCGGCCAGCGCGATCCCCTCAGCAACGCCGTCGTGCCCGAGGGCGGCCACCGCAGCATCGAAAACCTCCTGCGACGGCGTGCCCCTGTCCAACAGGGCCAGCGCCATCGCACACATCGCGCGCTGACGCGGGTCGGCGAACTCGGGCAGGCGGCCGGCAATGAGCGCGTCGACAGCCTCCTCCGCGAGCCCGGCGGCGATGGCCTCGCGGGCGTGCGTCGCCAGCACATAGTCGGCACCGACATGCTGCGCCGCCAGCAGCACCGCGATCTCCGCCTCGGCCTTGCTCAGGCTCACGCGGGATGCGAGGAATTCGCCGAGCGGCGCGAGTGCTCGCGCCAGCTCGGGGCTCGCGATCCAAACGCGAAACGGCGTCGGCAGCCGCCCGCGGCCGGCCATCACGTGTTCGACGATCGCGCGACGCTCGTCGTCGAGCGCGTCGAGGTCGAGCTCCGGCAGCCGCGATGTCAAGCCGACCGCACCGCCTCAGGACGGTTCGCCAAGCACCGCGACGAGCGCGGCCGTGCCGATTTCGGAGTCGATCTGGCCACTCGCGCCGCCGACCCCGAGGCCACCGATCGTGTGACCGCCCGCGACGATGTTCTGGCCGCCCTCGATCGGGTGCATGTTCGGCATTCCCAGCACCCACATATCGCCGGAGAGCAGACGTTCTTTCCAGGCCTTTGTCGGGCGCGTGAAGATCGCGGCGGTGCGGGCCTTTACGATGCAGATGTCGACCGCCGCCGGCTCTGCGTCGTCTTGACGCGCGAACGCAATGAGCCGCCCGCCAGCATCGGTCACGGCTACGACCATCTTGTTCAGCTCGCGTCGCCCGGCCTCGGCGAGCGCCGCGGCGACGAGTTCCTGCGCGACCTCGAGGGTCAGGAAAGGGCGCGTGGGCAACCGCTCTTCGATCACTGCGCCGCGGCGGTCGATGCCGGCCAGAGTCGGGCCGCGTTTCCGCCGAAGAACGCCGCGCGCTCAGCGTCGCCTAGGTAGGCGAGGTCTTCCTGCATGATCGCGAGCCGATCGCCGTATGCGCCGAATTTGGCGGGATGCGCCGGGTAGTTCGAGCCCCACATCACGCGCTCGATGC
This sequence comes from Solirubrobacteraceae bacterium, assembly GCA_036267075.1. GTDB lineage: Bacteria > Actinomycetota > Thermoleophilia > Solirubrobacterales > Solirubrobacteraceae > Palsa-513. The sequence goes on from DATAWT010000022.1 coordinate 14,248, forward strand.
CGAAGCAGTCGATCAGGTGCTCGAACAGAGCACGTGGTGGAATGCCGGCGTCGCGCGCGGCAAAGCTGTTGTTCGGAGCGAGCTTGAGGTTCACGTTCGGGAAGCGAGCCAGCGCGACGACCGGCTCGAGCGCAGCGAACGGCGGACCGTCCACCTCGACCCCCCACATGTGCTCGAAGCAGACCGCGACGTGCGGGAAGCGCTCTACGACAGCCGGCATGTTCGGTACGTGCTCGATCTCGGCCGCGATCGTGATCACCACGCCGAGCTCACCGGCGCGCTCCCAGACGGGAAACGTGCGCTCGTCCCAGAGTACGCCCTCCGGCATTCCTTTCGGCATGAAGCGCACGCCGCGGACACCCTGCTTGCGGACCAGTGCCTCGAGTACGTCAGCGGCATTCACCGCCAACTGGTCGATGACTACCACGGCCTGAAAGCGCTCGGGCCACTCCGCGGCGCAGTCGAGCACGTAGGTGTTATCGAAGGCGTAGGTGAAGAAGCTCTGAACGAGCATCGCCTGCCCGACGCCGGCTGCCTGCATCTCGGCGGCAAGCGTTTCACCGCTCACTGTCGGCCACGCGGGCGGATCAGGCTGGACGGGATAGTGCTCGCGGTCGGCCGAGATCGGATGCACGTGCGTGTCGACAATCATCGGCTTCACCCTCGCGGCGAGTCTAGCCCCGCCTGCGAGCAGCGCGATCGGAAACTTCGATCCGCGAATCGAACAATCAACCGGGAGCGGCGGCGAGGGCGCCACCTGACATGAAGGTGCCGATCACGTTGCCTTCGACGATCGGCAGGTGGATGCACGAAGGGTGTTCGAAGTTGTGCTCCACCGTGATCCAAGCCGGATCACTTCGCGTCATCCGCCCCGTCCCCATGCCGTGAGGCCCACGCGTCGGCTCGCCGTCGGAGCAGCTGACCTTCAGCCGAATCCGGTGCCCAGCGGCAAAGCAGCAGGAGAGCGCTCCGAGATTGATGTCATAGCGCTGAACCTCGCCCGGCACCACCGGCGTGCGCTCGCCAAACGAGTGGCGATACTCCCAGCGCTCGGAGTTCTCTTGGTCAACGGCGGCAAGCGTCCCGCGAAGCCATCCGCGCGTGAGAATGCTCGGCTCTCCATCGGGCGGCACGTCCCAAAGCGACACGAACCACAGGACCTCTTCATCGCTGCAGCGAGCAAAGAGCTCAAGGACCGCGGGGCCGACGAGGGTCGTCGTTTCAACGAGTCGGGGCGTGGTGAAGCTCAGGCTTCCTTGCGCGTTGTAGCTGTGCTCGAAAGATGTCGACCCCTCGTTGGGGAAGAACTCGTGTTCGCTCAGCAGGCCATCGGCGTGGAGGTTGAAGGGCGTCCAGCGTGTCGCGGGCAGCGGCCACTCCTCGGCCTCCAGCCAGCGGTTCGTCCCTGGCACGAAGACGCGTACGGCGGGCTCGTCCATCACGCCGGTGTCAACGCCCTTGAGGTGGTGATCGAACCACCGCAGGTGGTCGTAGGCGAGCTGGTAGATCGGGCGGTCGAGGTAGAGCGGCGGGCCGACGAGCAGCTTGCGCGGCGCCGTCATCTCGTTGAAGTTGATCAACGCGCCTGGCAGGTGTAAGCCGTAGCTGGCCCAGCAGGCCCCAAGTAGCGCAGGCACTTCGATCTGGCTCACGTCGGCGTCGCGCTCGCGCCAGAACCGCTCGCTCCCTAGCGGGTGCACCAGGAAGTCAGCCATCAGCGCATGCGCGGCCCGTGCCTGACTGTGCAGGGCGGCAGCGAGCTCCGGGTACTGGGTGATGTCGCGGTCGCGGCGGGCGCGCTCAAGCCGCGCCTGGAACTCCTCCTCACCGAGATATCGCGGCGCCTGGCTCTCGTATCGGAGATTCGCGAGCGTGTGCGGCCAGTGGCTGAGGAAGCGCGCCGCCAGCACGCCGCCTAGGTAGTAGCCGCGGTAGCTGCTGGCGCGGCCCCACGGCGAGTAAATGGTCTTCAAGGACGGTGGGCGCTGGGCGGCAACGCGGATCGCCATGATCGCGAAGTAGGACTGGCCGGCGAGCGCGACGGCTCCGTTGCACCAGGGCTGGCGAGCGACCCACTCGACAGTGTCGACTCCGTCCTGCGTTTCGAGCGGCCCCTGGTAGTCGTAGATCCCGCCGGAGGCCCCGGTTCCGCGCGCATTGACGATCACGTGGGCGTAGCCGCGGCGCGCGTAGAACAGCGGGTCGCCGGCCTCGACGTCGCCGTTACGGCCTGCACCCATCGCGATCGGGAACGATGGCGTGACCTCCTTTGCCTTCGAGTAGCCGTGCAGACCGATGATCGCCGGGCACGCCTCGCCACCCGCAGGCCTGAACACGTCGCAGTCCAAGTCGACGCCGTCGCGTAGCTGGATCGTGACGTCGCGATCGATCGTGACGTCGTGTTCGGGCGCCGACAGCGCCCATCGCTTTGAGAACACCGCTTCCCTCTCCTTGGTCGGCGCGATGCTCGCAGCGGAGTCCCGCGGCGGCAAACAGCAAGTTTCGATCGGAGCATCGAAGATTGCTGTTGTTCCCCCGCCCCAGTCGCTGGTTCGATGCGGTCACCCGGGAGCCGCCAAACGGTCTGTGCCTCGTCGCCCGGCGCCGCGATTGTCTGCCATGCAGCGCGGCCGATGACATGAGAGGAGCTCAATTGAGCACCGCTGAAACGCTCGCCGAGCGCGGAAACCGCATGCGCCGGAAGGTTCACGGTGACGAGCGAATCGACGCGATGGGCGCGGTTGATCCTGCTCTGATCGCTGTGTTCGAGCAACTCGCCGACAACGGCTATGGAGCGGTTTGGAGCCGCACGGAGGAGCTGTCGCTGAAGGTGCGCTGTCTCGTGACCGCGGCGATCATCAGCACTCTCGGCGCCGACACGGAGTTCCGCGCCCATGTCCGCGGCTCGCTACGCGCGGGCTGGACGAAGCAGGAGATCCTCGAGGCGCTCGCGCACACTGTTCTCTACGCAGGCGCTCCGCGCGGACAGCACGCGATGTACGTGGCGCTCGAGGTCTTCGCGGCATATGACGCCGAGCTCGCGACGGGCTAGATCAATGATCCGCCCGGCGGGGCAAAGCAGTCGACACGCGCAGGTCTGGGAGCGTCTGAGCCAGCCAGCTCGCCACCGTTTCACAGCCTCTGCGCGCGCAAACCGCACCCGACCCGTTTTGGCGCGCGACGGTGGAGCGCTTGGCCGCCGTCGCCCAGATCGGCGCAGCCGGTCGATTTGCCGTAAGCGCTGTCAGGGGGAAGCATTTCGACGGCGAGATCCGAGCCGGTGAGCCCGCCACCGACGCAATCAGCGCTCGGTCTCCAGCGGCATTTCATCGACGGCGAGTTTCGCGCTGCGCTCGACGGCGGGACCTTCGAGACGCTGAGCCCGGTCACCAACGAGCCGCTCGCCGAAGCCTCTGACGGCACCGCGGCCGACGTGGACGCCGCGGTGGCGGCAGCGCGCCGCGCTTTCGACGACGGTCCGTGGCCCCGCATGTCGGCCACCGAGCGCGGAAAGGTGCTCCGGGAGATCGCCGACGCGCTTCGCAGCCACGCCGATGAATTCATCGAGCTGGAGTGTCTGGACATAGGAATGCCGATCTCCCAGATGCGAGGCCTCGCCGCGCGCTCCGCTGAGAATTTCGACTACTTCGCGTCCGCAAGCGAGCATTTGCACGGACGGTCATTCCAAATCGGGGACTACTTCCTCAACTACACGGTGCACAAGCCGGCAGGGGTCGCGGCGTTGATCATGCCGTGGAATGCGCCGCTGATGCTGTCGACGTGGCGGATCGCGCCCTGCCTGGCGGCTGGTGACACGCTCGTCTTGAAGCCCGCCGAGTGGTCGCCGCTGACGGCGACGCGGCTTGCCGCGCTCATCGCCGAGACGGATCTGCCGCCCGGGGTGTTCAACGTCGTCCACGGGTTCGGCGAGACGGCGGGCGCCCCGCTCGCTAGTCATCCCGGCGTGCAGCTGGTCTGCTTCACCGGCGAAGGCGCGACGGCTGAAAAGATCATGGCCGGCGGCGCACCGACCCTGAAGCGCTATTCGTTCGAGCTCGGTGGCAAGTCGCCTGTCGTAGTCTTCGCCGACTGCAACGTAGAACGCGCGGTGGATGCCGCCGTGGCGCAGATCTTCACGATGAACGGCCAGCGCTGCACGGCCGGATCACGACTGCTCGTCGAGCGATCACTGTACGGAGATTTCGTCGCGTCGGTCGCCGCGCGGGCGCGGGCGATTCGCGTCGGCGATCCGTTCGATGCCGCCACCGAGCTGGGGCCGCTAATCCGCCCAGAACACCACCGGCGCGTCTGTGACTACATCGACTCAGCGCTCGACAGCGGCGCCACGCTGCTCGCGGGTGGCGGGCGGCCCGCCGCATGGCCAGACGGTAACTTCCTCGAAGCGACTGTGATCGGCGACGGGCGTCCGGGAACGCCGATTTTTGACGAAGAGGTCTTTGGACCGGTGCTCGTCGCGGCGCCCTTCAGCGACGAGGCTGAGGCCATCACGCTCGCGAACGCCACGGAGTACGGACTGGCAGCCTATGTTTGGACCAACGACATCAGCCGCGCCCACCGTGTTGCGCACGAGATCGACAGCGGGCTCTGTTGGATCAACTCGCAGAACGTCCGCGACCTGCGCACGCCATTCGGCGGCACAAAGCGAAGCGGAATCGGCCGCGAGGGCGGCGATCACAGCTTCGAGTTCTACTGCGAGCTTTCAACGGTGCACGTCGCGACCGCCGACCACCCGATCCCGCGCCTCGGCCTCAGCGATGACGGGGGCGCCCGGTGAGCCGTGCGAATCATGGTGCGGCGATGATGACGGCCGTCGCGCGACCGCCCTACGACATCATGCGCGCGGCGCACGCCGAACTGCACGTCCGCGATCTCGCCGCGTCGCGTGCCTTCTACGTCGACCACCTCGGTCTTATCGTTACCACCGAGACCCGCGAGGCGCTCTATCTTCGGGGCTGGGAGGAGCGCCTGCACCACAGTCTCGTGCTTCGCCAGTCAGCGACGCCGGCCGCCGCGCATCTGGCGTTTCGCGTCCACGAGGAGGAGGATCTGGCTCGTCTCGCCGAGGCGTTCGAGCGCGGCGGCGTTGCCACGCGCTGGGTCAATGACGAGCCCGGTCAGGGTCCCGGGCTTCGCGTCCAAGACGCCAGCGGCTTCCCGCTCGAGTTCTTCTCCACGATGGAGCCTGCCGAGTCTCAGCTCCGCCGCTTTGACCTCCAGCGAGGTGCGCCGGTGCTGCGCTTCGACCACTTCAACCTCCACGTCAGCGACGTCGAGAACGTCGTCGAGCAATGGCTTCAACATGGCTTCCGCTGCACCGAATACATCGAGACCGACGACGACGCGGGACGGCTAACAGGCGCTTGGCTTGCCCGCAAACCGACGGTCCACGACGTCGGACTCACCCTCGGTCGCGGACCCCGACTTCACCACCTGGGCTTCTGGGTCGCCGAACCGACTGGAATCCTCCGTGCATGTGACCAGCTGGCCGCCGGCGGCCATGTGCACAGCATCGAGCGCGGCCCCGGGCGCCACGGTGTCAGCAATGCCTTCTTTGTATACGTTCGCGACCCCGACGGGCACCGAATCGAGCTCTACACGTGCGACTACTACACCGGCGATCCCGACCTCGAACCGCTGCGCTGGAGCGCTAGCGATCCGAGGTGCCGTTCCTTCTGGGGGACGCGAGCGCCCGATGAGTGGTACGAGGAGTCCTCGGTCGTGCTCGACCTCGACGGCCGCCCCGTCGGGCTGAACGACGCCACCGCCGACGAGCGCAGCGAACTCATGGCGTGAGCGATACACCGAGGTCGCGGTTCTCGCCGGTCTCAAGCCAGTGGTCGGCGTTGGCGTAGAACTCGCTGAGTAGATCAGGACGGTCGTCGCCGATCTTCTCCTGGCTCACCTCATAGCCGCGCAGCATCATGAGGTAGGCCCACACGCGGTAGGACGGGCGCAGCTCGCGCAGCGCGTCCCAGTCGAGTGGCAAGCTGTCCGCCGGGTTAGTCGCAGTGATCGTGTCCTTCGTGTAGATCCCTTCGAAGCTCACGAGACGCCAACCAGCGTCCGTGCGGCGAACACGCGAGAAGAAGCGGCAGAACTGGACGGTGTCGATCTCGATGCCCTCAATCACGCCGCGGTTTTGGATCTCGGCATTGCTTTCGACCAGCCCCCTGTCGCCATTGACCCGCGCCCAGATCGGAGAGATCGGGTGCTTGCTGTGGCGTCCACGCTCTGCCATCACGCGTGACGCCTCGGCAAAATCGCGGCCGTTCCCCTCGAACCAGGTCGTGCGGATCCAGGAGTCTTCGACGTAAGCGGCGGCTAGTTTTTCCCAATCGCCTTGGTCGCGCCAGTGCCGCTCGAGCTTCACCAACTCGAAGATCGCCTCGCGATCCAGGAGCTCGGCTAACGCGTGTTCGTCCACGGCGCCATTATGCTCGACGCGGCGCCGGCGCGGGCCTGAGCGCGAACCCGGGGAGGCCTGGGCTGCTCATCACACCGTCGAATGGGCTTGCCTAACCTCTCGACAGGCTCCGGCAATCGCGTCGGCGGCTCCCGCGGAGGAGTCGATCGGCGCCCAGGACCCGTCTTCGAGTGCTGGAACTGCCGCCTGCGGCGGCAGCTTCTCCAGCGGGATACATGGGACGCGCCGCCCGAGCCACGTTCCATCCACCAGGCACGCTCGCCGAGCAGCCGCAGCACGGACGGCCGGAGCAGGCAGCGCGGATTCGTGCTCGTAGGGGAACGGAGACAGCGTGCTGGGAAAGAGCGCTAGCCCCGCACGCCGCCATCGATCGCGATCGTCGTGCCGGTCATGAAGGATGCCCCGTCTCCGGCGAGGAACGCGACGACGGCGGCGACCTCCTCGGGGCGGGCGTGTCGCCCTAGCGGGACGAAGCCGTCGAACATCGCCGATGCGATCGCCTCGGGCTTGCCGATCACGTCTACCTCGATCGCGTGCTGGAAGGAATTGTCGACCGGTCCTGGATGGATCGTGTTGACACGGACTCCCGCTGGTGCCATCTCCTTGGCCAGCGTTCGCATGAGTCCCACGACGGCGTGCTTGGAGGTAGCGTAGGCGCCGAGCTTCGCCTCTGCCATCAAACCGACGACACTTGAGTTGATGATCATCGCCCCACCGCGACGTATGTGCGGCAGCGCGTGCTTGGCTACGTGGAACGCACCCAAGACGTTGACGCGGAGGACGTGGTCGAAGACGTCCTCTGGGTAGTCGGTGATCGCCGCGGCGACACCGAAGATGCCGGCGTTGGCAAACACGACATCGAGCTGGCCGAATCGCTCGATGCAGCCGGCGACCGCATCCGCCACCGCAGCGGAATCAGTCACGTCGGCCGTGGCGCCGGCAGCTCGCTCGGCTGGCAGCTCGGCGAGCGCAGACTCGACGTCAGCCTCGGCGATATCGACCAAAAAGACGCTCGCCCCGGCGTCCGCGAAGGCCTTGGCCGTGGCCAGCCCGATGCTTCCTGCGCCCCCGGTAATCAGGGCTACCTTCCCGCTTAGGCCACTCACAGCGGGCGAGCCTCCACCGGCGCAGGGTCACCGCACCCACCCGGGCTCGCGAGGATCCTCTCCGGCGCGCTCATACGCTCGCCCGGAGCGAGAACTGGTGTGCCAACGTTCCGACGGCGCGAGGAAGCCACGCGATCCTCACCAGCCTGAGTGTCACGTCGTGCATAGCCCAAGAAGCACGGTCTCGTAGAAGCATGGTCTCGTGACCGCCGTGCTGTAAGCCGAGTCGCTTCGTTTCATTTGGAAGCCGTCCGGCGCCGGGCTCGCGCTTGCGCGTATGCCGCACCACCATCGACGTCTCCTCTACCACGAGCCACGGCCACGCCCCGCGACACTGCCCGGACCAACCGGGCCCGGCAAGCGTGTTTGTCGATCGGTCGATCAGTTGTTTCGATACGCCGACGGAGCGCCACCGTTGCTCGTAGCTTCGAGGTTGCCTACGCGGAGCACTCAATCGCACCGAGTGGCCTGCCGCGCAACCCCTTTTCGGAGATCCGGAGCGCTACATGCGCACCCGCGACCAAGACCGAGGGCGTACGCCGAGCACGCGGCGCAAGTTGATCCCGATGCCGACGAGGCGACGCTCCGCGCCGACGCCGTGGACGTCGTACAGCGGTTCCTCGCAGCGCTCGGAATCTGAGTCCCACGAGGTGTCGGCCCGCGGCGCGACATCCGAGGCCGGCGTCCTCGCGCGACGGATAACGCGCTGCCCCCCGTTCGCCGTAGGGACGCGGTCCGGCCGTTACGCCGACGCAGCGCATCGCCAAGCAGACCAGCGTCGGGCGGTCGGGCGTCGAGCCCACCCGGCCGACCGACGCGGTGTCCCGGTGGGGCCGGTCTGGTCGGAATAGGCTCAGGAGCGCGGATGCTTCCGTTCACGGACAACGTCCGACGCGAGAGGCGGCCGCTGATCACCGGCGCGGTGGTCATCGCGAACCTCATCGCCTACGTCCTCGCGGCCGCGCACGGCGGATCGTTGATCGGCGGCCCGAGCGAGCAGACGGTCGTGCACTACGGCGCGATCCCCTACGAACTGGCGCACTGGGGGCAGCACTGTGCACTGGGCCTCGCCGGTTTGAAGCAGGCGCTGCTGTGCAGCGGCCAGCACAGCGTGATCGGCAGCGCCGGACCGCAGCCGGCGACGTGGGAGACCGCGTTCGCGGCGATGTTCCTGCACGCGAATTTCCTCCATCTCGCGATCAACATGGTCTTCCTGGGCGTTTTCGGCGCGACGATCGAGGACCGCGCAGGGCACCTGCAGTTCCTCGCCTTGTTCCTGCTCGGCGGGCTCGTCGCACTGGCGCCCCAGGTCGCCGTATCGCCCGGCTCCGCCATTCCGACACTCGGCGCCTCAGGAGCGATCGCTGCGGTGCTCGGCGCCTACGCCGTACTTCACCCACGCGCGAAGATCCGCACGCTGGTCGTGCTCGTCTTCCGCGTCACATTCGTCGAGCTTGAAGCATGGGTCGTGCTGGCGGCGTGGTTCGCGCTCGACGCGATCCTCGGCGCGCTCGGCCTGGCAACACGCTTCGGCGGCGGCACCAGCGCCGCCTACTACGCGCACTGGAGCGGGTTCGCGTTCGGCGCGATCATCGCGATCACACTCCTTGTCCGCCCCCGAGATAGGGCGCCGACCCACCGGATCGACGTGTGAGCGACCTCGACCCGCGCATCTGGTTGAGCTTCGAAGGACACACGCCAGGCGAGCACGACTGGATCAAGCTCTACCTCCTCGCGCTCGCGGTCCTGATCCCGACCGCCATCTTCGGGTTGCTCACCGTGTTCCTGCTGACGCTCCTGGTCACCCTGATAGCGAACGGACGCGGCAACTTCGAGCTCGCCACCCTGCTGGCGTGGATCATCGTCGCCGGCTACTTCGCCTGGGCGACCAGCGCGCTGATCCACCCGCTCGGCGCCGGCCGCTACTTCGCCGAGGGAATCGGGGCGCGAAGGGCGACCACCCAGGAAGCAGACGCCTACCGCGACGCGACCAGCACCCTGAAGCTCGAGCAGGTGCAGCGAACTCCGAAATGCCTGTACGTGCTCGACCGCCACGAACTGAACGCCGCCGTCGTGGGCGACGCGATCCTCGTCAACCGCGCAGTCTTCGACGATGAGTTCCTGCCCGCCGTGATCGCCCACGAGCTCGGACATCTCAACAGCATGGACGCCCGCGTCAGCTGCGCAGCCAACCGGCTCGCCTCACTCGCGAACATCACCGCATACTGGCGCACCGGCACCACCGAAGCATGGCTCTCGGGCCGGAAGCTCGGGTGCCTCTGGGGCCTCGCGATGCTAATCGTCCGCGGCTGCTCAGGCGGACTGCAAACCAAAATGATGGCCCCAGCATGGGCGAGCTGGTGGCGCCTCCGCGAATACGCCGCCGACGACTACGCCGGCCAACTCGGACAAGCCCAAGAACTCGCCACGTTCCTCGAAGAGAACGCGCTCCTATACGACACGCCAATCCGCTTCCTCTGGACGAGCACCGAAAGTCACCCGCCCACAGCATTACGAGTCGAACGCCTACGCGAACAACGCGAACGTGCGTGAGCCAGCTGGTCGTGACCGCGTCGGTGCCGGCGGCCGGTGGCTAGCCGCTGCCCACGAAGAGCTTGGCGGGCGCGCTCGGACGTGGGGCGAATGGAGGAGCACGGGATGCGCTTGAGCGACGGCGTCGTGCCTAGGTAGATTCAGTCGAGTGAACGACCGAGCCGGCGCTGGCGCGGTTCCTGGGTCTGGCCCCAGACCGAGCGTGGAGCGAGGCCGAGGAGGCGCTTCTCGTAACTCGCGCAAGCGGTCGTCTCTCCGGCCCGTCCGCAGGTTCGTGCGTGCCGATGCACGGACGGGACACGCTTGGCCGCACCCCATATCAGTCGCTCATGTGCGCATGGCGGGGCCACCCGCGATCCGCTGGGTTGGCGCGACCTTGCATTGAGCGGGTGCCCGCCTGGCTCAGACCACGGGCTGCGACAGCAGTATCCGGCACGCGCCCGTCCGTCGCTGGGCAAACTGGCAACACTGCGGCCGGCCGGCCGACAAGCTCCGTAGTCCGCTCGGGCTTACCCTGTTGGGGTGGTTCCTTTCGCGCTTGAGGAGTACAACCTGGCTGCGGGGGCGTTGTGGCTGGAGAGCGTCGACGGGCTGATCGCGGCCCACAGTCCCTGGCTGGCGCAGATCGAACGGGAGCGCAGCGAGAACCTCCGCAGCAGCCGCGTTTCGATCGAGGGGACGGCGGGCCTTGTGTTCGATCCGGTCCATACCGACACGAGCGGGACACTGCCCATAGGCGACATCGTCGCTGGCGACCTCACCGCGGTTCTCGCGGCGATCGACGCTGAGGCGCTCAGCGAAGCCGCGACGCTCGAAGCGGCCCTGCTCGAGCGCTTCCGCTCGCTGACAGACGCGACCGGCAACGTCATCGATACACCGTTGGGCGGCCTGAGCCACGATCTCATTCGAACGCTCGTTGAACGTATGGACGTCGACTTCGATTCGGACGGGCAGCCCCAGTTTGAGTTCTTTGTCACTGGGACCGCCGCCACCGCGTTCGCGGCGCTGCCGCCGTTGACCCGGGAGCAGAATGCCGCGTGGGACGAGATGATCGTGCGCAAGCGCGAGGGCTGGCAGGCGCGGCGCCAACGACGGCTGGCACGACCGACCGCGCCAGCCTCACCCAATCAGCCAGCGGATCCGCCGCCGCCCGCCGACAGGCTGTTCGCCACACCCGAGTACAACACGGCGGCCACGGTGCTTCTGCGCGACCACCTGGAAGCGCGCACGACGGACCATTCGCCGTCGCTCGCGCTGTTCCCGCGCGTCGCTTCGGAAGCGCCGCGACCGTCGATCGCCCGTCACGAGGGCCTCGGACCGGCCACGATCGAGCCGATCCGCATCCGAACCCTCATCGAACGCGACGTGTCGGAGGCGGTCGACGGCGATATCTCTCGCCTGCGCGAGCGCCTCGACGACGCGGCCCGAGCGCGTGCCGAGCGCCTGGTCGAATTCTGGCAGGCCGCCGTCGACCAGGCGCCGGGGGTCGGATCGATCCGCAAAGGAGAGCAGCCGCTGTCGTGGGATTCACTGATGGATGCGATGGAGGACATGCCGATCGGCTTTGACGCAGACGGCAATTCGACGATGAGGATCGTCGTCGGCCCGCAGGCGCCGGAGCTCGGGCCGCGCACCCGCCAGCAGGACGCCCGGCTCGCGCAGTTGCTGGAACGGAAGCAACAGGAGTTCGATGCTCGACGCCGCCGTCGCCTCGTTCCTTAGCTCGATCACCGACGAGCGAGAGTTCGACGAAACGCTCCGTGCGATCTTGCGCGCCCGCGGCTTCTACGACATCAGCCTGCTACACGGCGCCGCCGAGCTCGGGCGCGACTTCATCGCGAAACGAAACGACGGAGACGGCATCCGACAGTACGCCCTACAAAGCAAGGCGGGAGACGTCAACCTCCGAGCATTCCGATCGATTCGCGACCAGCTCGAGGACATCCGCACCACGGACTTCCAGGACTCCAACTTCGACTCCGATCTCCCGCGCGTAGCGGTGCTGGTCCTTACTGGCGAGCTGCGCGGCGGCGCCCGCGCCGCCGCGGCCGGCTACAAGACCGAGGTCGCCAGCAGGCAGCCGGATCGCAGCGTCGACTACTGGGAACAGGGCCGGCTGATCGAGTACATCGTCTCTAGCCCGGACGCGGCGCTCAGCGGTCGTGATGCCGGGCCGCTACTGCGTGTGCTCGGCCTGATCGACGCGAACGAGTGCGACGAGCGCGAACTCGAGCGTTTCTCCCGCCGCTGGATCCCAGCCGAAGGCCAGCACACCCCGCCCGCGACCGTCATCGAGGCGGCGATCATCGCCAACGCGCTCGCGCGCAAGGACCGCCTCGACCTGTCATGCCTGATCTGCCTCGATCTGCTCCGCGCGGGGGTCGTCGGAGCGCACGGGCAGGCGCTTGACGACGCGACCTGGGGCTCAGCAGAACAAGCGAGCGGGCTATTCGTGACCTATGCCGGGCAGCTCTGGGCGCGTTGCCGCGACGACCCGCGAACCCTTGATCCGTTGGCTCTCGCCAATCAGAACGAGGCTGGCTTCTTTGCGACCTACCCCGTCCGGTGCCTCAGGATCCTCGAACTGCTCGGCCTGCTCGGACTCAGGCGACGCTCAGACAGCGAGGACGCGAGCGAAATCGCGGCCTATCTGCGGGGGTTTCTCGTCCACCATCCCGGGGCCGCCCATCCGCTCTCTGATCGCTATGCGGTGAGTCTCATCCCCGTCGTCTGCCTGCTGGGGCCCGACCATGTCGATGTGCTCGAGCCGTGGCTCCGGGCCGTGGCGGTCTGGGTCTGCGATCACTACGCAGATGGGCTTGGCCTCGCCGGCGTCGAGACCACGCCGGCTGGGGAGATCAGCTATCTCCTGAGCGCATTCGAGCACGTCGAGCCGCCGCCGCACCGCTCGTCCTATCTCGCTGCCGTGATCCTCGACCTCATCTGCGTGCTCGAACTCGACCGGACCTACGCCGACGCACAGCACGACCTGATGGTCCACGCCGCTCCCGAAATCCTTCACCTGCCCGACACGCGCGGTCAGTACCTCGTCGACGGCGACGGCATCCAACAAGAGCTTCGCCCTCCGTACAAAGACGTCTGGCAGCCCGTAGACGACTGGAAGAGCGCGCCGCACCACGAGCACACCGAGGTGTCCTGGCTCGAAGCGAGCGGCAAGGGCTGGGAGAAGCTGGCCCTGCCGAGCGTGATGCGTGACCGTCACGATGTCGGCTTGATACGCCGGCTCACCCAAGCATCGCGAGAGTTCCAGTGAGGCCCGGCATCAGCGACCGCGTGATGCCGTTCGTGGCGCTTGGCCAAGATCACGATGGGCGGCTAGCGTAATGTTGGAAGCGGGGCGAGCCAGACGACTCGCGCGGTTCCGGACTCTCAACTGGGTGGCGGCGTCGTGGCGGCATATGCGAGGACTTCGAGTACGAAATCCTCGAGCTCGCGGATCTGGGCGTCGAGCACGGACGTGAGCTGCGGCTGCCCCGGGGTCGCGCCGCTAATCGCGATCTGACTCGCCGGCGCGAGGTGTCCGATTTCGCCGTCCTGTAGCGCCATGCCGATCCCATTCGGACCCAGGACAACAAGCAGGGAGGCGGCCTCGACCGGCGAACGGTGGGCGGCCCGATCGCGCGGCGATTTTCCATCCCGGGCGCTCAGCAGGTGCGGGAAGCGCTCGACGACCCCTGCACACGCCGTACGCACCTCCTCGGCGAGCCCTCGCGGCTCAGCGTCGGTCAGGGTCTTGGCCAGCGCCTTGATGCTGCCGCCCTGTCGCGAAAAACATGCGGCCACCCCCCGCGCCAGGTAGTCGAGGGTGCGACGCGCAGCGTTGAGATACGCGACATATTCGAACCCAAGGGTGCTCATCTTGATACTGATCGAGGTCTCGGGGCCCTCCCATGGCGGGGTGAACTCGTCGAGGACCCGCCGGATCGTTTCCAGTTCGATGCGCTCGACGGCGTTGCGGTGGTAGCGAACGGCCAGCATCCCTTCCCAGACGTTGACGACGAGATCGTTGCGTCGTCGACCTTCGTCGCAAGCGCGACTCGCGTCTTGGAACGGCGCGAGCATTGCCAGGAAGCAATTCTCGAAGGACTGCGGGTGCTCCACGCCGATGAGCGGACCGAGCATGGCGCGCAGGCGAGCCGTCGGATCAGGCTTGGACACCGATAACACAGCGTCGGACCGTACCGCGCTCGCGCCGACGTTGCGGGCCGGGAGCGGTGCGCGCCGGCCCGTCTATCCGGCTACCCGCGTAGCCTCGCGAGCGCGAATGTGACGCCCGGGTTCGGCTGCTCCGGTCCTGCGTTGGCGTCGGCCCAGCCACCGCCCCGCGCCCAGTCATCTCCCTTCGCAACGAGCGAGCGGTGACGGTCTTGACGAACTCCGGCAACACCCGAGCGCAGCACCCCGCCGAGGGTGGCGCCGCATGCCCGACGACCTGACCCCCGCCGCCGCGGCGTCGACCGACGTGGCCGTCGGCGACGTGCTCTACCTGCACGAGTCGGTGACGCGTTTCTCCGGCAAGGACAGGATGCGCTGGTGCGTGGTCACGGCCGTGATTGGGCGAAACGTCAGGGTTGCCGGACGTTCGACAACCAGGTCCGACGGGGTGTCGGTTCCCGCGGGGGTCATGGCGGAGTTCACTGCGGACGGCTGGTTCCCGCGGCCACCGGTGCGGATCGCGCTCGTTGACGCGCGCGCCGCCAGGAACATCGGCTGTTTGCCGGACCCCTATCTCCCCCAGGTGCTGTTCTATATGAACGAGGACATGCCATGAACGACTCCGCAGTAGCCGGCTGGCGACAGGCGGTCCGGCGCGGCGAGTTGCCCAGCGATCTCGTCTCCCTTCTGCGGAACGTCGCGCTTCGCATGTGCCGCCGCCGTGTGCTGCCGCCGAGCTTCGCGCCGTATGGCCAGTGGGATGACGAGGCGGGCGAGGAGATCTTCGCCGCCTGGTACGCAGATCGCCTGGTCAGCCCCGGCCAGCTGCTCGCGCTCCTTGACCGCTCAAGCTCTGAGGCGGCGCTGCGAGCGCTCGCGGAGCGTTCGTTGCGCCAGCATCTGCTCAATCGCGCCGACCGCAGCCAGACGCGCAACCTCTTCGGCCGCGTCGTCGCAGTGCTGCGCGAGCGGCCCGCGTTCGTGCTCGTACACGCCGCGTCCCGTCCCGCGAACACCTGGTACGGCCTGCGGCCGCCCGCCGGCCGCGACGACGCCGACGTGCCGCTGTGGTCGGGCCCCGAGCGGCTACTCGTCGCTCACGGGTGGGCGCTTGGAGATCTCGCGATCATCCGCTACCGAGCCAGTGCGGCGAAGCTCTCGCCGGTGCTTGATTCGGGCGAGCTCGAGCGGTTCATAACCGGCCTGATGAGCCGGACCAACACCGCGCTGACGGCCGCTCAGATCATGACCGTCCTCGCGGCACGACTCGACCTCGGTGCGCCGCAAACCCACGATCTCGAAGCTGAGCCCATCCCGGCGAGCGCGTCGCGGGCCCCGGAAGATGCGGTTGCCCTGGCGGACACGGCGCGCGCGATCGTTGACGGGTTGACTTCGCGCCAACGCGAGGTGCTGCGGCGCGCAGACGACACCGTAGCGTCGATCGCCAAGGCGTTGCGCTGCTCGGTCGGCACGATCGTCAACGAGCGTCGCCGCATCGCCGTCGCGGTGTCGCGTCTCAGTGAGGACGAAGACGAGCGCGGGGTGTTGTTGAACATGGCCGCCGATCTGCTGTACCCACTAGATGATGAGTGAGGCCAACGACGCGCTACCGGACATTCGCGTGCCCGGGGCCGTCGGTCTGATCGGCGGTGTAGTCGACGGCGGTCTGCTCGCGGTGGTCGCGATCGCGGCCAGCGACGACGCCGTATCGGTCGTGCCGCTCAGCCCATCCGTCGAGCAGGCGACAGAGTGGGATTTGGAGGTGCCGCTCGACGTGCTGGGCTACCGCGCAATCGCCGAGGTCTGGAACTACGGGACGATCCTCCCCGAGCAATGCCGCGAAGTCGTGGCCACCGTGACGCCGGGAACCCTTCACGCGCTAGATCAGCTTTCCCGTGCCGCGCTCACCGGCGGCCCCGTGCCCGCCCAGCTTGCCGTCGGGCCTCCGGTGCTCGACGACTGCGACCCGCGTCTCCTGTTCCAGGACAACGAAGCCGATTTCGCGCATCCGTTCTGGGAGCCAGCGCTGGCGCTTGCCGGCGCCGCGACGTTCGGAGAGTTCATCCGTCACCGCCGCGACGACCTCCACCTCGGGCCCAGCGAGCTGGAGGCGACAGCCGGGAGCAGCGGATGGCTGGCGGACGTCGAGGCCGACGCGCTGGACCTGCGCCAAGCGCTTGCGCCGAAGGCGCTGGCACGCGTCCTTCGGCGGTTGCAGGTCGGCGCCACGTCGCGGTTGCGCGCGATCACCCGCACGACGCTCGAGGGCGCCAGCCCACAGCTGGCCCGCGGCGTCTCAGGCGACCGTCCACCAACGGGCGACGCGGACAGCTACCTCGACGAGGTCTTCGACGAGTTGCGCAAGGAGTGGTCGTGAAGTGGCTGCTGCACATGTCGGACCCCCACCTCGGAGCTATCTCACCGGGACAGGTGCTCGATGACGAGAAGGTGCGTCTCGACCAGCCCGACCTCGAGACGACGCAGTCTGTGTTCCGCCAAACCGTCCGCAATCTCAGCTCGTTCGTCGCCGAGCACGGCAAACCAGCGGTCGTCGTCGTCAGCGGCGACCTGTCCTACCACGCGGAAGCATCGGGGTTCGTGGCATTCGCCGAACTCTTATCGGCCAACGCTGAATGCTTGCCTGAAGATCCGAGCAAGATCGTCGTCGTGCCCGGCAACCACGATGTCGTGTGGGCGCAGCCGGCCGGCGAGCCGGCACGCTACACCGGCTTCTTGGAAGCGACGCGCGGCCACGACCGCTCAACACCCCTCATCGACGGTGTCGACTTCGATCGGGACGACGAGACGGGCTCGCTGCTGCCGAGCGGCCGCGACGCGCCCCACGTCGTCCTCGACCCCGACGTGCTGGTGATCCCGATCAACTCCAGCAACTACTGTGGCACGACGGTCGATGTTCGAGGCGGCTGGACGACCGTCGAGTGGGAAGCCGCGCTCGGGCCGCTGGAGGCGACCGTGCGAGCAAACGTGATGCGCGAGGTCGACCGGCTGCACCGCTATGACATCGCGCGCGTCTCGCGATCCCAGATCCGGGCGCTCGGGCATCTCTTTGACCATCTCGGCGAGTCGCGTGACCGCAGTCCCGCCGATCAGCGTGTCCGCGTCGCGGTCCTCCATCATCAGCTGCTGCCGGTCTCGACGCGCGAGGAACGCAAGCCGTTCGAGTCGCTGATCAACCTCGGACTCGTGCGCCAGACACTGCGCGAATACGCCGTCGACATCGTTCTCCACGGCCACAAACACGAAAGCGGCAGCTACTGGGACCTCGTCGCCGCCCCCGCCGGGAAGCTCGCCGACGCGGCGCAGCGCGTGCTCGTGATCAGCTCGCCGGGCCACTTCGAGGTCGGCGCACCCGTTATGCGAGCGCTGCAACTCACGGGAACCCGCGCGGCGCGAAGCCTCACGATTTCCACCTTCCTGGGGCCGTCGAGTGAGCAGTCCGACGCGGTCATCGCGAACGACCAGCCGCACGTGCCGCTCTGGCTGGGGAGCATGGATGCCGAGACGCCCGAGCGCCACCTGATCCGCGCACCCACCACGCACGTCGCCTACTCGCGATTGCAAGGGCTCTACGCGTTGCAGGCGCAGGACGCGCAGGTGCGCAACCTCGTCTGTCAAATCGATGACCCCTCAGACGCGGCGCAGCTCCCGCCCGACTATCCCAACGCTGGCGCTGGCCGCTCCCAGGCCTGGTTTGACGACATGGTCAAGTGGTGGCAACTCGACCGTTCCGAGCTCGTTGACAGCGGGCTCGTGCCGTTCAACCACGGTGAGCGCGTCTACCGGCGCTGGGGCAACCAGGTGCGTCGCGCCGCCCACCTACTCAACACTCGCGCCGTCTCGAGCCGCGCGATCATCGAGCTCGTCGCGCCGCGCGAAACCGGTCGCTATGTCAAGGACGAGCGGGATCTCGATCGCGGCAGCTTCCCAGCCTTCGTGCTCGCTGAGCTCGGTCTCGCCGTGCGCGACGGCCGCCGTCACCTCGACTGCTTCGGCTACTTCAGAAAGCAGGAGCTGCGCTACTGGTGGCCCGTCAACGTCGCCGAACTCGCCCGCATCCAAGAGGCCGTCCTCGCAGAGCTTCACGGCACACCCAAGCCCAAGCTTGGTCGCATCGTGACCTTCTCTGCGTTCGCGCTGTGGTCCGACACGCTGCCGAGGGTCGCTGTGCCCGAAATTGACCGGCTCGTCGATCAGCCCGACCGACTCTGGGCGCTCGCTGCCGCAATCGCCAACCCGGCCGCCGCGGACGCGGCAACGCGCGCCGAATGGGAACGCATCCTCGCTGACCTGGCGGGCGAGGACCGCGCGGCGCCACCGCAGCCCAAGCTCGGCCTCGCTCGGTTGGCGCAAGAGCTCGCTCGCGCCGCAACGCTCGCGGCGAGCGAGAACCTCGAACGTGTTCGCTCCGCGCTCGCAACGCTCGCAGCCCAACACGCCTCCTACGCCGGCGCGCCGCTGAACGACGCGGCGACAGCGATCGTGCTCGCGACCGTTGCAGAGCTCCGCGCAGCCGTCGAACACGCCCTCCCCGCCGCGCCGGCGAGCTAATGGCCACGACCGACACATCACCTAGGCTACGTGGCATGGACACTCGTGACGCCCAGGCCTTCGCTCTGCAAATCGCGCCACTGTCCGCGGCGGTCGCGAACTTCTGCGACCACGTCGAGCACAACGAGACAGCCGATCGCGCCTGGGTCCTCGACGCCGCTACGGGGTTGCGCTGCCTGACTGGCGAGCTGTGCGACCGCGAAGGCCTCGCGCTCGTCGATCTCTACGCCGAGCGCCTTGGAGCGATCGAGGCGCGCAACGTGCTGGCCGCACCGGGTGCCTTCGACGGGCACGGCGCCGCGATCGAAGCCCGCAGCTGGCGTGAGCTACAGCTCGTGCAAGCCGAGCACGACCGCCACTACCACCAGGACGTCGTCGGCCTCGCCAAGAACGAGCAGCTACGCCACTACGCGCTGCATCTCGCGAAAGTCGTCGGCGCGTTCGCAACCCCCGACGATCCAGAGGACCTGCTCCATCGCCGACTCCCCGACGTGATTCTGTTTGCGATGAAGCTTTCGACTGTGATGGGCGTGCGGCTCAGCGACGACCCTCTCCCCGGCCGCACCGCAACGCAGCACGCCGTGGCCGCCAGCTCAAGCAGCGGCAGCTAGTTCGACGACGGCCGCCGCTGGGCCGGTCAGGCCCCATTTCGGCGGGTAGAACAGCTCGAGCGGCTCCGGGGAGGGCGTGAACGTCGCCTTGATTCGCGTGCGGTTGCTGACGAGCTCCGGGAACCGCACGCGCGCGTACTTGTCGAGCTCGCAGAAAAGGTTCTGACAATCGATCGCGTACAGTCGCCGCTGCCCGAGCAACCTCGGCGCCTCGATCCCGAAGCGCCTGCACGCGTCGGTCTGCTCGTCGACCATGCGATGGATGACCGCGGCCATCGCCCGCGGCCGCGCGCCGGGGAACACCTTCTCGATGCCGCGCCGCGCCCCCGGTCCGGGGATCGTGAACTCGTCTTCGCAGAAGTCGGTCAGCTCCGAGTAGTTGATGTCGATCGCGAGCTGGTAGCCCATGAACGGACCGATCAGCGGGAACTCGCAGAGCGCCTCGTAGACGGCGCGCAGCGAGGGCGCGCGCGCGACCGCCCGCGGCAGCCTTCCGACGCGCATCATGTCCGCCAATAACGCGATGTGGTTGCGGTACTTACGGTCGTAGCCGTAGGCCTTGTTGGCGCAGAGAATGAACGCGCTCGTGTAGATCGGACCGGCGCGCCGCAGGCGCTCCAGCAGCCTGGGGAACCGGGGATCCTTGATTGTGGCGCGGCGGACCGGTCCGAGCTCGCTCTCGATCGCTCGCCACGTCGACGGCTTCGAGAACAGCCTGAACATCACGATCCTGGTGAGCAGGTCCTCCGCCGTGACGTGCGGCCCCTCGTAGATCACCTCGCGGATCAGGAACTGCGAGACGCGATCAGACGCCCGCCACGGGTTGGTGAACTTGTACCGCGCGAGGATCTGGTCGTCCGTCCACGGCGCAGCCTGTCCGGCGATGCGTCGTTCGAAGATGCGCTGGCGTTCGCTGGCGAGATGCCAATAGGCACGATGCACCTCCTCGCGACACTCCACTGCGGCAGCATCTCACGCCGTCCCGACATCGCGGCGCCCGGCCAGCAGCGTCTCGAGCCTCGCCGCGTCGCCGGTCTTCAGCGCCATCATCGCGTGGCCGGCGATCACCGTCAGCTCGCCCGGCAAGAACCCCGTCGCACGGGCCAGATAGGCCTGCAGTTGCGCGAGACCGAGGTAGTTCCCGTACCCCTTCACGGTGATGTCCTGGTTGCGATAAAGCGCTATGCAGTCCAGGCGGTCGGGTTTCGCGCCGGACCCGGGCCCGCAGGCGAGCTCGAACTCCAGATGCGACAGGCACGGGAAGTAATTGCGCTTCTTGTCCTGGTCCTTGTGGGCGGCGTAGATGTTCACCGGGTAGACCGCGCGCCATCGCGTCCCCTCTCGCGCCTCACGGAGCCGTCGCGTGACCACCGCCAGCTGCGGTGTCGGCGGTCCGCTGGGCTGCGGGTACTCGCAGATCCGCCCGAAGTAGGTTCCCTGCCCGCCCGCGAGGCTGCTGCGAAGCTCGTAGTCCTCGAGGTATTCCACGGCGAGCTCGTCGGGGTCAGCGAAGCGCTCCGCCATCGCCGCGGGGAAGATCGTGTTGCGCACCTCGTCGATCGCCGCGTGTCCGGCGCTCGCCATAAAGCGGTCAGCAGCGCTGCGGACCTCCGCAACCTCGGGCAGCGGATCGGTCATGCGGATCACCAGATGCGTCGCCTCGTGCCCGCGGATGTCGAGAAGGATCCGGCATGCCGCCAGCCAGCCGTCGGAAACGCTCGCGGCCTCGGCGTAGCGCGCGGTCGTCAAGGCGTGATCTTCCTCGAGACGTAGCGGCCGCGCAGAGGCCGCTCCAGCAGCAGCGTGTATTGGACGGGACCTGCGTCGTCGTAGGTCAGCTCGAACGTCCTAGGGCCCGGCACCGCGTCGCTGGCGAGATCGATGCAGAGCTGCGGACGGCTGAGCAGGTCCTGGGCCGGCAGCTCATGCGCAGCTAGCCCATCCGGCAGCTCCTTCACGGCTCGCGCGGGCAGGTTCAGCAGCAACCGGTCGCCGCAGCGGGCGGTCAGCGGCGCTTCGCCGTCGGCGCCCGTCAGCCGCCAGACGTCGTTCTGCCAGCCTCCGGGCGGCGGCGTGCCCGTCAGCTCCTGCTTGATCGCCTTCAATGCAAGCTCGGCCCACGCGCGCGCCGCGCTGGCGCTCGCTAGCTTCAGGCTTGGGAGATGCGTGCAGACCGCCTTGTAGCTGACACCGAGACGCAGGCCCAGCGCGTACGCGTCGCGCGGGGTTGCCGGACGCTCGATGCCCAGTCGCGCGAGCGCGGCCCGCGCCGCCTCGGGCGGCATCAGAAACCACGCCGCGAACGCCTCGGCAAGTCGCTCCTCCTGGGTCATAGTGCCGCGCTTGACGCCCAGCTCGCTGTCTCTCTCGATCTGGCGGCCGTGGTTGAAGACATGGTGTCCGTACTCGTGAGCGGCGCTGTAGCGCTGCAGCGCGAGCGGGTGCTGCGAGTTGATGAGCACCCCGGCGCTCGCGGTTTGGCGAGGAGGCTCGTAGAACGCGGCAACCCCGTGCAGGGGGCGGAACACGACCTTCAGGCCGTCCTGCACGAGCGCTTCGAAAATGTCGATGCGCTCGAAGCTGTCGAGCTCAAGCTCCTCGCGCGCATCGGCGGCGGCGATGATCGCCTCGCGGTGCGCCGCACTCCAGCTCATCAGTACCGGGCCGTGTCGCGCAGGAACGCGGTGAAGCGGTCCAGCTCGTTGCGGTCATGCTCGGTGAGATCCGCCACGAGCCTCGGAACACCCGTCGCGGGTGCGCCGGGAGATTCCGCGTTGCGGAAGTACGCCGGCGGGTAGCCGTAGGCGCGCGCCAGCCGCGCGAGCTCTAGTTCCTCCGGCTGCCGGGTGCCCGCCTCGATCGCGGCCACGACGTCGGGATCGAGACCGGCGGCCTCGGCGGCCGCCGCCACGCTGAGACAGACGTACTCGCGCACCTCGCGTACACGGGCCCCCACGATCACGCGGCGTCGCGCTGCTCGTCGAGCCCGTTGAGATATATCGCCAGAGCCTCCACTGACTTGAACGCCTGCGCGTGGGCACGCACGTTCGTCAGTTTGAGACCCATCTGCCGCGCCGCGTGCGCGCCGGCGCTGACCAGGAACGCCGAGTCGTACGGATACTCCGCGCCGGCTGCTTGCAGCTCACCGGTCAGCTCCGCAACGCCCTTGCGCGTCTTCGCCGCCAATGACTCGATGATCAGTGCACGGGTCCCGTCAAGGCTCATGGGTGCAGCTCCTTCCACACGACGCGTGCCCGCGGGTGCGCCACCGCGATCGCGCCAACGAACGGCCCGGCTGGTGCGAGATCGATCAGCGTGTGCGCGTCCACGCTCTCTGCGCTGACATCGACCTCGCAGAGGGCCTGTTCGGAGATGCCGCGGTCGTGGGCCTTCAGCCACGCCTCCTTGCGCGTCCACGACCGCAGCCAGAACCGCGCCTGTGCCTCGGTTGCGGTTGCACGAAACCGCGCGAGCTCGCGAGGGCTCAGCGTCAGCTCCGCCATCGACTCGAGATCGTCGCCAGCGCCGTCGGCCACCGCAACCGCCTCCAGGTCGACACCGACCGGCGTAGACGCGACCGCGACGAGTGCGACACCGTCACTGTGGGAGAGGCTCAGCTCAAGGTCGCCAACGGCGGTCCGTGGCGCACGACCGTACGGCGCGACCATCTCGACCGCCCTGGGGGCGACCCCCTGATACTCGGCGACGATCCGTCGCAGCCCAGCGTGTGCCCGGGCGAAGCGGCGTGCGACCAGGCCCGCCCGCACACCGAAACGCTCCCGCTCGGCAAGCGACAAAAGTGCGACGTCGTCGTCGACGTCGCCCCCTGCGTCAAGCGGCACATGCCAAACGTCGACGGTGCCTGGAGCCGGACTGCGAGCCTTCAGCGATGACATGTAAGTGGGGTACCGCGGTCCGGCCCAGACGTTCAATCGCCGTACTACGCGGCCGGCGACGACGCGCCACCTCGACGACGCCTCACAGGCCCTACTGGTGCCGGCGAGGCTGCAACGCAAGGCGCCGCATCCAGTTCAACCCGTACGCGATGTCCCCACCAGCCGTGATCATGACCCGAGCAGACGCATCCTCACGCAGGCGGGGAGGCCGCTCGGCAAGGGCACAGACGGCTGCTCGGCCGACCGTCCAACGCCGCGGCTCACGCCGCGCGTGACGCCCTCGACGAGCCGATCGTCGCCGCACACGACCACGGCAGACGGCGGAGCAGCTCGGGTCTGTCGGCAGGTCACGCTCGGCCTGAGCGGCGCCACGAACCACGCACTGTGGACGGGCGAACTGGACGATGCGCACGCACCCACTCACGCCCGCCGCGTCGCCGCATGGCTGCGCGGGGACCCGCCCGTGACCGTCCTCTAGGGCGTCGGTATCTTCGGCCTCGGCCGCGGCTTCGCGGACGTGTTGTGGCTCGCTGTCGGCCGCTAACCGGCTAGGCCCGCATCTTGCCAGACCCAGGAGCCGCGCCGACACCGGCTCGGTCGTTCACTCGAACGAATCTACCTAGGCACGACGCCGTCGCTCAAGCGCATCGCGCGCTCCTCCTATCGCCCACGAGCATTAGCCCGGTAACAGCACCGGTGACGGTTCAAGCTGGTGTCACGCGCGGCCGCGGGGGTTGCGTTTCGTTTCGTCGAGCCATTTGATGAGGTCGTCGAGGTCGAAGCGCACGTAGCGGCCGAGCTTGTGGTGGGGGACTTTCTGTTGCCGTGCCTGTTCGAGTAGCCAGCGGGGAGGGACGCCGAGGAGCTTCGCGGCCTGGTCGGCGGGGACGAGAGGGTTGCTGGGGCTTACGCCGCGCGCCTGGTTGAGGCGTGTTCTAGCTTCGCGCGCAGGTACGATCGCGCGGCTTCGGATCGTGGTGTGCACGTGCTTGGTCAAGTGCTCTGCTCCTCGGTCTGGCTTCAAGCCTCGCCGGTAACGGTAGCGGGCGCCGCGGTGATAGCCGGCGCGTTTGTGATGGTGCGCCACGGCTCAGCAATGTGGTAGGGGGTGAGCCGCAGGCGCCGGTGACGCGCGCCGGTTACGAGGAGCGCGCTGCCGGGGCTGACGGCTGCGATCTGCCCCGGAGGTAGCCGGCGTTGGCGCGCGACGGTGTAGCCGTCGCTTTGGCTGTGTGTCTTTGTCGTCGGTGAGAGCCAGCCGGTCGTCGAGGTGCTGAAGCCAGTCGAGTGCGTTCGCATCGGGCGGTCGATCTCGCCGAGCACAAGGCTGAGCGCTTCGAGGGTTCGGGGATCGCTGATGCCGGGGAGGACGAGCTTGCTCTGGAACAGCGTGAGGAATCCTTCTGCGGCTCCGTCGCCCCAGCGCGTTCTTGCCTGGCTGAGGTCCTGGAGGCATGCCATGACGTGGAGGCCCTGGCCGCCGGCTTCGCTGACGAGCGCGGGGAGGTCGTGGATGGGCGCGATGTTGGCGACCTCGTCGAGACAGAAGAGCAGCGGAGTGGCGGCGGGGTGCGTGGCGGCGCGTCGGTAGGTGGCGTGGCGGATCTGCTCAAGGAGTCCGACGACCAAGGGCGCGCAGAGGGCCTGGCGGTGCGCGGGCGCGGTGATGTAGATGGTGTCCGTCGACGCGGCGAACTGTTCGGGGTCGAAGTTCGGGTTGTCGGCGGCGCGGCGGCCGGCGTCGGTGTTGTAGAGGGCGAGTACGCCGGCGGTTGCGGAGAAGATCGAGGAGCGCTCGCGCTGGTCGGTGCGCGCGACGCCGAGCAGAACGTCGCACGCGACGTCGGCGCCGGCGCGCTCGAGGGTCTCGCCGGGGGCTTCGAGGTCGTGGCGCAGCACCCAGCCGAGGACGTCCGTGATTTCGCGTTCGCTTTGGTGGGCGGCGTGGAGGAGCGGTGCGAGGAGGGCTGCGGCGCGCTCTGCCCAGTGCTGCTCGTGCTGGGTGCCGCGGCCGACCGCGGGTGCCGCGAGCGTCATCGCCCGCGCCGTGTGCAGCGCCTCATCCCAGCTTCGGGCGGCAGCGACGGGCGACCAGCGCAACTCACGCACGAGTGAACAGGCATCCGTCTCGCCGGTGGGGTCGAACGCCCACACCTCGCCGACGTTCGAGCGGGAGCGGACCGTCGCGTCTCGCACGTCGGTCTTGGTGGACGTCGATACGAGTGCGCCCGGGCAAGCCAGGACCGACGGGATGACGACGCCGGTCGTCTTTCCCGAGCGTGGCGCTCCGAGCACGAGCACGGCGTGCTCGCGGCTGGCGAACACTGCCTGGCCGCCCGCGAGCCCGAGGAACGCGCCGCCGCCGCGCGAGACGCACAGCTCTCGCACCGCCACCTCGACATCACCGCTTGCGAGCAAGCCGTCAGCGAACGACAGTGGCTGGTCGGCGTGGCGGCGGCGCCAGGGCAGCGCGGCGCGCGCCGGGCCCGGCGCTGCGGTTGTGAGGGTCTGGTCAGGTCTCAATGGCTTCTCCTCTGTCGTGGTCGAGCGTGTGGTCGCGCTGATGATTGAGTGCGTCGTGAAGCTGCTGCGCGAACCGGGATCGCGGCTGGTCGACGGGGTCGCTCTGTCGCGAGCGGTCAACCGCTGGCTCGGGCCGTTGGTCGAGCGCGGCGCGCAAACGCTCGGCGAAGCGAGACTGCGCGGGTTCGTCGTTTGTGGGTTCGATCTGGGCGCGGGTGATGCTTGCTTGCTGTGCGCGGCTCTCGCTCATGCGCTCGGCGAGGCGGGCGATCGCGTCGCTGTCGATGCCCTGGTGGCCGAGGTCCTCGCGCGCGACGTAGACGTCGGTCTGCTCACGTCCGCGGCTGAGCGCCACATAGGCGCGTTCGCGGTCGGTCTGCCAGCCGCCGGTGAGCACGAGCGCCCGGTCCGCGGTCAGGCCCTGCGCCTTGTATACGTGTTGCGCGTAGGCGAGACGCAGCCCGTCGAGGTCCTCTGTTTTCATGTCGATCTCGCGTGGTGGCTGCTCCTCGGTCCGGACGCGCACACCACTGGTGCGCTCGTCGACGTCGACGACCACTGCGCGGGTGCCGTTCTCGACGCGCTGCTGGCCCGAGACACGATGCTGCTTCGCGAACAGGATCTCGTCGCCGTGGGCGAGACCGTAGGGACGCTCAGGGAGCTGGACGCGCTCATCCCCGAGCTCGCCGGCGGCGGCGCGCTGCTCCTGAGCATGTTGGTTGAGCCGGTCGAGCTCGTGGTTGGACGCGTCGGTGATCATCACCACGCGCTCCCCCGGGTGCGCTTGATGGGCTGCGGCCCAGTCGCTGACCATCGTCTCCCCCGCCTCCTCGCGTGTCTCCTCGATGTGCAGGTGGCCGCGGGCCTGGTAGGCAGCGAGCGCAGTCTGCGCGTCGCCGTCGCGCAGGCGGCCCCACGCTTGACGCTCCCACTCGTGGTTGGCACGGTGCACCTCGGTCAGCCGCGCGGTCGGCGCGCGCTCCGCGATCTCGCTGAACAGGCCGCCCGCGCCAATCGACGACAGCTGCGCCTGATCGCCCGCGAGGACGAGCTTGGCGTCCGCCTCCCTGGTCAGCTCGACTATCTGTGCGAGCCGGCGGGTGTCCGCCATCCCGGCCTCGTCGAACACCACGACCGAGCGAGAATCAAGCACCAGCCGCTCTTCGCGGACGCGATGCGCGAGCGCGTCGGCGGTCATCGTCTCGCTGAACCCTGCCTCGACCCCGAGCCGCTGCGCCGCGGAGCCGGCGACCGACGTGCCGATCACCCGGTGACCCTCGCGCTCCCACGCCTCGCGCGCCGCGCCAAGCACCACACCCTTGCCCGTCCCAGCCTCACCGACCAGCACGGTCACCCCACCAGGACCAGTTACGACCTCCAGCGCGCGCTGCTGCTCGTCGCTGAGCGACCCGCCCACCCGCTCGCCGGCACGCTCGGCAGCCTCGCCGCGAGCCAGTGGCGACGGCACCGCGGCCGTCTCGGCGGACCGCTCGAGGACGGTGGCGAGGGTGCGCTGCTCGAGCTCGCGCAGCTCGCGCGTCGTCCACCAGCCGCCGTCAAGCTCAACCAGCTCACCCTCCCGCGACAACTCCTCCAGATGCGCGGAGGCCTGCGCGGCCGGCTCGACACCAGCGGCGACCTCAAGCGCCCGCGCCTCGAGCTCCTGCCGCGTCACCATCGACCGCTGTGCCACAAGCTCGCCGAGCAGCTCGCCGCGAACGTCGACCTCGCGCTCGGGTGCACGCGACTCGAACAACTGCTCAGCGCGCCCGCTCTCGAGCCCGTGCTCCTCGCCGACCGCCCGCCACGCCGCCGAAACATCCACCTCGGCGATGACTGTCTTCGTGCCGCGCGTCGAAACGGACATGCCGGCCAGCTCGCCCGCGCGCGGCGCGCGACCGTAACGATCGCGAAACTCGCGCGCCGCCCGCTCGATCACCTCCGTCCGCCGCGACCAACGCTTGACCAACGGATCGGGAATACCGACCACCTCGAAGAAGCGGCCCTCCCGCCCCGTCCGCCGCTCCAGCCGCAACCCGAGCCCGCGCAGTCCCTGAGCCAGCTCCGCCCGGTACCACGCTCCGTTCACACGCTGCGAGCGAAACAGCTCGCGCGAATCAACCGCAGCGAACCGGCCATCCTCACGCTCCGCGGCGAGCACCACGACATGAGAGTGCAACTGCGGATCAGGCACACCGTCGCGCTCTTGGTCACGAGTCAACCGCGACGAGGTATGAACGAACTCCGCCGCAACCAGACTCCGCGCCGGCTCATGCCGCATCACACCGTCCTCGCGACGACGCACCACCGGCACCTCCCGCTGCACCCGCGCCAGCGCGCTCGCCACCGCTCGGCGATGCGCCACCTCAATCTGCGCACGACGATACGGACCCGACACCGCCCACAACGCCGACACCGACTTCGGCGCGCTAAACGTCAGATCGACACCGGCGACCCGCGACCCGTCGCCCCCCACGCGGCGGATCGGCTCACCGCTTTGCGGCGAGCGACCATCCATCAGCGAGACCAGCTCCGAACGACGGACCCGCTGTGCGGAGTCGAGCCCGAGCACGTCGAGTGCCTCTGGCGAACCGTGCCACGCACCGCCCTCCCCCTCCAGCTCGCCGCCCACGTAGTAATCCCCACGGTTCGCGGACGCCGTCAAATAAGCCGCGAACCCAGCCGCCGCCGCGCCCGAAATCTTGTGGGTGGACTGCATCCAGCCGAACGTAGAACCGGCCCACGGGGTGCGCAAGAGGCGCCCGACCTGCGCGGACCTCAGCGCGTTTCAACGCACCTCAGCGACTGACGCTTAACAAACCGGCGAGCCCTTGCAGCGTCCAATCCTGCACGGAGTGCGTACCGTCTGCACTGGCCGTTGGCGCTGGTAATGGACCAGAGGCGAGCAACGCACTAGTAGCGCGGCGAGCACCAGGCGGATCGAATCGAACCAGCTCACCGCCACCTCGACTTTGCCACCAAGGGGTCATGCAGAGCTACAGACTCGTCACGCCATGAATGCCAGTGGGTCGCGTGCGCTCCGCATCAGGCGCGTTGCGCTTGGCCTCTGAGAGGGCTTGCGTGAGGGAGGCAACGGCAGATCGAGGAACGACGTTGGCGGCTTCGGGAACATGTCCTCAAGGACCGGCGTGCGTAGGTCGCCTCGAGCGCGGAGGATCTCGCGGACGGTTAGGAGCTGGATCTGCATTCCCCGCTTCGCTTTGACGCGCGCGGCCTCCTCGTGGGCGCCCTTCGTGAAGCTGAACGCCACGATGCAACCCCGATCCTTCCCCTCGCGCTCGACCGCTGTCTGGAATGCATCAACCACCGGGCGGTCAACCCCCTTCGAGCGCTTTACCTGTACCGGGTCTCGGTTGAAGAACGTGTAGCCGTCGACACCCATGTCCCCAGACTTGCGAGTGGCGTGGTGTCCTTGGAGGCTCTGAATAACCCAGTTCTGGAACTCGAACGGCCTGAGCGCAGCGAGCGCCGCCTCGGCGGCCGGACCCGGTAAGGACGTTTCCGTAGTAGTTCGTTCGCCACCCGCGCTCGTCCTGGACGAAGTACTTCTCGACGTGGGAGCGCATGTACGGCCGGCGCGGATTGGTCCAAACCGCATCCGAACTCTTCTTGTAGAAGAGAATCGTGTCGTGGACGGGGCCGTACCGGCCCACCTTGTTGTGGGCCCCAGTGCGCCGCCAGACGATCTCGTTCGCGAAGTTGGCGGATCCGAAGATGTCGTCCATCATGACCTTCAGGTAGTGCGAGGCGTGCCAGTCGCAGTGCAGGTACAAAGAGCCGGTCTGCTTCAAGACCCGATGCAAGTCGACGAGTCGTTCTTGCATCCAGTTCACGTACACCTGGATGCCGCCCTCCCAGCGATCCTCAAACGAGCGGACCTCTGCCTCGTCGCCCCAGATGACCTCATAGAAGCGGTTCGAGAAGAACGGTGGATCGAGATAAATGAGATCGACCGACCCATCCGGCACGCGAGCCAGCGCGCGTAGGTTGTCCTCGCAATACAAGACGCCCGTGTCCAGCTTCGTCGCACGCTTCATTGCCGATCACATCGGCGCGCCCACCGCCTTGCTCAAACCTGCGCAACCCGACACCCAGCTGCGCACTGAGACGGCGGCGATCGTACGGGCCACGCCCTATACAGGGTCTGCGACGTCGACGGCGCCGCTGTCGCGGTTCCCAAAAGACGCATAGGAACACAAGCACGGCCGCCTGTTAACCGCCTCGCAACCCTTACTGAACTCCACCAGCAGGGCGCCGAGACGCGGGCGACTGCGAGCCCGTCGCAGCGGAATTTCGGCCTTTTCGGGAGCAGAACGATAGGACCGCAGGCGGCCGCTTTCGGGGCGAGTCCTCTCTCCTCCGAATGCGGCGCGGCCGCCGGAGCCGTTGTTTATGGGTGTTACGCACCGGGTCGTATGCAAGCACTTGGCTCGCTCGTGCGGGAACGCGCGATGCCAAGCCCGGCGGCAAGCGCTACGGGCGCGGGGAAAGCTGGGTGGCGCGTCGCGGTCGCCCCAGCGGCGGCGCGTTAGACGAGCAGGCGGCGCGCGTTCTCGCGGTGCGGGTTGCCGAGCGCGTTAGCGCTGAACGCGCTGCGGCCCTTGAGGTATCGCAGCATCGGAAGAGGACATTTCGCGTCTTGGCACGTGAGTGGCAGGCACATATGCGGCGCACTGGCGGCCACAAGCCCTCAACCGCAAGGGACATCGCCAGCGTGCTCGCCGAACCGCTTACGGCCTATCGCCGCGGAACGCGCATGACGGTCGGACGAGTAATGGCCCACCTCGGGGATTTGGACGCCGCCACGGTGACGCCCCGGGACGTCGAGACGGTGCTCAAGAGCTATGAAGACGTCGGGGCGTCGCCACGCACCGTCAACAAGGCGCGCGAGGTGAATCGCGCGATTTTCAGCTATGCAAACGACCCGGATCTTGGCGGCTGGCAGTTCGATAACAATCCGGCGGCCCGCACCGTCAAGCGTCGCATCACGATCGCCGCCGCGATCCGCCACTTCGAGATCGACCACGTCGAGGCGATCGCCACCGCTGCTGAGACTGGAGCCTGGCGCGATCCCACACCAATCCACTGGCGGCGCGACGACGCTACGCTCGCTGAGGAAGCCGAAGAGAACCGGCAACTCGCCGACCTGGTCCGCGTGGCCGCTTACACGGGACTGCGCCAGGGCGAACTCCTCGTGCTCCGTTGGCGAGATGTGGACCTCGCGGAGCGCACTCTCACTGTGGAGCGGGCACTGTCCGCGGCCGTAGAGCTCTCTCCGAAGTCAGGACTTAGCCGCGTCGTGCCGCTCGGTGACCAGGCAATTCGGCCTCTCAAACGGCTCAGCCAGCGACGCAACTTCGTCGGGCCTGAGGACTACGTGTTCGCGTCATGCACGGGCGAGCGACCCGATCCTTCCGCGCTTCGGCAACGCTACAACAAGGCTCGAGACGCGACCGACGCACCTCCGCTCCCTTTCACGCACTGCGCCACACTGCCGGCTCGCTGCTCGTCCGCGAACTCGACCCGATCGCCGTCAAAGCAATCCTCGGCCATGCCAGCATGAAAACGACGGAGCGCTATATGCATCCCAGGCGCGCCGCAGAACTCGCCGACCATGTCACACGAGCCGTGACCCCAGCCGCGAGGACTCCAGACGTAGAGACCGACCGTCTCCTCCTCGAGAGCCTCCTGCACCTCCCAGCCCACCGACGACAGGCCCTCCTCGCCGCCGCGAGCGGCAAGCCTGCGTCCGCCTGAATTAGCTCTCATGCTCGTCGCGAACCGGTTACGGTTCGGGCGCCAGCGCGAGCCGTAGGAATCACGCTCCGCGGCGTGGGTAGCCGCGGCTCCGGGTCGAGGCGTTAAGTTGCTACAGGGGCGACTATGGAGGACCGGCTACGGAGGTCTTCGCAGCTGTCCTTGACACGACCCGAGGGGGTTTGCCGACGGTGCGTGCACGCATGCCGACTCGGAGCCCCGGCGCAGCCGTTTCACTCACTGGCGAGCAGTGTCGACTTCCGAAGAAATGTGAGCCTCTTGTCGGTCGCGGCGGGATCGCCCTTGCAACCCTCGCTCCACGGGTCGCTATCCCCGGGGTGATTGCCACTGGCGGCCACGCTCGTGTGGCCTTGCTAGTCCGGGTCCCATAGACCTGGGCGTTCTCACGGGCGCGCGCGCCGTCGAGCCACGACGCCGGGCTGTTCGATCCGCCGTTCGCGATGGAGCTCTCTCTTGCCGGGGCACGGCAGGCGTAACTCTCACCGCGATTGCCCTGCCGCGTCAGAAGGCGAAACTGAGAAGCCCGTCGGTCGTCAGCGCCACCAGAACGTCGCGGGCCGGACTTGAAGTGAGCTGAGCCAGCTCGGCCCTTGCTTGACGCATCAGGTCGGCGGCGAGGCTTTCGCCGAAGTCATCGGCGCCTGCATCAAGCATGGCCCTTCGAACCGCACCGAGGTCGTCGCCGGCGTAACTCTCGCGACTCCTGTCGGCTACGAATCGGTTGGCTTCGCTGCGCGCATAGGCGGTCAGCACTGTCTCGCGTCCGTCGCGAATGTCGGTGGCTGCCGGGCGTTGGTCCTCGAGCCCCGAGAGGTTTCGCACGTCGTTGAGAACCTGGAATGCCGTGCCGAGACGGCGACCGTAACGGCCCAGCGCGTCCGCACGGCCGCTGTCAGCGCCGCCGACTACAGCTCCGAGCCAACATGCGATCTGGGCCAGCACTCCAGTCTTGCGTTCGTTGACCAGCAAGCGGCTACGGAGCCCGGACATGTGTGGCGAGGGAGCGATGTCCTCGAGTTGTCCGAGAGCCATTTCGTGTGTGGCATCGGTTAGGCCTCGGAGGCATCGTGACGAGAGCTCAGGGTCGAAGGCCTTCGCGATCGAAGAGAACGCGTCGGACCACAAGCGGTCGCTCAACGCGAGCGCGACCGGAACGCCGAACTGCGCGTGCACCGCTCGGTGCCCGCTTCTCATGTCGTCGTCATCGGCGATGTCATCGCGGATGACCGACGACTTATGCACAAGCTCGACGGCTATGGCCGCTTGCATCGCGGTCGGCCATGCCCCTCCCACCGCGGCACAGGCCAATAGGCATCCGACTGGCCGAGTCCTGTGCCCGGTCGTGAGCGCATACGTTCCAATCTCGTGATGGCTGGGCCAGGCGCTTATGTAGGCCTGTAACGCGTCCTCGAACGACTCCCGAAGTTCGTCTGCGAGCGCTTGAGCCTGCGGATCGGCCAGATCGAACATGTCAGAGACTTCCGGCTCGCACTTCCGAGACGGAGACAAGGCGATCACGGAGCTCGAGGGGCGCCGACAGGATCCGCCGTGCGCACCTGTGGTAGTCGGCTGCAACGAGCAGCGAGGCGACCAAGATCGCGCCGATCATGTCGTGGGCTAACACCGACGAGACCGCGGGCACCAGGAACGCCCAAACTCCGAACGCTCCGGTCAACGCGCGATAAACGAGGTCGCCCCGGAGAACCACCCCGCGCTCGCGGAGAAGTATCCCTCCGAGGCAGCCGCAATAGAGATCGCGGAAGATGAGGGCAGCGAGCACCGCTACTGGCACTGCGCCCGCGGTGTAGCCGGCCACCAAGCAAATGCCAATCGCTAGCCGATCAACAACGCTGTCGGTTGCCCGGCGAAGCGACGTATCTGCAGCGAGGCGCCGTGCGATAAGGCCGTCGGCGAGGTCGAAGACCATGAAGACTGCGAGCGCGGCATCGCAGACGAGCGTGTTGACGAGAAAGGTCGTCGCGATCAGCGGAACCAGCGTCAGACGCCCAACGGTCACGAGACTGAGAGTCCGCCCTACAGCGACCGATCCGACTCGCGCCGTTGAGTTGTCGACGTCGTGCATGACGCTCCTATCGAGTTCGAGTGTGCGACCGGATGACCACGCCAGGGCCCGTCCTAGAGGGATCCCGGAGCCTAAATGATCGCCGTCCCTCGCCCCCGGGGCCGAAACGGCATTTGCAGGATTTGGCTGGCTTCGACTCCTGTTCATCGCAGCACATTCACATCGTTGCTCAGGTCCGTTCGTCTCCCGGCTTGGGCTCGTCGATGACGTCCGACGCCGGGGCGGGGTGCCCGAGGTCGAGAAGTTGGCGTTTCAGATCGCGATTCTCGCGTACAAGCTTTCCTTCGCGACGCATCCGTTGAGCGCTGATCGTGCCAGCCAGGGCCAGGACCGCTAAGCCTGAAACGAGGTAGACCTCGGGTGAGGGTCGGTGGCGTTCCCAGCTAAGTACGCGGGCCTCCAGCGTGTTGCCGGTCATGCTACGCAGATCGGTCAGGTTCGCGCAACCGTGGCACGGAGCCATCGGAAACAACCATGTCATGGCTACAAGTAGGGCCACGGCGACGAGCACAAGAGCCGCCACGGTCCCTCCACGTCGGGCTACGAACGGGCCGAACACGGCAGGAGCGGTAACGAACGCTACGTACGGGCTTTCGATTGCTAGGCCCGTGTCCCAGACCAGCTCCACAAACCCCACGACGATAATCGCGGTGAGCAAGTACACCAAGAGCGGCTGAACGTTGGGCCGGTTCCGTAGCCAGAGCCCCTTTGCGTATGCGCCGTCCTGGACGCTAGTCGGACGTTGCGAAACCGGATCGTCGCCATCGGGCTCCTCGCTCGTGGTGACGCCCTCCCAGATCCTCCTAAGCTCTCGCCATAACGCATCGCCGTAGACCGTAACCGCCCCTAGGCTGAAGACGACACCACAAGGCAAGTAGAACCCCAGCGGCGGACTACGAGTTACGGCATAGCCGGACTTGAGCAGTGCGAAAACCATGACGCCAAAGACGAAGGCGGCGGCCATCAGGACCTTGGTCTGAAGCAGGGCCGTGGGCTCCTTTTTCTGAGCGGCCGCGGCATCCGGGTCCCACAGCGCGTGCCGCAAACGACTCACAAGCGTCCGAGCGTCGGGCACGCTCATTCGCCTCAGGCCGGTGACGCCGCTCCGGCGACGCGGGCCGGATGCTTCAGGCTCTTCATGGGTCAGCGAGTGTCCCACGGATCACTCGCGTTGGTCCACGTAGTAACGCGGCAAACGTCGGAGACCTGCAAGGCGTCCGCGAAAGTGAAGGCGCGCGTGAACCAACGAGCTGAGGCGTTGGCGGAGTGTCAGCCCTGAAGTTGGGGTTACGGGAACTTGTTGCCCAGATAGCTGATTGCGACGCCGGCGGCAGCGACGCAGGCAGTAGCGAGATCCTGCGGGGTGTGACGGGGCGTTCCGCCGGCGCCATGGCCGCCGGCTGCGTTGCGGATCCTGGCCGCCGCGAACAACAGTTGGTCGACGTGCCTAGGTACTACCGCCCCGGCGGACAGGATCTTGATCAACGGATCCGCAGTTTCTTTCCCGGTTCGCTGGAGACCAGTCTCGTCGATCAGCACCTTCATCGTGCTTTCGACAGCCTTCGCCGACTCTTCGATCGCATCCTCAAGAGATTTCTGCTTGCCGACGCGAAGACCGGCGAGCGCATCCTCGTACTCGGTCCTTGCTCCGGCGAGTCGCGCATCCCCCAGCACCTTTAGCGCGGGTTATGTGATCGCCTTGTAGGTGGCCTCATCGCCGTACCAGCGAACCTCGAAGTCGTCATCGACGCGGTAGGGCACGCTCCGTTTCGCGAACGTCTCGTTGAGCTTGTCGGCCACCGTCTGCGTGATGCGCTGCGATGCGTCGGGCCCTTGCTGCTCCGCATACCACCGCTCGAGCTGTTCGATGCCGTAGGTGATGACCGTGGCGAATACCGGATCGGGGGCGTACAGGAAGGACCACCGCGCCATGTGCTGGGCAATGAACGCGGTCTGCTGTGTCGGGGTCGGCTTGGTCGGGAACATCGCCCGCATCTCGCGCGCGCTCACCTCCTTCATGCCCTCGTCCATTCCGTCTGCAGCTGCGTCGCCGTAGTCGAGGCGGACCTGATCGACCACGTCCTGGAAGCTGCCAAAGCCCTCGCGCTGCAAGAACTCCTCGGCAAGTCCGAACTCGAGCACCCCGTGACGGATGAGGACGGAAAGCGTGGCCGATCGCACCGGCGTCGGGATCTTCAGTTGCATGGCCCTGACGGTAGCGGCCTCTGGGCCTCGTCGACTACCAATCGCCCCTTCTCCGAGAGCGGGCGCGTAGCTTCGATTGCGGTGCCGACCGATCCCGGGGCACTCGGGGAGGAACTGCCGCCTACTTGACGGGCGCCTCGACGGCCCCTGATAGCACGTCGAGCGCAAACGCTTCGGCCACCAAGGCCGCATCGCCGGCGCGCGGCGCATAGTGCAGGTACTTCATCGTGGTCTGAATATCCGCGTGCCCCATCCACTCCTGCACGCGACGGACGTCCGCCTTGGCGATCATGCGCGTCCCGAATGTATGGCGAAGGTCGTGAAAGCGAAGCGGGCGCAGGTTGGCACGCGAGAGCGCGGCGCGGTAACGGCTTGAGAGCGCGTCCGGGTCGAGATGGCCGCCGACGACGCTCGCAAACACCACGTCGTCCTCGCCTGTGAAGCGGTCGCGCTCGCCGAGATCAGCGAGCTCCTGAGCGACGGCCGGGGCCATCGGCACGGCGCGGACCTTGCCCGACTTCGGTGTGGTCAGCTGCCGTGCGGCCCAGTTTCCGCGTACGCGGATCGTGTGACCCGCGAAGTCGATGTCGCGCCAGCGCAGTCCGAGCAGCTCGCCTCGGCGAAGGCCGGTAAACGCCGCGGTGATGTAAATCGCGCGATCCTGCTCGGAGGCGGCGGCCCGGGCCAGCGCCCACACCTCCTCGGGGCTGAACACTTCGATATCGCCGGACGGCCTGACGCGGTGAGGCTCTACGGTCGCGGCCGGGTTGTAAGCGAGCCCATAGACGTTCACGGCTCGCCGGAAGATGCCGTGCAAGAGCACGAGCAGATTGTTCTTCGACTTGCTGCTCAGCGGCACGCCGTCCGCCGTCACGATCGTCGCCCGCCAGCGCTCGATGTCACCCGAGGTGATCTCCTCGAGGCGCCTGTCCCCAAACTCGGGCAGGAGGCGCGCGTTGATGCGCGAGCGGTAGTCGCGCAGCGTCGACGGCTTGCAGCCGCGGTCGTGCTCGACGTAGCGAAGGAACTCCGCCGCAGCGTCGGCGAACGTCGCTCCAGTCGAGACCATGCCGGGGAGCGTTCGGCGGCGCGCGCTGTCGAGCGTGTCGCGCAGCCAGTCCTCGGCCAGGCGTCGGTTGAACTGGCCGGCGGCCGGTCGGGCGCGCTCGGGCGCGGCCGAGCCGAGGCGCTTCTTGACCTGTCGCCCGGTCGGGAGGCGGTATTTGGCGTACCAGACGGCTCCGCGGGGGCCTTCGACGCGGTAGACGTGCCCGGACGGGCGCTTGAGCTCGTGGGGCTCGAAGCCGCTCACACGAACGAATTTAACCCGTTGTTGGGACCTTTTTGGGACCTTGTTCGAAGTCCTCGGAGTTAGGGCAAAAGAAAAAGCCCAGATTTTCTGGGCTTTTTCGATAGCGGGGGCGGGATTCGAACCCGCGACCTTCGGGTTATGAGCCCGACGAGCTACCAGACTGCTCCACCCCGCGGCGCACCTACACGTTAGCACCGCCTCGGCGACTGGCGCGACCGCCGGGCTGCAAAATTCCCTGCACCGCGGCCGCAAGGCGCGGGAGAATCCGCCGATGGCCAAGGCCTTCGTGACCCGGGCGCTGCCCGGAGACGCGCTCGAGCGGCTGCGCGCCGAGCATGACGTCACCGTCTGGGACGGTGCGATGCCGCCTACGCCGGACGCCCTCCGCAAGGCGGTTGCCGACGCGGAAGGCCTGCTCTGCCTCCTCACCGAGCGGATCGACACGCAGCTTCTCGACGCCGCTCCTCGCCTACGTGCGATCGCCAACTTCGCCGTTGGCACCGACAACATTGACCTCACCCTGACGCGCGCCCGTGGGATCCCGGTCGGCGTAACGCCCGACGTCCTGACCGAGGCGACGGCTGATCTTGCGTTCGCCCTGCTCTTGTCGGCGGCCCGTCGACTTCCCGAGGCCGCCGCGGCGGCAAGGGACGGCGAATGGCGCACCTGGGAGCCGGCCGGCTGGCTCGGTTCCGACGTCCAGGGCGCCACGCTCGGGATCGTCGGGTTCGGTCGGATCGGCCGGGCGATGGCGCGCCGCGCCGAGGGCTTCGCAATGACGGTCCGCTCTACCGCCGATACGGATCTCAACACGCTTCTCGCGACCAGCGACTTCCTCTCTCTCCACTGCCCCCTGTCCGACGGCACCCGCCACCTGATCGACGCCACCGCACTCGCGCGGATGAAGCGGACCGCGATCCTCGTGAACACGGCGCGCGGCGGCGTCATCGACCAGGCCGCGCTCAT
This sequence comes from Solirubrobacteraceae bacterium, assembly GCA_036267075.1. GTDB lineage: Bacteria > Actinomycetota > Thermoleophilia > Solirubrobacterales > Solirubrobacteraceae > Palsa-513. The sequence continues at coordinate 52,492 of DATAWT010000022.1, forward strand.
CGAAGCGCTACGCAGCGGCACGATCGCCGCGGCGGCGATCGACGTCACCGACCCGGAGCCCCCTCCCCCCGGCGACCCGATCTTCGACACACCGAACCTGCTCGTCGTGCCCCACATCGGCTCGGCGACGCGCACCGCGCGGGCTCGAATGACCGAGCTCTCGGTCGAGAACCTCCTCGCGGGACTCGCCGGCCTGCCGATGCCGAACCCGGCGCCCTGATGCGCGTCGGCGTCACCGACATCGGCACGAACTCGACGCGCCTCTACATCGCCGACGTGGACGACCACGGCCGCATCGACGAGCTCGTGCGACGTTCCGAGATCACCCGACTCGGGGACAAGGTTGACTCAACCGGCCGTCTCTCGGACGCCGCGATCGCACGCGTGTTCAGCACGCTCAACGACTACACGGCGCTCATGGACGAGCAGGACGCCACCGAGCGCCCTGCGGTCCTGACGAGTGCGGTCCGCGATGCCGACAACGGCGCCGAGTTCGTCGACACGATCCGCGAGCGGTTCGGCCTCGACGCGCAGATGATCGAAGGAGCGCGCGAGGCGCAGCTGTCCTTCCTCGGCGCGACGAGCGATCGCGACGCCTCCAACGTCACCCCCACGCTGGTCATCGACGTCGGCGGCGGCTCCACCGAGCTGATCGTCGGTGCCTCCCGCGAGGTCGGCTTCTCGGTATCGCTACAGGCCGGCGCGGTCCGCTACAGCGAGCGACACCTCCACAGCGACCCACCGACGCAACCCGAGTTCGCCGCCCTCGCCTCCGACCTTCGCGCGACGATTGAGGCGGGCGTTCCGGCCGAGGTCCGCCGCAGCGCCCGCGCCGCGATCGCCGTCGCCGGCACCGCCACGTCGTGCGCGGCGGTCGACCAGGCGCTTGACCCCTACGACCCAAAGCGCGTCCACGGCTACCGCCTCGAACTCACGACACTGAAGCTCCTGCTCGCGCGCCTTGCGGCAATGCCACTCGCCGAGCGCCGCAACGTCCGCGGTCTGCACCCTGACCGCGCGCCGACGATCGTCGCCGGCATCTCGATTCTGATCGGGGTGCTGCAGGCGTTCGAGCTCGACTCCTTCGAAGCCTCCGAGCACGACATCCTTCGCGGCGTCGCGCTCGACCGCGCCGGCTTCGCCTAATCCGCCTGGCCGCCCGCCGGACGGCGCTGCGGATGGATCGTCTCCCCCCGCTCGAGCATCGCCACGTACTGCTCGATCCGCCGCGTCCGCGTGTCAGCGCGGTGCAGCGTGCCGAGCCGATAGAGGATCGCGTAGCGGTTTTGGCCACTCAACCGCTCGAACGCCGCGGCAGCGCGCCGCGAAGCGTCGAGCGCCGCGCGCAGGTCGTCGGGCATCTCGATCGTCGCCTGCCCCGCGTAGGCCTCCTCCCAGCGTCCGTCAGCCTTCGCCCGCTCGACCTCGGCGATTCCGGCCGGCGTCATCCGGCGCTCCGCCACCAGGCGCTCGACGTGTCCCACGTTGCGCTTCGACCACGCGCTCCGCGCGCGGCGCGGCGTGAAGCGCTGGAAGAACGTGCCCTCGTCGCGGCGGCGGACCTGGCCGTCGATCCAGCCGTGACAGAGCGCCTCATCGAGCGCCTGCGCGTAGCTAAGGCTCGTCGGCTTGATCGTGCCCTTCTTCGCCAGCACGAGCCATACCCCGGCGTCCCTGCCGTGATTGCGCCCGAGCCAGCGCCGCCACGCACGCGCATCGTCAACGACCAGCTCCTCAAGCTCAGCCTGGGACATTCGCTGCACGATCGCAGGAAGGTGATTTACGCAGCGCGCACGGGGTAGGAGCCGCGCAATGCCCGGGGCGGGATTCGAACCCGCACGCCCTTGCGGGCAGCAGTTTTTAAGACCGCCGGCTGTACCAATTCGCCAACCCGGGCCCGGAAGGCCATCGTAGCCTCTCGCAACCCCTCTGTTGAGCCGATATGAAGCCACGGAAGGCCACACAACCCCGCCGCAACTTACGCCCCGTTACGGTGTCTGGATAGGCACCAGGGACGTCACCGTGGAGGGCTACACACTCAGGCAACAGCCGCTGGCCGCGATGCGCGGCCCTTCGCCCCTGCTCAAGCTCGCCGGCGACGAGCGACTGATCGCCCTCACCCGCGCCGGCCAGCAGGCCGCCTTCGAGGCCCTCGTCTCCCGCTACCAGGCGCGGCTGCTGGCCTTCATCCGCCACATGGTGCGCTCGCGTGAGGACGCCGAGGACGTCCTCCAGGAGGTCTTCGCCGCAGCCTTCAACGCGATCATGGCCGACACGCGCGAGATCAACGCGCGGCCGTGGCTCTACCGCATCGCCCGTAACCGCGCACTCAACCACCTCCGCCGCGCGACCGCCGTCGGGATGGACGACATGGACGCCCACTTCGCCGACGCGGGCCAGTCGACGAGCGAGAAGGTTCACCGCCGCGAGGAGTTCAGACTCCTGCTCGAGGACATCTCCCACCTCCCAGAGACCCAGCGCTCGGCGCTCGTCCTGCGCGAGATGGACGCCCTCTCCTACGAGCAGATCGCAGACGTCATGGACACCACGGTGCCGAGCGTCAAGTCGCTGCTGGTGCGCGCGCGGATCGGCCTCGCCGAGGCCGCCGAGGCGCGCAAGCTGACCTGCGGGGAGGTTCGCGTCGAACTGGGCGGCGCGGCCGAGGGGCTCGGCTCGCCCTCGCCGGCCGTCCGCCGCCACGTCAAGGGATGCGAACGCTGCCGCTCCTTCCGCACCCAGCTGCGCTCGAACAACCGAGCGCTCGCGGCGATCCTGCCGATCGGGCCGCTGATCCTGCTCAAGAAGACGCTGCTCTTCAAGCTCGGCCTCGCGAAGCTCGCCGGCGGAGGCGGCGCCGCGACGGCCACCGCCGGAGCGGGCGGCGGCACCGCAGCCGCCGCGGCCGGTGGATCGGCGGCGGTCAGCGCCGGCGGCATCGCGGCGGGCGCCGTCGCGATCAAGGCTGCCGCGGTCGTCGCGGTCGCCGTCGTGGCGGTCGGCACGACCACCAACGTCTTCCATACCAAGCCCCATCACGTCGCGGCCACTGCCGCGCTGGTGACAGCCACGCCGACCGTTCCCGCGGCCCCTGCGGCGCAGCTGATCGACCAGCGCGCCAAGACCGCCACTCTGGACTCCCTCGCCGGCCGACACCCCTACCGGCCGCTGCTCCGCCACCTCCCGCGCCACGTCGGCCGCACCGCCCCGTGGGCGATTCTCCCGATCGCCGGCACGACAACCGCGCCACCGAGCGTGACGGCTGTCACACCGACCGCCGTCGTGACCCCGCCCGTGTCCTCGACGCCCACCGTCAACGAGGTTGCAGCGACACCGCCGCCGGTCACCCCACCGCCGAGCACGGCGACGCCGACGACCCAGGAGATCACGACGACGACGGTCTTCCCGGGCTCGGGCTCCGGCACGACCGGGACGAGCGGCACCGGCGTCGCGACCGGGACGACGGGTGCGGCCGGCTCGGTGAGCACAGGATCGACCGGCGCCACCGGGTCGACGACCACAACCGGCTCGACCGGCACCGTGTCGACGAGCTCGACCTACCCGTCGTCGAGCGGCGGTTCGTCGAACCCGCCGTCGACCTTCCCGTCGAGCACCGGCGGCTCCGCCTCACCCGGCCAGGGCGGGCCGAGCACCACCAGCGGCTCCTCGGCGCAGACCAACCCGGCCGGCTGAACGCGCCCGCCGCTTAGGCGCTGTGGGTCTCGCCCGGCGCCAGCACGACGACCTTGCTCGAGGTCGCGCTCTCGACCTCTGACTTGAACGCCTGCGCGTCGGTCTCGACGAGCGGGAAGGTGTCGTAGTGGCAGGGGATGACCTCTCTCGCACCGACCATCCGCGCCGCCTCGACCGCGTCGTGGCGGTCCATCGTGAAGTGGCCGCCGATCGGCATGATCGCCACGTCGATGTCGTGGCGGCGCCCGATCAGCTCGAGGTCGCCGAACAGGCCGGTGTCGCCGAGGTGGTAGATGACCTTGTCGCCGAGCGTCACGATCACGCCCGCCGGGACGTTGGCAGTGCCCTTCGGCGTGGTCGAGGTGTGCCAGGCGGGGACGAGCTTGACCGAGCCCCAGTCGAAGCTGACGGTTCCGCCGATGTTGGGGTTGTGAACCTTCTCGACCCCGTCGGCCTCGAGCTCGCCGGCGATCTCGACGATCGCCACAACGTCGGCATTGGTGCGCTTGGCGATCCCGGCCGCGTCGCCAAAGTGGTCGCCGTGGCCGTGCGTGATGGCGATCGCGTCGGCCTCGATCTCATCGGCGCTCGCGGCGGCCTTGGGATTGCCGGTCAGCCAGGGATCGATCAGGACGGTCGTTCCGTCGTGCTTGAGCTCGAAGCTCGCGTGGCCGAGAAAGCGGATCTCCATCGGTGTCAGGTCTCCTCTGTGGTGGTCGGTTCGGATTCGGCAAGCTCGCCGGCGAGCTCGAAGCCCACCGCCACGCCGACGAGCATCCCGACGCGGGTCTGCTCATCGACCAGCGCGCGGACCGCCGCGAGCCGCTCTTGCGGGTCGGGCTCCGCGCTGGCGCGCGTGATGAGCTCCTCGTGCTCGGCGCCGTACCAGCCGCCGCTGGTGAGCGCGCTGTCGAGGACGCCGGCAAGGCTCGGCGCCGCGTGGGTGACGATCGCCGTCGCGTGGTCGAAGCGGTCGGTCGCGGCCAGCCGCTCGACTGCCGCGTCAACCTGCGCCGCGGTGTAGGTGCGCGTCGAGCGGGCCATCGCCTCCATCATATGACCGCCGCAGCGGCGCCTACGCGCGGCGGCGGCTGAGCGCGACGCCGCCGAGGTAGCCGGTGACGATGCCGACGCCGGCCGCCACGGGGCTCGCCTCGGGCCGCGCCAGCGGCATCGCGAGCAGCGCCAGCGCGATCACGCCGGCGCCGAGCAGATCGCCCTCGTAGTCGCGCCCAGCGCGACGGGCGAGGAGGTCCGGCACCGCCCATGCGCAGAGCAGCGCGAGCGCCCCCCCGCCCGCGCCGGCGATCGCCATCGTGTCGCTGTTCTGGACCAGCGCGCCGACGAGCGTTCCGCCGATCCCGCCGACCAGGAACAGGATCGCCACCGGCAGCGGGCCATGGCGGCGCTCGAGCAGCCAGCCGAAGATCGCGACCGCGAAGAGCGTCGCGAACTGGTAGACGCCCGATCCCGTCAGGTTCGCGCTGCTGGTCCCGTAGAAGTAGGCGAACGGGGCGGTCAGCAGGTGCGTCCACTGCGAGCCGAGATGGAAGCGCCCGAGGATCACCCACCGATATGCCGTGATCCAGTTGGCCCGCGTCGCGATCCAGACCACCGCCGTCGCGATGGTGATCGCGCCGGTCGCATAGGGCCGCGAGTCTGCCCGGATGCCGGGGATCTCGCCGGGGCGAAGGCGGCCGAGCGACGGCGAGGGCACGCGCCGTGAGCGCCGCGCGGGCTGGAGCGCCTTGTCGAGCTTGGGGGCGCGCTTCTGCAGGCGCGTCCCGCAGTAGGGGCATTCGGTGACGTAGGGACTGACCTCCGCACCGCAGTCGGGGTTCTTGCAGATGACGAACAGATCGGCCCGCGACATCTCGCTCTGATTCTAGGCCGATGCGCGCGCCGACCCAGCCACCGGCTTTCGCTCACCCGCTACCCTCACCTCATGCCGCCGTGGCGGAAGAACCTGCGTCAGATCGAACGCGCCTTCATCGAGGAATCAGCGCTCGACCGCGACCGCCGCGAGCTGCTGCGCCTGACCGCCGAGCGCCGCGCCGCCAAGCGCCGCGCCGAGCGCACGATCCGCCAGGGGCGGATGCGCTTCTTTGTACTTTCGCTGACACTCGTCGCGACGGCGGTGGTCGTCTCCGTCGTGATGTTCCGCGCGCTCTATCTGATCCTCGAGTAGCGCTAGGTACCGCGAGGCGTGGCGTCCTCATCGACCGGCTCGAGCGCCTCCTCGGCGCCGGCCAGCTCCTCCTCGCGCTCGCGCTGGATCGCGACGTAGACCTCGCGCCGGTATACAGGGACGCTCCGCGGAGCCTGTATTCCGATCCTGACCTTGTCACCCATCACCGAAAGAACCGAGATCTCGATGTCATCGCCGATCATGATGCTCTGGTTCGACTTGCGCGTCAGGACCAGCATTTCGTTCCCCTCTAGCCGCCGCAGGTTGGGCATTATCTACGTGCGCGAAGAGCAATTGCAAGAGCCCCCAGGCGGCGCCAAACCGACTTTGCGCTAGTCTGCTCGCCGCGCATGGCTCGTAAATCGCTCCGGCCCTATCTCAACCAGATTCGCACGTGGACCAGACAGGGCCGCACCGACGCCTGGGTGGCCCATCAGCTAGAGGTCACCGTCCAGCAGATCGCGACCTTCAAGCGCGAGGCGGGGCTGCTCGACGATGACGCGGCGGGCGCCGTGGCGCCCGGGACGCTCGACGAGGACATCGACCTGCGCGCCGAGGACGACGCCCGCATCGCGGCCGAGCTCGAGGCCGCCGAGCAGGCCCGTCGCGAGGCTGAGGAGGCGGCGGCCGCCGAGGAGGCCCGCCGCGCCGCTGAGGAGGCGACCGAGGACGAGGACGCGCCGCCGAAGCGGCGCACCACGCGCCGCGGAGTTCGCTCGCGCCGCGGCAAGGCCTCAGAGGTCCCGCTCGAGGGCACCTTCGATCATGGCGAAGAGGGTTATGGGCTGTGGCTTGACCCGGCCGTCGCCGATGACCCGATCTACGCCGAGCACTGGGCCGGCCACCGGCCCGTCGCGGTCACGATCGAAGAGGACCAGATCATCATCCGCCGCAGCGAGTAGCGCGGCTAACGGCGAAGCGGCCAGTCGGTCGCCTCGCGCACGTAGCGCGCGAACGCCGCGTCCGCGACCCACTGCTCCCAGGCGACCGGCTCCGACGGCGCCGCCTCGATCGCGATCTGCATCGTCCAGCGGTAGGAGCCGTCGTAGAGCTCGGCGAGCTCGCCGGAGCTGAACGCCCCGCCAAGGCGGTGGCGAAGCTCGGCGACGAGCCGCTCAACGACCCGGTCAAGGGCCCGCCGGCCGTCGGGCTCTGACTCGCGCAGGCGCCGCTCACCCGCCTGCCACTGCGGCAGCGTGTAGTCGATCATCACGACCGCCGCGCGGCGGTGTGGCCGTGCGCGCTAGTTGGGCGGCAGGCCGTAGACGACGTAGCCGTGCTCGCCGTGCTTGAGCAGGCCGAGGCTTCTAGCCTCGAGCGTCGGTGCGGTCGGCGAGCTGAGCGCGCGCTGCTCGCGTTGCAGGGCCGCGTAGCGGATCTGCAACGCATGGAGCTGGGCGCGGCGCTGGGCGGACAGATGGAAGTCGCCGATGAGCGAGCGGATCGGGCTGATCGCGAGGTAGAGCAGCACGGCGAGCGTGAAGAGCAGCGCCATGCGGCTGACGCGGTCCCAGCGGATCCGCGCCGGCGGCGGCGAGCTCCGCCGGCGTGCCAGGCGCTCGACCGGCGTCTCGGTCGCAAGGCCGCGCCTGCGGCGTCCGGCAGCGGTCTGGGGAGCGCTCGACGTTGGCGTGACGGCGGCCACTGGGGTCGCTTTCGCCCCCTTCGCCTCGCCTCCTGCATCACCGGCGAAAGACTGAGTGGCCCGGGAAGACGGCCGCGGGCCCGAGCTGCTCCTCGATTCGAAGAAGCTGGTTGTACTTCGCGACGCGCTCGCTGCGCGAAGGGGCACCGGTCTTGATCTGCCCCGCACCTGTCGCGACCGCCAGATCGGCGATCGTCACATCCTCTGTCTCGCCCGAGCGATGCGAGATGACGGTGCCGTAGCCGGCGGCGCGCGCCATCGCGATCGTCTCGAGCGTCTCGGTCAGCGTGCCGATCTGGTTGAGCTTGATCAGGATCGAGTTGGCGACGCCGGACTCGATGCCGCGCTCAAGGCGCTTGGTGTTCGTCACGAACAGGTCGTCGCCGACGAGGGCGATCTCGGACCCGAGGCGCTCGGTGAGCGTCTTCCAGCCCGCCCAGTCCTCCTCATCCATGCCGTCCTCGATCAAGAAGATCGGATAGGCCCCAGCGAGCTTGGCCCAGTAGTCGGTCAGGGCGTCCGAATCAAGCGAGCGGTCCTCGCTCGCGAGCACGTAGGCCTCGCCCTCGTGGATCTCGCTCGTCGCCGGGTCAAGCGCGATCGCGACGTCCTCGCCCGGGCGGTAGCCGGCCGCCTCGATCGCCTCGATCAAAAGCTCGAGCGCCGCCTCGTTCGATTCGAGGTCGGGCGCGAAGCCGCCCTCATCGCCGACGGCGGTCGCCAGGTGGCGGGCATGCAGGGTGCTCTTGAGCTCGTGGAAGACCTCGGTTCCGTAGCGCATGCACTCGCTGAACGTCGGTGCTCCGCAGGGCACGATCATGAACTCCTGGAAGTCGACCGAGTTGTCGGCGTGCGCGCCGCCGTTCAGCACGTTCATCATCGGCACCGGCAGCGTCGCCGCCCCCTCCCCGCCGAGGTGGCGCCACAGCGGCAGCCCGCGCTCCGCGGCGCAGGCGTGGGCGACGGCGAGCGACACACCGAGCACGGCGTTGGCGCCGAGGCGCGACTTGTTCTCGGTCCCGTCGAGTTCGATCAGCGCGCGGTCGAGCGCCGTCTGATCCGCGGCGTCGTGCCCGGTGAGCTCGCGCGCGATCTCGCCGTTGACGTTCTCGACAGCCCGCCCGACCCCCTTGCCGCCGTAGGCGGTGCCGCCGTCGCGGAGCTCTGTCGCCTCGAACTCACCGGTCGAGGCGCCCGACGGGACGGCGGCGCGACCGCGCGCCCCGCCTGAAAGCTCGACGTCGACCTCTACCGTCGGGTTGCCGCGGCTGTCGAAGATCTGCCGCGCGTGGATCGCCTCGATCGCGCTCATGCACCCGCCCTTCCGGCCTCGGATTGCGTGCGAAAGCGCGCCGTCGCCTGTCGCAGCGCGATCTCGGGGTCGACCTGCAGGCTCCGCGCGCAGCGCACGGCGAGGAACAGTAGCTCGCCGAGCTCTGCGAATCGCTCGTCGCGCTCAGCGGCGTCCTCAAGCCGCGAGACGGCTTCGCGGAGCTCCTCTAGGGGTGGTGGCCCGGGATCGCTGTCGGCGCGCCGCAGCGCCTTTGCGGCAAGCGACAGCGACGGCAGGTTCTCCGGCAGGTCGGCGAACAGCCCTTCGGCGCCGCGCCCCTCGCGCGTGCGCTTGATCTCATCCCAGTTGCGGACCACGTCGGCAGCACCCTGCACCTCCGTGCCGGCGAAGACGTGGGGGTGGCGGCGGATCAGCTTCTCGGCGCAGTGGTCAGCGACCGCCGCAAGGTCTCCGGCGCCGCGCTCCTCGAGCAGCAGCGCGAGAAAGTGGACCTGGAAGAGGACGTCGCCGAGCTCATCGAGGAGCTTCGCGTCATCGCCCGAGTGGACTGCGTCGGCGAGCTCGTAGGCCTCTGAGACGGTGTGCGGGACGATCGAGCGCTCGTCCTGCTCGCGATCCCACGGGCATTCGCGGCGAAGGCGCCGCGTCAGCTCATCAAGCCGCTCGATCGCGCGCGAGCCATCCGCGGCGCTCACGCGCGGCTAGCCGCCGACGACCGTCGAGCCGGTCTGCGCGGAGCCGGTGGCGGTGCTCGTCGTCTTCGGCGCGTTGGGGCAAGACCCCGACACGGCGTAGACGCCGGAGCGGCACGTGGTCTGCGGCTCCCAGATCTTGGTGAAGTCGGCCTGAAGCTTGGTGCTCGCCGCCTGCTCCTGCGTGGCGGCGATCGTCGCCTTGACCGACTTGCGGGCCTGGGCGAGGGTCTGGGTGACCTGCGGCGTGATCTTGTCGACCGTGAAGACGTAGTAGCCGAACGGCGACTTGACCGGCCCGCTGAGGACGCCGACCTTCGCCTTGAACGCCTGCGCGCTGACCGTCGCCGGCAGCTGGCTTCCGCCGGCGCCCACGACCGTCAGCTTCCCGCCGGTGCTCTTGGTGGTCGGGTCGATCGTGTCCTTCGGGACGAGCGTCGCGTAGCTGGCGCCGCCCGCGAGCGCTGACTTGGCGCTGTTTGCCTCGGCGAGCGTCGTTGTCTCGATCAGGTGCATGTCGAGCGTCTCGGGCGTCACGAACTGCGAGTGGTGCTTGTTGTAGTAGGCCGTGATCTGGGCGTTGGTCACCTTGGAGGCGGCCTTCTCGACCTTGTCCTGGATCGCCACGGCGACCAGGTTCAGGTAGGTCCGCCACTTGAGGTCGCCGATCGTCTGACCCGACGCGGCCAGGAAGCGGTTCAGCTGCGTCGCCGTCGCGAGCGACGGGGTCGATGTCTTGCGCTGCTGAAGGAACGACTTGCTGACCTGCTTGGCGGTGACTTTGATCCCCTTCGCCTTGCCCTCCGCCTCAACCCACAGGGCCTGGATCAGGTAGTTCATGACGTCGGTCGTGAGCGACTGAAAGCGGCCCGCGCAGAGGCTCTTGAGCTGCTTGTTCGACTCGGTCGAGCTGCCGGGCGTCGCCTTGCTCGCCTTAATGCAGGCGGTGTAGTCCGGCGGGACCGGCAGGGCCGGCGCGGGCGTGCCGGCGGAAGCCTGGTTTGAGTCGTTGGCGACGACGAGCCAGTGGTTGAAGGCGGCCATCGTCACCGGGGAGCTGCCGACCTCCGCAACATCGTTTGAAGGCAGCCCGCCACCGCACGCGCCGACGACAACGGCGGTGGCGATCGCGGCGCAGAACGCCATGCCGATTCGCAACTTCTGGGGCAAGCCGCGGTCCATGCTAGCGAATCACCCGGCGGAGTCCGGCGGTAGAAACCTCACCCGCGCGCTCCGGCGGCCGCGGCGATCGCGTCCGCGACGGCGAGGATCTCGGTGAATCGCTCCTGCGCGTCGGGCGAAACGCGGACGACGACCTGCGAGCGCCCGGACTCATAGATCGCGCCCGGCAAGCGCTCGCGAAGGTCACGGACGGCGGCCGAGTCAAGCTCGATCGGCGACACCGTGACGCGCCCGCCGCGGACCCCGACGGCCCTCGCTCCGGCGGCGCCGAGGCGAATCCGCGCCCGCGCGATCGACAGCAGGTTCTCGACCGGCTCAGGCGGCGGGCCGAAGCGATCGGCGAGCTCCTCGCGAAGCAGCTCGACGTCGGCGACCTCGCGCGCCGCCGCGATCCGGCGGTGCAGCTCGATCTTGGCCTGCTCGTAGCCGACATAGTCGGCCGGCACATAGGCGTCGACGTCGACGTCGAGGCGGACGGGCTCCCAGTCCTCCCCGCCGCCGCCCTCGGCCTGCGCAGCCGCGAGCGCCTCGTCGAGCATCTGCATGTAGAGCTCGAAGCCGAGCGCCGCGACGTGACCGGACTGCTCATCGCCGAGCAGGTTCCCGGCGCCGCGCAGCTCGAGGTCGCGCATCGCGATCTGAAAGCCCGAGCCGAGCTCGGTGAAGTCAGACAGCGCCGCCAGCCGCTGCGCGGCCTCGCCGCTGAGCGAACCCGAAGCGTCATAGAGCAGGTAGGCGTAGGCGCGCTCGCGGCTTCGCCCGACGCGGCCGCGGATCTGGTAGAGCTGGGAGAGGCCGAAGGTGTCGGCGCGCTCGACGATCAGCGTGTTGGCGGCCGGGATGTCGATGCCCGACTCGATGATCGAGGTGCAGACGAGCACGTCGACGTCGCCGCGCAAGAACGACATCATCCGCGCCTCGAGGTCCTCCTCCTCGAGCTGCCCGTGGGCGACCTCGAAGCGCATCCCCGGGCACAGGCCGCGCAGGCGCACCGCGACCTCATCGATCGTCTCGACGCGGTTGTGCAGGTAGAAGGCCTGGCCCTCGCGCGAGCGCTCGCGCTCGAGCGCCTGGCGCACGAGCGCCTCGTCGTACTCACCGACGTGGGTGCGCACCGGCCGCCTACCCTCGGGCGCGGTCTCGATCACCGAGATGTCGCGCAACCCGGCGAGCGACATCTGCAACGTGCGCGGGATCGGCGTCGCCGACATCGCGATCACGTCGACGCGCAAGCGAAGCTGGCGCAGCCGCTCCTTCTGGCGCACCCCGAAGCGCTGCTCCTCATCGATCACGAGCAGCCCGAGGTCCCTGGCCTGGACGTCGCGCGAGAGGACGCGGTGGGTGCCGATCAGGATGTCCAGGCGCCCGTCGCGAAAGCGTGAGAGCGCGTCGCGCTGCTCGGCGGCGCTTCGGAAGCGCGACACCATCTCGATCGTGAACGGGTAGTCGGCGAGGCGCTCGTGGAAGGTGCCGTAGTGCTGCTGAGCGAGGATCGTCGTCGGCGCCAGCACGAGCACCTGCTTGCCGTCGGCGGCGGCCTTGAACGCGGCGCGCAGCGCGACCTCGGTCTTGCCGTAGCCGACGTCGCCGCAGATCAGGCGGTCCATCGGCTGGCTCTCCTCCATGTCCGCCTTGACGGCCTCGATCGCGTCGCGCTGGTCGGGCGTCTCGGTGTAGGGGAAGCGCGCCTCGAACTCGCGCTGCCAGTCGCCGTCGGCGGCGAAGGCGTGCCCTTCGCGGCGCTTTCGCTCGACATAGAGTGAGAGCAGCTCGCCGGCGAGCTCGTCGGCGGCGTGGCGGGCGCGCGCCTTGAGCGTGTCCCAGCGCGTGCCGCCGAGCCGTGACAGCGTCGGCTGCACACCGCCCGCCCCGACGTAGCGGGAGATCTTCGCGAACTGGTCGGTGGGGGCGTAGACGCGATCGTCGCCGTGGTATTCGAGATAGAGGTAGTCGCGCGTGACGCCGGCGACGGTCCGCGTCTCAAAGCCGGCGAAGCGAGCGACGCCATGGTCCTCGTGGACGACGTAGTCGCCGGGGCGAAGGTCGGCGAAGGAGCGCAGCGCCCCGCGGCGCGTGCCGGCGGCGGCGCGCGTCTGGGTGCGGCGGCGGTGAAAGAGGAGGTGGTCAGGGACGACCGCCAGCCGCAGGCCGGGCGCGACGAACCCCTCGCGAAGGGTCGCCTGCGCGAACGTCAGCGCCTCGATCGGCGGTGCGTCCTCGATCCAGTGGGCGCGCAGGCGCGCGAGGTTGTGCGCGGCGCGCTCGCCGTCGCCGCGGCGCGCCCAGGCGACGACGGTGCGGTAGCCGGAGCGCAGGTCGCGCTCGAGCTGCGCCTCGGCTTCGTTCAGCGAGCGGGCGGTGCCCGAGACGGCGGCGGCGTGGAACTCGACCGGTGCCGCGCCGGCGAGTGAGTGCAGGCGGATCCGCGCGCGCTTGTCGAGCGCGGCCTCGATCTCCTCCGGGGCGACGTAGAGTCCGTGCGCATCGCTGTCGTGGAAGGCGGCTGTCACATCGCCCCACAGGTCGCGCAGCGTCGGGCCGATCTCCTCGCTCGCGACGACGATCATCGAGGCCTCCTCGCCGACCAGCGAGAGCAGCGGGCGGAAGCGCTCGAGCGGCAGCAGCTCGGCGATGTCCGGATGCTCGTCCTCGAGAGCCACGCCGCGATGCTCGAGCGCGAGCTCGGCGGCGGGCGCGACCTCGATCCGCTCGAGCGCCTCAAGCGAGCGCTGGGTGAACGTCGAGAAGGTCCGCAGCGACTCGATCTCGATGTCGAAGAGCTCGCAGCGGACCGCGCGGTCGGCCGTCGCGGCGAACAGGTCGAGCAGCCCGCCGCGCATCGCGAACTGGCCGCGGTCCTCGACCTGGGACACACGCTCGTAGCCCATCTCGACGAGTCGCTGCGCGCATTCATCGAGGTCGAGCAGCTCGCCGACCGCGAGCTCGAAGGAGTGCGGGCGAAGCTCGGGGTCAGGGACCTTCTCGGACAGCGCCTGGGCAGAGGCGACGAGCACCGCCGCGGGGTCGGTGCCGATCGCGTCAAGGGCCGCGATCCGCAGGCCGACGAGGTGTGGCGGCGGCGCGAGGTGGGACTCGTAGGTGACCCCGCGTGAGGGGTAGAAGCGAACGCGCCGCGGCGCGAGCCAGGCCGCGAGGTCGGCGGCAAGCTCACCGGCAGCGCGGTCGTCCGGCGCGACGACGACCGCCGGCGCCTCGCCGGCGTGGGCCAAGAGCGCCGCGATCAGGAACGGGCGAAGCGCCGAGGACGCGAACGCCTCCCCGCCCTCGCGCGCAAGCGCGATCCCTTCCTCGCTCTGCGCGAGGTGGTCGAGCAGCGGTGCGAGCACGCTCACTCGCCCGCGATGACGGCGGCGACTGCGTCGCTCGCGCGCTCGACGAGGTCTGAGACGGCGGCCGGCTCCTCGGCGAAGCGCCCGAGGACGTAGGCCGAGACGATGTCCGGGTCGGTCGAATCCGGCCTGCCGACGCCGACCCGCACCCGCATGAACTCGCCGGAGCCGAGTTCGCGCTTCAGCGACTTGAGACCGTTGTGGCCCGCCAGGCCGCCGCCCAGGCGGGGCCGGATGTCGCCGAACGGCAGGTCGATCTCGTCATGGACGACGAGGACGCGCTCGAGCGGGATGCGGAACGCGCCGCGCGCCGGGCCGACGCTTCGGCCGACGTCGTTCATGTAGGTCTGCGGCTCAAGCAGCGCGATGCGCTGCCCGCCGGCGCGGCCCTCGCGCAGGCGACCGAGGTAGCGCGTGCGCTCGCGCCCGAGATCCCAGCGCCGTGCCAGCTCCTCGGCGACGGCGAAGCCGACGTTGTGGCGGGTAGCGGAATATTCGCGGCCGGGATTGCCGAGGCCGACGACGAGCCAGTCGATCGAAGGGCCGCGCGAGAGGCGCAGCGACTACTCGCTGTCGTCTGAGCCGGACTCGGCGGAGGAGTCCTCAGCCGAGCCGTCCGCCTGCGCTTCGCCCTCACCCTCGCCGCCCTCGCCCTCACCGACGAGCTCGGTCTCCTGCTCGATCTCCTCTTCCTCCTCGAGGCGCAGGCGCGGCGGGGACAGCGTCGCGATCACGATCTCATCGAGCTCGCCGAGCAGCGTCACGTCATCGGGCGCGACGAGCGCCGAGGCGAGCAGCGTGTCGCCGATCACCATCTCGGAGACGTCGTGGCTGATCGACTCGGGGATCGCGGTCGGCAGCGCCTCGACCATGACCGTGTGCGAGACATGCTCGAGAACCCCGCCCTCCTTGACGCCCGGCGCATCGTCGCCGCCGGTCAGCTCGATCGCGACCGAGGCCTGGATCGCCACGTCGAGGCGGACGCGGATCAGGTCGACGTGGATCGTGTTGCCGCGAACGGGGTGGCGCTGGGCCTCCTTGAGGACCGCGGGGCTCGGTGAACCGCCGTCGAGTGAGACCTCGAGCACGGCACCGGATGCGGCCAGCGCGTTTCGCAGCGCGCGTTCCTCGACGGCGAAGCTGATCGCGTCGCCGTGGCCATAGAGGACCCCGGGAACGAGGCCGGTGTGGCGCATCCGGCGAGCGGAGCGGGAACCGTCGGGAGTGCGGCTCGAGACGTCGAGTCGTGTCAGCGTGGAGCGGGCCATGCGGCAGCGATCGTAGCGAACTCGCCCGCGCCGCCCAGCCTCAGCCGAGTTGGTCGGTGCCCTGGTAGGACTGCTGGACGATCGCGTAGGCGGGCTTCGGGGTGCCGGCGAAGGAGATCAGGCCCTTGGTGAAGAGCGGCGGCATCGGATAGGGGTTGCCGCCCGTCCAGCCCGGGCGGACGAGGAAGTCAGACAGCGCCCAGTAGACCGCTCCGCTCAGCCACGGGGCAGCGCCGAAGGCGGCGAGCTGCTGCGCGACCCATTGGCTTTGGAACTCGTAGGTCCCGCGCTCATCGATCGGGCCGGAGCGGTCTGCCTCGGCGCCGAACTCGGTGACCATCAGCGCCTTGCCGGGGTAGCAGGCGCGCTGCGCAGCAAGGTATGAACCGAGCAGGCTCGGGTCGGCGATGTCGCCCTCGGGCCCCGGATACCAGCCGAAGTAGTCGTTGATGCCGAGCACCTGCAGCGGTCCGTAGCCGGACTGGCAGCCGATCGGCGGCTCGCCCTGGAAGGCCAGGCCGACGGGGCGTGTCGGGTCAAGCGCATGCGCCAGCGCGACCGCCTTCGCGATGTAGCGCGCCTGGTCGAGATCGACCTGTGGGTCAAGCTCGTTGGCGATCGACCAGATGACGATCGAGGGGTGATCGCCGTTGTCGAGGATGTTCTCGCGCAACAGCGCGAGCGCCGTCGGGGTGATCGCGCGAAGCTCCGAGTCATGGACCTGGTAGACCGGGATCTCAGACCACAGCATCAGCCCGAGGCGGTCGGCGAGCTGCTCCTCGTACTGCGAGAGCGGGTACTGCGAGCGCACGATCGTCGCTCCCAGGTTCTTCGCCGCGGTCATCGCCGCAAGCTGCTGCGCCTGGCTGAGCGCCGACCCCGCCGTCGGGGAGTCCTCGATCAGGCCGACGCCGCGCAGGTGAACGGCGTGGAAGTTGAGGTAGAGGTGGCCGCCGCTGACGCTCACCGAGCGGATCCCGCTCTGCAGCTGGTATCTCGCGCCGCCGCTTGCGGTGAGCGTCACCTCGTAGAGGTGCGGCGACGCCGGCGACCAGAGCTGCGGATGCGCCACGCTGAGCGTACCGGTGAAGGTCGCGCTCGAACCGGCGGCGATCGAGTGCGCGCCGAGTGAGGCGGCGGTCCCGCCGAAGTTCGTCGAGAGCGCCACGTGCCGCGGCTTGGGGCCGGTGTTGCGCAGCACGACGCTGTAGCGGACGCGTGCGGAGCACGTTGCGCAGGAGAGCTCGGGCAGGACCGAGACGCTCGAGAAGTCGACGGCGCCGACGCGGCGCAGGTAGACCTCGCGCAGCAGCCCGCCGTAGTTCCACCAGCCGCCGACGACGCCGCCAGGGCCGTTGCGCGTCAGCGGCGGCAGATCGGTCAGCGAGTGCGCGTCGCTGACGCGCACGACGAGGCGATTGACGCCCGAGCGCGAGGTGTCGGCGGCGGGCAGCGCCACCTCGAAGGGCAGGAACGCACCGGTGTGCGCGCCGATCAGGTGCCCGTTCAGCCAGATCGTCGCGCTGTTTGAAACCGACTCGAAGCGGACGGCCCATTCGTCGGCGGCCGAGCTCGATGGGAGCACGAAGTCCTTTCGGTACCAGGTGATCGCCGGCGCGTAGCCGGCTGCCGTCTGCACGCCGGCGTTCCAGGCGTTCGGAACGGTGGTCGCGTGCCAGCCGGCGGTCGAGGTGTCGACCTGAAGCGGCGCGCCGTTGTCACGGCGAAAGAGCCAGGCGCCGCCGAGCAGATAGCGCCCGCTCGGGCCGTCCTCATACCAGGCGCCGGGCGTCGGCTGCTCGCCGGCTGCTCCGGCGGCCGGGCGGCCGCCTGCCGGCGCGGCGAGCGCGAACAGCCCGGCAGCGACGGTGATCGCGACGGCGATCCCCCGGCGGCTGCGCGCCGCGCTCAGCAATCAGCCGTCGTCGGATGAAGCGGGAGGCTCACTGCAAGCAGGGTAAGGCTCAGTCCGGAGACGACATTGCCCTTGCGCTGCACGGTCACGCACTGGACGACCGGCAGCAGCCGCCGCGTCGACTTCCAGGCGATCCGCGTCATTCCGGTGCGGCTCGTCAGCGCGTAGGCGGTCGCCGACTGGTCGGCGAGGATCAGCACCGCGCCGGGGCGCTTCAGCGTGCGCGCGTCTTTGCGCACGTCGGCGCGGCAGCCCGCGTCGCAGCCGTGCAGGTCCGACAGCATCACCGAGGCCTTCCCGCGCGCCTCGGCGGTCAGGAGCGAGACGATCTTCGTGCGCTCGAGGTTCTCGAGCGTCAGCCAGCGCGCGAGCTCGAAGCTGATCACGAGAAACAGCACGACGCCGACGGCGATCCAGAGACGCTTGCGCCGCCGGGTCACGCCCGGACCTCGGCTACGCGCGCCGCGAGCGCGTCCTCAAAGCTGACGAAGTCGCCGCGCAGGAGCAGGTCGATCGGGCGCCCGCCGTCGGTCCCCGCGCGCAGCCAGCGCGCGAGCATCGCCGCACCGCCGCAGGCCTCGGCGGCATCGCGCGTCAGCTCATCGAGGATCTCGACCTCGGGGCGGTGGCCGACGTCACCCGCGATCGCGCCGAGCGCGTCGAGGTCGAAGATCAAAAGCGCCTCCTCGTCGCTCAACCCGAGGCGGTCGACGAGGCCGCTCAGCGACACCGGCGACTCCTAGAACGGTCGGGTCGCAACGCCCGAGGAAGCCCGATGTGACCCCGCGGCCCCGAACGCCTGAGCGACTGGAGTTCGCGACGTTGCGCGCCGAGCTCCGGTCGCTCTGTCTCGCAGCATGCCCGGGCAGTCTAGTGCCGGCCCTGATGCCCGAATCGAAGAAGCGTCACGCCAGCGCTCGCGCGCGAAGCGCCGGCAGCACCTCCGCGGCGAAGAGCGCCATCTCATCCCGCGAGAACGTTTCGATCAGCACCCGCGACGCCCCCGTCTCCTCGAGCGTCTGCATGAGGCTCTCGGTGATCTCCTCAGGCGTTCCGGCGATCGCGATGGCGGGCCGCGACCCGGCCGCTCCTGCATGGTCGAGCAACAGCTCGCCGTCGGTCGTCGGCAGCGGGCGCCTGCCCCCGTCGGCATAGAGCTCGACGAAGCGGCGGAACGCGCGGGCGAGCTCGGCGAGGTTCTCCTCAGCCTGCTGCTCGGTCGCGCCGATCGCGACGAAGCGCTCGATCATGAAGTTCGCGCCGCTGCGGGCGTGCCCGTACTCCTCGGCGGTCTGGCGGTAGTGCTCGAAGGCCGCGCGGTGCTGCTCGGGCTCGCCGAAGTTGCGCATGATGTTCCAACCGTTGCGCGCGGCGATTGCCATCGTGTCGAGGCTGGCGCCGCCGAGCCATACCGGGAGCGGATCCTGGATCGGGCGCGTCGCGACGGTGGTCGGGCGGACGACCTGCATGAACTCGCCGTCGAAGGTGAACTCGCGCTCGCTCAGAGCGATCCGCAGGAGCTCCAGACCCTCCAGCCAGCGCCGCATCAGCTCCTCTGCCGAGAACACGCGGCCCGCGGTCAGCTCGACCTCGCCCGGGATCCCGCGACCGATGCCGAGCTCGAAGCGGCCTCCGCTGAGAAGGTCGAGCATCCCGGCCTCCTCGGCAACCCGGATCGGGCTGTAGAGGGGCAGCACGGTGACGGCGGTGCCGAGGCGGATCCGGGTCGTCTGGCCCGCGGCGGCGGCGAGCAGCAGGTGGGGCGATGGGCATGTCAGCGACGCGGCATGGTGCTCGGTGACCGTGATGCCATCGAACCCCAGCCGCTCCGCCTCGACGGCGAAGTCGACGAAGTCGCGGACCTGGCGCTCCTGCCAGCGCGGGTCCTCGTAGTCCGGATCGGCGTCCGTGCCGTGCAGTCCGGGCCCGTATGTGTGCACCACCTTGATCCGCCGCGGGTCCTCGCTGATCGCCGCCACCGTCGTCTTCACCCCCGCGCTTGCCTTGCCAGTTCGTAACGCCTCGGCGCCAACGCGCGTCGACCGTTCAGAACAGCTGGGTATGGCGCGGAGTCTATTGCCCGGTTTTGGCCCGGCACGACCCGCGCGCCGGCGACCTTGCCCCTCAGCGGCGCCCGCGCGCTCAGAGCATGTTCTGAGTCGACCAGCCGGCGAAGGGCGTCAGGCAGCGCGAGGCCTGGAAGCGCTCGAGATGGGAGTCGTCATCGCCGAAGCGAAGGACGTCCTCGCAGGCGACACCGGCGAAATGCCCGATCAGGGTCGCTGAGAAGTCCCCGGGGTGGCGGTTCGGTGACTCGTAGTGCCAAGGGCTGGTTCCTCCCCACGAGACCTGCCAGCTGTCGTGGTAGGCCCGAGCGATGTCGCAGCGGCCGTCGCCGTTGAGATCTCCGAACGCGAGTTCACCGAGGTCCGAGGAGAGTTTGGCGTTCAGCCGCCGCCAGGAGCTGGCGCCGCCGTAGGAGACCGACCACTGCCCGTTCGCGAGGCTGAAGATGTCGGTCTTGCCGTCGCCGTTGAAGTCGCAGAAGCGCAGGTTGGCCGCCTTGTAGCTGGACGTGCCGAGCTGGATCCACTGGCTGGCGCCGCTCGCCGAGTAGTACCAGTGCGAGCCGTTGGCGCGAAAGATGTCGGCCTTGCCGTCGCCGTTGAAGTCGCCGATCCGGTAGTCGCGCATCGGGATGTTCGACCCGGCCGGCAGCTGCTCGAACGCGGTCCGGCCCCCATAGGAGACGTACCAGCGATCGCCGCGCTGCGTGAACACGTCGGTCTTGCCGTCGCCGTTGAAGTCGCCGAACGCGAGCTGGTCGAGCTGGTATCGCGACGTGTTGAGGTAGCGCCACGCCCCCTTGCCACAGGGCGAGTACACCCAGACCGCGCCGGTCGCGAGGAACGCGTCGGTGCAGCCGTCACCGTCGAAGTCTCCGGCGGCCAGGTCGCCGGAGGTGTTGACGCTGTAGCGGTTGCCCTCCACGACGAGCTTGTTGGCAGAGGAGAGATCGTCCGCCGAGACGCCGGACACGGCGACCGCGTCATCGCCGGAGGCCTCCGTCACGTTGCCGCTGAAGACCGCCTTGTCGGTCGGGGTGCCGCGGATGTCGAACGCGGCCCGGCGGTCGCCGCCGAGACCGAGGTGGACGTGGAAGCGCTGATCTCCGCGAATCGCGTTGTTGGCGATCTCGATGTAGGTGCCCGCCGTCCCGCCGACGTGGCCGCTGCCCGCACCGCCGGCGGTGCCGTGCATGTCGAAGTGCCCACCGTAGGTGAGGCTGCCCTTGCCGCTGTCGCCGCGACACTCGACGCCATCGGTGAGCACGAGGTTCGACGACGCGATGTAGCCGGTGCCCGGCTCGCCGTCGCCCGCGACGTCGTGCTTGTTGTAGTCGAAGACGTTGTGGTCGATCAGCGCGAAGCCGCTCCCCCCGACGCTGACGCCGTAGCCGTCGGCGCAGCCGACGTTGTCGTGGATGAAGCTGTTGGTGATGTGGACCCGCGCGGCGAGCGCCGCGATGGCGTCGTCCTCCCGGGAATGCTTGGCCGGATGCGGCTCGCTCTCGATCACGCCGCCGGGCGGCCAGTTCGCGTAGGTGACGTCGTGGACATTCACGCCGGAGCCGGGCCAGTTGGAGATCTCGTCGTTGGCGACCAGCACGTCGGGCTGCGCGATGCTCAAGCCGTCCGTCGTCCCGATGTTGTTGCTCGGATCGATCGTCCAGGACTCGTCGCCTCCGCGGGCGTGGCTGTAGCCCTGCAGGCGCAGCCCGGTCACGCGGTCGCCGGATCGCAGCGCGAGCATCGCGCTGGGATCTGAGAGGTTCGCTGACATGTAGAGCCTGCCTCCGGCATGGCTGGCGGAGCGGTCGCTCTCGATGGTCACGTTGTCGGGAATGTGGAGGACGGCTGCCGAGGCGTCTCCATAGACGTTCAGCGAGGCGAAGCCGGAGAGCGCCGAGAGGCGGGCGACGTCGATCTGGGCCGAGTCATCGACGTGGATGTCGCTGCATCCGGAGAGCAGCGCGTCGATCAGCTCCTGGCCGCTAACGACATCCGCGCAGACCGACTCGACGCTGAGACTGAGCTGCAGCGTCCGCGCGAGCGCGCCGGCGCTCGCCGAGGACGGCGTGGCGGTGATCGTCACCGCGGCGGCTGCTGCTGCCGGGGCGCTCGGGTCGGCGGTCAGCGTCAGAGTGGTCTGGGAGCCAGCGGGATTTGGCGTGAAGGCGGCGCTGACACCCTGCGGCAGGCCGGCCGCGGAGAACTGGATGTCGCCGGCCGAGCCGTTGAGTCGTCCGATCGTGATCACGTCGCTCGTGCTCTGACCGTTGGGCAGCGTGACGGCGCTCGCCGCGGGAGTGAGCGTGAAGTCCGGCGCGGTCGGCGCCGCGGAGCCGAGGTCGTCGATCGCGATCTCCTTGTTGGCATCGCTCGCGCCCGCTCCGATCTCGAAGCCCGCGATGTTGGCCGTGGCGGACGAAACGGAGAGAAGCACGAACGGCTGCCCCCGCATCACCTGCGCGGTTGCGGGCGTAGCGACCAGCCGCCCGGCGGAGTCGTAGGCCTTCAGCGTGACATCGGCGCACCCCGCCGTGGGGGTCAGCGCGGCGCACGTCGTCAGCGCCGAGCCCAGGAAGCCGACGTAGACGGTGATCCGCGACCGCGGCACCGCGAACGCCCCGGTCGTGTCCGCGACGAATCCGAGTCCTTCGCCACACGTCGAACAGTCGATCCTCGCTACCTGAGAGCCCGACACCGCCTGAGCGGGGGCCGCGGCGACGGTCGGTCGCTCGTGGCTGTCGACACCGCCCGGGGCTGGTCCGAACACCACCCCCTGGCCTGATCCGCCGGCGTCGGCGTACTGGTTCGTGACGACCGTGCCGGGGGCCAGGTCGTCGAAGCTGATCACCGCCGTGTCCGCCCGCGCCGAGCCGACGATGACAAGGGCGAACAACACGAGCACCGCGGCGACATATCCGGCGCCCCGACGCCTCCGCCGAGACGCACCCACTGAATTCGCGATGATGATCCCCCTCCCGCCGCGGATCACTCGCCTCTGCCGATCCGCCCTGATCTACGCCGAGTCGCAGCAGCATAGGTGCTGTCGCGAGCACGCCGCGCCCCGCCAGGCCCGCGGGCGGCGGCGAGCCTCAGCCCACTCTGGGCCGCGCCGCGCCGCGCACGCCATCCGATGCATCAAGCGTCGCCGCCCCGACGACAACCGGACTGCGGTCCCGCTAGAAGAGCTGGTTCTCGCCGCCGAAGACCTCGCTCACCGAGCCGTCCGTGAAGATGCGGCGGATCGAGTCGGTGAGGATGTCCGCACAGGGGAGCACGACGACGTTGGCGGGTGCTCCCGGCGGGGCGGGGATCGTGTCGGTGACGACGACGCGCTCGAACGGCCCGCCCGTGATGTTCTCGTAGGCTGGCCCCGAGAAGACTCCGTGCGTCGCCGCGGCGTAGACGCGCGCCGCGCCGTGCTCGATCAGCGTCTCGGCGGCGGCGCAGAGCGTGCCGGCGGTATCGATGATGTCGTCGATGATGATCGCGTTCTTGCCTGAGACCTCGCCGATCACGTAGCCGATTTCGGCGACCTGCTGGGCGGGGCGCTCCTTGGTCATCACGGCCAGGTCGGCGCCGACCTTCTCGGCGAACTTCTGGGCCAACTTCGCGCGGCCGACGTCCGGAGCGACGACGACGAGATTCTCGAGATGGAGGTCGTTGAAGTGCTGGGCGAGGATGAAGCGCGCCGTCATGTGGTCGAGCGGCTTTGAGAAGAAGCCCTGGACCTGGCCGGCGTGGAGGTCCATCGTCAGGACCCGGTCGGCCCCCGCTGACTCGAGCATGCGCGCGACAAGGCGAGCGGAGATCGGCTCGCGCGGCGCCGACTTCTTGTCCTGTCGCGAGTAGCCGAACCACGGGACGACCGCGATCACCCGGTGCGCCGACGCGCCGACGGCGGCGTCGATCATCAGCAGCAGTTCCATCAGCGCGTCGTTGGCGGTCAGGCCGGTCTGGGCGTTGCCGCAGGTCGACTGGACGATGAAGACGTCGGCGCCGCGAATCGATTCGCCATAGCGGCAATAAACCTCGCCGTTTGAGAAGGTCTTGAGCGTCGTCGGCCCGAGCTCGACACCCAGCTTCGCCGCGATCTTCGCCGCCAGCTCGCCGGTCGCGCGGCCCGAGAACAGCATCAGCCGCTTGTCGTAATCGATGGGCAGGAAGGTGATCGCCGGCTGCGATTCAGTCACGCTCATCCACTTTGAGTCTAGTCACCCGTTCGGCCTTTAGGTCGTCTGCGCGGCCTCGAGTCAGCCGCCCTCGCGGCGTTCGGCATAGCGCTCGACGTTGCGCTGGCGGGCCCGCGCGACGGCGAGCGCACCCGCCGGCACGTCACCCGTGACGACCGATCCGGCCGCCGTCCATGCGTCATCGCCAACGGTTACAGGGGCGACGAACGACGTGTCGACGCCACCGTGCACGCGCGCGCCGATCGTCGTGCGGTGCTTGCTCTTGCCGTCGTAGTTGGCGGTGATCGTTCCGGCGCCGAGGTTCGTCTGCTCGCCGACGTCGGCGTCCCCGATATAGGAGAGGTGGGGCACCTTGGCCCCCGCGCCGATCCGCGAGTTCTTGATCTCCACGAACGTCCCGGCCTTCGCACCCGCCTCAAGGACGGTCCCCGGCCGCAGGTAGGTGAACGGCCCGATCGTCGCGCCGTCGGCGATCGAGGCGTCGACGAGCACGGCGTGCGGGCCGACGCGGCAGTCGCGCCCGATCGTCGTCGCGCCGCGAAGCTGGGTACAGGGCTCGATGACCGCGTCCTCGCCGATTTCGACATTGACGTCGATGCTGGTCGTCGCCGGCTGCACGATCGTCACCCCGGCGAGCATGTGCCGGTGCTGGATTTGGTGCTGTGCCGCCGCCGCAACCGTGGCAAGCTCGGCGCGGTCGTTGATCCCCGACACGGCCTCCGCGCCGGCCTCGACGGTCGTCACCGAAAGGCCGTGCGCGATCAGCACCGCGATGACGTCGGGGAGGTAGCGCTCGCCCTGAGCGTTGTCGGAGCCGACCTCCTCGAGCGCATCGAGCAGCGCCCCGCCGGCGAACCCGTAGATGCCGGCGTTGACCTCGCGAATCGAGAGCTCCTCCTCGCTCGCGTCACCGGCGACCTTCGTCTCGACAACACGGACGACTGCCCCCGAGGCGTCGCGGACGACGCGTCCGTAGCCGGCCGGGTCCTCGAGCGTCGTTGTAACCATCGTCGCGTCGGCGTTCGATCCCGCGAGCTCGCCGATCAGCTCGGCGCTGACGAGCGGCACGTCGCCTGAGAGGACGACCACCTTCGCGTCGCGCTCGATCAGCGGCGCGGCGCGCGCGACGGCGTCGGCGGTTCCAAGCGGCTCGGTCTGAATCGCGAACTCGACGTCGAAGCCCTCGAGCAGCGGCGCGAGTGCGTCGCCGGGCGGCACGACGACCACGGTGCGGGCAGCTCCGGCCGCGGCAGCCGCGGTCACCGGCCAGGCCAGCAGCGTGCGCCCGCAGAGGTCGTGCGCGAGCTTCGGCTTGGCCGAGCGCATCCGCGTCCCGGATCCCGCAGCGAGGATCACGACGGTCGGCCCGGGCATCTCCGTGAGCGTAACTACACTTGCGGCGGGATCGCTCTGGGGGTCGTCGGACGGCACTGGGGAGTGGTGTAACGGCAGCACGGGAGGCTTTGGCCCTTCTAGTCCTGGTTCGAATCCAGGCTCCCCAGCCTTCGAGAAACTGCTTGGGCGGGCGGTTTTCTATCCACGACGCGACCTAGCGTTTGATGGATGGCTTGGAATCCGTCCCACAGTGAGACTGACGTTAGGGAAGCCCTTTCCGATGCTCGGAGCCTGACCGAAGCGCTCGCGCGTCTGGGATTGCGACCGGCCGGCGGCAACTTTCAGACGCTTCGGAAGCTAATCGCACATTACGGCGTCTCAACGCCCCAGCTCGACCCGAATTGGACGAAGCGAGGCCGTCCCGCGACGAAGCGGATCCCGCTCGAGCAGATACTCGTCGAAGGCTCGACCTACACCCGCAGCAAACTGAAGAATCGGTTGTACGAGGACGGGTTGAAACCGCGCCGCTGCGAAATGTGCGGTCAAGACGAGGTGTGGCGCGGTCGCCGAATGGCGCTGATCATCGACCACATCAACGGAGTCGGCGACGACAACCGGCTTGAAAACCTGCGAATCGTGTGTCCCAACTGCGCGGCGACACTCGATACGCATTGCGGCCGTCAGAACGTGATCGAGCACACCGATCGTTCCTCTGCACTGTGGGGCGCAGTTCCGGCCGAAGTACCCAACACATCGGTATTGCTCGCAAGCGTGCGGCGTGCGCAGCAAGGGACCGCGCCATCCCAAGCCCGAGACTCGGAAGGTCCAGCGCCCGCCTTACGAGCAGCTCGTCGCAGAGATCGCCGAACTCGGCTATCGCGCGGTCGGCCGCAAGTACGGCGTGTCCGACAACGCGGTGCGCAAGTGGATTCGGTGGTGCAGGAGCCGCGCCGCGCCTCAGCAACCGCTCTAGTTCTGGCTCCCCAGCCTTCGCCGTGGCTCAGCGGTTGTGGTTGACGACCTCGACATTGAGGCCGTCGGGATTGAGCACGAAGGCACCGTAGTAGCCCGGGTGGTAGACAGCGCGCTCGCCCGGTGCACCGTAGTCCTGATAGCCCGCGGCGAGCGCGGCGGCGTGGAACTCCCGCACGGTGGCGTCGTCGTCCGCGGCGAAGGCGAGGTGGACGTTCTCGGTGAGCGGGCGCTCATCGCGCACGAGTGAGAAGGAGAAGTCGGTGCCCGAGAGCTGCACGCGATCAGGAGTGTCGTGTGTCACGCGCAGTCCGGCGTGCGGCGCGATCGTCGCGTAGAAGCGCCGCGAGGCCTGCGGGTCGCGGACGCGGATCCACAGGTGATCGATCTGGCCGTCGGGCACGGAGCGCTCTCGTTCGTAATGGACCGCCTCGACGCTGTTGCCGTCGGGGTCGAGCAGGAAGCCGCCGTAGTAGTCGCCGCCGTAGACCCCACGCGGGCCGGGCGCGCCGTCGTTCGGATGACCGGCGTCGATCCCGGCCTGCCAGAAGGCGTCCACGGCGGCGCGGTCCGGCGCCCGGAAGCCGACGTGAAGACCGCGGGTCAGAGGGTGCTCGCTGTCGGTCGGGCCGATATCCCAGTCCTCCCACTCGACCAGCTCGGGGCCCGCGTAGCTCGGTTCGACGCCGAGCGTGGACAGGACCGTACGGTAGAAACGCTCGGAGGCGGCGAGGTCCGAGACGGCGATCCCGACGTGGTCGAACATCGTCGCGAGGCTACCGTTTGGGAATGCTCGAGCTCGAGACACCGCACGGCCCGGCCAGGGCACATCTGCACGTTCCGGCGGGTGAGCCGCGCGGCGCGCTCGTGCTCGGCCACGGCGCGGGCGGCGGCATCGGCGCGCCCGATCTCGTTTTGGCGACGGAGGTCGCCACGAGCCGCGGCCTCACCGTCGCCCTCGTCGAGCAGCCCTACCGGGTCGCGGGACGGCGGTCGACGCCCGCCACCCATCTCCTCGACGAAGCCTGGATCCCCGTCGTCGAGCAGCTGCGAGCGGGCCCGCTGGCGGGTCTTGAGGTGGTGACGGGCGGCCGCTCGTCGGGCGCGCGGGTGGCCTGCCGCACCGCCGAGGCGGTCGGCGCGGCGGCAGTGCTCTGCCTCGCCTTCCCGCTGGTCGCGCCGTCAGGCAAGTCGCGCCAGGCCGAGCTAGACGGCGTGAGCGTGCCCGTGCTCGTCGTGCAGGGTGCCAGCGACCGCTTTGGCGTGCCGAAGCTGGCCAAGGGCCGGGAGGTGGCCGTGATCCGCGGCGACCACGCCCTCAAGTCAGACCGCGAAGGCCTGCGGAACGCTGTCGATGGCTGGCTCGCGGCGCTTGTGCCGTTCCGGTCGCCGACGAGGACTTCGTAGACGACGAGGGGACCGCCTCCCTGGCTCGAACCCAGAGTTGCGCCCTCACGCGAAGAACAGGACCTCACTGCCGATCGGAACAAACCCTGCCGCGAGCAGCGCGCGCAGCGACGCCGCGTTCCCGGGAGCGGTCTGCGCGAACAGCACATGGTCGGGGCCGACGAGCCGCCGCGCCTCAAGGAGCGCCGCCGTCGCGAGTCCGCGACCCTGCTCGGCGGGGTCGACCTCAACGGCGACCTCGGGCCGGCCAACGAGGCCGCTCCCAAAAATCACCGTCGTGGCGCCACCACGGTCGGCGAAGACGCGCACGTCATCGCGGTGGGCGCGGGCGCGGATCACGCGAGGATGCTCGTCGCGGACAACCTCGACAAGCTCGGTCTCGCCCTCCAGTCCCTCGCTCGCGAGCAACACGTCCACGCCGTCGCCGGGGAGGCCGAGCTCGGCGCCGAGCGAGCTGAGAAACAGAGGGCTCGTCGGCGCGAGCATGTCCCCCGCCGGCAACCGCTCTCGAAGCCATGGATCGGACACCGCGGCGGCGACCACGAAGTGGCCGGTGAAAGCGACGACCGCCGCGGAAGCCGGCCCAGGGTGGCGGCAGCAGCTCGACGACGCCGTCCGGGCGTGGGACGAAGCCCCGCGCCGCAAGATCAAGCGGCGTCGCGAGCGGGTGGTGGCTCAGCGCCGCGGCACCCGCCCCGCCGCGTGACCGGGCTCACTCGACGGCGCTACGGCGCCGCTCATGCCGAGCACGCGCATCGCCTTGAGGCCTAGGCTCAGCTTCTCGCGGCCGTCGCTCGATCCGACGTCGAGGCCGCAGAGCTCGCGGACGCGTTCGAGGCGGTAGCGGATCGTGTGGCGGTGGGTGAAGAGGCGCTGGGCGGTCCCGGCGACGTTTCCGTCGGCGTCGAGGAAGGCCTCGACGGTCGCGACGAGGTCGGTCGCGTACTGCTCGTCGTAGGCGACGAGCGGCTCGACGGTCTCGGCGTAGAAGCGCTGGAGCTCGGCGGGGTTCTCGCTCATCGCCGAGAGCAGCAGGCGGTAGGCGCCGGTCTCCTCGAAGGCCAGCACGCGGTGCTCCTGGTCGCCCTCGGCGACGTTCGCCGCAAGCAGCGCCTCGTCCGCCGCGCGCGCGAGCTCAAGCGGGTCGCTGACGGGCCGGCTTCGCCCGATCACGAAGACGAAGCCGCCCATCGTCGCCTCGAGGTCGCGCAGCACGGCCTCGGCGGCGCGGCGTGCGGCGGCGTCGTCGGCGCCCGAGAGGAGCACGATGACCTCGGCGCCGGTGGCGATCCCGCGCTCGGAGAGAACCGCGACGGCGCCGGGGACCGCGGCGCGCGCGGCGCGCGCCGAGACGGCGCGAAGGCGGGAGCGCCAGCCCTCCTGCGCCGGGGCCTGCGGGTGGGCGTGGGCGATCAGTACGGCCGCGCCGCGCTCGAGGTCGCGCAGCCCGACCTCGCGCGCCGCCGCGAGGATCGCGTCGCGCTCGGTGAGCTCGCGCGAGAGCAGGCTCCCCACGAACGTCGCCGCGGCCTCCTCGACGGCCAGCTCGGGCGCGCGGTCGCGCTCGACCTCTGAGGCGATCAGCGTGCTGAGGATGCGAAGCAGCGCCGGGTTCAGCTCGCCGCGCGAGCGGATCCGCAGGCGGCCGACGTCGGCGTCGGCGACGCGCAGCTCGATCGTGTCGACGCCGTCCGCGTCGGCGAGCAGGGAGCGCTCGTCGGCCGGCGATCGCGCCGCGACTGCGAGCGCCTGGCCGGCGCGGTCGAGCACGACGACGCTCGAATCGAGCGCGCGCGCCGCGGCGCGGACGACCGTGGGCAGGCCGGCTCCGGATTCGACCGCAGCGGTGATCTCCTCGAGAGCGGCCAGGTCGATGGCGCCCGTGATCGCCGCCGGGCTATCCGTAGCGTCCCCAGAGCCAAACGACGCCGACGGCACCGAGCAGGCCCAGGCCGACCATCGCGGCGAGCACGTATACCGACAGCACGGCGGCGACGAGTCGCTGCCAGACTCGCTCGTAGGCGCCGACCGCGGGGACGAGGATCAGGCCGACGAAGGCGACCAGACCGACGGCTCCGCAGACTCCGGCGACGAGGTAGCTGATATCGAGCCTGCTCACGGGTCGGCGAATTGTCGCTTAAGAAGCCGTCGGCCCCCTCAGAGGAGCGACGGCCAGTCGATCAGCGGGCGCGCGGCGATCGCCGGGCCGCCGACGTCGACCGCCGCGGCGGCCGCCTCCTCGTAGCTTGGGAAGAGGCCGATCACCGTCGGCCCCGACCCGCAGACGAGCGCGTCGCGCGCTCCGGCCGAGCGGACGCGCTCGAGCGCCGCGTCGATCGTCGGCTCAAGCGAGCGCGCGGCAGGCTCGAGGTCGTTGACGGCGCCGGCGTCGAGCGGATCGATCGCGGCGAGCTCCTCGGCGCCGCGCGGAAGGCCGAGCCGATCGGCCTCGGCGTAGACGGCGGCGGTCGAGAGCGACGCCTCCGAGGGCAGCACGAGGACGCCGAACGGCGCGGGCGCGCCGAGCCGGCGCACGTCCTCCCCGCCCCCGCGCACGAGCGTGCGCCCGGGGCGGATCTGGGCGGCGACGTCTGAGCCGAGCGCGGTCGCGAGGTCGTGGAGCAGCTCCGGCGAGCCGGCGCCGCTTCGGCGGGCGAGCAGGCGCAGCGCCGCCGCGGCGTCGGCCGAGCCGCCGGCCATGCCCGCGGCGATGGGGATCCGCTTGTCGATCTCGATCCGCTGCGGCGGCCCGTCCCAGCCGGTCGCCGCGCGGAAGGCGGCGATCGCGGTGGCGGCGAGGTTCGGCCCCTCGACGCCCGGACAGATCACATCGTCTCGCTCGCCGTCGGCCAGCTCGAGGCGGTCGCAGATCGTGATCGACTGCATCACGCTCGCGAGCTCGTGGCGGCCGTCGCCGCGGAGCGGGCCGATCAGCAGGCTGAGGTT
Organism: Solirubrobacteraceae bacterium; assembly: GCA_036267075.1. Classification (GTDB taxonomy): domain Bacteria; phylum Actinomycetota; class Thermoleophilia; order Solirubrobacterales; family Solirubrobacteraceae; genus Palsa-513. Next base: position 82,638 of record DATAWT010000022.1, read on the forward strand.
GATCTTGGCCGGCGCGAGCTCCCTCACCGGCTGAGCGTCTCCCAGAGGGCCTGGAGCTCGGCCGGCTCGAGGCGCTCGGCGCGCACGTCGGGGCGGTGTCCGAGCTGCTCGAGGGCGGCGCGGACGGCGTCGCGGTCGAGGCCGAGCGCGATCGCGGTCGAGCGGGCGAGTGCCTTGCGGCGGTGGGCGAAGGCGGCCTGGACGAAGCGGCGCAGCTCGGGTGAGGCGCCGGGAGCGATCCGCGTCATGCCGACGAGCACGGAGTCGACGTTGGGGACGGGAAAGAAGACGGTGCGCGAGATCGCGCGCAGGACGCGGACCTCGCAGGCGAGGCGGCAGAGGACGCTCGGGATGCCGTAGGCGCGCGTCCCGGCGCTCGCGGCGAGGCGCTCGCCGACCTCGCGCTGCGCCATCGCGACCCAGCGCTCGAGGCCGGGGAGCTCCTCGATGCTCCGCAGCAGGAAGCCCGCGGCGATGCCGTAGGGCAGGTTCGCGATCACCTTCGTCGGCGGCGGGTCGAGCGCGGCGAGGTCGAGCGTCATCGCGTCGGCGAGGTGCAGCGTGACGTTGTCGAAGGGGTCGAGCGCGTCGCGGAGCGGCGGTTCGAGCGCCGCGTCGACCTCGACGACGTGGACGTGAGCGGCGCGCGCGGCGAGGTATTCGGAGAGGACGCCGAGCCCGCCGCCGACCTCGAGCACGACGTCGCCGGCGCCGAGCTCGCCGGCGCGCTCGATCACGGCGAGGATGTTCGAGTCGATCAGGAAGTTCTGGCCGAGGTCGCGGCGCGGGTGCACACCGAACTGCGCGAGGCGCCGCAGGCTCGGCTGCGTCGCCGTGCCGCTCACCAGCCGAACAGCTCCGCGGCGTTTCGCTCGACCGCCGCCTCGAGCTCGGCGGCGTCGATGCCGCGCGCGTCGGCGACGAACTGCGCGGTCTCGACGACGAACGACGGCTCGTTGGGTTTGCCGCGGCGCGACTGCGGAGCGAGGTAGGGGGCGTCGGTCTCGACGAGCAGCCGCTCGAGCGGCGCGCTCGCGGCGACCGCGGCGATCGCGCTCGCGCTCGGGTAGGTGACGTTGCCCGCGAAGGACAGCCAGTAGCCGGCATCGACGCAGTCCTGCGCGCGCTCGGCCATCGAGAAGCAGTGGAGGATCACGCGCAGACCGTCCGCGCGCTCGCGCAGCAGCTCGAGGGTGTCCTCGGCGGCCTCGCGCGTGTGGATGACGAGCGGCTTGCCGGTCTCGCGCGCGATCTCGATCTGGGCCTCGAACGCGGTCCGTTGCAGGTCGCGCGGGGCGCGGTCGCGGTAGTAGTCAAGGCCGGTCTCGCCGATCGCGACGCAGCGCGGGTGCGCCGCGAGCTCGCGCAGCAGGTCGGCGTCGAGCTCGCCGGCGGCGTTCGGGTGGCAGCCGATCGCGGCGAAGACGTCCTCGAAGCGCTCGGCCGCGGCGAGCGCGGCGCGGCAGCTCCCGGGGTCGGTGCCGACGGTCAGCATCCGCGTCAGCCCGGCCGCGCGGGCGGCGCCGACGAGCTCCTCGTCGGGCGGCTTGCAGTGGTCGAGGTGGGTGTGGGAGTCGATCAATCGGCCGACTTCGGGAAGAGCGGGGCGAGCTTCGCCACCGTGGCCCCAGAACCGCTTGCGGCGAACGTGCGCTCGGTGCTGGCGGCGGCGCCGAGGGCGCCGAGCAGCTCGGCGGTCTTGCGCGGTATGTATGGCGCAAGCGCGATCGTCACCACACGCAACCCTTCGGCGAGCGAAGCGAGCACCATTAGAAGTTCCTCGCGCGATCCCTCCTCGCGCGCGAGCGTCCAGGGCGCGGAGGCTTCGACGTAGCGGTTGAGGCGGCGCACGCGCTGCCAGATCTCCTCGAGCGCGGCGGTCAGATCGAGGCGCTCGAGGAGCTCATCGATCCGCTCGGGCAGGCCCTCGAAGTCGGCCGCGAGCGCGGGATCGGTCGCGACGGCCGGGACCGTCGCGTCGGTGTAGCGCTCGAGCATGTTGAGGGTCCGGCTCGCGAGGTTGCCGTACTCGTTGGCGAGCTCCGAGTCGTAGCGCGCGCGGACGGCGTCCATCCCGACCGGGCCGTCGGCACCGAAGCCGACCTCGCGGCAGAGGTAGTGGCGCAGCGCGTCCGACCCGTAGCGCTCGAGGACGTCGAAGGGGTCGAGGACGTTGCCGAGCGACTTGCTCATCTTGCGCCCGTCGGCGGCGAGCAGGAAGCCGTGGACGAAGACCTGGCGGGGGACCTCGATGCCGGCCGCCATTAGCATCGCCGGCCAGAAGATCGTGTGAAACTTGAGGATGTCCTTGCCGATCACGTGCCAGCTCGCCGGCCAGTAGTGGGCGGTCAGGTCCTCGCCGGGGCGGGCGAAGCCGAGTGCGGTGTAGTAGTTCAGGAGCGCGTCGAACCAGACGTAGAAGACCTGCTCGGGATCCCAGGGAACGGTCACCCCCCAGCTCATCCGCTTGCGCGTCAGCGAGAGGTCCTCGAGGCCCGAGTGAAGAAACGCGCGCGCCTCGTTGTAGCGGATCGCGGGGAGCACGAAGTCGGGGCGTTCGTCGAAGAGGCGCTCGAGCGGCTCCTGGAAGGTCGACAGGCGGAAGAACCAGTTCTCCTCCTGCTCGCGCGTCAGCTCGATCTCGTGGATCGGGCAGCGGTTGCCGTCGAGGATCTCGTTCTCGACCTTGAAGTCGGCGCAGCGCGGGCAGTACCAGCCCTCATACATCCCCTTGTATGTATGTCCCGCGTCGTGAACGCGCTGGAGGACCTCCTGGACGATCTCCTTGTGGCGCGGGTCGGTCGTGCGGATGAAGTAGTCGTTTGAGATGTCGAGCTGCTGCGTCATCGCGATGTAGCGCGCCGCGTTTCGGTCGGCGAGCTCCTGCGGCTCGATGCCCTCGGCGCGCGCGGCGTCGGCGACCGGCTCGCCGTGTTCGTCGGTGCCGGTCAGGAAGAACACGTCGTCGCCGCGCTGGCGGCGGTGGCGGGCGATCACGTCGGTCGTGATCGCCTCGTAGGCGTGCCCGAGGTGGGGCGCGCCGTTGACGTAGTTGATCGCTGTGGTGATGTAGAAGGACATCGGGCCGGTCAGAGCAGGCTACGGCAGGGTGGGCGCCGCGGCAGGGTCGCTTGGACGAGTTGTCAGCGCTGCGGCTGGGTGAGGGCGCGGTAGAGGCGGTTGGCCGGCACGCCGGTCAGCTCGGCGAGCGCCTTGGCGGCGGGGCGCGGCCGCGCGCCAGCGTCGACGAGGGCCTGCAGCGCGGTCAGCGCGCGCTCGGCGATGTCGGGCTCGCCCGCCCCGGGCGGCGCGGCGCCGACGACGAGCACGACCTCCCCGCGCGGGCGCTCGGCCGCGTAATGGGCGGCGATCTCGCCGGCGCTGCCGCGGCGGATCTCCTCGTGGAGCTTGGTCAGCTCGCGGCAGACGGCGACCGGGCGGGCCGGGTCGGCGGCGGCCAGCAGCGCGAGCGTCGCGGCGAGGCGCTGCGGTGCCTCGAAGGCGACGAGCGTCTCGGCGGTCGAGACGAGCAGCTTCTCGAGGTCGCCCTTCTTGCGCGGCAGGAAGCCGACGAAGCGCCAGCGCTCGGCGGGTAGGCCCGAGGCGACGAGGGCGGCGAGCGCCGAGCTCGGCCCGGGCAGGACCTCGACCGAGAGGCCGGCGGCGATGCAGGCCTGGACGAGGATGAAGCCGGGGTCTGAGACGAGCGGCATGCCGGCGTCTGAGACGAGCGCGACGACCGAGCCCTTGCGCATCTTCGCGACGAGCTCGCCGGCGCGCTCGCGCTCGTTGTGCTCGTGGTAGCTGACGAGCTTGCCGGTGACGCCGTAGCGGTCGAGCAGCTTGCGCGTGTGGCGCGTGTCCTCGCAGGCGACGAGGTCGGCCGCGCGCAGCGCGGCGAGGACGCGCAGCGTGACGTCCTCGAGGTTGCCGATCGGCGTCGGGCAGACGACGAGACGGCCGGCGGCGCTCAAGCGATCACCCGGCGGGCGATCGACTCGCGGGCGAGCACGGCGGCGCCGATCACACCGGCGTCGCGTCCGAAGCGGGCGCTGCGGATCTCGGCGTGGCGGGCGGGCGCGCGCAGGCCGCGCTCGGCGAGGACCTTGCGGGCCGGGGCGAGGATCAGCTCGCCGGCCTGCGCCACGCCGCCGCCGATCACGACGACGTCGGGGTTGAGCGCGTTGACGAGCGTGACGATCCCGATCCCGAGCCACTCGCCGAGGCGCTCGAGGACGGCGGTCGCGACCTCGTCGCCGGCGAGCGCGAACTGGCATGTCAGGGCGCCGTCGACCTCGCGTCCGTCGGCGAGCGCTCTGCCGAGGGCGGAGTCCGGGTTCTCGAGCGCGGCCTGGCGGGCGTCGCGGGCGAGGGCGCTCCCGCCGGCCAGCGCCTCGAGGCAGCCGTGGCCGGGGCAGCCCGGGCCGCAGTCGGGACCGTCGGGCGAGACGATGATGTGGCCGAGCTCGCCGGCCGTCCCGCGCGCGCCGCGGAAGACCTCATCGCCGAAGGCGAGCCCGCCGCCGACGCCCGTGCCGAGCGTCAGCATCGCCGCGACCGAGGCGCCCTGGGCGGCGCCGTGGCGCAGCTCGGCGAGGAGCGCGACGTTGGCGTCGTTGTCGAGGAAGACGGGCAGCGTGACGCGCTCGGTGAGCGCCGCCGCGAGCGGGAAGTCCTTGAGCGGGAGGTGGGTCGAGGAGAGCGCGACCTCGCGGTCGTAGTCGAACATGCAGGGGATGCCGAAGCCCGCGGCGCTGGCCTCGGCGCCGGCCTGCGAGGCGGCGGCGACGCGGACCTCCTCGACGGCGTCGGCGAGCGCTTGAACGAGCGGCTCGAGTGGGAGGCCGGCGATGACGCGCTGAGCGCGGGCGAGTGTCTGCAGGGCCGGATCGAGGGCGGCAGCCCGCAGGTTCGTGCCGCCCAGATCGATGCCGATGACGCATTCGGTCGGCACGTTCGCCACTATAGACGCAGCTCTGATGGCCGACGATTTCGACCCCGAGCCGCCGGGCTACGAGCGCTACCGGGCTCCCCGGCACCTCCCGTGGCACCAGCGGCTGGACGCCGAGGCCGGCCTCGAGGAGCTGCGCGCACTCAATGCCGGGACAGAGGCGGACGCCGCCGGCCGATGGCGCTGGGGCGTTCCAGGGCTCGGCCGGCGTCGCCGGCGCCGGCGTTTGCGGCGACGGCGGCCGCGCTGGCTTCGCGCGATCCGCTGGGCGATCACGGCGCTGTTCGCCTGGATCTTGCTGTCGGTGGTGTTGTTCATCGCCAGCTCGCTGAGCGCGTCGGGCGTGCCGGCCTCGGCCGTGGCGGCGCTCTCGGGCGGCGGGCTCCCGCCGTTGTCGGCGACGACGATCCTCGTGCTCGGCTCAGACGCCCGCCCGGCCGGGAGCAAGGAGCCGGGCGCCGACGTCGGCGGCCCGAGCCGCTCGGACGTGATGATGCTCGTGCGGACCGGCGGCGGTCACTCGGGACGCCTGTCGATCCCGCGCGACACGCTCGTCGACGTGCCGGGGCACGGCTTCGGCAAGATCAACTCCGCCTACTACTACGGCGGGCCGGCGCTGGCGATCAAGACCGTCGATCAGTTCCTTGGCATCAAGATCAACCACGTCCTGCTGATCAACTTCACCAACTTCCCAAAGCTCGTCGACGCGATGGGGGGCGTGAACTACACCGGCAGCTGCGTGGTCTCCTTCATCAGCGGCGGCTTCCGCGACGGCGGCTACACGTTGCGGCTGCAGTCGGGCACCCACCATCTCAACGGGGCGCAGGCGCTGGCGCTCGCGCGCACCCGCCACAACCAGTGCAACCCGAATGAGACCGACCTCACCCGCGAGATCCGCCAGCAAAAGCTGCTGCTCGATATGAAGAGCCAGATGCTGTCGCTGTCGGGCTTCATCCGCATGCCGTGGATCGCGTGGGCGCTGCCGCAGACGCTCGAGACGGACATGGGCGCGCCGACGCTGGCGGGCGTGCTGGCCTCGATGGAGCTCGACGGCAACGCCAAGACGGCGTTGCTCGAACCGACGGGCGCTGAGGTCTACAACGGCGAGGACGTGCTGACGATCACCGACGCCGCCAAGCGCGCCGACGTCGAGCGGTTCCTGAACAGCTAGGGCTTGGCCTTAGCCGGCTTGCTCGAGTCAGCCGAGCCGGAGCTCGACTTCTCGGCGGGCTTTGAGTCGGTGCTGGTCTTGGAGCCGCTGTCGGAGTCGGAGCCGGAGCTCGAGCTCGAGCTGCTCTCGGAGGAGGAGCCGCCGCTCTCGGAGCCTGAGCTCGACCCCGATGAGGACTCGGCGTTTGAGGCCTTCTGCTCGCGCTGGCGCTTGCGCGTCCCGTAGTCGGTGTTGTAAAAGCCGCTGCCCTTGAAGTGGACCGCCGGAGGGTGCAGGACGCGCTCGACCGGAGCGCCGCAGACCTGGCACTTCTTGAGCGGATCGTCGTTGACCGACTCCATCACCTCGAAGGTGTGACCCTTGCGACAGCGGTATTCATAGATAGGCATCGGGTCGACCAGTATAGGTGGGGGCATGGCGCGACCGGCCGTCTTCTGGCCGCGCGTTTTGCCTGAAACGAGACGCGCGGGGCGCTGCTGGCGGCCGCCGGTGCGCGTCGCTGCGCGCCTGCGGGGTGTGAAGCGGCGCGGTTGGACCCAATAGCATCCGCGGCCGTGGACGACGTCGTCACGATGGAGAAGATCGTCTCGCTGTGCAAGCGGCGCGGCTTCATCTTTCCGAGCTCGGAGATCTACGGCGGGGTCGGATCGACGTACGACTACGGCCATTACGGCGTGCTGCTGAAGACGCACGTCAAGGAGGAGTGGTGGCGCTCGATGCTGCGCGAGCGCGACGACGTCGTCGCGCTTGACTCGGCGATCCTCCAGCACCCGCGCACGTGGGAGGCCTCCGGCCACCTCGCGAACTTCACCGATCCCCTGGTCGACTGCCGCACCTGCAAGCAGCGCTTCCGCGCCGATCACCTCGAGCAGCTGCAGTGCGGGCGCAAGCCGTCGAAGCACCCCGGTGAGTTCGCCGACTGCGACCTGACCGAGGCGCGCGACTTCAACCTGATGTTCGAGACGACGATCGGCCCGGTCAAGGAGACCGGCTCGGCGATCTACCTGCGCCCGGAGACCGCCCAGGGCATCTTCGTCAACTTCAAGTCCGTCACCCAGTTCGCGCGGCGCAAGCCGCCGTTCGGGATCGCCCAGGTCGGCAAGTCGTTTCGCAACGAGATCACGCCCGGCAACTTCATCTTCCGAACGCGCGAGTTCGAACAGATGGAGATGGAGTTCTTCGTCCCGCCCGATGAGGCGCCGAAGTGGTTTGAGTACTGGACCGCCGCGCGGCGCGACTGGTACCTGGGGCTTGGGATCCGCGCCGATCACCTGCGCCTTCGCCCCCACGAGGACGACGAGCTCTCCCACTACTCATCGCAGACGAGCGACATCGAGTACCTCTTCCCGATCGGCTGGTCGGAGCTCGAGGGGATCGCCAACCGCGGCGACTTCGACCTGCGCCAGCACGCGCAGTTCTCGGGTGAGACGCTCGAGTGGTTCGACCAGCAGAGCGGCGAGCGCTACGTCCCCCACGTGATCGAGCCCGCCGCCGGGGCCGACCGCGCGACGCTCGCGTTCCTCGTCGACGCCTACGACGAGGAGGAGGTCGAGGGCGAGAGCCGGATCGTGCTGCGCCTGCATCCGCGGCTCGCGCCGGTGACGGTCGCGGTGCTCCCGCTGATGCGCCGCGACGGCCAGCCGGAGCTCGCGCGCGAGATCCACCACGCGCTGCGCGGCGATCTTCAGAGCGAGTACGACGATGGCGGCTCGATCGGCCGCCGCTACCGCCGCCAGGACGAGATCGGCACGCCGTGGTGTGTGACCGTCGACCACCAGAGCGTCGAGGACCGCACGGTCACGCTGCGCGACCGCGACTCACTTGCGCAGGAGCGCGTCGCGATCGACGAGCTGGCCGCTCAGATCGCGCGCCGGAGAGCTGCCGCGTGGAGCTCGCCCAAGAAGTCTGACTAGCCGCGCGGAGCGGGCGCTACTCGGTGCGCCAGTCCCACTGCGGCGGCTCGTCCTCGCGGCGGCGTCGCGGGAGCCACCAGCCGCTGCGCGGCGGTGTGGCCTCGCCGATCGCGGGCCGCGTCGGCTCCTCCGAGGATGGCTGCGAGAGCATCCGCTGGTAGGCGGGCTTGAGCGGCGGCTCGTCGGCGGGCGGGACGGGCGTGTGGGTGACGCCGGGCGACTCTGACGCCGGCACGCCCCAGGCGTGCTCGGGGACGTCGGGCGCGGCGTCGGCGGGCGGATGCGGCACGGTCGCCGCGTCTTCGCTCGCGCCCTCGGCGTAGGCGGTCGGCTCGCCGGGCTCGGCCGGCGGCGTGGGCTGCTCGGGCTCGCCGTAGGTCGCCGGCTGCTCGGGCTCGGCGTACGCGCTCGGCTGGTCGGGCTCAGAGTGCTCCGTGGGCTGCTCGGGTTCGGCCGGCGTCTCGTCCGGGAACGTTGCGCGACTCCACGGTGCGGGGGGCGGCTCGCTGTCGGGCTCGTGCTGCGCCTCCGGCGTCGGAGTCGCATCGGCACCGCCTGCGGTCCAGGGCGATGACGGCTGCTCCGGCGGTGTCGCGGTCTCAGCCGTCTGCCACGGCGGAAGCGGCGGCGGAGTCTCCTCGAGAGCCTCGGGCTCTGAGGGGCTGCCTGACTCCGGAGCGGCCGCGGGCGGCTCGTCGGTAGCGGAGAAGCGCCACGTCGGGCTGTCGTACCCCGGCGGCTCAACGGGCTCCGAGGGCCCTGAAGGCTCGGACTGCTCCGGCGGCTCGGCCGGCTCGGGGGCCTTCCATGGCGAGGGGGCGGGCGTCTCCTCGTCCTCTGCGTCGCCGGCGTCGGGGGGTGCGGGCGCGCCCGTGAAGGGCGTCGTCGTCAAGCGCCAGGCCGGCGCGTCGTCATCGTCGCCGTCGTCGGGCGGCGGCGCGGCCGCGCCCGGCCACGAGGACTCCGAGTCCTCGGACTGGATTTCGTGGACGATCGGCTCGGTGACCGACTCGTAGTCGAACTGCTCCTCGGGCCCGAAGACGACGTCGAGCGCCTTTCCGCGCACCTCGGGGCGAGTCACGAAGGCGACGATCCCGCCGAGGAAGACGAGCTTCGTGAGGCGGCCGCGGCGCTTGCGCGCGGGGCGCGTCGCGTCGGCAACGCCCTCCGTGGCGATCTTCGAGCGGCGGCGGGACATCGCGGTCACTATAGCTCGCAGCGCGCGACCCGCCACCCCGATAGACACACGTTTGCAGGAACTTAAAAAGCGGGCGCCGGCCGCGACAAGGCCATCCGTCCGACCCGCGTGCCGCGACCGGCCCGGCCCAGGAGAGAGAACGGGCCGGCATGCCCGGGTGGTGAGGGAGGCGGGGGGTGCCGCCCGTCACCGACGCGCAGCATACGTGAGC
>DATAWT010000023.1:0-136467 GCA_036267075.1 Solirubrobacteraceae bacterium
TTAAGGTCTTGAACTGAATATCCGCAGTCGGCGCCAGGGGAGGAGTGCGCCACTGAGCAATCCTGCCTACCCAGGCACGAAAAAGGACCGGCTCGTGGCACAAGTCTCCAGGCAGTCTCACTCTCAACCTCAGGTTGATGATGGTTTTCTGATCGCCCTCGCAAAGACGGGCGACCCCACGGCCTACCAGCGGTTGATGACCCGCTACAAGGGGTTCGTCCGGCTCAAGGCAAATTCGTACTTCCTCGCGGGCGGCGACAGCGAGGACCTGATCCAGGAAGGCATGATCGGGCTCTATAAGGCGATCCGCGACTACCGTACCGACCGCGAGTCGAGCTTCCGCAACTTCGCCGAGCTCTGCATCACGCGCCAGATCATCACCGCGGTCAAGACCGCGACGCGCAACAAGCACACGCCGCTGAACCAGTACGTGTCCTTCTCGGCGCCGGCCGGCGTCACCGGCGACGATGAGGCGCCGACGCTTGAGGAGCTCATCGCGAGCCCCGGCGTCAACGATCCCGCAAAGCAGGCGATCTCATCCGAGGAGTTGCGTTCGCTCGTGGGCTGTCTTTCGACGAGCCTCTCCCAGCTCGAGTCGAGCGTGCTGGCGCTCTACCTGGACGGGCGCTCATACGACGAGATCGCGGGCCGTCTCGACTGCGACACCAAGACAGTCGACAACGCGCTGCAGCGTGTCAAGCGCAAGGTCGGGACGCACCTCGGCGAGCGCGCTGTACTCGACTAGCGCCCGTCAGAGTCCGAGCGCTTCCTGCGCCTGCGCCAGCGCCGCTTCGCTCGCCTCAAGGCCAGGAAAGCCCTGCGTTATTCGCTCCGCTCGCGCCCAGTTCTCAATCGCCAGATCGAGGGCCTCGGTCGGCGCGCCGGCCTCGGCGGCGAGCTCTCGCGCGCGGCGTTCGATCGTCAGGCGGTCACCGATCCCGAAGATGCGCTTGGCGGCGAGCATCACCGCGTCGTCCTCGGTCAGAAGCAGCGACGACGCAGCCAGCTCGTAGCGCCCAAGGCGCCCGAGCGCAACGAGCATGTCGTAGCGCGCGCGCCGGTGGAAGCCGGGCAGCGCGAGCCGCTCATGGATGCGCTCGAAACGCTGCTGCGGGCTCCAGGTCGGATCGCCGGTGAAGGCCGCCCGCTGGTCGCCGGCGCGCTCCGCAAAGCGGTCGTAGGCGCCGAGCGTATCGCCGCCACGGGCGGAGTCGAGGGCGCCGCGCGGGCCGCCCTGCGCGCCATCGAAGTCGATCGTCTCGCCCCACGGCACGCGGATGCGCTCGATCTCGGCGAACGGGTCGTCGCCCTCGAGCGGGCCCAGCAGGGCGATTAGGAAGGCGAGCCAGCTTGCCTGCTCGTGGTCCTCGAGGCCGGCCACCTGCGCGTAGAGCCCGGGCGGCGCGCTGGCGAGCGCGTCAAGGCGCGTCGCGGCGAACGCGATCTCCTGCGCCAGCCGTTGCGCATCCTCGCTCGAGCGAAGGCCAGGGGCGAGCCGCGAGCGGTAGCCGTCGTCGCCCGTGCGCGCCTCGTGGCGCACGGTCATGCCCCGCGATGAGCTTCGTTCGCCGCGCGGCGGGCTGACGCGGCGCGCGCGCCCGGCCGGCGCCCGTGCCTCCTCCTGCACGGCTACGCGGCAGATCGGACAGCGCTCGGCGAGGGTGCCGTGGCGGCAGAACTTCGACACCGCCTGAGTCTATTTGCGCGTCCGCTCGCGCATCGGCGAGACTGGGCGCGCAGTGCGCATCGCGCTTGATCGGCGCCGCATTCGCGGGCCGCGTGCCTGGGCGGGGATCGCGATCGTCGTCGCCGGCATGTGGCTCGCCCGGGCCGCTCGCTGGCTCTGCCGACGGGCGCCGGAGCTCGCCGCCGGCATCACCGCGTCGATCCCCGTTCTCGTCTCCGCGATCCATGCGGCGGTGGTCGGTTGGGAGCCGGCCGGCGACGACGGAATCATCGTCACACGCGCCTTCGATGTTCTGACGTCGCACTCGCCGCTCGTCGGCCAGTACTCGGAGTCGGGTTACATCACGGGCCAGATCGTCCACAGCCCCGGACCGCTTCTTTACTGGCTGCTGGCGATCCCCGCGCGCTTTGGCAGCGTCGCGAGCATCGCCGTGTGGATGGGGATCGTCAACACGCTCGCGATCGTCGCCGCCGTCGCCCTGGCGCGACGGCGGGGCGGTCTCGTACTGATGTTCGCCGCCGCGATCGCGATCGCGCTGATGTGCCAGTCGCTTGCCTCGGAGAGCCTTCACGACGTCTGGAACCCCGCCGCCGGGTTATTCCCGTTCCTGCTCCTGATCTTCCTGTGCTGGTCGCTCGCTTGCGGCGAGTACCGGCTGCTGCCGGCTAGCGCGCTCGTCGCGAGCTTCGTGACCCAGACGCACCTGACCTACGTCGTGCCGACGATCGGAATGCTCGCGACCGCCGTGCTCGGCTTCGCCGCGGGGCTGCGCCGTCCCCGGCGGCGTCCGGCCACGCTGCGGCGCTGGGTGCTCGCCACGCTCGCGGTCGTCTTGGTCTGCTGGGCTCCGCCGCTGCTTGATGAGATCGAGCACAGCCCCGGGAACCTGGCGCTCGTGCTTCAGACGGCGGGCGGGCACCAGGCGAGGCTTGGCGCCGGGGTCGGCTGGCACGCCGTCGTGCGCACCGTCGGGATCACGCCGTGGTGGCTCTATCAGCCGCACAGCGAGTGGCATCGCAAGGTCGACGTGCGCGGGACGCCTTCAAGCGCGCGAACGGACACGGCGATCGCGATTCTCGCGATGCTTGGGGTGATCCTCGCGTTCGCCCTCGCGCGCCGCCGCCGCGACCTCGCGAGCGCGGCCGCGCTCGCCCTCGTGATGGCTGCCGCGCTCGATCTGAACGTCGCGCAGACGCCGAACACGACCGTGCTTGCCGCGACGGTCGGCTACACCGCATGGTGGGGGTCGATCCTCGGGATGTGGGCCTATCTGGTCATCGCGTGGGCGTTATGGCTCGCACTGAGGGCGCTCTTCGCGCACCGGCTCGGCGATTGGCGTGTCGGAGCGACTGCGACGCGGCGCCGGCGACTCGCTCTCACCCTCGCCGCGTCGGCCGTCTGTCTCGGTGGCGTCGCCGCCACGGGCAGCGCCGTCGCATCGACCGAGGCGCCCGATTCCCATTACCGCCAGTACCAGCCGATCGCAGAGATCGTCGCGGCGCTCGACCGAGCCGTCCCGCGCGGCGTGACGCTGCGCTACAGCCTCGGCGGCCAGAGCGTGTCGACCCAGCCGATCGAGCCGGCGATCCGCTACGGGCTCGTCCGCCACGGCGACCTGCCGCTCTCGAAAGGGGCGCTCGAACGCCTCGGCACCCACTATGAGCTGCGCCATCAGCGCTACTCGTGGTTCGTCTACATAGCTGACGGCGCGGGGCGCGTGGCGGGGATGGTGCGTGTCGTAACCGTTCACTTCAAGACCGGGTTCGGAGCCAACGTCTTCAGCGCCTACGTCGCCCGGGTCGCCGCCTCGGGTCGACTCGAGCCGCGGCTCGGATAGCTTTCGGCGATGCTCGCGCGCCGGCGCCTGCTCGCCGCCGCTGCCGCGCTGGTGGCAATCGTCGCGCTCAGCGGCGCTTCCGGCGGCCACGCGGTCGACCCCTCCCGCTTCGCGCGCGGTTCCTGCGTGGCCTTCGCCGCCGACAAGCCGCTGCAACACCTGACGGTCTACATCGACGCGGGTCACGGCGGGCCCGACCCCGGGGCGGTCGGCGTCACGCTGCGCGGGCAGCCGGTCCACGAGGCCGACGAGACGCTGCGGGTGGTGCTTGACGCGGTGCCGCTGCTGCGCGCCGCGGGCTTCCGCGTCGTCGTCTCGCGCACCACCGCCGGCGCGGTCGCGAAGCCGGCGCCCGGGGACCTCGTCGGAGGTCTCTTCACCGGCCAGGGGGTTCACCGCGACCTGATCGCACGCGACGTCTGCGCCAATCGCTCCCGCGCGGCGATCCTGATCGGCGTCTACTTCAACGCGAGCTCGTTCTCAGCGACCGGCGGGTCGCTGACGCTGTATGACTCGGCGCGGCCGTTCTGGCCCGCGAGCCGCCGGCTTTCGCAGATCGTCCAGCGCGACGTTCTCGCACGGCTTCGCGCCGCCGGCTACACGGTCCCGGATGACGGTGTGCACGATGACGTCGGCTACGGCTCCTCGGTCACCGCCGCCGATCGCGCCTACGGCCATCTGCTGCTCCTCGGGCCGGCCAAGCGCGGCTACTTCTCCGATCCGACCCTGATGCCCGGAGCGCTGATCGAACCGCTGTTCATCACCAATCCCGCCGAGGCCTCGATCGCCGCCAGCCGCCGCGGCCAGGAGGCGCTGGCGCGCGGCCTCACCGAGGCGGCACGGGACTACTTCAGACGTGGATCGTGAAGGACTGACGCTCGGTTGAGCCCGCGCCGCCGTCGCCGCCGACGGCGCGCACCATGAAGGTGTAGTGGCCAGCCGGCAGGTTGCGGTAGATCCGCACCGAGCTGCAGGCCCGGAAGACCGGCGTCGACGTCGCGGCGCGCCCGCGGCGCACGAGGGCGCACTCGAATCCCGACACCTTGCCGAACGCGCCGAGCACGAAGCGGATCCGATGGGAGCTCTTGACGACGCGCGCGATGATGGCGGTCGGATCGGCGGGGGCGACGACGGTCGCCGTCGGCTCGCCGTTTACGCCCGCCTGCACGGACGGGGGCGGTGTGGTCGAAGCGGCCGGCGTAGCTGAGCCGCTCTGGCCGGTGCCGCCGCCGGTCGTCGTACCGCCGCCGCTGCTTGGTGGCGTCGGAGTGCCACCGGAACCCGTCGTGCCGCTGCCCGCTCCGCCGCCCGTGCCCCCGCCGGAGCCGGCGCCCGTTCCGCCGCCGGAGCCGCCGCCCGTTCCGCCGCCGGAGCCGGCGCCCGTTCCGCCGCCGGAGCCGGCCATTGCCTGCGCCCAGGTGTAGTCGAGCGTCGTCCAGGAGCTCGTGGTCTGGGTCCAGACCATCGTCATGGCGTAGCCCGGCGAGCCGGAGGGCCCGGTGCCGACCGAGGCGCCCATCACGATCTGGCCGCTGTTGGGAAAGGCCAGAACGTCCTGCCGGTGGCCCCAGCAGCCGCTCGCGGTCGGCGTCGAGCAGTCGATGTTCGTGCTCCCGTAGCCGTCGTTGTACATCCAGTCGTAATACGCGTAGGGGGCGTTGGGGTAGCCGCCCGCCCAGTTCGCGTCCCAGCTGTAGTTGCCGATGCCCGACGGGATGTCGGCGGTCGGGTTCGGGTCGGAGCCGGCGGTGACGCCCGCCGCGGCCGCGTTGTCGAGCTGGTGGCTCAGACCACTCGCCGGCGCCAGGTTGTAAGCGATGCGATCGAGGTTCGAGAGGATGAAGATCTGCTCAGCGCCCCCGAGTGTGTCGAAATCAGCGGGGAGGGTGTAGGCGCCGAACCCCATCGCCGCGTGGGCGCTGTTGAGATCGGCGACGATCGCGTTCTCGCAGGCCGCAGACGTCGGGGCGGAGCAACTCGCCGGCTCTGAGATCGGCATGTCCTGCGCCGGGTTCGGCGCTGCGAGAGCGGACCCCGTCCCGGCTGCGGCGTAGATCACGACCGCAGCGCACAGCACTCGGCGCAGCGAGGTCTGCATGGCGGCGGCCACGCTACCAGGGATACATAACCCCGGCAGGGCCGCCAGACGGGCCTCGAGAAACCCCAAAACAGCGCATTTTGCGGGAGCTTCACGACCCGGACGCGTACGGCGGGCCATTGATGAACCATCGTCAGCTCAGCCGGAGCGGCACGCGCAATTCCCGCAAATAGCGGACAAAAGTTGCAGCCCACCGCCCCCTCTGTGCCCGCCCGCCGCGAAACGGGGCGGGCACGCGGCGCCCGGAGTCGCTAGCCGGTCGGACCGGTGTGCGTGCTCACGACCTTGCCCTTGAGGCTGAAGGTGTCCTTGCCGCCGCAGGACTTCGCGCCGACGATCGTGCCGGCGACCTTCGTCGCCGAGGTGAACTTGCCGGTCACCGAGAAGCTGATCGGCGGGCCGTTCGGTTCGATGAAGCTCTGCTTGCCCGAGAACTTACCGCCCGCGACCTTCGCCAGCGGCAGGCCGTAGCCGGCGAACATGCACGGGTCGCTCGCGTTGCTGCGCTGGCCGGCGGTGACGGTGATCAGCACCTCATTGGCCGTCTTCGGGCACTTCTTCATCGAGCACTTGGCGCTGAGGCTGATCGCGTAGTGCTTGTGGGTCGTGGTGCCCGAGTAGAGCGTGCCGACCTTGACGTTGGGCGCGGCCAGGGCGACGGCGGCCGCGGTCAGGGCCGCGACGAGGAGGGTGAGGATGATTGGAAGGATTCTTTTCACGGCTTGCAGAATAGCGGCCGACCCGCTAGCGCTCAGGCGGCGACGCGCTCGCCGGCCAGCTGTTCATCACGCGCCGCCGCCGCCGCGGGTGCCGGGAGCGTCCGTCCGCTGCGAAGGAGCGTCGCGGCGCACAGCGCCCCGGCGAGGCACAGGGCGGCTCCGGCGAGGAAGGCGATCTGGTAGCCGTCGGTGGCGGCCTGGGCCGGCGCGACGCCGGCTGCGAGCTTGGCGGTCGTACGGGCGTCGGCGATTGTGCTGAGCACCGCCAGGCCGAGCGCC
Source organism: Solirubrobacteraceae bacterium (assembly GCA_036267075.1). Classification (GTDB taxonomy): domain Bacteria; phylum Actinomycetota; class Thermoleophilia; order Solirubrobacterales; family Solirubrobacteraceae; genus Palsa-513. The sequence goes on from DATAWT010000023.1 coordinate 6,621, forward strand.
CCGCCCATCAGGCGCGAGGTGTTGATCAGCCCCGAGGCGAGCCCGCTCTCGCCGGCTGGGACGCCGGCGACCGCGGCGATCGTCGAGGGGACGACGGCGAGGCCCATCCCGATCGCGGCGAGCATCCCGCCGGGCAGGACGCTCACGAAGTAGCTCGAGGTCGGCCCGACCCAGTGCAGGAGCACGAACCCGAGTGCCGCCAGCAGCATGCCGGCGGCGACGACCGTGCGCACGCCCGCGCGCCACACGAGCCGCGGCACGAGCATCGAAACGACGACGATGGCGACGGTCAGCGGCAGGAACGCGAGGCCCGCCTCCAGCGCGTCGAGGTGGCGGACCTGCTGCAGGTAGAGCGAGAGCGTGAACCACATCGCGAAGGTCGCGCAGCCGAGCAGGAACACGGCGATGTTCGCCGCGCGCAGCTGCTGCAGGCGAAACAGGCGCAGCGGCATCAACGGCGCTGCCGCGAAGCGGCTCTCGACCGCGACGAAGGCGAGCAGCGCGACGACGCCGGCGGCGATCGGCCAGAGCACCGCGCCGGATCCCCAGCCGTGCGTGTCGGTGCTGACGATCCCGTAGACGACCAGCAACAGACCGCCCGTCACGAGCGTCGCGCCGAGCGCGTCGAAGTTGCGCGTCGCGTTGGCGCTGCGCCCCGACGGGATCAGCGCCGGCGCCAGCAGCAGCACGAGCACTCCGACCGGGAGGTTCACGAGGAAGATCGACGGCCAGCCGAGCCCCTGCGTGAGCAGGCCGCCGAGGAGGACGCCCGCGGAGGCGCCGATCCCGCCGATCGCGCCCCACGCGCCGAGCGCGCGGTTGCGCTCGCGCCCCTCGGCGAAGGCGGTCGCGATGATCGCGAGGCTCGCCGGTGAGACGATCGCCGCTCCAAAGCCCTGCAGCGTGCGCGCGCCGATCATCAGCCCGCGCGAGCGCGCGAGCGCGCAGGCAAGCGAGGTCACGGCGAAAAGCGCGATCCCGCCCATGAACACGCGGCGGCGGCCGAGCAGATCGGAAGCTCGCCCGCCGAGCATCAGGAAGCCGCCGAAGGTCAGCGTGTAGGCGCTCACGACCCACTGCAGCCCGGTCGTTGAGAAGTGCAGGCTGCTTCGGATCGAGGGCAGCGCGACGTTCACGATCGAGACGTCGAGTACGACCATGAACTGTGCCAGGCAGATCAGGACGAGCAGGAGCCGCGAGCGCTTGCTCGCCTCGGTCGGAAGGCGGCGGGCGACCGCTGCCGGCGTCATCGAGTCCTCCTCGTCACTAGTACGACGTACATCGTACCATATGGACGATGATCGGCGTACAATCCGATTGATGTCGCTCCAACACCCGCAACCCGAACAGCTCGAGCTCGAGGCGGTGTTACACGCCCTCAGCGATCCGCAACGGCTACGGATCGTGCGGAGCCTCGCCGAGGATCCCACACCGCGCCGTTGCGGCGCCTTCGACCTGCAGGTCACGAAGTCGACGCTGACGCACCACTTCCGCGTCCTGCGCGAAGCGGGCCTGATCAGACAGCAGGAGGAGGGCACATCGCGGCTGAACAGCCTGCGCCGCGACGACCTCGACGAGCGTTTCCCAGGCCTGCTTGACGCGATTCTGGTTGCCGCCGCCGATGCGGCGGCACTATCCTCAGCGCGTGGCTGAGCACGACGTCACCTTCACCGCAATCGAGCGCGACACCGGCGAGCGTCTCCAGGGGCTTCGCGCGGCGCTCGGCGTCAGCTCATTTGGCATCAACCGGCTGACGTTCCAGCCTCGCCAGCGCGGGCGGATCCACGCCCATGAGCGACAGGAGGAGGTCTACGTCGTTCTCGAGGGCGAACTGACCCTGCTGATCGAGGGCGAGGAGCACAAGCTTGGTCCCGACGCTGTCGTCCGCGTCGGCCCGTCGGTGCGCCGCCAGCTCCACAACACCGGGCCGCAGCGGCTGGTCGTGCTCGCACTCGGCGGGTGCGGTGAGCACGCGGGCCGCGACGGCCGGGCGTGGGCGGCATGGAAGGACTCAGGGCCCGGCGTGAGCCCCCAGGACGTGCCGATCCCTGAAGACGCCTGAGAAGTAGCCGGGCCCTATCGAGCTGCGGTCAGCCGCGGACGCTCGTCGCGCTGCGCCGGCCCCGCCGCAACAGCGGCGATCGGCGGCGACGCACGGCGGTCGCGCGCGGCGGGTACGCCACCGTGGAAGGAGCATCCGCCACCGTGGCGCCGGCCGGCGCCGCCTCCGCGTACCCCGCCGGATGGAACTGCTCAGCGGAGACGGTGCCGGTGGACGCCTCCACGGCGGGACGCGCACTGAAGCGCCCGCCGGCGAAGCTCACAAGCGCGATGATCACGCCGCCCAGCGCGTAGAAGTAGCCGAGCAGCTCGAACGCCTGGCGTGTCTGGCCGCCGAGCGGACGGCCGATCGGCGTGGCCGCGCCATGCCCCCAGAGCGTGCTCACGACGGGCCCGGCGAGGAACCAGCCCCCGGCGGCGAGCCCGATCCAGGCGGCGAGGATTCCGGCGCGGCGTGTCGAGGCGCCCATCATCAGCAAACCGGCGATCACGGCCGCGCCGCCCGGTAGGACGTCGAGCCAGAGACGGTTGGAGTCATACATCCAGGTCGCATGGCTGGCGAACGCGTAGCCGAAATAGGGCCCAATGAAGGGCACGAGCGCCCCCCAGACGCCAAGCACCAGCACCAGTAGGCCGCTCATCGCACCTGTCGATCGAGCAAGTTGGGTGCCACCGATCCTGCCCACGATGCCTCCTTCGTCCCGCTTTTCAGAGCTACGTCCCAGCCCGATACGGCTTCCCGCGTCCGGGCGCGCTAAACGCGCAGTCGCTTACGCGAGCCGCCCGGTGAGCTCGGTGGCGCGATGCAGGCGCCGTGCCAGCGCGGGTGTGAGAGCGCCCGCCTGGAGCCGCCAGCGCCAGTTGCCGCGGGCCCGGCCCGGGGTGTTCATGCGCGCCGCGGCGCCGAGGCCAAGGACGTCTTGGGCCTGCAGGATCGAGAGCCGCGCACGCGAGGAGAGCGTGAGGCGGATCAGGGCCCAGTGGATGTCGCGCTCGCTGATGCTCGCGGTGCGAAGCGCCTCCTGCGCGCGCGCACGCGCCGTGCCGCCGAGCCCCTCCCACCAGGAGCACAGCGTGTCGGTGTCGTGCGTCGCGCTGTAGACGACGCTTTGCTCGCGGTGGTTCTCGAAGGCGTGCGGGTTGTGCGCCCCGCCGTCGAGGGCCCAGGCGAGGACCACCATCCCGGGCAGCTCGAGCTCGTCGCGCAGCCGCGCCACCGCGGGCGTGATCACGCCGAGGTCCTCGGCGATCAGCGCGAGCTCGCCAAGCTCGCGGCGCGCGGCTTCAAACGGCGCGCGCCCCGGCCCGCGCCGCCAGTGGCCCTGGGCGGCATCTGGTGCCCCGGCGGCGACCGACCAGTAGGCGACGAAGCCCCGGAAATGATCGATCCGGGCGAGGTCGAAGAGCTCGAATGTCCGCCGCAGGCGCTCTGTCCACCAGCGGTAGCGGCGGCGGCCGAGCGCCGGCCAGTCATAGAGCGGGTTTCCCCACAGCTGGCCGCGGCGCGAATAGCGGTCGGGCGGCGCGCCGGCGACCGCGCCGCGCTGGAAGAACTCGCCGTGGGCGATGTGGTCGACGCTGCCGCGCGCCACATAGATCGGCAGATCGCCGATCAATCGCACGCCGCGCTCGGCGGCGTAGCTTCGGACGGCTCGCCACTCGCGCTCGAAACGGACCTGATCGCGGACACTCGAGCCGCGCCCCCCGAGGCGCTCCCAGTCGCCGATCCAGTAGGCATGGCGCTCGCGGAAGTCCGCCACCTCCGCCGCACTGACCGGCGCGCGCGGCTGCGCCAAGAGTTCTGGCCAGGCCGCGAAAGCGGAGCGCGCGGCGTAGGGGGAGCGGTAGCGGTCGGGAGGTCCGACCGGTAACAGCTGCCACCACGACTGGCCGGCGGCGGCGAGCCAGTCCACGAAGCGGTAGGCGTCGGCGCCGAGGCGCCCGCTCGCAAGCGAGGTGATGTGGAGCTGAACGCCGCTCGAGCGGGCAATGGGCATCATCAGGGCGGCGTGACACTACCCACGCCGGCAGCGCGCGTTCTGCGTGAGGCTGTTCCAAGCTCGGCGAAACGGGAAGGAGGCATCCGGTGTCCGTTCCCAGCAGTGCTCAACCGCCTTCGCGCGTGGCGATCGAGGATCCGCGTCCGCTGATCGACTGCGGCCGCTTCGCCGCCAAGGCATGCGTCGGCGACCGCGTTGACGTCAGCGCCCTGATCTTTCGCGACGGCGCACAGGCGCTCGCCGCGGTCGTGCGCTACCGCGGCCCGGCCCACGCCGGCTGGCGCGAGATGCCGATGCGCCGGCTGCCGGCCGAGGCCGGCGAGGACCGCTGGGGCGGCCACTTCGTCGTCGATGAGCAGGGAGCGTGGCGCTGGTCGATCGAGGCCTGGACCGACGAATGGGGCTCCTGGCGCGACGAGCTCGACCGCAAGGTCGCGGCGGGCGTCGAGGATCTCGACAGCGAACTGGCCGAGGGCGCCGCGCTGCTGAAGGCGACCGCCGCGCGGGCGGCGAGCACCGGCGGAGCCGACCGCCTCGCCGCCGCCGCCGCGCTGCTCGAGGACCGCGGCGCCGCGCTGCGCGAGCGCACCGAGACGGCACTCGACCCCGAGCTCGCGCAGATCTGCGCCCGCCACGCCGCCCGCTACGGCGCCGCGCAGATGAACCCGCCGGCGATCGTCGATGTGGAGCGCGAGCGCGCCCGCTTCGGCTCCTGGTATGAGCTCTTCCCGCGCTCCTTCGGCGGCTTCGCCGGCGTCGCCGGGCAGCTTCCGACGCTCGCCGCGCTCGGCTTCGACGTGCTCTACCTGCCGCCGATCCATCCGATCGGGGTGACGCGGCGCAAGGGGCGCAACAACGCCCTCGTCGCTGGGGCCGCCGATCCCGGCAGCCCGTGGGCGATCGGCTCCGCCGCAGGCGGTCATAAAGCAGTCAATCCCGAGCTCGGCACGCTCGAGGACTTCGATCGCCTCGTCGCGGCCGCCGGCGCGCACGGCATCGAGATCGCGCTCGACTTCGCGATCCAGTGCTCGGCCGACCATCCGTGGCTGCGCGAGCATCCGGAGTGGTTCAACCACCGCCCCGACGGGACGCTCAAGTACGCCGAGAACCCGCCGAAGCGCTACGAGGACATCTACAACGTCAACTTCGACTGCGAGGACTGGCGCGGGCTGTGGGCGGCGCTGCACGAGATCGTCGAGTTCTGGGTCGACCGCGGCGTTCGCGTGTTCCGCGTCGACAACCCCCACACCAAGCCGTTCGCCTTCTGGAAGTGGCTGATCGAGGAGGTCCGCGTCGGCCACCCCGACGTGATCTTCCTCGCCGAGGCGTTCACGCGCCCGGCGCCGCTGCGCGAGCTGGCGAAGCTCGGCTTCAGCCAGTCCTACACCTACTTCACGTGGAAGAACTCGCGCAGCGAACTCGAGGAGTTCGTCAGCGAGCTCGCCCACTCCGGCATGGAGCTCTACTGCCGGCCGAATCTCTTCGTCAATACGCCGGACATCCTCCACGCCTACCTGCAGGACGGCGGGCCGCCGGCGTTCCGCACGCGGCTGATCCTCGCCGCCACCCTGTCGCCGACCTATGGCATCTACTCGGGCTTCGAGGACTTCGAGAACGTCGCGGTGCAGCCCGGCTCGGAGGAGTACCTCGATTCCGAGAAGTACGAGATCAAGCAGCGCACGCTCGACGGTCCGCTGCTGCCGCTGATCGGCCGCCTCAACGAGATCCGCCGCGAGCACGCCGTCCTGCAGCGCCTCGACAACGTGACGTTTCTGCCCGTCGAGAACGACGCGCTGATCGCCTATGCCAAGACCGGGGCGGAGGAGACGCTGATCGTGGTCATCAACCTCGACCCGCACGCCCCGCAGGAGGGGATCGTGATCATTCCCTCGCGGCTCGGGCTGCCGCCGGTGCTCGAGGTCCGCGACCTGCTCGGCGGCGAGCGCTTCAGCTGGCGGCTCGGGCGCAACTTCGTTCGCCTTGACCCCGCCGAGCGCGCCGCCCACCTGCTGCTCGTGGAGCCCGCGGCGTGAACCCGCCGGGCCACTGGTTTGAGTCAAATCCGCTGTGGTTCAAGACCGCGGTCTTCTATGAGATCCACCTGCGCGGCTTCTTCGACGGCAACGGCGACGGCTCGGGCGACTTCCGCGGCCTGACGGAGAAGCTCGACTACCTCGACTGGCTGGGAATCGACTGCATCTGGCTGCTGCCGATGTACGCCTCGCCGCTCGGCGACGGGGGCTATGACATCTCCGACTTCAACGCCGTGCACTCCGACTACGGGACGCTCGAGGACGTCACCGCGTTCATCGAGGCGGCGCACCAGCGCGGCATCCGCGTGATCGCCGATCTCGTGATGAACCACACCTCGAGCGAGCATCCGTGGTTTCAGGAGGCGCGCTCCTCGCCCGACTCACCGAAGCGCAACTGGTACGTGTGGTCCGACGATCCGAGCCGCTACTCCGGCGCGCGGATCATCTTCACCGACACCGAGGTCTCCAACTGGACCTGGGATGAGGAGGCGGGCGCCTTCTACTGGCATCGCTTCTTCCGCCACCAGCCGGACCTCAACTACGACGAGCCCGAGGTCCAGAAGGCGATGCTCGACGTGATCCGCTTCTGGCTCGACATCGGCCTCGACGGATGCCGCCTCGACGCCGTCCCCTACCTCTTCGAGCGCGAAGGAACCAACTGCGAGAACCTGCCCGAGACGCACGCCTTCCTGAAGCTGCTGCGGGCGACCGTCGACGCCGAATACCAGGACCGCGTGCTGCTCGCCGAGGCCAACCAGTGGCCGCAGGACGTCGTCGAGTACTTCGGCGCCGGCGATGAGTGCCAGATGGCCTTCCACTTCCCGGTGATGCCGCGGATGTTCATGGCGCTGCGCCGCGAACAGGCGGCGCCGATCCTCGAGATCCTCGATCAGACCCCGGCAATTCCCGACGGCGCGCAGTGGGGCCTGTTCCTCCGCAACCACGACGAGCTGACACTCGAGATGGTCACCGACGAGGAGCGCGACTACATGTACGCGGAGTACGCCAAGGATCCGCGCATGAAGATCAACGTCGGCATCCGCCGCCGCCTCGCGCCGCTGCTCGACAACTCTCGCGACGAGCTCGAGCTGCTGACAGCGGTGATGTTCTCGCTGCCCGGAAGCCCGGTCCTCTACTACGGCGATGAGATCGGGATGGGCGACAACATCTACCTCGGCGACCGCGACGGCGTGCGCACGCCGATGCAGTGGAGCGGGGACCGCAACGGCGGTTTCAGCCGCGCCGACTTCCAACAGCTCTACACGCCGCCGCTGATGGATCCCGTCTACGGCTTCCAGGCGGTCAACGTCGAGGCGCAGCTGCGCACACCAACCTCGTTGCTAAGGTGGCTGCGCCGCTTCATCGGGTTGCGCAAGGAGCACCCCGTGTTCGGGCTGGGCAGCTATACGCCGCTGCATCCGGCCAACCCGAAGATCTTCGCCCACGTGCGCACCTACGAGGAGGACATCGCCCTGTGCGTGCACAACGTCGGACGCACCGCGCAGGCCGTCGAGCTCGACCTCTCAGCCTATGAGGGCCGCTATCCGGAGGAGATGTTCGGACGCACGCGCTTCCCGAGGATCGGCAAGCTGGCCTACCTCCTGACGCTCGCGCCGCGCGGCTTCTTCTGGTTCCTGCTCACCACCCCGCAGGAGGGAGAGGATGGAGATGGCTGACCTCGCTCGCGAGATCGCACGCGGCGACTCGAGTGCGCTGCCGCAGGAGGCGCTCGTCGAGTGGGTCGTGCAGCAGCGCTGGTTCAGCTCCAAGCAGCGCGACGTCCGCGAGTTCAACGTGCTCGACCTGTTCGTGCTCTCCGAAGCAGAGCCGGTTGTGGCGATCGTGATCGCCGAGGCGCGCTTCGGCGCGGGCACCCACGACATCTACCAGGTGCCGCTCGCGGTTCGCCCGCAGGCGTCCGGCTGGGATCAGGGCGTGATCGACCGAAGCGGCGGCGACGTGCTCTACGACGCGTTGGCCGACGAGGCCGCCGACGCCCTGCTCGTCGAGCATTTCACGGCCGGCACGGCTCTGGAGCGGCCCCGCGGCTGCGTCAGCTTCCACCGCCACGGCCGCGCGGCCGCGCCCGGCGAGCTGCTCCACGCGCGCTCGATGGGCGCCGAGCAGTCCAACAGCTCGATCGTCTTCGACGACCGGCTCGTTCTGAAGGTCTTCCGCCGCATCCAGCCGGGCATCAACCCGGAGCTCGAGATGCTGCGGTTCCTGGCCGATCACGAGTTCCCCAACATCGCCGCCCTCGTCGGCTGGTACGGCTACAGCGGCGAGCTGATGGACGCGACGCTCGGCGTGATGCAGCGCTACGTCGCGGGCGCCCGCGACGGGTGGGAGCTCGCGCTGGATGCGCTGGCCGCGGGCGACAGCGGCTTCCTCGAGCGCCTCGGCGCGCTCGGGGAGGTCACCGGGCGGATGCATGCGGTCCTTGCGTCTGACTCCTCCGATCCCGATTTCGCACCGGAGGAGCCGACGCTCGACACGCTCTCGCTGCTGACGGCGACGCTCGATGAGCAGATCGAGCGGCTGTGGGACGAGCTCCCGCACGAGGATGAGGCGCTCGCGCCGATCGCCGATCGAGGCGAGGAGGTCCGCGACCATCTGCAGCTGCTCTCGCACGTCGGCGTCGGGGGGCGGATGATCCGTGTCCACGGCGACTATCACCTCGGGCAGACCGTCCAGGCGGGCTCCGAGTGGATCGTCCTCGACTTCGAGGGCGAGCCGGCGCGGCCGCTGGTCGAGCGCCGCCGCAAGCGCTCGCCGCTGCGCGACGTCGCCGGCATGCTGCGCTCGTTCTCCTACGCCGCCGCGGCGGCGTCGCTGCTGCGCGGCGCGCAGGCGCCGGAGGGCTGGGAGGAGGCCGCCCGCGAGCGCTTCCTCGAGGGCTACATGCGCGAGGTCGACGCGGTCGTCCTGCCGGCCGGGCAGGCCTCCGTGACGAAGCTGATCGCGATCTTCGAGCTCGAGCGCGCGATCTACGAGCTCCGCTACGAGCTCGACAACAGACCCGACTGGGTCGGCATCCCGGTCGCGTGCATCGAGCGGCTCCTGGACACGATGCCGGCCTGAGGTGGGTGCGATGACTCTGACCAAGGAGGAGATCGCCCAGATCGTCGAGCGCGACCACGCCGATCCGCACCACGTCCTGGGCGCGCATCCGGACAGCGGCGGCGTGCGCATCCGCGCCTTCCGTCCCGAGGCGGAATCGGTCGTCGTGCGCCCCGAGGACGCGGCCACGGGCGAGCCGACGAAGCTCCGCCGCCGCGACCCGCGCGGCCTTTTCGAAGGTGTCGTCAAGGGCGCCACGCTGCCGCTGCGCTACCAGCTCGAGGTCAGCTACCCGGACGGCAACAGCTTTCTGCTGCGCGACCCGTACGCGTTCCCGCCGACGCTCGGCGAGCTTGACCTGCACCTGATCTCCGAGGGCCGCCACGAGCGCCTCTACGACCGCCTCGGCGCCCACCCGCGCGAACTCGAGGGAGTCGCCGGGACAGCGTTCGCGGTCTGGGCGCCCGCCGCGCGGGCGGTCAGCGTCGTCGGTGACTTCAACTCCTGGGACGGCCGCCTTCACGCGATGCGCTCGCTCGGCTCAAGCGGCGTCTGGGAGCTGTTCGTGCCCGGCGTCGGGGCGGGTGCGCTGTACAAGTTCGAGATCGCCACGCAGGCCGGGGAGCGGCGCCTGAAGGCCGACCCGCTGGCGTTCGCCGCCGAGGAGCCGCCGGGCACGAGCTCGATCGTCCATGCGCCCGGTCATCGCTGGCGCGACGGCGACTGGATGGCGCGGCGCGGCGAGCGGCCCGCGCTCGAGGGCCCCATGTCGATCTACGAGGTCCATCTCGGCTCGTGGCGGCTGAAGTCGCTCGAGGGAAACCGCCCGCTCTCATACCGCGAGCTGGCCGACGAGCTCGCGGCCTACGTGAGCGATCTCGGCTTCACCCACGTCGAGCTGCTGCCGGTCATGGCCCATCCGTTCAGCGGCTCGTGGGGCTACCAGGTCACCTCCTACTACGCGCCCAGTCCGCGCTTTGGCGCCCCCGACGACTTCGCCGCCTTCGTCGACCGGATGCACCAGCACGGCATCGGCGTCCTGCTCGACTGGGTGCCGGCGCACTTCCCGCGCGATGACTGGGCGCTCGCGCGCTTTGACGGCAGCGAGCTTTACGAGCACGCCGACCCGCGCCGCGGCGCGCACCCCGACTGGGGGACGCTCGTCTTCAACTTCGCGCGCGCTGAGGTCCGCAACTTCCTGATCGCCAACGCGCTCTTCTGGCTGCGCGAGTACCACGCCGACGGGATCCGCGTCGATGCCGTCGCGTCGATGCTCTACCGCGACTATTCGCGCAAGGCCGGCGAGTGGATCCCCAACGAGTTCGGCGGGCGCGAGGACCTCGAGGCGGTCGCCTTCCTCAAGGAGCTCAACGAGGTCCTCTACGGTCGCGAGGACGGGATCATCACGGTCGCCGAGGAGTCGACGGCCTGGCCGGGCGTCTCGCGGCCGACCTATCTCGGCGGCCTCGGTTTCGGGGCGAAGTGGAACATGGGCTGGATGCACGACACGCTCGCCTACTTCGCCCACGACCCGGTCCACCGCCACTTCCACCATCACGAGCTGACCTTCAGCCTGCTCTACGCCTTCAGCGAGAACTTCATCCTGCCGCTCAGCCACGACGAGGTCGTGCACGGGAAGGGCTCGCTGATCGCCAAGATGCCAGGCGACCGCTGGCAGAAGTTCGCCAACCTGCGGGCGCTGTACGCCTACATGTGGGCGCACCCCGGGAAGAAGCTCCTCTTCATGGGCCAGGAGTTCGCGCAGGCGGCCGAGTGGAGCGAGGCGCGCTCGCTTGACTGGCATCTGCTCGAGTCGCCGGAGAACGCCGCGATGCAGACACTCGTGCGCGATCTCAATCACCTCTATCGCGACGAGGCGGCGCTGTGGAGCGAGGACTTCGCGGCGGAGGGGTTCCGCTGGCTCGAGCCCAACGACGCAGCGGCTAACGTGATCGCGTTCGCGCGGGTCGCGCCGGAGTCCGGGCGCGTGGTGGTCTGCGTTGCGAACCTCTCGCCGGTCGTCCGCGAGGGTTACCGGCTCGGCGTGCCTCGCGGCGGACGCTGGCGCGAGCTGCTCAACACCGATTCGCACCACTACGGTGGCAGCGACGTCGGCAACGCCGGCATCCTGCAGGCGCAGGAGCACCACTGGAACGAGCAGTCGCACTCGCTGACGCTGACGCTTCCGCCGCTCGGCGTCCTCTGGCTCGCACCGGAGCATCAGGCAGAGCCCCCGGCCAAACTCCCATGACGCTGCCGTTTCGCGCAGCGCTCGGCGCGTCGCCGCGCTCGAGCGGCGAGGCGCGCGCCCCCGCGCAAACGCTGTTTCGCGTCTGGGCGCCGCTTGCGCAGGACGGGCGGGTCTGGGTCGTCGATCAGGGCGGCGAGCGCTTCGAGCTGGCCGACGAGGGTTACGGGGTGTTCTGCGCGGAGGCGCCGATCGGCCCCGGTGAGGACTACGGCTTCGCGCTCGCCGACGGCGCCGCGCCGCTTGCGGACCCCTGCTCGCGCCACCAGCCGGACGGCCTGCGCGGGCTCTCGCGCGTGCTCGACCCGACGGCGTTTGGCTGGAGCGACGACGGCTGGGTCATCCCGCCGCTCGCCGAGCAGGTGATCTATGAGCTCCACGTCGGCGCCTTCACGCCGCAGGGCACGTTCGCCGCCGCCGCCGAGCACCTCGGAGAGCTCGCCGAGCTCGGCATCCGTGCCGTCGAGCTGATGCCGGTCGCCGACTTCCCCGGCGTTCGCGGCTGGGGCTATGACGGCGTCTACATCTCGGCTGCCCATCGCGCCTACGGTGGGCCTGAGGGCCTCGCGGCATTCGTCGACGCGGCCCACGGCGCCGGCGTGGCGGTGATCCTCGACGTCGTCTACAACCACGTCGGGGCCAGCGGCTCCGCCGCGCTCGAGGCGTTCGGCCCCTACCTGACCGAGAAGTACCAGACGTTCTGGGGCAAGGCGGTCAACTACGACGACGCCGAGTGCGACGCGGTGCGCGAATGGGTCGCCCAGAGCGCGACCGGCTGGGTTCGCGACTTCCACATCGACGGGCTGCGGCTTGACGCGATCCACGCTTTCCACGACTCGAGCCCCACGCACATCGTCGCCGAGATCGCCGAGCGGGTTCACACGGCGCGCCCCGGCGCGATCGTGATCGCCGAGAGCGGGTTCAACGACGCCCGCGTGATCCGCCCGCGCGAGGTCGGCGGCTGGGGCTGCGACGCGCAGTGGGCCGACGACTTCCACCACTCACTCCACGCGCTGCTGACCCACGACCACGACGGCTACTACGAGGACTACGGCCGCGTCGCCGATCTCGCCAAGGCCTACCACCGCCCGTTCGTCTACGACGGGCAGTGGTCGGGCTCGCGCCGGCGCAGCTTCGGCGCGCCCGCCGAGGACCGCCGGCCCGAGCAGTTCGTCGTCTTCGACCAGAACCACGACCAGGTCGGCAACCGCGCGCGCGGCGACCGGCTCGCGGCGGCGGTTCAGCCGCTGGCCGCCTTCTGCACGCTGCTCTCTCCGTTCGTGCCGCTGCTGTTCATGGGGGAGGAGTACGGCGAGCGGGCCCCCTTCCAGTTCTTCACAGACCACATCGATCCCGACATCGCCGAGGCGACCCGCGAGGGCCGGCGCGAGGAGTTCGCCGAGTTCGAGGGCTTCGAGGGGCAGGTGCCCGATCCCCAGTCGCCGGCGACGTTCGAGCGCTCCAAGCTGCGCCGCGCGGGCAGCCCGGTCGTGGCGGAGCTCTATCGCGAGCTGCTTGCGGCCCGGCGCGGCCTCAGCGGCGAGGCCGAGGTCAGCTTCGATGAGTCCGCGCGGTGGCTGCGCGCTCGCCGCGAGGGCGGCGAGATAGTGTGCAACTTCTCCGCCGCGCCGCTCTTGGTCGAGATCGAGGCCGGCCGACGACTCGTGCTTGCCACTGACCGAGATACACGACTCGAGCCGGACAGCTGCACGCTGCGCATGACGCCGATGTCGGGCGCGCTGATCGCATGACCGAGGCCTGGGCGGGCCGGCCGTTCCCGCTCGGCGCGACGTGGGACGGCACCGGCACGAACTTCTCGCTGTACACCGAGCACGCCGAGCTCGTCGAGCTGTGCCTGTTCGACGAGCAGGACGAGGAGACGCGGATCGCGATGGAGCACCAGACGGCGCACAACTGGCACGCCTATCTGCCGGGCGTCGGCCCGCGCCAGCGCTACGGCTATCGCGTTCATGGCCCGTACGATCCAGGGCGGGGGCTTCGGTTCAACCCGGCGAAGCTGTTGCTCGACCCCTATGCCAAGGCGATCGTGGGCGATGTCCGCTGGGATGCCGCGAACGTGCTCCCCTACGTGCCGACCGGCGACCCCGACGCCGACCTCGAGCCCGACGATGAGGACTCGGCGGCGGCGATGCCGCGCTGCGTGGTCGTCGATGAGAGCTTCGACTGGGAGGACGACCGTCTCCCGCGGCGACGCTGGGATGAGACGATCATCTATGAGACCCACGTCAAGGGCTTCACGCAATGTCTCGATGCGGTCCGCGAGGACCTGCGCGGAACCTACGCCGCGCTGGCGTCCGAGCCCGCCGTTGCCTACCTGTGCGAGCTCGGCGTGACAGCCGTCGAGCTGCTCCCGATTCACCACATCATCGACGAGAGCTTCCTCACCGACCGCGGTCTCACCAACTACTGGGGCTACAGCTCGATCGGCTACCTCGCACCGAATGCCTCCTACGCGGCGACCGGCGCGGCCGGCGAGCAGGTGCGCGAGTTCAAGGGCATGGTCAAGGCGCTCCACCGCGCCGGCATCGAGGTGATCCTCGATGTCGTCTACAACCACACCGCGGAGGGCAACCATCTCGGCCCGATGCTGTCCTTCCGAGGCGTCGACAACCCCTCCTACTACCGCCTGATGCCGGACGACCCGCGCTTCTACATGGATTTCACCGGGACCGGCAACTCGCTGAACCCGGTCCAGCCGAGCGTCCTGCGGCTGATCATGGATTCGCTGCGCTACTGGGTCACCGAATGTCACGTCGACGGCTTCCGCTTCGACCTCGCCGCGGCGCTGGCGCGCGAGTTCTATGACGTGGACCGCCTGTCCGCCTTCTTCGACGTGATCTTCCAGGACCCCGTCGTCTCGCAGGTCAAGCTGATCGCCGAGCCCTGGGACGTCGGCCCGGGCGGTTACCAGGTCGGCAACTTCCCGGTGCTGTGGTCGGAGTGGAATGGCATCTATCGCGACACCATCCGCGATTTCTGGCGCGGCGACGCGACGGTCGCAAACCTCGCCTCGCGCTTCACCGGCTCAAGCGATCTCTACCAGTCAGACGGCCGGCGCCCCTTCGCCTCGATCAACTTCGTCACCGCCCACGACGGCTTCACGCTGCGCGACCTCGTCTCCTACAACGACAAGCACAACGAGGCCAACGGCGAGGATGGCCGCGACGGGACCGACGACAATCGCTCCTGGAACTGCGGCGCCGAAGGACCGACGGAGGACCCGCAGGTAAACGAGCTGCGCGAGCGCCAGCAGCGCAACTTCCTGGCGACGCTGCTCCTCTCGCAGGGCGTCCCGATGCTGCTCGGCGGCGATGAGTTCGGCCGCACCCAGGAGGGCAACAACAACGCCTGGTGTCAGGACAACGGGATCTCCTGGCTCGGCTGGAGCCACGAGGAATGGCAGCGATCGCTGCGCGAGTTCGCGGGGCGTCTGATCGCTCTGCGGCGCGAGCACCCCGTCTTCCGCCGCACCCGGTTCCTGGCGGGCCGCCAGACCGAGGGATCGGGTCTGCCGGATGTCTGGTGGTTTCGCGCGGACGGGCGGCGGATGACGCGACGCGACTGGTCGTCCGCGGACTCGCGCACGCTCGGCGTCTTCCTCAGCGGCGACGAACTGGCCGAGGAGACCCACGACGGGCGTCCTGTCAGAGACGACTCCTTCATCGTGCTCTTCAACGCCCATTTCGAGGATGTGGAGATGCGCCTGCCCAACCAGAGCTTCGGGCGCGAGTGGATGATCGAGCTCTGCACGGCCGATCCCGCCGTCGCGGCGGGCGCGGAGCGGTTCGCGGCCCACGCGACCCTTTCGGTGTCGTCGCGCTCGATGGTGGTGCTGCGGCGGGCGGCGCCGCCACGGCGCTCCGGCGGCGCCCAGGCCGTCTGAGTGCAGCTGCGCGCCACCTATCGCCTCCAGCTCGGCGGCGGCATGGACTTCGCCGCCGTCGGCGATCTCGTGCCCTACCTGCGCGAGCTCGGCGTCAGCCACCTCTACCTGAGCCCGTCGCTGCAGGCGGCGCCCGGATCGACGCACGGCTATGACGTCGTCGACCCGGGGAGCGTGTCCGAGGAGCTCGGCGGCGAGGGCGGCCTGCGCGAGCTGGCCTCCCGCGGCCTCGGCCTGATCCTCGACATCGTGCCCAACCACATGGGCCGCTCCGATCACAACCGCTTCTGGCGCGATCCGCAGCTGCGCGCGAAGTTCTTCGACATTGATCCCGTGACCGGCTTCGCCCGGCGCTTCTTCGACGTCGACGACCTGGTCGCGGTCCGCCAGGAGAACCCCGACGTCTTCGAAGCGACGCACGCCAAGATCCTCCAGCTCGTCGGCGACGGCATCCTCGACGGCGTTCGCGTCGACCATCCCGATGGCCTCGCGGACCCGGCGAGCTACCTGCAGCGTCTGCGCGAACGCGGCGTGGAGCGCGTCTGGGTCGAGAAGATCCTCAGCTCGACGCCGCCCGGCGAGCAGCTGCGCGAATGGCCGGTCTGCGGCACGGTCGGCTACGAGTTCCTGGACGACGTCGCGGCGCTGTTCATCGATCCGGCGGGGGAGGGCGAGCTGACGGCGCTCTGGGAGGAGATCTCGGGGGAGCGCCGCGCGTTCGCCGCAATCGCGCACGAGGCCAAGCTCGAGCAGGCGACGACGACGTTCGAGCGCGAGGTCACCCGGCTCGCGCGGCTCCAGCCACGTTTCGATGCTGGCGAGATCGCGACCGCGCTCGCGTCGATGCCGATCTATCGGACCTACGTGGAGCCTCGAAGCGGCCGGGTCGAGGAGGCCGATGAGGCTGCCGTCGAGGCTTCGAGCGCCGCCGGCACGCCGCTGGCGGACGTCCTGTTGGCGCGCGACGGGCGGGCGCCGGCCGAGGAGGAGTTTGCTGTCCGCTTCCAGCAGACCTCGCCGGCGGTGATGGCCAAGGGGGTCGAGGACACCGCCTTCTACCGCGACCGGCGCCTGCTGGCGCTGAACGAGGTCGGCGGTGACCCGGGGCGCTTCTCGACGTCCGTGGAGGAGTTTCACGCCGCCAACGCCGAGCGCGCGCGGCGCTTTCCGCAGGGTCTCCTGGAAACCCAGACCCACGACACCAAGCGCTCCGGCGATGCGCGCGCCCGGATCGGCGCGCTCGCGGCGCTCGCCCCGCGCTGGCGGGAGGCCGTCGCCGACCTCGACGCGATCGCGCGATCCGGCGGCGGCGGCGCCGTCGCGCAGGCAGATCGCTATCTGATCCTTCAGACCCTCGTCGGGGTCTGGCCGATCGAGTCCGCGCGCCTTGACGCCTATCTCGTCAAGGCGCTCCGCGAGGCCAAGCAGCGCACACGCTGGGTCGATCCCGACGAGCACTACGAGAAGGCGGTCAGCGATCTCGCCGATGCGCTGCTCGCCGACGCCGCCTTCGCCGCTCGCTTTGAGGCCTTCCTCGCAGAGCTTCTGCCGCTCGGCGAGCACAGCGCGCTGGGGCAGCTTCTGCTCAAGCTCTGCTCGCCCGGCGTCCCGGACATCTATCAGGGCGATGAGCTCTGGCGCCTGTCGCTGGTCGACCCCGACAACCGCCGGCCGGTCGACTGGGCGAAGCGGCGCGCGGCTCTCGCGCGGATTCGCACCGTCGCCGCGCCGGCACCCGAGGACCGCAAGATCTTCCTGATCCACCGCGCGCTCGCGCTGCGCGCGCGCCGGCCGAGCGCGCTGGCGGGTACCTACACGCCGTTGGACGCAGGCCCGCACGCATGCGCCTTCCTGCGCGGGGACGCAGAGGTGCTCGCGGCGGTGGCGCTGCGGCGCCCGACAGACCCCGTCGCGGTCAGTCTTCCGGCTTCGGCGAGTGGCATCTGGAGCGACGTGCTTGGCTCCGCAGAGCGCGAACTGATCGGCCGGGTGGACATCGCCGAGGCGTTCGCGGGACCGCTTCCCGGCATCTTGCTGCTCGAGCGACGCTAGTTTGGCGGCGCTGGCGGCGGGGAAGAACTGGGCCTAGACGCGAGCCAGCAGGAGCTGCGCTCCGGAGAGGAGTAGATACACCATGGGCCTAGGAACCAGCATTGTCCTGATAGCCGTCGGCGCGATTCTTCGCTTCGCGGTGACGGTGACGACGACCGGTTTCAACATCCACACGATCGGCGTGATCCTGATGATCGTGGGCGCTGTCGGACTCGTCCTGTCCGTGATGTTCTGGAGTTCTTGGGGCGGATTTGGCAGCGGCGGCGGGGCTTACCGCCGTCAGCGGCGCGTCACGCGTGACGGCGCCGGCGGCTTCATCGAGGAGGACCGCGGCGAGGCGCTTTAGGCGCCGCGTCCCGTAAGTATCAACGCCGACCTCGCGGCTAAGCTGGCGTTGCCCGAGATGAGCACGCCGACCGTCTCCAGCTAGATGAGCGCGCCAGCGACCGATCCGCCGGTCGGTGAGGTCGTCGACGACGACGTCGAGTCGCGCCCGGGTGCCGTCGCGCCGCCACGCAACGCGGCTTGGTGGCACCCGTCGCGCGTCACGGCGATGACGTTTGCGATCGGCATCGTGGTGACCGCGGCGCTCGCGGTCATCGCACTCGTCCTCTACAACAACAACGAGAATCGCCTGCTGCATCTGCGTGTCCGCGAGCTGGGGCTCGTGCTGGAGGGTGCGGTTCCGGCGACCGAGACTCCCGTCGCCGCCGCCGCCGCGGTGGCCGACGCGACGAACGGGAACGCGGCGAAGCTGCGTGCGTTCATCGCGCCGGAGATGGTCCCACGCGGCCGCTTCACCTCGGTGTCGCTGTGGCCGCTCGGCCGGCCCGGGCCGCTTCGGCCAAGCGTCGTCATCGGCGCCCAACCACAGGTCCTCTCGCTGCCCGCTTCGGCGCGCGCGGGCATCGCCCGCTCGATCCGCCAGGATCCCCTGACGATCGTCAACCTGCTGGCGGCCGCGCATCCGGCCATCGGCTATGTCTACTCCCAGCCGGGGGCCACGCACGGTTTCGCTGTTTACGCGGAGACGCCGCTTCCGGCCAGCCGCCGCTCGAGACTCGAGGGCAACACCGGCTTCAACGATCTCAACTACGCGATCTACCTCGGGCGCAGCAGCGCGCTGCCCGACCTGCTCGTCACGAACATCCACCGATTCCCGATCAGGAGCCGCCACGCGAGCGAGTCGATCCCGTTCGGCGACACGGCGCTGACGCTCGTCGTCACGCCTGCGCAGTCGCTCGGCGGCACGTTCTTCGAGTCGCTCCCATGGGTGATCGCAGTGGTCGGGCTGCTGCTGTCGCTGGCCGCGGCGTTGACGGCCGACAGGCTGACCCGCCGCCGCCTTCACGCCGAGCAGCTGGCGGCCGTTCTCGATCGCGTGGCCGAGCAGAACCGCCAGATGTACGCCGAGCAGCGCACGATCGCCCAGTCCCTGCAGCACGCGCTGTTGCCGGAGACGCTGGCCTCGCCACCGGGGCTTCAGGCGAGCGCCCGCTACGTGCCGGCGACCTCCGGTATCGACGTCGGCGGCGACTGGTACGACGTCGTCGAGGTCGACGGCGGAGCCGTGCTGCTGATCGTGGGTGACGTGTCCGGACACGGGCTGCGCGCGGCGACGACGATGGCCTCACTGCGCTACGCGGCCCTCGCCTACGCGGCGCAGGACTCCGATCCCCAGCGGCTCCTCGCGCGGCTGTCGGATCTCGCCGGCAATCAGGATCACGCCTACTTCGCGACCGTCCTGTGTTGTCGCATCGAGGTCGCCGCACACCAGATCACCCTCGCCAGCGCCGGCCATCCGGGTCCGCTCTTGATCGACGCCGGCGGCTCGCGCTTCCTCGAGGTTGAAGCCGGGGTGCCGGTCGGCGTTCAGCGACGCGATCCATACACGGCCGCCACGACGGCCGTCGGCGCGGGCGCGACGCTCATCGCCTTCACCGACGGGCTCGTCGAGCGCCGCGGAGAGGTCCTCGACACAGGCCTCGAGCGGCTGCGCCGCGCGGCCGCGGCCGACGGCGATCGGTCGCTCGATACGCTCGTCGGCGGTCTCGCGCGCGACCTGACCGCTGACGGGCACCACGACGACACGGCGATCGTCGCGATCCGCTGGGAGGTCTGAGGGCGCGGCTCTCAGGCGGGGTGGCCCGGCTGGATCGATGCCGCGTCGAGCGAAGTCAGCGCCCGCACGCTCCCGTCCCCCGCGTCACCGGCAACGGGCTCGAGCACGAACGCGTCGTGATCCCCGGCCTCGAAGCGCTCGATGACGCGACCGGCGAACCAGTCGCTGCAACGCGCGAGGATCGGCGCCCCGCCGGGTCCGGGCTGCCACTGGCAGCGCTCGAACTTGCCGATGCGATCGCCGGTCTGTCCGCCGAACAGCTCGGCCAGATCGCCGTCGTCGCTGCTCAAGAGGTGTACCGCCAGCACGCTCGCGCGGCGGGCGACGCGGTTGGTGTGGTTGAGGTGCGAGATGCAGGCGATGAAGCGCGCCGGGGTGAGCCCTGACTGGGTGGTGAAGCCGACGAGGCAGCCGGCGATCTCACCGTCGGCGGCCGCCGTCACGACGAACATCGGGTACTCAAGCCGTCGCGCGATCGCTTCGAAGCCGGCCATCGGGCCTTCAGATCTGCTCGTGCACGCCGATCGCCCGTTCGAGATCGCCCTCCGCGTCGCGCGCCCTGCCGCGCTTATCCTCGAGCAGCGAGCTTGCGATCGCGTCGAGCTTGCGCTGGATCGCGCGCTCGGCGCGCAACTCGGAGTTCTTGAGCAGCGCCACCAAGACGAGCGTCAGCGAGGAGATCGCTACCGCGGCGTCGGTCTCAAAGCGATCGCTCGCCCCCGTCGCCAGGCCGATCGCCCAGACGAGTACGGCCGCCACCCCGATCGCAAAGAAAAGCGGCGAGCTGGCGAGGAAGGAGCCGTACTCCGCGAGCCGCTCGTACTGCCCCCGCTGATCGCCCTCGGTGCGGTCGGCTGGATGGGTGATCGTGTGCCGCGCCGCGGCGCGCAGGATGGCAGGCGAACGCCGGCCGTCCTCGGCATCGGGGCGCACCTCCTCGACCGGATCCGCCGGCGTCATCACCGGTCGCTACCCGCCGCTGGCAACCGCCAACCACGGCTCGCCCGCGCCGCCCTGAAGTCCCACGCCCACGGCAGGCCGGTGGGCCAGCGACGGCGGCTCGCCGGGGCACCTGCACCCGATCGGGGGCCGCTCGTCGATCTCCACGCGCCGCGACTCCATCGGGCCGCCACGCCCCAGCGGAGGACGCAGCAGGGAGGGGCTTGCGTGGGCCTCGGCGAACGCCTCGCCGAGCAGCCGCGACTGCGCGGCGACGAGCACCTCGTAGGCCATCGCCGACAGCTCTCGCAGCGGTTGGTGGCGGTTCTGCCTCGTGCCGAGGTCAACCTGCGCGAGCCCGTCCAGTCCGACCGCGCGCCAGGCATCGATCAGCATCGCGATCTCGACGCCGTATCCGACCGGGAAGCGCAGCTGATCGAGCAGCGTTCGCCGCGCCGCGACCTCGCCCGCCAGCGGCTGGTCGAATGCCGCCAGTGCGGGCGCCTGCAGGTTCAGCAGGGGCCGCGCGAGCAGTTCGGTGACGCGGCCGCCCCCGCCCTTGAGCACCGTCGCCCCGTTTCGAAACGGGCGTTCGAAAGAGCCCTTCACAAGCCACACGCCGGCCTCGCACAACAGCGGCCCGACGAGGCCGGTCACGAAGTGCTCGTCGAAGTCCGTGCTGTCGGTGTCCGCGAAGGCGACGATCTCACTCGACACGGTCCGAAGCCCCCGCCACATCGCGTCGCCCTTGCCGCGCGCGGGCCCATGCTCGGGCGCGATGTCGTCCTCCTGCACCACGGTCACGCCCGCTGCCGCTGCGATCTCGGCCGTGCCGTCGCGGGAGTCTGAGTCGACGACGAGCACCTCGTCGAGCAGGCCCACGTCACGCAGCCGAGCGGCTTCCGCCGCGATCGCGCCGATCGTCGCGGCGACCTCGCGGGCCGGCAAGATCAGCGCCACGCTTGCGTCCTTGGCGTCGAGCAGGCGCTCGAGCGGGAAATCGCCGGCGCTGTAGGAGCGCCTGCGGCGCCACGATGCGAGCCCGAGGTCGTGCGCGAGGCCGCGTGGGGCTCGCCCGCGAGCGCGGGCTGATGTCTCGACGTGCACCGCGCGAGTTCGCACGATTTCGACGCCCTGGCCGCGGAGCGCGCGCTCAAGCGCCTCGTCCTCAAGTGCTGCCGCCACGCCTACCGCGGCGCAGCGGCGGTAGGCGCGCACCGTCAGCGCGAGCGAGGCCCCGCTGAAGTGGTGGTGCTCGGCCGGCGGCCCGTCGCTCGCGGCGTTGACGGCCGCGAGGCGCTCGGTCGCCCGCGCCTCGCGCTCCGCGAGAACTCCCGCCGGAAGCAGCGCCGCCTCTTCCGGGGCGAGCGCGACCCACCCGCCGATCGCCTGAGCTCCGCCGGCGGCGAGCTCGAGCTGGACGGCGAGCCAGTCCGCGGCGACGCGAGTGTCCGCATCCGTGCTCGCGATAAGCCCGTCGGGGCGGCCGACGGCGAGGAGCCGCTCGCAGGCGAGATCCATGCCGGTGCGCCGCGCCCGTCCGACGCCACGGGCGGGCTCGAGCGCGACCGTGTTGACGACGAGACGCGGGTTGGCGGACGCGATCGCCAGCACCGCCTCGGCGGTGCCGTCGCTGCAGCCGTCCAGCACGACGAGGACCTCGTAGGCCTCCGGGGCTATCGCGGCCTGCTTCGCGAGCGCCCGAAGGCACCCGCCGATGCGCTCCTCCTCGTCACGCGCCGGCACGACGACGACGGCGCGCAGCGCGCGGTGAGGGGGCTGCGGCGTCCCCCTCACGAGGGGGGCGTCTCGCCGGCGGCGATCGCAGCGATGCCGCGCTCGTAGTCGCCATCACGCTCGTGTGTGAGAACGCCGGCGAGCACGCCGGCCTTGACGTAGTAGACCGTGAACGCCCCGCCGGCGTGGTCGGTCAGGTGGCACTCGTCGTGACCGTCGCCCCACGCGCCGTACTTGACCGTGTGCCGGCCGATCGTCGTCCAGAACCCGGGCACGGCATCCCAGCGTCCATCCTCACCGGCCAGAGTCCGCCCGGCGACCTCGCCGTGGCCGAGCGCGTCGCCCCAATGCTCGACTCGCAGGTGGCGCGCGGCCGCGGCGTTGCGGGCGAACGCCACGTCTCCGACGGCCAGCAGGGCGGCGCCGTCGGCTGCCGTCGATGTCTCGGCGCGCATCGACTCATCGACGACCACGGCACCGTCGTGCATCTGCGCGCCGGCGTCTGCTGCGAGCTCACCCCGCGGGCGGACACCCGCGCCGAGCACGACGCAGTCGCCGACGATGCCCTCGCCAGTGGACAGCTCGACCTCGCATCCGCCGTGGATCGCGGCCACCTCCACGCCGCAGCGCAGCTCGACGCCGAGCTCGCCAAGCCAGCTCGCGATCCGCTCGCCGACGTCGCGGCCGAGCCGCTCCTGCTGGGGGCGTTCCTCAACGGTCACAAGGGTGACGGCGACCCCGCGAAGCGCAAGCGATCCCGCGATCTCGCAGCCGATGAAGCCCGAGCCGATCACCACGACGGGGCGACCGGGCCGCGTGCGAAGCGCGAGGCGACGGCTGTCGGGAAGGCGGCGGAATGTGAGCACCGCGGCGTCCTCGGCGCCCGGCAACTGCGGTCGCAGCGGCTCCGAGCCGGTCGCGATGACGATCGCTGCGGCGCGCAGCTGCGCGCCGTCGGAGGTCGCGACCGTGCCGGCCTGCAGGTCGATCGACTCGGCGGCCACGCCCAGTCGCAGGCGCACGCCGTGCTCCTCGAACCAGCCCTGCTTCTCGATCAGGATCGCCTGGGCGTCGGTCTCTCCGCGCAGGAGCTCCTTGCTGAGCGGCGGACGCTCGTAGGGCGGTCGCGGCTCCTCGCAGACGAGCGTGACCTCCGCCTTGCCACCGGCGGCGCGATATGAGCGAGCCGTGGCGAGGGCGGCGGGGCCGCCGCCGACGATGACGATGTTTGAGGGATCGGGCGGCTGGCTCATCGGTGCGTGCCTAACTGCCCCTTTGCCTGCCGCGTCAATCAGTGCGGCGCGCTGTGGCGAAGAGCGGGCGAGGCCGGGCTGCACACCGGCCTCGCCGAAAGGCTCTTTCCTTCCCCTGCAGCCCGTCTCAGTTGGCCCGGACTCCAGTCGGGAGCGCTACTTCCCGGCGCGCGCGTGCGCCAAACCTGGCTGGCGGTGCTTGTCCGCCCGAGCGCTCGGGTATACCGGGCGGCGAGCAGATGCGCCGCACGCCGACCGATCCCGACCAGTCTGCCGTCGTGCGCGCGGCGCGGCGATGAGCCGCCTGCGCGGCGCGATCGCCGCCTTCGATCGCTTCCAGCAGCGCACCCCGCCGCTCGCGGTCCTCTTCGCCGTGCTCAAGAAGTTCTCAGATGACGGAGCCGGAAACCAGGCGGCGCTGATCGCCTACTACGGCTTCTTCTCGCTCTTCCCGCTGCTGCTCGTCTTCACGACGATCCTCGGCTACGTGCTCGCGGGCGACCCCTCGGCGCAGGCGTCCGTGCAGCACTCGGTGCTCGCGCAGATTCCGCTCGTCGGTTTCCAGCCACATAGCCTGACCGGCAAGCCGGTCGCGCTCGTGGTCGGCCTCGTCGGGGCTCTCCTCTCGGGACTCGGCGTGACGATGGCGACGCAGAACGCCTTCAACACCGTCTATGCCGTGCCGCGCAAGGAGCGTCCCAACTTCCTCAGCGCGCGCTGGCGAAGCCTCAAGCTGCTCATCTTCTTCGGCCTTCTGCAGCTCATCTCGACCGCCGTGGCCGGGCTCGTCGCGGGCGGCATCGGCGGCATCGCGCTGACGATCGCCGGCCTGGTCGTCGCGCTGCTCGTCAACCTCGTGCTGTTCTACGCCGTGTTCCGCTTCATGACCGACGATTCCGTCGCAACCAGCGAGCTGCGCGCCGGCATCGCGATCGCCGCGGTCGCCTGGGAGGTCCTCCAGGCGGTCGGCGGGATCTACGTCAAGCACGTCCTCAAGGGCGACACCAAGACCTACGGCGCGTTCGCGACGGTGATCGGGCTCCTCGTGTGGCTCTATCTGGGGGCGCGCGTCGTCGTCTACTCGGCGGAGATCAACGTCGTCCTCAAGCGCCGCCTGTGGCCGCGCAGCCTGCTCTCCGATCCGCCGCTGCCCGCTGACCGCCGCGCTCGCGCGGCGCTCGCCAAGACCGAGGAGCGCGATGACACCGAGAGCATCGACGTCGTCTTTCACCCCAACCAGAAGACCGCGGGGGGCGCCGATGATCCAGACTACGCGGTCGCGCCACACCCGGCTCCCGGGGAGCGGGCGCGTAGCGCACAATGGCCGGAGCGCGACGAGGAGACCGAAGCTGGGCAGCCCCCCTTTCTGGGCGGCGACGCCGGTTGAGGCAGAAACGCCGCGGGTAGCGCACGACATCGAGCGACGATCGAGGAGGCAAGCGCAGATGGGCTCCGAGCGAGAAGAGGAAAGCGGCGCCGAGAGCGCCGAGCGGCAGGCCGAAGGGTTCGCCTCAGCGGTGACCGACGCCGCCCGCGAAGCCAGCGAGAAGCTGCGCGACGCCGCGCTGCGCGGCGCCCAGGAGGCGTCGGATCTCGCCCACGACGCCGGAGAGAAGGTGCGCGACGCGGCGGGCAAGGCAGTGCCCCACAAGCGCAAGAACAAGACACCGCTGGGCCGCGCGCAAGCCGGCGTCGTCGCTCTGCGCGAGAACCCGCGCCGCGGCGGAGCGGCCGCCGCCGTCCTCGGCTCGGCGCTGGCGATCCTCGTGACGCTCGTCGTGCGCCGGCGCTCGCGCCCACCCCAGAAGTGACCACGGGCGCCCGGTTGGGCGCCGCGCTGCGATCCGTTTGCGTGCCCGGCTCCGGGGTAGTCCCACGCTAGTGAGCTACAGAGCCAAGACGACGACGGAGACCAGTTTATGAAGGCGACAACGACCCCGCCCGCCGCCGGCATCCTCGCGGCGGATGCAAGCGACGAGCGCGAGCAGATCATCGAGATGTTGACCAAGGCCTACTGGATGGAGGTCGAAACCGTGGTCAACTACCTCGCCGCGTCGATCAACCCCGACGGCGTGCGCGCCCAGGAGGTCATCCGCTCCCTTGCCGAGGACGTCCAAGAGGAACTCGGCCACGCCCGCCAGTTCGGCGAGCGGATCAAGGAGCTCTACGGGGTGGTCCCCGGTTCCGCCGACTTCAAGATCGATCAGCCGTTCATGCAGCCGCCTGACGACCAGCGCGACATCATCGCCGTGATCGAGGGTGTGATCGAGGCCGAGACCGGCGCGATCGAGCACTACGAGGCGATCGTCGAGGCGACCGACCAGACCGATCCGGTGACCAACGACATGGTCATCGCGATCCTTCACGACGAGCAGCGCCACCGGCGTCTGTTCGAGGGGTTCCTGCGCGAGTACGCGACGGAGTCCTGATCAAGCGGGCAAAGGAGGTTCCCGAAAATGACGACCGCAACGCATCTGAGCCGCCACGAGGCGGTCCGTGACACCGGCGACATCACCGGCTATCTGATCTCAGCGAGCGACGGCGAGCTCGGGCATGTCTCGAAGGCCAACAACGCGACCTCGACGGAGGTCCTGGTCGTCGACACCGGCCGCTGGATCTTCGGCAAGAAGGTCGTCCTGCCGATTGACGTCATCGAGCGCCTCGACCACGAGGACCGCGTCGTCCAGGTCCACCGCACGACGGACGAGATTCGGAACGCCCCCGAGTACGTCGCGGGCCACGCGCAGGAGTCGCTGCCGGGCTAGGAGTTCGCCGCGGGCTCGCTCGTGCCGCCGCCACTGCGCACGAGCGGGAGTTGATCGAGCAGGCCCGTGACCTGCAGCAGGCGGTCGACGACGGGCGTCGAGCGGATCTCGAGCTGCCCGTCGGCCGACCTCTCGGCGATCCGGATCAGCATCCGAAGGCCGGTCGAGTCGATGAACGTGACGCCGGCCAGGTCGACCACGATCCGCGCCGGCGCGGCTTCGAGCGCACGCTCGAACGCCTCCTCGAGAACCGGCACGGTGGCGATGTCGAGTTCGCCGTTGGCGGCGATCAACTGCTCGCCCTCGGTCTCGCTCGCTGCTACTGAAAACGACTCGGGAATCGCGTCACCTCCGGTTTGTGAAGCCAGCATAACCTGATCGGGCTACGGGAATTCCACCTTTAGCGTTGACGGCCGTTGCATGGCCGCATCCCCGGGCGTTGCAGCCGCTGTGAAGGCCACTGTACGTGTGTGACGGGGCGGCGCGTGCGCTGGCCCACGGGCGGGCGCATGCACCCGCCGGAACGCTCGTGGGATTGAGTGGTCAGCGAGCGGGTATGCCTATGAGGTGGCCAACAACACACACAGGTCACCCGAGCAGGCCGCGTGGGCGCGGCCGAAAGAGGCCCTCGATGCCATCGCACTGTGATCAGTTCACGCTCCTGCCCGACAAGCGTGCGGTGCGCGAGGCGCGACTGCGCGTTCGGGCCTTCACCGAGCTGCCGCGCGAGGTCGAGTCAAACGCCGAGCTGGTCGTCTCGGAACTAGTCGCCAACTCGGTGCTCCATGCGCGGCTGGGGCCCGACGACCGCATCGAGGTCACGATCTGTCACGACGGCGACCGGCTGGAGATCGAGGTCGCCGACAGCGGCGGCTTCTCCGGCCGCACGCGCCACAAGTCGGGGCTCGGGTTCCGTGTCCTGGACGCGGTCTGCGAGGGATGGCAGGCCGAGGGCGGACGCGTGCGAGCCTCGATCCGCATCGGCGGCCGCAGCGCGGGCGGTGCGGCGCCGTCGGAGCGCCGTGAGGCGAGCGGAAGCCGCCTGCGCCTGCGCTCCGCGCTGCGCCGTCGTTAGCCCGTCCGGCCGCAGAGCCGTGCTAGCTCGCGACACCGCGCGAGTCGAGCGCAAAGCGCATCCGCAACTCGAGCCCGCCAGCGGATGGCTTGACGAGGTCGACGCCGTCGGCGATCTGGGCGATGATCGCCAGCCCGAGGCCGAGACCCGGACTGTCTGGCCGCGGGCGCAGCCCGGCTCCCGAGTCGGTGACAATCACCCAGAGCTCCTCGGCGGCGAGGGCCGCGGCGATCTCGATGTTGCCCGGCGCATCGGTCTCGCGGTAGGCATGGACGACGACGTTCGTCGCCGCCTCCGAAGCCGCGAGCGCGACGGCCTCGGCGGTCTCACGCGGCAGGCCGATGCGCTTCGCGAACCGCTGCAGTGCGCTACGCACGGCCGCGACCGATTCGGGCACCGCGGGATAGCTGCTCTGGAATCGCGGCGCGCCGCGCGTGCCCGCGGGCGGCGACCAGTCACTGGCCGCGTTCATCGGCGCCTCGGTCCGGCTGTCGCGTCGCTGGCCGCGGGGCGTGCGCGCCCGGCGCACCGATCCGTTCATCGCGCTGCATCGTAGGCGGCTGAGCGAATTTGGTGTAGTCACGAACGAGGCCCGCTGATCGCCGATGGCCACGAGCGTCGAGATGACCCGCCGCCGAGAGGCGCCTGGCGCAGTTCAATGTCGCTTCCTGCAATCCATCGCCCGGTCGACCAAGGGTTTGACTCCCTCTTACCCTCACAGTCGGCGGCTCAAACAATCTGCGCCGCCGCGGGCCGCAATTGCGGTCTCAGAGCGCCGCGAGCGCAGCGTTGAAGGTCGCGCTCGGACGCATCGCGGAGTCGACGCGCGGCGGGTCCGGACGGTAGTACCCGCCGATCGCGACGGGCGCTCCCTGGATCTCCGTGAGCTCTGCGACGATCGTGTCCTGCGCGGCGGCGAGGCGCTCGGCAAGCGGCGCGAAGCGTGCCGCGAGCTCACTGTCGTACTGCTGCGCCGCGAGCTCGCTCGCCCAGTAAAGCGCAAGGAAGTAGTGGCTGCCGCGGGTGTCGAGCTCTCCGGTTCGCCGTGACGGCGAACGGTTCTCCTCGAGGACGCGACGCGTCGCGCGATCGAGCGTCCCAGCGAGCAGCCGCGCGCGCGTGTTGTCGGTCTTCTCGGCGAGCAGCTCGAGCGCCGGCACGACGGCGAGGAACTCCCCGAGCGAGTCCCAGCGCAGGTGGTTCTCGCCGAGGAACTGGCGGACGTGGCGCGGCGCGGATCCGCCCGCGCCCGTCTCGAGGAGCGCTCCGCCGGCGAGAAGGCGGACGATCGAGAGCATCTTCGCGCTGGTGCCGAGCTCGAGAATCGGGAAGAGGTCGGTCAGATAGTCGCGCAGGACGTTGCCGGTGACGCTGATCGTGTTCTGGCCGCCGCGCGCTCGGCGAAGCGTGCGCCGCGCGGCTCTGGCGACGTCGAGGATCTCGATGCTGAGAGCATCGGTGTCGAGCTGCTCGAGCGCCGGGCGGACCTTTTCGAGCAGCTGCGCGTCGTGGGGGCGGGTCTCGTCGAGCCAGAAGATCGCCGGCGTGTGGCTCGACCGGGCGCGTTCGACCGCCAGGCGGATCCAGTCCTGGATCGCGGCGTCGGTCGTGCGGCACATCCGCCAGATGTCCCCGGGCGCCACCTCGTGCTCGATCAGCGCCGCGCCGCCGGTGTCGCGGACGCGGATCGTGCCGGCCGCCGCGATCTCGAACGTCGTGTCGTGCGATCCGTACTCCTCGGCGGCCTGGGCCATCAGGCCGACGTTCGAGGTCGAGCCCATCGTCGCCGGATCGAACGCGCCGTTCTCGCGGCAGTCGTTGACCGTTTCCGCGTACAGCGCGGCGTAGGCGTGGTCGGGAATCACGAAGTTGGTGTCCTGCAGCTCGCCGGCCGCGTTCCACATCTGCCCCGAGGAGCGGATCGCGGCCGGCATCGAGGCGTCGACGATCACGTCGCTTGGCACGTGCAGGTTCGTGATGCCGCGGTCTGAGTCGACCATCGCGAGGCCGGGACCGGCGGCGTAGGCGGCATCGATCGCGGCCCGGATCGCGGCCTGCTCGCCGGCGGGCAGCGCCTCGATCGCGATCAGCAGCGCGCCGAGGCCGTCGTTGGGGTTGACCGCCGCGGCGTCGAGCGAGTCGCCATAGCGCTCGAACAGATCGGCGAAGTAAGCCCGGACAGCGTGCCCGAAGATGATCGGGTCGGAGATCTTCATCATCGTCGCCTTCAGATGCACCGAGAACAGCACTCCCTCCTCGCGCGACGCGGTGACCTGCTCGGCCAGGAAGGCGCGCAGCGCCTCGACGCGCATCACCGCGCCGTCGAGGACGTCGCCCGCGCTGACCGCGAAGGCCTCCGTGAGGACGCTGACCTCGCCACCCGAGCCGACATGCTCGATCGTCACGGTCATGTCGGCGTCGGCGGTGACCGAACGCTCGGTCGAGCTGAAGTCGCCCTCGCTCATCGTCGAGACGTGTGAGCGCGAATCGCGCGACCAGGCGCCCATCGCATGCGGATGCTCGCGCGCGTAAGCCTTGACCGACGCCGGGGCGCGGCGGTCGGAGTTGCCTTCGCGAAGGACGGGGTTGACCGCGCTGCCCATGACCGCGTCATAGCGCGAACGCACCTCGCGCTCCTCGTCGCTGGAGGGTTCATCGGGATAGTCGGGGATCGCGTATCCGTCGGCCTGCAGCTCGGCAACTGCCGCCTTGAGCTGCGGGACTGAGGCGCTGATGTTGGGCAGCTTGATGATGTTCGCCTCCGGCGTGCGGGCGAGCTCGCCGAGCTCCGCAAGGGCGTCGTCGACGCGCTGCTCGTCGCTCAGGCGGTCGCCGAAGTGCGCGAGGATCCGTCCCGAGAGCGAGATGTCGCGCAGCTCGATCTCGACTCCGGCGGGGTCGCTGAAGGCTTCGAGGATCGGCAGCAGGGAGTGGGTCGCGAGGGCGGGAGCCTCGTCGGTCAGCGTGTAGATGATCTTCATCGACGCCAGGGCACGATACTCGCCGGATCGGGAGCCACCCCTTCGGGCTGGCCCACCGCCGGCTCTACTGGGCGGCCCCGCCGAGCAGATTGGCCTCGACGCGCACGAGGTGGGCTTCCATCGCGGCCAGTGCCGCCGCGAGCTCGCGGGCCACGAGCGCGCCGACGATCGCCTCGTGCTCGGACTGATAGACGGCGCGTCGCTCACGCGAGTCGTTGCGGCGCTTGAGGCTGCCCCAGAGCTCGCCCTCGCGAGCGCGTTCGACGACCGCGTACATCCGCACGAGCAGCTGATTGCGGCTGGCCGCGACGATCGCGTGATGCAGGGCGTAGTCCCAGACCTCGAACTCCTCGGCGCTGGTCGCGCTCGCGCCGCCCTCCAGGCAGCGGCGCAGCTCATCGAAGTCACGCGTCGTCGCCCAGGCGACGACGAGCGGCAGGACCTGCGGCTCGATCAGCCGCCGCGCGGCCATCACTTCGGCGGGGCCGAAGTCGTCGACGCCCTGCGTCGGCACGCGCGCTCCGGCTGCCGGTCGCGGCTGCGCGCCGCGGACAAAGGTGCCTCGTCCGACCTCGCGTGAGATGCGCCCCTGCGCCTCGAGGATCGCCAGCGCGTGGCGGACCGCGGTGCGGGTGACGCCGAGCTCGGCGACGAGCTCGCGCTCGGTAGGCAGGCGGGTGCCGGCGGCGCCGTTGCCGTGCGTCGAAAGGATCAGCTCGGCGAGGTCGCCCACTGACGCCGCGGAGCGCGTTTCGGTGGCCTGAGCGGACATGCCAACCAATCATACCAATTTGCTCACCGGACGCAGCGTCTGATCGGTTGACGCCCACGTGCCGCAGCGCTAGGCTGACCGACCAACCAATACGACAAATGCAACCAAAGCGTGGGGGCACGAGGGAGGAATGCACGCGTGAGGCTCGCGACTATCAATACGCCAGACGGTCCGCGACTCGCGGTGCGGGGTACCACGGGCTACGTCGATGTGGCGACGGCGACCGGCGACCCGCGCCTCGCGACGCTCTCCGCGGTGCTCGCCGGCGGCGCCGAGGCGCTCGAGCTCGTGCGCCGCGCCGCGGATCAGGAGGGACGCGCGGTCGGCGAAGCCGAGCTCGGCCCGGCCGTTGCGACGCCGAACAGGATCCTCTGCCTGGGCGTCAACTACGTCGAGCACGCGCTCGAGGGAGGCCGCCCGCCGACGAAGTGGCCGGAGGTCTTCGTGCGCGGCAGCGACTCCGTGCTTGGGCCCTACGCCAACCTGGTGCGGCCCGATCTGAGCTCACGCTTCGACTACGAGGGCGAGCTCGGCGTGCTGATCGGACGCGGCGGGCGCTACATCCCGGCGGCCGACGCGATGTCCGCGATCGCCGGCTACGTCGTTCTCAACGACGCCACGGCGCGCGAGTGGCAGCGTGCGGCGAGCCAGTGGACGGCCGGCAAGAACTTCGACGGCTCGATGCCCTGCGGCCCGGAGCTCGTCACCGCCGACGAGCTCGACGTCTCCGACGTCGAGCTGACGACCCGGCTGAACGGCGAGGTTATGCAGGCGGCGCGCACGTCGCAGATGATCTTCGATGTCCCCCGCACGATCGAGTTTTTGTCGTCGTTCACCACGCTGCGGCCGGGCGACCTCATCGCGACCGGCACCCCGGGAGGCGTCGGCTTCGCACGCCAGCCGCCGGTGTGGCTTGAGCCGGGCGATCAGATCGAGGTGGAGATCGAGTCCGTCGGGCGGATCTCAAACCACGTCGTCGCCGAGGACGGCGATCTCGACGAGTGGCCATGGAAGCCGCCGCTCGCCGAGGCGGTGACCTTGTAGGGCGGACCCCGGTGCGCCGCCCATGCGGCGCGGGCCGGAGGGCCGCGCAATCCTGATGTTCGTGAGAAGAGGAGAGGACAACATGTCGGGACTCACATCTCAACGACGCGACCGCCCGCTCGGTCGCGGCAGGCGGATCTGTGTTGCGGCCGTGGTTGCGGCCGCTGCGGTCGCAGCCACCGCCTTCGGACTAGCCGGCGGCGCGAGCGCCGCCGGCTCCCAACTGACGATCGCCGATGTCGCGCCCTTCACCGGCCCCGACGCCGCGCTCGGGCCAACGTATCTGGTGTCCTGCGACGCGGCGGCAAACGCGATCAACAAGGCGGGCGGCGTGCTGGGTCACACGTTCGGCTGCAAGGCGGTCGACACCCGCGGCGACCCGGCCGACGCGGTGCCCGCCGTGCATCAGATGTACGCCTCGACGTCGAACGTCGCGCTCGTGATCGGCTGCACCTCCGATGAGGCCGCCGCGGTCGTGCCGATCTTCGGGTCCAACAAGACCGTCTCGTTCTGCATGACCGGTCAGTCGGAGTTCGACGCCGTCAAGTTCCCCTACTTCTACAGGCTGGTTCCGCCCGACCTGTCGGAGTCCTACGCGATGATCGCGATCGCGCACGACCTCAAGCACTACAAGCGGGTCGCGTTGGCGTTCGGCAACGACATCGGTTCACAGACGTTCATCAAGCCGGCCATCGCCGCGATCAAGAAGGCCGGCGAGACGCTCACCTCCAACCAGACGCTCGACCTCTCGGCGACGACCTTCCGCACCGAGGCCGACGCGATCGTCCTGTCCAAGCCCGACGTGATCCTGACCGAGGCGCTCGGGGCGACGGACGCGGCGTTCCTCTCGGAGGTCAAGCAGCTCAACCACGGCAAGATGATCCCCGTGATCGGGACCTCGGCGACGATCTCGCCGGACTGGTTCAAGTCGGTCTCCGCGGCGGTCGGCGCGAGCACGCTCGCCAACGATTTCTGGGCCGACAACCTCGTCGTGGAGACGAACGGTCCGGCGTTCTCCGCGTTCAAGTCAGCGATCTACGCCGAGAAGGGCAAGGTCGGCCAGACCGGCGACTTCTCGACCTACCTGACCGCTCCTGGCGCCGTGCACCTATATGACGGCATCAACCTGGCGGCGCTGGCGATGATCGAGTCGAAGAGCACGACGGGGAGCGTGTTCAAGGCCGACATCGAGAAGATCGGCGACGGCGTGCCCGGCGCGACGGTCGTCCACACGTTCGCCCAGGGCGTCGCGGCGCTCAAGGCGGGCAAGCAGATCCGCTACGAAGGTCCGGGCGGCCCGACGAACTTCGACGCGTTCCACGACTCGACCGGAATCTTCCAGGTCGATCGCTACAGCGCGTCGGGAGCCGTCAGCGTCGTCGCGAACCTGTCCACGAGCCAGCTGAGGGCCCTCGGGTTGTAGCGCGGATGCGCGAAGCGTCCCAACGTTGCGGAGGGGGCCGGCGCCGGCCGGCGCCCTCCGCGGGATTTTCCGCCGGCCCGGGTGATCGGCGGGACCGGCGGCAGGGCGGCGGGCGAACATGAGCCTGTTCGTCGCCTCGCTCGGCTTCGGGCTCCTGACGGCGGCCGTGCTGGCGCTCGCGGCCGTCGGCTTCACGCTGCAGTTCGCGGTCACCAACGTCCTCAACCTGGCCTACAGCGGCGTGATGATCGTGTGCGCCTACATCGCCTACGCCGTCAACGCGGCGGGAGTCACGATCTGGGTCTGCGCCCTCGTCGGCATCGCGGCGGGGGCGCTGATCTCGCTCGTCCTGAACAACTTCGTCTACCGGCCGTTTCAGCGCCGCGGGACGCCGCCGGTGTCGATCGTGATCGTCTCGCTCGGGATGACTTTGATCTTCGAGTTCGGCACCCAGGCGATCGCCGGACCGACCAACGTGTCCTACTCGATGAGCCAGGGCGCGACCCTCCAGGCAGGGTCCTTCCAGCTCACGGTCGCACAGATCGCGCTCATCGCGATCAGCATCGTGATGATGGGGGTGATGCACCTGCTGATTCGCTACACGCGGCTCGGCAAGGCGATGCGCGCGACCGCCGCAAATCGCGACCTGGCGCGCAACTGCGGGATCCGCACCGACCGGGTGGTGATGTCGACGTGGCTCATCACGGGCGCCCTGTGCGGCCTCGCCGGAGTCGTCTTCGGCATGAACTCGGGAACGTTCGGTGCGACGAGCACCGACATCTTCCTTGTCCTGATACTGGCGGCCGTCTTCCTCGGCGGGCCGGGCGAACCCTACGGCGCGATGCTCGGCGCGCTCGTCATCGGGATGGCGACCGAGGTCAGCGCCGCCTTCATCGCGGCCGACTACAAATACGTGGTCGCCTTCGTGATCCTGATCGGGATGCTCACCGTGCGCCCAACCGGGCTGCTCGGCGCGAGAGCGTAGGAGCGCCGCCGTGGTCTACTACATCACCACGCTCCTGGTCTACGGCGGCATCGACGCGATCGCCTGCCTCGGGCTCAGCCAGCAGTTCGGCGTCGCCGGCGTCACGAACTTCGGCTTCATCATCTTCCAGGCCGCCGGTGCCTACACCGCCGCGATCCTGTCGCTCCCGCCCGACAGCGCCAACGGCGGCTTCCAGCAGTACGTGCTCGGCTGGAACCTGCCCTTCCCGCTTCCGTTGATCGGCGCGACGCTCATCGGCGGGCTGCTCGCGGTGCCGTTCGCGGCGATCGTCGGCCGGCGGCTGCGCGGCGACTTCGCCGCGGTTGGCCTGCTGGTGACGGCGGTGATGTTCAACCTCTTGGTGACAAACTTCCAGCCGTTTCTGAACGGCGCGGCCGGCCTCTCGCTGGTGCCCCAGCCGCTCCAGAGCGTCCTCAATCCGCTCGGCAGCGCCTACGCGTGGTCCTACTCGGCGGCGGCGATCGTGCTCGCCTTCGTCGTCTACCGCTTCGTCCGCCGCCTCACCAACTCGCCCTACGGGCGCACGCTGCGCGCGATGCGCGACAACGACGTCGTCGCCGACTCGCTCGGCAAGAACCTGCGTTCGCTGCGAACCTCCTCGCTGGTCACAGGCGGTGCGATCGCCGGGCTGTCGGGCGGCCTGCTGGTCGGCTTCATCACGCTCTGGGATCCGCAAGCGTGGGGCTACGCGGAGACGATCGTGCTGTTTGCGGCCGTGATCATCGGCGGGCGCGGGAACCATCGCGGTGCGGTGCTCGGCGCGATCCTCGTCCCGCTGGCCTTCGAAGAGGCGACGCGCTACATCCCGCCCGTTCCCAACGACGCGAACCTCGTTCCGGCGTTGCAGTGGGTCGCGATCGGGCTGCTGATCGTCGTGTTTCTGTGGTTTCGACCGCAGGGCATCCTCCCCGAGCGGCGGCGGATCATCGCCGGGAGCCGTGGCGTCGGCGCAGCGGCGCCGACGGCCGCGATCGCGTCCCCGTCCGTCCCTGAATCTGACGCTGGGCTGCTCGATCACGTCGCGGCGATACCCGTCTCAGCGCGCTCGCGCTATCAGGGCGACGCGATCCTCGCGTGCAGCGGGCTGCGCCGCAGCTTCGATGGCGTGCACGCCGTCGATGGCGTCACGCTCGAATTCGCGCCCGCACGCCTGACCGGCATCATCGGGCCAAACGGCGCGGGCAAGTCGACGCTGCTCGCGATGCTCGCCGGAACGTTGCCGGCGACCCAAGGCCGAATCCTTCACCGCGGCGAGGACATCAGCGCGCTCGCGGCCCACCGCCGCGCGCGAGGCGGGGTCGTGCGGACGTTCCAACTCGCAAGCGAGTTCAAGCGCCTGACGGTGATCGAGAACCTGCTCACGCCGATCCCTGGACAGCGCGGCGATAGCTTCCGCGGCGCCTTCCTCGGCCGCCGCTATTGGGGCGCGCAGGAGCGGGAGAACATCGAGCGCGCCAAGGCGATGCTCGAGCGCTTCGGCCTCGAGGCGCTAGCTGACCGCTACGCCGGCGACCTCAGCGGCGGGCAGCGGCGGCTGGTCGAGATCATGAGGGCGCTGATGACCGAGCCCGACGTGCTGTTGCTGGACGAGCCGATGGCGGGTGTCCATCCGCGTCTCGCGCACCAGATCGGGATGCTGCTCGTCGGGCTGTGCGAGGGTGGCACGACGGTGATCATGGTCGAGCACGAACTGTCGATCATGGACGAGTTCTGCGACCCGGTGATCGTCATGGCGGAGGGTCGCGTGCTCGCCGAGGGAGCGATGGCCACGCTTCGCTCGAACGCCGAGGTCGTCGAGGCCTACCTTGTCGGCTGAGCAGGCGCCGCGCACCGTCGACGGCGTCGAGCTGGCGGTCAGCGAGCTGATCGCGGGCTACGGCGGAAGTCCCGTGCTGCACGGCGTCTCGATCATCGTCAAGCCCGGCGAGATCGTCTCGATCGTCGGACCCAACGGCTCGGGCAAGAGCACGCTGCTGAAGAGCGTCGTCGGAATCGTCGAGGTGCTGTCGGGGACGATCCGCGTCGGCGAGCGCGATGTCACCGGGTGGGCTTCGGAGGAGGTCGCGCGGATCGGCGTCGGCTACGTGCCCCAGGTCGATGATGTGTTTGCCCCATTGACGGTCCGCGAGAACCTCGAGATGGGCGGCTATCTGCTGCGAGCGCGTGAGGTTGCGGCGAACGTCGATCGCGTGCTGGGCGTGTTCCCGCAACTTGCGCGCATGCTGACCCGGCGCGCCGGCAAGCTGAGCGGGGGGGAGCGCAAGATGCTTGCGATGGGGCGCGCGCTGATGCTCGCGCCGGCGCTCGTCGTGCTCGATGAGCCGACGGCCAACCTTGCGCCGGCCATTGCGCGGGCGGTGCTGCAGGAGCACGTCCGCCAGCTCGCCGCGACCGGGGCCTCGGTGCTCGTCGTCGAGCAGCGCGCGAAGGCCGTCCTTGAGATCTCAGACCGCACCTACGTCCTCACCGGCGGCCAGCTGCGGATGGAGGGCACGCCCGCCGAGCTCGCCGCGAGCAACGAGTTCGTCGAGTCCTTCCTCGGCGGCAGCGTCGAGGGTCTGCGCGCCGCGGGCGCTTAGCGGGTCGGCTCCGCGAACGAGCGGAACGTCGCGGCCATCGCGCGGTCGGCCTCCTCGCCGGCATCCTCCTCCGGCGCCTCCTCGAGTCCGAGGTCGGCGTTGACCTGCATCACCGCCGACTCAAGAAAGTGGCGGACATCCGCCTCCGCGCCCTCAAGGACGTCGGCGACAGTCACGATCGGACCGCGCACGCTCACGCGCCCGAACCGTCCATCCGAGCGGTCGAGCAGCGTGGCGACCGCCTCGAAGCGCTTCCGCCAGCCGCGCGGCGCCTCGCCGCTCAGCGAGACGGTCAGCGCCGCGTCCTCGACGCTCGCCGTGCTCCACTCGATCTGACGCTGCGCGCCGCCCATCACGCGATCGCTACCCCGCGGTGGCAAGCGTCAATCCAGACGGGCAGGCGCTCAGGACATAGGCCCGGCGACCCTGCGCCGCCCGGCGATTCTGCGCCCCCGCGCGCGGGTAGGCGAGGACGGCACGCGATCTCTGGAGGCACCTCATGTGGAAGCTCGTTCTCAGGCTCACGATCGGCGGCTTGTTCGTCGGTCACGGCGCTCAGAAGCTGTTCGGCTGGTTCGACGGCGGCGGACTGAGTGAGACAGCGCGTACGTTCGAGAAGCTCGGACTTCGCCCAGGGCGCGTGCATGCGGCCGCGGCGGGCGCCGCCGAGATCGGGGGCGGAGCGCTGCTGGTGGCAGGAGCGGCGACGCCGCTGGCGGCAGCGACGCTGACGGCGACGATGATCACCGCCGTCGACCGCGTCCACCTGCGCAACGGACCGTGGGTCACCAACGGCGGTTACGAGTACAACCTCGTCCTCACCGCAGCGGCGCTGGCACTCGCCGAGACCGGGCCTGGCCCGCTCTCGCTCGGCCACCGCGAACATTCGGGGCCGTTCTGGGCGTTGTGGGCGCTCGCCGCGGGGATCGCTGGCGCCGCGGGAGCCCGCTACGCGGCCGAGGCCGCCGGCGGTGGCCGGGTCGGTGCAGCGCCCGAGCAGCCGGCGCGGGCGGAGGAGTCCCACCTGCGCGCGGCCTAGCCCGCGCCGGAGTAGCGCTCGAAGACTGCAGCCGCGGGCTTGGCGGCGTAGTTGTTGTACAGGAGGCCGTAGTGCGCGAAGAAGCCCGGGTCGGGATTGGCGAGTCCCGGTTGGTAATCGCGCTGGTTGAACCAGAACGCGGCTTTCACAAATCGCAGCTGGGGGCCCTCGAGCGCCTCGTAGGCCTGCGCGACGTCGGTCGCCTGCGCGCTCAGGCTCGGGAAGTAGTTGCCGGCGGCCCTCGTGTTGCCGGGCCAGCCGAACTCGGTCAGCCACATCGCCGGCTGTCCGTAGCCGTGCGAGGTGAACTCGGCCTCGTAGGCTTCAAGCTGCTGCGCCCAGGTGTCCTTGCGCCAGAGCGGTCCTGAGGCGTAGTGCGTCCAGCCGAGATCGTCCGGCGCGAGCGACGGCGGAAACCGGTAGGCGTGCAGCGCGACGAGGTCGAACGCACGCCGGCCCTGGAGGTCGCTCAGCACCTGGTCGGTGAACGGCAGTACCGCCTCGCCGCTCGGCGAGCCGTCGGTGATGCCGAAGTCGGCGACGCCCGCGAACATCAACCGGTCGTTCGGCTCGGACGCGCGGAAGGCGCGGTACTCGTCGAGCAGCAGCGCCGTGTACTGGGCGGCGCTGGGCGCACCCCCCCACATCGAGGAGTGGTTCGGCTCGACCCAGGACTCGAAGTAGCGAACGCGTCCCGCGAAGTGGTGCAGCAACACCCGCAGGTAGCGGTAGTAGACAGCGAGGTCGTGCGGCGTAGTGGGCGGGCAGCGGGTCGGGTCAGACGGCGCCGGCTTGATCGAGCAGGCCTGGCGGATCCCGCCGAGCGACATCACGACGCCCAGGCCGAGGCCGCACGCACTGTTGACCTCGCGATCCATCAGGGCGAAGCTGACCCGGCCGCGCGAGTCGTACTTGATCGAGTCGCCGGTGAAGTGGACCCAGCGCCCGCCGAGGCGCACGGCGGTCGGAAGGTCGTGTGACAGGCGCGATTCGCTGGAGTCGTAGGTGCCCGTGTTGATGCCGAACAGGCTCGGCTGTGGCTGCTGCCCGGCGCGCAGCGGCGCGAGCTTCCTGCCGCTCGCCGCAAGCGACGCGGACGCTCCGAGCAGAGCCGCGAGCGCGGCTAGCGCGGCGACTCGACGGTTGCGCACCATTCCGATGCTGCTACCCGAGCGGGGAATCGCCAAGCCCGGCCTGGACAACAATCCCAGGCGTTTCACGGCCGCCCCAGGGGGTAGGTGAGCGAGCGCCAGCGGGGGCATGTGTGGCTGGCAGGGTTCGAATCGGAGGTGAGGGAATGTTGGCTTTCAAGCGCAGGTCGCGGCGGTTGTCCGCGCTCGCGGCGGCCGGCGGCATCGCAGCCGTCTTCGTGTTGTTCGGGGCGGCTGGTTCGAGCGCCGGGAGCGTCGCGCACACCAGTGCGTCAAAGACGACGATTGTGTTTGCGGAGTCGGGGCTTGGTAGTGAGGGGATGCAGACTGGTGTGGCGATCAAGGCGTTTGAGAAGGCGAATCCGTCGATCAAGGTTCAGGTTCAGGTTTTGTCGTCTGACTCGACGACGTATCTCTCTCAGCTTGAGCACGACTTCATTGCCGGCTCGAGCACGCCTGATGTTTTTGAGTCCGATGTGACCTATCCGGCGAAGTTCGCGCAGGCCGGGTGGATTCTCTCGCTGAAGAGCCTCAAGCCGAACATGAAGCAGTTTTTCGCGACCGAGGTCGCGGCGGGCACGTTCAAGGGCGTCCCGTACGCGATTCCGTGGTTTGACAATCCGGAGGGCTTGTTCTACCGGACCGATCTCATCAAGACGCCGCCGAAGAACCCGGCGCAGGTCGTTTCCGACGCTCGGGCGGCGATGAAGGCGGACAAGCAGCTCAAGGAGGGCATCGCTTTCGAGGGCGAGAAGTATGAGGGCGCGATCACCGCGTTTCTGACTGTGGACTCGGCGTTCGGCGGGAAGCTCGATCCGCAGAACGTCAACACCACCGGCAACCGCGCGGCGCTGAGCTGGCTGTATGACGCGATCTACAAGGAGCACATCGCGCCGACAGCGGTCACCGGCTGGGAGGAGGGCCAGGTCCAGTCCGAGTTCAGCTCCGGCTACGCGGCGTTCGCGATCAACTATCCGTTCGTTGAGGCGGCGACGACGAAGGCTCCGGTCAAGGGCCACATCGGCTACATCCCGTTCCCGCCGGCGGCGGGCGGGACGCCGGCCTCGGCGCTTGGCGGCGAGATGCTCGGCATCAACGCCAAGACCCACAACAAGGCCGCGGCGTGGAAGCTGATCCAGTACCTGACCAGTTCGTCGGTTGAGGTGGCGCGTGCCGAAGCGACCGGCGACCCGCCGTCGCTGCCGAGCGCCTACACATCGGCTCTGTACGCGAAGGCACCGTACTTCAAGCAGGTCAAGACGCTCAACAGCTACGCACAGCCGCGGCCGGTCAGCCCGAACTACCTGCAGATCTCCACCGACCTGCAATCGATGCTCTCATCCGTATTCGCCAACTCAAGCTCGCCTGCGGCGGCGCTGAAGTCGGCGGCCGGCACGATCAAATCCGACGCCAACGCAAACCCGTGACGCGCTGAGCTGAGGATCGCGGAAGGCCGAGACAGCAATGTCGACCGCCGTATTTGAAATGAAGAGCCGCCGCCCGCGCTCGCGGGCGGCGGCCGATCGCCGGCGTGGTTACCTGATGGTGGCGCCGCTGGTGATCCTGCTGCTGGCGGTCACGGCCTATCCGCTCTTCTACAACCTGTGGAACTCGTTCCACTTCGTGAACCTCTCCTACGGCGCGCTGCCCCACAAGTGGGTCGGCTTCTCCAACTACAGCGAGATGTTCAACTCGTCGGCCTGGACGTCGGCGCTCGTACGGACTGCGCTGTTCACGCTCGTCACAGTCGTCTTCGACGTCGTGGTGGCGCTGGGCCTGGCGCTGATGCTCAACCGCCGTTTCCGCGGCCGCGGCTTCGTGCGCGCCGCCGTGCTCGTCCCGTGGGCCGTCCCGACGGTCGTCTCCGCGATGCTCTGGAAGACGATGTTCGACCCGCGGGCGGGCTTCGTCGACTACTTCCTCGGGAACTTCCACTCGGCGTGGGCGAACCTCTCGTGGGTCAACGCCAACGTCTGGCGTTCATGGGCGGTGATCTTCATCGCCGACGCGTGGAAGAACGTCCCGTTCGTCGCGATCATCCTGCTCGCCGGGCTGCAGGTGATTCCGAGCGAGGTCTATGAGGCCGCGCGCGTCGACGGCGCCACGGGCTGGCAGTCGTTCCGGCGCATGACGCTCCCGCTGCTGAAGCCGGCGATCATGGTCGCGCTGATCTTTCGCACGCTGCAGGCGTTCCTCGTCTTCGACGTCATCTACATCCTCACCGGCGGCGGGCCTGGAACGTCCACCGAGACGCTGTCGTTTCTCAACTACCAGACGTTCATCATCAACACCGACTTCGGTTACGGCGGCGCCATCTCGATGATGCTCGTCGTGATCACCCTCGCGGTGGCGGGCGTCTACGTGCGCGTGCTGAGGCCCTCGACATGAGCACGGCAGCCGTCGAGGTTGCTGCCGCGCAGCGGACCGCGGTTCACCGGCGTCGCCGCCGCCCGGCCCGGCGGATCGTGCGCGAGGTGCTCTTCTATCTCGCGGCGCTGATCGTCGTCGCGATCTCGCTGTTCCCCTTCTACTGGATCCTTCGCACTTCGCTTGAGTCCGACTCGCAGGTGGCCGCCGGTGTCGGCGGCGCAAACGGCCTGCTGCCGTCGCACCTGACCGGCAGCGCCTACGTCAACGACTTCAGTCAGCAGCACTTCCTGACGCCGCTTCTGAACAGCGTCATCGTCGCTCTCGGGACGACCGTGGTGACCGTAATCGTCGCCTCGCTCGCGGGCTATGCGCTCGCGCGGCTGCGAATCCGCGGCGGCGCGGTGATCCTGGCGTTCGTCCTGCTCGCCGGGTTCTTCCCGGTGCTCGCGATGATCGGACCGTTGTTCCTGTTGTTCCGAAGCCTCGGGCTGCTGAACAACATCTTCCCGCTGATCATCGTCTACCTCGTCTACACGCTGCCGATCTCGACGTGGCTTCTGAAGAGCTTTTTCGAGCAGATCCCGCCGGATCTCGAGGAGGCGGCGCTCGTCGACGGCGCGACCCGACTCCAGGCGCTGCGCAAGGTGGTCGTGCCAGTCGCGGTGCCCGGCGTCTTCACGGCGGGCATCCTGTCGTTCATCCTCGCGTGGAACGACTTCGCCTTCGCGGTGTCGTTCCTCAACACGACCGGGAACTTCACCGCGCCGCTGTCGATCGTGACCTTTGGTCAGAGCTCTTTCCAGGTCTTCTACAACCGCATCGACGCTGCGGTGGTGATCATCTCGATTCCGATCGCGCTGCTCGTGCTGTTCCTGCAGCGGCGGATCGTGGCCGGTCTCACGGCGGGCTCGTTCCGGTGAGCGAATCGGCGCATAGGGGAGGAGGCAAGTCGTGGCCACTGTGACGCTCGAACACATCGGCAAGATCTACCCCGGCGGGGTGCGCGCCGTCGAAGACCTCAATCTCGAGATAGCCGACGGCGAGTTCATGGTGCTCGTCGGCCCGTCGGGTTGCGGCAAGACGACGGCGCTTCGCATGATCGCGGGGCTTGAGGAGATCAGCGAGGGCACGATCCGGATCGGCGAGCAGGTCGTCAACGATCTGGAGCCGCGCTCGCGCGACATTGCGATGGTCTTCCAGAACTACGCGCTGTATCCGCACATGACGGTGGCCGACAACATCGGCTTCGCGCTGCAGTTGCGCAAAATGTCGAAGCAGGAGATCCGGGCCAAGGTCGACGAAGCGGCCCGGATCCTCGGACTGACCGAGCAGCTCGGCCGAAAGCCCGTCCAGCTCTCCGGCGGCCAGCGCCAGCGTGTCGCGATGGGCCGCGCGATCGTGCGCAACCCCGCCGCGTTTCTGATGGACGAGCCGCTCTCGAACCTCGACGCGAAGCTGCGCGTCCAGATGCGCGCGGAGATCGCGCGGATTCAGCGCCATCTGGGTGTCGCCACGATCTACGTAACGCACGACCAG
The DNA here is from genome assembly GCA_036267075.1 of Solirubrobacteraceae bacterium. Taxonomy (GTDB): domain Bacteria; phylum Actinomycetota; class Thermoleophilia; order Solirubrobacterales; family Solirubrobacteraceae; genus Palsa-513. The sequence continues at coordinate 49,771 of DATAWT010000023.1, forward strand.
ACCGAGGCGATGACGATGGGCGACCGTGTCGCGGTGATGCGCGACGGCATCCTCCAGCAGGTCGATGCTCCGCAGGTCCTCTACGATCGCCCGGCCAACGTGTTCGTGGCGGCGTTCATCGGTTCGCCGGCGATGAACCTCTACGAGGGCGTCGTCAGCGATGACGGCTCGCATGTCCGCCTCGGCGACCAGACGCTCGATCTGCCGCGCGGTGCCGCGCCGCGAGACCACCACGGTCAGGACGTGATCGTCGGAATCCGACCCGAGAATCTCGCTGACGCGGTCACCGGCGGCTCCGCGGGAACGCGTGGCAGCCAACTCGAGGGCGAGGTCGACATCGTCGAGGCGCTCGGCTCTGAGAAGCTCGTCCACTTCCGCATCGAGGCGCCGCGCGTTCAGACTGCGGACGCGATCTCGGTCGATGACAGCGGCGAGGCGGACGCGCTCAGCCAGGGTGAGCTCGGCACGACTGCGATGAACGAGAGCGTCGCGCGGGTCGAGCCGACGAGCCAGATCCGCGCCGGCGAACGAGCGGCCTTCCGCGTCGACGCGGAGCATCTGCACCTGTTCGACCCGGCGAGCAGTCTCGCCCTCTGGCCCGCGCCGCGACCGGCCGAAGCGGCGGCGGTCTGACGCCTGCGTTGACGAGATTGGGGACAATGTGTCGGTGCGGGCGCCGTTCGCGTCCACGCTGTCGCCCGCGCGCGTTTCCAACCACGGAGGTTCTCCCATGTCACTGAGGCGTTTCATCGCCCTCGCAGTCGTTGCCTCGGCCGTCGCCATCCCTGTCGCCGCGCAGGCCGCCAAGACACCGCCGACATTGATGGTGCGCTCGAGTGCGTGGGGGAAGATCCTCGAAACCGGAAAGGGTCAGACCGTGTATCTGTGGGTCAAGGACAAGACGAAGAACAAGGTCAGCTGCGGCGGCGCATGCCTGAAGGTGTGGCCGCTCGTCACGGTCTCCGGGAAGCCCACGGCCGGCTCCGGTATCAACGCCAAGCTGATCAGCACGGTCAAGGTCAACGGCAAGACGGAGGTCACCTACAACGGCCATCCGCTCTATCTCTTCATCTCCGACACCAAGCCCGGCGTCATCAGCGGCGAGGGCAACACGTCGTTCGGCGGGCCGTGGTGGCTCGTCTCCCCGTCGGGTTCGGCGATAACGAAGAAGCCCTGACTCAGGGCAGCGCCTGACCGGGCAGCGGCTCCGGCGGCGGAGCCGGCGCCCGGTCGGGCTCGGCGAGCCGCGCCGAGTAGATCGACGGCGTATTCGCGAGCCGTGCGACGACCGTCGCGAGGCCGGCCGCGAGCAGCAGAGGCACGGTCAGCGTCCCCGGGCTGTGCGTCAGCTCGAGCATCAGAACGGTGGCGGCGAGCGGTCCCTGCATCGCGGCGGCAAGCAGCGCGCCGCCGCCGATCAACGCGTAGGACCCAGCGGGTGAGCCGGGCCACAGCTCGCTCCAGCCGTGGCCGAGGAGCGACCCGAACAGGACACCGAGGGCGAGCGTCGGCGTGAAGAGACCGCCCGGCGCACCGCTTCCAAGGCACGCTGCCGTCGCCAGCGGCTTGAGGATCAGAAGCACCGCCACGAGCCCAACGGTCAGCTTCCCGGCGAAGACGACCTGCGCGAGGTCCTTGCCGTTGCCCAGCAGCTGCGGGTACCGGATGGCCAGCGCGCCCAGCGCCGCGAAGACCACGACGGGGACAAACAGCCGTGCTGAGCGGCTGCTCGGCCGGGCGTGGTTGGCGAGCGCGACCAGGCGCAGCCAGAGGATCGCCGCGAGACCGGCGAGCGGGCCGGCGATCAGCGCCCAGAGCACCTGGCGGGCGGCGACCCCGAAGACGGGGAGCGCGTAGGTGGCGTGTGTGGGGATGACGATCCAGGCAACCGCGGTGGCGATCAGGCTCGTCAGAAGCGCGGGGAGGACCAGCGGCAGCGCGAGCGTCCCGAGCAGGACCTCGAGTGCGAACAGCGCCCCGCCAAGCGGCACGTTGTAGACCGCCGCCATCCCGGCTCCGGCGCCCGCGGCGACGAGCAGCCGGCGGTCGCGCTGAGAGAACGAGTGCGTGCGCTCGCACAGCTCGCTCGCAAACGCCGCGCCCGCGAGCTGTGGCGCCCCCTCTCGGCCGAGCGACGCCCCCATCCCGACCGTGACGATCGAGACGAGGCCGCGGAGCAGACTCGGAATCAGCTCGATGCGGCCGCCGTGAAACCAGAGCGCCTCGGTCACCTCGCCACCGCCCGAGCCCTGCATCCGCCGCCAGATCAGCGAGCCGATGCCAGCAAGCAGGCCGGCGGCGACGAGCACGGCGATGATGTGGATGGCGGAGGCGTCGGTGACGGCGGCGAGAAACCGGCTCGCGGTCCGCCCCCACGCAACGCGCTCGACGAGGTTGAGCAGGGCGATGAAGCCGGCGCCGGCAAGGCCCGTTGCCACTCCGATCACGACCACGGCGCCCCAGAAGCGGGCGCTATAACCGGCGAGGATCCCCTGCCCCGGGATGTTCGGCTGCGGCGAGGCGAAGCTTCGCGGCATCAGCTGGTAGAGCCGAGAATCCTTCGTCAGCTCGACGCCGGACGCCTGAGCAGCCGCACGCCCCGCAGTCTAGCCAGCGATGATGAACGGGTGGGCAGGGACCTGCGTGTCGAGATCCGTCCGCCTCTTGCGACCGACCGCGAGCCGTTCCTTGCCGCGATGCGCGCGAGCCGGCGGCTGCACGGACGGTGGCTTCCGGCGATGACAGCGGAGTCCTTCGCGCGCATGCTCGAGCGTGTCGGCGACGAGCGCTACGAACCGTTCCTTGTCTGCCGGCGAACCGACGGGGCGATCGCGGGCTTCTTCAACATCGGCGAGATCGTGCGCGGTCAGTTCCAGAGCGCCTACCTCGGATACGGGGCGACGGCCGAGCTCGCCGGCCAGGGCTACATGCGCGAAGGCCTGGCGCTCCTGCTCGCGCACGCATTCGGGCCGGCGCGACTGCACCGCCTGGAGGCCAACATCCAGCCGGCGAACGCCCGCTCGATCGCGCTCGTCCGGCGCGCCGGCTTCGTCAAGGAGGGCTACTCGGCGCGCTACCTGAAGATCGGCGGACGCTGGTGCGATCACGAGCGCTGGGCGATTCGAGCCGAGCAGTGGCGCGCGCTGCGACGCGGTTCGCAGCGCTCGTGAGGCAGTCCGCGGCGTGCCCGTCGGCACGGCGGTGCGCTTATCGTCGGCTCAAGCGAGTGCGGTCTGAGATGAGAAATCGGCGATGCCGAGGCTGTAGGCTGGGCCCGTGCCGGCGGTCCCGCTCCCTCCAGAGGCGCTCGTGCGCCGGGTCGGCTGGGACATCCACAGCCGCGACCCCGGGGAGGTCTATCTGGAGCGCGGCGGCACACAGTGGGCGCTCGTCAAGTCGCTTCTGCCCGCGGACTTCGACCTCAGCGGACGGCGCGTGCTCGATTTCGGCTCCGGTGCCGGTCGGATCGTCCGCCACGCCCTCGCCGAGGATCCTCAGGCCGAGTACTGGGCCTGCGATATCGACGAGCCAAGCGTCGCCTGGATGGCGGCCAACCTCGCGCCGCCTCTGCACCCATTCCGCGTCGAAGCCTGGCCCCCCGCCGCCCAGCCCGACGGTCACTTCGGGCTGATCTTCTCCTTCTCCGTCTTCACGCACCTACTTGATGAATGGAGCGCGTGGCTGCTCGATCTGCACCGCATGCTCAGCGACGACGGGATCGCCGTGATCACGATCTTCGGCCCGGGCATCGATACCCACGGCGATCTGCCGATCCACGACGAGCAGATTGGAATGAACTTCCTCTCACCTGGGATGACCTGGGATCAGGGCGGCCCGCTGATCGTCCACTCCGAGTGGTGGCTGCGCGCCCATTGGGGCCGCGCGTTCGAGGTCCTCGAGCTTCGTCCGGGAACGCCGACGGGACCGCCGCCGCTTTACGGCCAGGGCGCGGTCGTCATGCGCAAGCGGCCGGGAAAATTCGCGGTCGAGGAGCTCGAGCGCTGGGAACCCGACGAGCCGCGTGAGTTGGCCGCGCTGCGCCACAACGTGACCTCGCTTCGCAGCGAGGGTGAGGATCTGCGCGCCGCGATCCGAATTTACGAGTCGAGCCGGAGCTGGCGGCTGACGAAGCCCCTGCGAGGGCTTGGGCGCGTCGTCCGCGGCGGCTCGTAAGGCGCTCCTAGCCGACGGCGTTCGCTAGCAGCCAGCCCGTTAGCGCGAGGCCGCAGGCGCAGATGAGATAGCGAAGCTGGCGCTCCGGGCTGCGGCGGACGATCCTCGGGCCGAACGTCCCGCCCACGAAGGCGCCGGCCGCCAGCGCGATCGCGGCCACCCAGACGACGCGCCCCTCGGCGGCGAAGATCGCCGCCGGAATGACGTTCGTGATGGGCGTCAGGGTGTTCTTCAGCGCGTTCGCTCGCGAGAGCTCCTGGCGGCCGAGTACGAGGAATGCGGCGAGCATCATGATCCCCGACCCGGCGCCGAAGTAGCTCGAGTAGATCGAGATGCCAAGCACGATGAGGATGAGAATGGTTTGCGTGTGAGGGCGCGCGCGCGATGCATGCCAGGCGGTAATCCGCGGCTGGGCGAGCATCACAAGCGCGGCTCCCGCAACGAGAAACGGAACGACCCAGTCGAAGACCGCGCTCGGCGTTACCAGCAGGAGGACGCCGCCGAGCGTCCCGCCGACGGCGCAGATCGGTGCCCAGCGGCGCAGCGCGGCGCGCTGGCCGGTGAGCTCCGGCCGCGACGCCAGCGTCGAGCCGGCGCCGACAGTGAGGAGCGCAACCAGGTTGGTCACGTTGGCGGGCAGCGGACCCAGCCCAACGACGAGTAGCGCCGGGTAGGAGACGAGCGACGCGATCCCGCCCGCGGTTCCCGCTACGCCGGCCAGGGCGCCAGCGCCGACTAGGAACGCTGCATCTGCGCCTGAGATCGACACGCCAGCACCCTATCCGCGCCGTCTGAGCGCTGACGGTCGCGCTCGGGCGCGGACGCCAGCCGTCCTTTGGCAGCTGCGGCGTGCCCCTTGGGCCGCCACGGCGGCTCACGCCCGGCGGTGCTCCAGCGCGCGTGATCGTTCGTCATCGCTCAGGAGATCGATCACCGCGGCCTCGAGACGCCCGCGAACCCGCGGACCGATCTTCGCGGATGCCGGCAGCGCGGGAGCGACCGTCCAGCCCGAGCGGTAGCGATCGAATAGGTGCGGATCGATGTAGGCGCGGCGGGCGACCGCGGGAGTATTGCCGAGCGCTTCGCTGACGCCGCGCACAGCGGCGTCGATCGTCCGCTTGCGCGCCCCGTTCGTGTCTGCGCCCGACTCGGTCGCGAGCAGCACTGCCGCGAGCACGGTGGCGTTCCACGTGCGGAAGTCCTTCGCGCTGAAGTCCTCGCCAATCCGCTGCTGGATGTATTCGTTGATGTCATCCGCGCGAACCCGGAACCACGTCCCGTGCGCCGTGTAGGCCAGCAGCTTGCTGCCCCCACCGTGCCGCGCCTTGAGCGCTCGTATGACTTTCGCGCAAGCCGCCTCATCGACATCCTGAACGCGCCGCACCCCGCTCTTCGCCGGGTAGTCGAAGCGCATCACGCCATTGCTTGCAGAGACGTGGCGCTTGCCCAGCGTCGCGACGCCGAGCCCGCCGCCTTCTTCGGCGTACTCCTCGCCGCCGACCCTGAACAGGCCGCTATCGATGAGCCGCACTGCGCAGGCGAGAACCCGATCGCGGTTGAGGCCGCGGGTCTCAAGGTCGCGCGTGACCTCGCGGCGCAGCTTTGGGAGTGCCCGTCCGAACTCGAGCATGCGCCGAAACTTCTCGCGGTCGCGGCGTCTGCGCCAGGCGTCGTGGTAGCGGTACTGCTTGCGGCCAGCGCTGTCGATGCCGGTTGCCTGGAGATGACCCTGTGGGTCCGGGCAGATCCACACCTCATCCCAGGCCGGAGGGATCGCGAGATCGCCGATGCGCTCGAGTGTCGCTGCGTCCTTGACTCGCTCGCCAGAGTCGTCAACGTAGCCGAGCCCGCGGCCGTGCCGCACCCGCCGCAGCCCCGCCGTGGAGCAATCCGATCGGCGCAACCGGTTGGACTTGCTGGCAGCCATGGCCACGCCAGTTACCCGACCAGGGCGGCCCGGTCACATCGGATCCGGGACGCGCTGGGGGTGCCCAGGGTCAGGGCCCCAGGAATCACAGCGAGCTTGCCGTGGCTTCAGCTGCCGTCGGGGCGCGCCTTGAGGCGCTCGCGCTGGGGCTCGACCGTGTAGCTCGGGTCGCGGGCGGACGTCATGCCGGCAGCGAAGATGCCAAAGCGCGTGAGAAGGGAGCCGCCGACCAGCGCCGCGCCGCTGAGCGTGGCCGCCGTGCGGCTTCGCCCGCCGAGCGAAGCGGCCCCAATCGCTCCTGCGGCCGTCAGCGCCTTGGCTGCCCTGAGGCGACCTTTCGCTGGACCCTCGTGCAGTGCCTTGGCGACGCTGCCGAGGCGCCGCTCCATCACCTGCTCGGCGACGAGCTCGCCGAGCGCCCCGATCACCGCCATGCGTTGCGCCGGCACGTTCTCAGAGCACGGCGCAGTAATCAGACCGGCGCCGGCCGCGGCCGCGGCCGCGGAGCCCGCGAACAGGAACGGAAGCTCGCGGCGGCCTCCGTGCCAGGCGGGTACTGCGGTGTCGGCGATCAGCGCGGCGGTGTAGGTGGCGACGGCCGAACCGAGCAGGCCCGCTCCGATCCCGGCGGTGCGCCCGGTGCGCGGTGCTCGCCCTGACAGCTCGCTCGCGGCGGCGGCCGCGGTCAGTGGGCCGTAGGCGGCGAGCAGCCAGCTGCCCACGCTCATCGGAGAGGTCGGTTTGAAAACGCGCAGCATGTTCAGGGCACGTGCCGGCCGGCCTAGATCGTCGACCAGGGCGGCGAGCGAGACTCCGATCGCGCCCGCAGCGGTTATGCGCGCGCCGCGCGCGAGCCGCGGGCGGTGGCTGATGTCGGCGCCCGCGGCGAGAATCGACGAGGCGCCGGCGAGGCCGCCGGTGAACAGGTAGCCGGCGATGTTTCGTGCCTCCCAGACGGGCGGATTGATGATCGGGCTGCCGTAGTAGGAGTCGCCGGGATGATCTTGCGGCTTCCGCCAGGCTCCGCCACCGCCGTGCCCGTTGCGCGACCAGGTCCGCGACTCGCGTCCCGGGCGCACGCCGGCAAGCCCCTCGCGGCGGACCTGGGCGCGGCTCACCGTTCTGCTCCCGCGAAGGCGACGACGCCGCCTGCGAGCAGCGCCGCCGCGGCCAGCCCGACCGCCTTCCACATTCCCGCCAGATCACGCGTCGTCACGACCGGGTCGGGCGGCAGGCCATAGACCTCCGGCTCGTCGAGGAGCAGGAAGAACGCTCCGTCGCCGCCCACACCGTCATCGGGGTCATGGCCGTAGAGGCGCGCTTCGACGACGCCAGCGTCGTGGAGTTGCTCGACACGTCCTGCCGCGCGCTCACGCAACTCGTCAAGCTCGCCGAACTGAATCGAGTCGGTCGGACAGGCCTTGGCGCAGGCGGGCTCCTCGCCGACCTTCAAGCGGTCGTAGCAGAGTGTGCATTTGAAGATGCGCCCATCGTCCTCGCGCTTGTCGAGCACGCCGTAGGGACAGGCAGGAACGCAGTAGCCGCAGCCATTGCAGATGTCCTGTTGCACCACGACGGTGCCAAACTCGGTGCGAAATATCGCGCCGGTTGGGCAGACGTCGAGACACGCCGCGTGGGTGCAGTGTTTGCAGACGTCGGAGGCCATCAGCCAGCGGAAGCCGTCCTGCTCGCGCTGGAAGTTCGGTTCGTGCCCGCCAATTGGCGCGGGCTGCTCGATGAACGCGACATGGCGCCAGGTGTTCGCGCCGAGGCCTCCCGAGTTGTCGTGAGAGTGGCCGGTCCAGTGCAGACCGTCCTCGGGGACCTGGTTCCACTCCTTGCAGGCGACCTCGCAGGCCTTGCAGCCGATGCACAGCGAGGTGTCCGTGAAGAAGCCCATGCGCGCTGGGTGCTCGGCGTAGCCGGCAGCGCTCGCCGGGTCGCTGCCGCCCAGCAGGTCGAGCAGGTCGATGCTGCCGTTGTGACCCGTCACGGTTTCGCCCCCGTCTTGGCGGTGATCCCGGCGCGGCGGCGGTACTCCTCGACCAGCGCCTGGCGCTGCGGCCCTCGGGGCCGCCGGCCGGGGCGGATGTCGGCGGTGAGCGCCTTGACCTCCTGGATGTGCGAACTCGGGTCGAGGGCCATCGAGGAGAGCTCGTTCATCGAATCGCCGCGCGCATACCCGTTGGGACCCCAGTGAAAGGGCATGCCGATCGTGTGGATGATCCGCCCGTCGACCGTCAGAGGAGTCATGCGGTCGGTCACCATGACGCGGGCCTCGATCGCGCCGCGGGCGCTGATCAGGGTCGCCCAGTCGCCGTGTTGCAGTTCGCGCTCGGCTGCCAGCTCCGGTGAGACCTCGCAGAAGAACTCGGGTTGCAGCTCCGCCAGATACGGAGTCCAGCGGGACATCCCGCCAGCCGTGAAATGCTCGGTCAGGCGGTACGTCGTGACGGCGTACGGATAGACGTCTGATCCCGGTCCATCGGGGTCGGGGTGAAAGCGGTTGTTCTCGTGTTCATAGAGCTCCCGTGCCGGGTTGCGCTGCTGGCGGTGCAGCCGATTGCGGATCGGAGAATCCTGCGGTTCGTAGTGGGTCGGTAGCGGTCCGTCGGCCACCCCGGCTGGCGCGTAGAGCCAGCCGCGACCGTCGGCCTGCATGATGAACGGATGTGTTCCGGAGATCGCGGCGGGACCCTCCGCTCCCTCGGGCGGCCGATAGTCGGGCGGCTTGTCGGCCTCGAAGTCGGGAGTGTCGTGGCCAGTCCAGCAGCCCTTTTCCTCGTCCCACCAGACGAGCGCCTTGCGTTCGCTCCACGGCCTGCCCTCCGGGTCTGCTGAGGCGCGGTTGTAGAGGATCCGCCGGTTGGCGGGCCATGCCCATGCCCACTCGGGGCCCGTCCAGTTCTGCTCGCTGGCCGGCTTGCGTCGCGCGGTCTGATTGACGCCGTCTGCGTAGCAGCCGCAGTAGATCCAGCAGCCGCAGGCTGTCGAGCCATCGCATGCAAGCTCCGTGTAGGAGGAGAGCATCTTGCCGGCGGCGTTACTGCCGTTGATCTCGGCGAGCACCGCATCGGCGCGGGGTTCCTCGTGGGGACCTTCGCTTGGATAGTCCCACGTCAAGTCGAGCACCGGCCGGTCCATCTCGTCACCGCCGCCGGCGAGCTTCTCGCGGATCAGTCGCCCCAGGTGGTAGATGAACCACAGGTCGCTGCGCTGTTCAGCCTGAGGCTCGACGGCCTTCTCGTGCCACTGGACCATGCGCTGGGTGTTTGTGAACGTGCCTTCCTTCTCGGTATGCGCGGCCGCCGGAAAGAAGAACACCTCTGTCGCGATGTCCTCGGTGCGCATCTCGCCGGTTTCGATCTCTGGCCCGTCCTTCCACCAAGTTGCGCTCTCGATCAGCGAGAAGTCGCGCACAACGAGCCAGTCGAGCTTCGACATGCCGAGGCGCTGCATGCGCGTGTTGGCGGAGCCGACCGCCGGGTTCTGGCCGAACAGGAAGTACCCCTTGACCTTGCCCTCGACCTGCGCCATGACGGTGTCGTAGGTGGAATGACTGTCGGTCAGGCGCGGCAGATAGTCGAAGCAGAAGTCGTTCTCGGCGGTCGCGGTCTCGCCCCACCAGGCCTTCAGCAGGCTCACGGTGTAGTCGCGCATGTTTCCCCAGAATCCGCGGGCCGGCGCGTCGGCGGCGATGAAGCTGTCGAGATCCTCGTGGCTGTAAGCGTGGGGCATCGGGATGTAGCCGGGGAGGGTGTCGAAGAGGGTCGGGATGTCCGAGGATCCCTGAATCGACGCGTGACCACGCATTGCCATGACGCCGCCGCCGGGCCGGCCCATGTTGCCGAGCAGCAGCTGCAAGATCGAGGCGGCGCGGATGTACTGCGAGCCGATCGTGTGCTGGGTCCAGCCGACGCCGTGGACGAAGGCCGTCGTGCGCTCGCGGCCGGAGTTCTCGACGAACAGGCGGCAGACGTCCGCGAAAAGCGACTGCGGCACCCCGCATATGCGCTCGACCATCTCCGGGGTGTAGGCGGCGTAATGGCGCTTGAGAACCTGATAGACGCAGCGCGGATCCTCGAGTGTCGGGTCAAGTCGCGGCTCGCCGCGCGCCAGCGGGCCGGCCTGGCCGGCCCCGTTCGAACCGTGGCGCGCGGTGTTGCCCTCCTGGTCGCGCTGACCGGACGCCGCAGCCACAAACGCCCCCTCGTACTGCCACGAGGATGGGTCGTAGGAGCCGCTGTCGGCGTCGTAACCCGAGAACAGGCCGTCCTCCCCGGCATCCTCAAAGTCCTCGCTGACGATCGTCGGAGCATTGGTGTAGGCGAGCACGTACTCGCGAAAGTCTGAGCCGGTCTGCAGGACGTGATTGATGATGCCGCCGAGGAAGGCGATGTCGGTTCCCGGTCGCAGCGGCACGAACACGTCGCAGAGCGCGCTCGTGCGGCTGTAATGGGGGTCGACGTGGATCACGGTCGCGCCGCGTGCCTTGGCCTCCATGACCCATTGGAAGGCGACGGGATGAGCCTCCGCCATGTTCGATCCCTCGAGCACGATCAGGTCTGAGTTCTGAAGGTCGCCCGGCAGGGTGCTCGACGCGCCGCGGCCGAAGGAGGTGCCAAGCCCGACAACGGTCGAGCTATGGCACACACGTGCCTGGTTCTCGATCTGGACGATGCCGAGCGCGGTCAGAAGCTTCTTGATCAGGTAGTTCTCTTCGTTGTCGAGCGTCGCGCCGCCGAGCGCGGCGATGCTCATACAGCGCCGCGTCCGTTTGCCGTCCTGCTCCCACTCCCAGCCTTCGCGCCGACTCGCGATGACCCGCTCCACCACCATCTCCATCGCGGTGTCGAGGGCCAGCGGCACCCACTCGGTCGCATGCGGGGCGCGGTATAGGACCCGGCGCACGCGAGCATCCCCGGTTGTCAGCTGCAGCGTGGCCGACCCCTTCGGGCAGAGCCTGCCTCGGCTGTGGGGTGCGTCGGGATCGCCCTCGATCTGGACCACGCGGCCCTCCTTGACGTACACACGCTGGGCGCAACCCACGGCGCAGTAGGGACAGACCGACCCCACGACCCGGTCGGCGTCCGCGGTTCGTGCCCGCAGTTGCTCGGAGGCGCGCGAGCGGACGGCGGCACCGCGCCCGAGGTGGTCTGCGCCGCCGATCTGCCTGAGAACAGGCCAGTTCGCAAGCGTGCGCGCAAACCGCTCAGGCGGCGCAGTGACGATTGCCTTGAGCCCCTTCACGCGCCCGCCAGCTACCCGAATCACGCTGATTCCACGCGCGTGCTCCCGTCCATCGTCGGGACGCTTACAGCCTGGTCGGCAAAGGCGCCTCCGCTCCGTTTCACACGCCGGGTAGGAGGCCGGTGCCGCGGGTAGATCGTCGCCGAGCAACGGAACGGAGACGCCGTGGCCAAAGATCATGGGCCGAGCGTGAAGAACGACGAGCAGTACGAGGGACTACGAAAGAAGGGAATGCCCAAGGCGCGCGCTGCCGCGATCGCCAACTCCCCGGGGTCCTCCAGCCGCGGCGGAAAGAGCAGCGGCTCCGGGAGCTCGAGCAGTCGCAGCAGCAAGAGCAGCGGGCCACGTAGCGGCGGCAACCACGCGCAGAACGTCGCTGCCGGCCGCAAGGGTGGTAAGAAGTCCGCAGGCTCCCCTTAGCGATTCAGAACCTCGCACCTTCACCAGCGGAGTCGTCGGCCACGCTGGCGACCCTTGGAGACTCCTCGACTTCGGGACGGCCCACGGACCCGCAGGCGATGCGTTGCGTATGAAGGGCGGACCAGCCACCCGCCGCCGAGTCACAACAGGCGCGAGTAAGGTCCGCCGGGCACCGCGTCAACCGAGTCAGCCCACAAAGGAGACCGCATGTCCCGCTTCGCCACCGTGAATCTGTTGGAGGTCGAGGACTCCATGGGCGACCGCGCACCTGGCGTCGAAGTTCGCTTTGGCCGCAAGCACCTTGACTCGCGCGACATCGGTGTGAGCCACGTCCGCTACGAGCCCAACCTGCGCGCCGAGTTCGCCCACAGCCACCGCGAGCAGGAGGAGGCTTATGTCGTCGTCGCCGGGTCGGGGCGCGTGCTGCTTGATGACGAAGTGGTCGAGCTACGCCAGTGGGACGTCGTACGCGTCGCGCCGGAGGTCGTTCGCGCATTCGAGGCAGGCCCCGACGGGCTCGACATAATCGCCGTCGGGGGTCCCAAGCCCGAGGGCGGCGATGGCGTGCCGGGCGAGGCCGCCTGGCCCAACTGAGGCCGCGAGGCGTGGGGCGGCCGGCGATCGTTCGCGGCTCGACTCGCTCAGATCGGGACGCTTCGGCTCGCAGCGTCGCGCGCTGCGAAGGAGTTCCTGGAGGGTGGCGTGGACCCGGCGGCGCCGGGCGGCGGGAACGAGACTTCGACGCTGAGCCCGCCCTGCGGTAGCGCGGTCGCGCTGAGCTTCGCGCCGTGAGTGTCGGCGATCGCGTGGACGATCGAGAGTCCCAGCCCGTATCCGTTGTCGTGGCGCGTGCGGGCGTTCCCGAGCCGCTGGAAGGGCTCGAAGAGTCGCTCGACCTCCTCAGGCGGCACGAGCGCGCCGCTGTTTGAGATCGACACGAGGGCGCGCCCGTCGCTGGTCCGGGTCGCGATCTCGATGAGCCCGCCGGCGCTGTTGTGATGGATCGCGTTGTCGATGAGGTTGGCGATGAGGCGTTCGATCAGACGCGGATCGCCCACCGTCGGCGCGCTCGCAAGAGCCGCGTGGATCTCGAGGCCGCGCGCCGCGAGCTCTGACTGCCGCGCCAGTACGGCGTGCGAGGCGAGGGTCTCGAGGTCGAGATCCTCGCGTCGCTCGGGTCCGGCTTCACCGCGCGCTAGCGTCAGCAGCGCCTCGATCATCTGCTCAAGGTTCTGCTCGGACGCGAGCACCCGCTCGTGAGCGGCGCGCAGCGAGGAGAAGCTGGCGTGCGGATCGGCGAGCGCGACCTGGATGAGCGCGCGCTGGCGTGCGAGCGGGGTTCGCAGCTCATGTGACGCGTTCGCGGCGAACTGACGTTGAGCCTCAAACGACGCCTCGAGGCGATCGAGCAGGTCGTCGAGCGTGTCGCCGAGCTCCTTGAGCTCATCCGGCGGACCGTCGAGCGCCAGACGCTCGTGAAGGCTCGCCGAGGAGATCCGTCGAGCAGTGCGAGTGATCGTGCGGATCGGTCGCAGCATCCTGCCGGCGACGATCCAGCCCGCCAGCAGTGCGAGCACGGCGACGATGGCAAGCGCGATTCCGGAGTCCACCAGGAGCTCGTGCGAGTCGGACGCACGCTGCGCCGCCTCGATCGACCCGGCCTGCGCGATTTGATGCACCGCTCGTGCGAGCTGCTGTTGGACCTGCGAGAGCTGACGCTGATCGCGCGTGAGCTCCTGCTGGTCGCGCACCAGCCGCGGCACCGAAAACGTGAGCTGATTCAGCTTGTTCGGCTGCAGATTCCGTGCCAGCTGATGCTGCGCCTGCGCGAGCAGATGCTGGGCTTTGGCGAGCTTCGGGAGGTCATACGACAGCGCGGCTGGTAGACCGGTCAGGCCATGCTTTAGGCCCTTGATGGTGGGTGTCTGAGGGACCCGCGGTAACTGCGGTTGGCGGTATTCGGTCGCTCGTTCGAACAGGACGTAGGTGGTCGCGACGAGGGCTGCGCCGGAGACGAGAAACAGGGCGCCGTAGACCGCGGTGAAGCGCAGACGCGCCGTGCGCCGGGGCTTGCGCAGCCACCATCCCGATCGCAGGCGAGCGCCGGGTGACGGCGTCGATGTCTTCATATGCGGTAGCCGGCTCTTGCGACGGTCTCGACCACGGGCGGATCGCCAAGCTTTGCTCGCAGCCGGCTGATCGTGACCTTGACGGCACCGCTGAACGGATCGGCGGCCTCATCCCACACGCGCGCGAGAAGCTCTTCGGCTGAGACGACGCGGCCCTGGGCGGCGAGCAAGAGCTCCAGCACCCCGAACTCCTTTGGGGTCAGCTCGAGCCAGCGCCCGGCGCGGCGCGCCGAACGCCTCGCCGTATCGAGCACGACATCGCCGCTGCGCAGTACCGGCGGGATGCCGGGCTGCGCGCGCCGCGCCAGTGCGCCGATCCGCGCGACGAGCACCGGGAAGTCGAACGGCTTGGCGAGGTAGTCGTCCGCTCCCAGCCCGAGCCCGTTGACGAGGTCTTCGCTGGTCGCCGCGGCGGTCAGCATCAACAGCCGGCTGCGTGCCCCGCCGTCGACCAGCCTTGCGCACACTCGATCGCCGTGAAGGCCGGGCAGGTCGCGGTCGAGCACGATCACGTCGTAGTCGTTGACGAGCGCGCGCGCGAGGCCGGTTTCGCCGTCGAGTGCGACATCGACCGCCATGCGCTCGTGGCGAAGCCCTGCCGCGACCGTTTCGGCCAGCTCCGCGTCGTCTTCGATCACGAGCACGCGCACTGCCTCTCCACGGTAGCGCCGGGAGGTTTCAGCACGGTTTCAGTGCCGTTCTCAAGCGCGGTCGCTCGATCCGCGCGAATGCAACCTTGGCGAAACCTCCTGCCGCGTACAACGGCCTCAGAACCAAGACCGAAGGAGGCAAGATGCACGACAGCGTCCCCCCGACACGCCTCAGCGCCGCGCTGCGGGCGCGCCTGCCCATCCTCGCCGCGCTCGCGACCGCCGCCCTGGTTGCAGGCTGCGGTGGAAGCTCGCACAACCCGAGCGTCGCGTCCGTCTCCAGTCCGACCACGTCGACATCGAGTGCGGCGAAGACCGACAGCGCGACCGCGTCACGCTCGAGCGCGTCGCGCGGAGGCGGTGCGGCCGGCTCGAGCCCGAACGTGCCGAGCAACCCTCAGCTGGCCGCGCTCGACTACGCCGAATGCATGCGCTCGCACGGCGTCCCGAAGTTCCCAGACCCTCAAGCCGGCGGTGGGTTCACGTTCAGGAAGGGAGCTGGAGTCGATCCCTCGTCGCCGCTGTTCGTCGCGGCGCAGCAAAAGTGCGCCAAGTTCGTGCCGTTGGGTGGCCTCGCGCCCGGTACCCAGACACATCCCTCTCAGCAGGCTCTGAGTCAGATGCTGAAGGCGGCGCAGTGCATGCGACGGCACGGAATTTCCGACTTCCCCGAGCCTCGAACCTCGATCCCTTCCAACATTCGGGCCGCGCTGGGAGCTGGAAGCGGAGTGATCAGCGACATCGAGGGAGTGATTCTCGTGTTCCCGTCATCGGTCGACGAGCAGTCGCCGCAGTTCACGCGTGCGGCATCCGTGTGCGCGTTTCCGCTGCACAACCACTGACTGATGGCACCAGCTCTGCAGTCAACTGGGGGCGACTTCACTCAAGGACCGGGCGGGCGTCGGAGAAAATCTGATCGCCCCGAGGTTCGGAGTTGGTGGCTGCCGAGCGATGATTGGGTATCGGTAGTCGGGACCAGCCTTCGAGTCGTGATCCGGTCAGCGCGATCTACCGCGAGGCGCTGCCGCAGGTATACGGCTACCTGCTGCCGCGCTGCGGCAGTGTCGCGGTCGCTGAGGATCTGGCGGCGGAGACGTTTATGGCTGCGGTTGCGGCGGTGCGGGAGGGGCGCGTGGGCGAGCTCACGGTCGCGTGGCTGGTGGGCGTCGCTCGGCACAAGCTGGTGGATCACTGGCGCCGGCTGGCGCGCGAGCGGCGCGGGCTGGCCGCGGCTGAGCAGGGCCGGGCCGATTCGAATGATCCCTGGGAAGAGGTTCTCGACCTGCAGGCGGCGCACGCCGCACTGGTCCGACTGGCGGTGCCACAGCGGCTCGCGCTGACCCTGCGCTACCTGGATGGCTTGTCGGTGGCGGAGGTGGCCGCCCACATTGGGCGCAGCGTTCACGCGACCGAAACGCTTCTGGTGCGGGCGCGTGCCGCCCTGCGAGGCGTCTACGGAGAGGAGGGGCGCGATGAGCGATCCGCTTGAGCGACTGCTGATGCCGATTGTGCCGGTTGAGCCGCGCCCGGAATTCGCCGCGGCGCTGTTGCGACAGATTGAAGGGGCGGACTCGCCGCCGGCGCGCGACACCGCGACCGTTCGTTACTTCGTCGACGATCTCGATGCTGCCGTCGCGTTCTACCGCGAGCTTCTGGCGTTCGAGGAAGAGCTCCGTCCCTCGCCCGCGTTCGCAATGCTCTATCGCGGCGATCTGAGACTGCTTTTGAGTGTGCCCGGCGAGCCGCATGTGCTGCCCGACGGCACGCTTCCAAGGCCCGGTGGGCACAACCGAATCTCACTTCGCACCGACGATCTCAGTGCCGCCGTGGCGGCTCTCCGTCAGCGCGGCGCGCGCTTTCGCACGGAGATCGTGACGAGTGTGGGGGTGGACACCGTCTTGCTCGAGGACCCGGCCGGCAACCCGGTTGAACTGTTCGAGCCGCGCGCCGGATACCACGAGCGAATGAGCGCGCGTCTGGAACACCAGCATCCAGATGATGCGTCCACACCGACCGAGGAGGAAACGAAATGATCACCGAGGTCCACACCGTCGCGCTCTACGTCGCTGACCAAGACCGAGCGAAGCGCTTCTACGTCGACACCCTCGGATTCGATCTCAACGCGGACCAGCCAGGCCTGAACGGAATAGGCCGCTGGCTGGAGGTGGCACCCAAAGGAGCGCAGACCGCGCTCATGCTCGCCGACGCGGCCGGCTGGAACAAGCAGGACCAGATCGGCAAATCCGCCGATGTGACGCTCAGATGCGAGGATGCCCGCGCCCTGCACGACAAACTCGCGGCCGATGGCGTGCCGGTGACCGAGCCCGTGACGCAGCGGTTCGGCACGTTCATCGACATCACCGATCCTGACGGCCACCGGCTGCGGGTCGTGGACAGGCAAGGGCGAACCGTCGGCGACTGACGGTGCTCCGCCTGTCGGTCGGCGGCTTAGGCTGTTCGCAGCGCGTCGGTGGGCGAGAGGCGCGCGGCGCGGATCGCGGGCACGATCCCCGCGACGGCGCCGATCACGATCGCGGCCCCGATGCCGCCACCCCAGGCCAGCGCGGGGATAACCGTCGTCCAGTGCTTGGTGTGGGCGTAGATCGCCGTCGCCAGCGCACCGGCGCCGATTCCAGCCGCGCCGCCGATCAGCGAGAGCAAGATCGCTTCGTTCAGAAACTGAGTGCGAATCTGTGCCTTGGTGGCGCCGAGTGCGCGGCGCAGGCCGATCTCCGAGCGGCGCTCGAGCACGCTGATGACCATGATGTTGGCGACGCCGATGGCGCCGACGAGCAGCGCGATCGCGCCGAGCCCGAGAAACAGGCCATTGAAGGCGCCCTTCGTATCGGCTTCGGCGACCAGCGTCGAGGAGGGCTCGGTGACATCGACCTGGCTCGGGTTCTCGGGGTTCGCGGTTGACGCGAGAACGTTGTAGACGGCATTGACCTGGCTGGTCTCGGCGCGGACGTAGATTTCGGTTGGGTTGCCGATCGCGGGTCGGCCGTCGACGACGCTCGTGTAGCCGAGGTAGGTCTTCGCGGCCGGGAAGCCGACCAGCACGGAGTCGTCGATCTCTGGGGCAAGTTTGGCCGGGTTGAGGATGCCCGCGACGTAGAACCACATTCCCCCAACCCAGATGCGTTCGCCAGGGAACAGGTGGTCGACGCCGAGTCGCCGTGCGGCGGCGGCGCCGAGCACGCATACTGGCTCGGTCGCGGTCGCCGCGTTGAGGAAGCGGCCCTGAGCGACGGTTGTGCCGACAGCGCCGGGCAGGTTGAGGTTGCTTGCCGAGACGCTCAGCGAGTTGCTCTCGACCGATGGGATCAGCGGCGTGCGGTAGGCGTTGGTGCTGGGAACCGTACCGACGTAGGCGACGTCGTAGACCGGCCCGATCCGGCCGATCATGCTCGGCGCCGTGAGCGGCAGCGGCACCGCCTGGTTGCTGAAGTTCTGCCCGGTTGTGACGTCGAGGAGGTTGGTGCCGAGCTGGTTGATCTCCGCGAGAAGGCCCGCCTGGCTCGAGGAGGAGATGCCAAGCACCGCCACGATCGCCGCGACGCCGATCGCGATCCCAAGCGCCGAGAGCGCCGCGCGCAATCTCCGCGTTCGCACGCCGATGGTGGCCAGCCGCGCGAGGTCGCCGGCACCCAGCCGCGGCGGCGTAAGACTGAGTGCCGGCGCGCTCAAGGTGTCTCGTTGACGAGCGCGAAAGCCGTCCTCGGCCCGTGCGGGACGGCTGCGATCACGATGTAGCCGCCCGGTTCGGTGTTCGCGATGAACGGCGGTGCAACGGCGACGCCGGCCGCGTCTGTCCGGACCGAGACGGCGTGCGGGTGGGTACCGGTCGCGAAGCTTCCGCTAGCACCACTGGCGGGGGCGGTGAAGGTCACGAGCGCGCCGGGAACCTTGTTCCCGAGCGCGTCGGTGACGGTCACCGCGAGTGCGATGACGAACCGCGTCCCAGCCCGCGTCGCTTCGGTGGCGGCGATGCCGGTGGCGATCGACGCCGGCTTGCCGGCGTGGTTGGTGAGCGCGAAATGGGCGGTGCTGGTTGTCGTGGCGGTGGTTGCGCTTGCCGCCAGCTTGCCGGCGGTGCTGCTCGCGCTGAAGAGTGGCGAGGTTGCGACGCCGTGGATGCCGGTGATTGCCGTTGCGGTGCTCGCACCGCCGGCGAACGTCGCGCCGGCGCCGGTGCCGCCGCCCGTGCCGCCGCCCGTGCCGAGCGTGAAGGTGACCGTCGCACCGGCTTGCGGGCTCCCGTTGGCGTCGCGCAGCAGAACGCGCAGAGGCTTGCGGTAGCGGTGCTCGACCGTCGCCGCCTGTTTGGAGTTGCCGAGCGTGGTGAGGCGCTCGCGCTTTCCGGGCAGGTTCTCAAGCCGGAAGCTCGCTGGCTGTTGGACGTTCCCGACCGTTGCGGTCGCGGTGAATGGGCCGATCGTCGCGTTCGCCGTGAAGTGCGGTGAAGTGGCAACGCCGACGCTGTCGGTTTGGGCGGTTGCCTGAGCGCTGCCGTTGACAAATGAGGCCCCGGCGCTCGACGCGCCTGAGGCTCCGCCGCCGGCGGTCCCGAGCATGAACGTGACGGTCGCCCCGGACACGGGATTGCCGCCCGCGTCGAGCACGCGCGCCGAGAGCTGGTGGGCGTAGTCGCCGTTCGCTGTCGATGACTGGGCGGTGGGCGGGAGAGGCGTGATCGCCGCGGGGATCCCGGCGGCGCTGTTGGTCAACGCGAACGAAACCGACCCGTAGGCGCTGGTCGCAACGACCGTGTAGCTCCCAGCTGTGTCGTTGGCGGTCAGCGTCGGCGCGGATGCGTTCCCGGACATGTCAGCGCCGACCGTGACGGTGTTCGCGCCGCTGGTGGCGAAGCTGCCGCTGGGACCGCTCGACGGCGCCGCGAAGGTGATCGGCGTGCCGACGACGGAGGTCAGCGGACAGCCGTTGCTGTTCGCCAGCGCGACCTGCAGGGTGCTCGAGAACCCGGTGTTGAGCTGCGCCGTCTGGGGCGTCCCGCCGCCGAGTGTCAGCTCGTTCGGCGGATTCGGTGTGGGGCAGGAGCTGTCGGCGACCGCTTGAGGGCTGGCGCCGAGCGCGCCTACGCTCGCGGCGGCGACGGCCACCGCGACAACCGCCGCGCGCAGCGGTCTCCGCCCCGGCTTGGCGTCGCGTCCGCGCATCTAGGTGTCCTCCCCGCCGTGCAGCGCCGCGGCCGCGACGCGCGGACCGCCCGGGTCCAGCCCCGGGCGGCTGTCTGAGACCATGTGCCCGTCGAGCATCTCGATCTGTCGCGGCAGCGCCGCCGCGAGATCGCGGTCGTGGGTGATGATCACGATCGTCGACCCGTCCGCGTGCAGCTCCCGAAGCAGAGCCACGATCGCGGCGCCTGTGGTGGTGTCCAGATTCCCGGTCGGTTCGTCGGCGAGCACGATCGCCGGCGCTCCGACCAACGCGCGCGCTATCGCGACGCGCTGGCGCTCCCCGCCCGACAGCTTGGTCGGCCGAAAGCCGGCGCGGTGCGCAAGACCGACGCGCTCGAGCGCGCGCGCCGCGGACTCGCGACGCTCGGACACGGGGACGCCGGCGTAGAGCAGTCCGTCGGCGACGTTGTCAAGCACGCTCTGGTGCTCGGCGAGGAAGAAGAGCTGGAACACGAAGCCGATCCGCATCGCCCGCACGACCGACAGCGCCCGATCGTCGAGGCCGGCGACTTCCAGGCCGGCGATGCGCACCGCTCCCGCGGTCGGCTTCTCAAGCGTCCCCATCACGTGAAGCAGCGTCGATTTGCCGGACCCCGACGGCCCGACGATGGCCACGAGCTCACCGCGTCGAACGCTGAAGCTGACGCCCTGGAGTGCGACGACGGGAGGTTCGGCGGGATAGACCTTGGTCACCGCCTCGAGTTCGAGCACCACGTCCGCGCTCGGTGCGGGCGGCGCGGGCAGGCCTGGGGCGAAAAGCGTCGCCGCGGCTGCCGGCGGGCCGGCGGCGGGGCTCATACGCCCGGCACCACGACGCGCTGGCCGGCCGCGAGGCCAGGCCCGTTGACCTGGACCAGGCCGTCGGCATCGTCAAAGAGGCCGGTGGTGACTCCGACCAGGCGATGAACGCCGGCCGGCGTGACCTCCTCGACCGCGTAGCCGCCGCTCTCGAGCGACAGCAGCGCGTCGACGGGCACGACGAGCGCGTCGGCGACCCTCCCGGTCGTGATCGACACGTTGACGGGTGCCTGGTCGAGGTTGCCGATCGAGGCCGGGTTGGTCGGTACCGCGTCGACTTCGATCGTCGGCGGACTCCCGTTCTGGCCGGGGGTCGCGACCGTGCTCACAAATGTGATCCGTCCTGGCGTCGTCTGCTCGTTGGGCAGTGTGATCGTGACCGGATCGCCGGCTTTGACCTGCGCCTGTAGGGCGGGATCGAGTTGGATCTGGATCTGCCGCGCGGTCCCGGAGGCCGACAGCACAGGCCCGGCTGTGACCGTTGCTCCGACCGCCACCGTTGTCTCAAGCGACGTGACGCGGATCGGCCCGGGCTCGAACACGACCGAGCCGATCAGCAGCTGCCCGGTCGCGTTCTCAGTGTGCGCCGCCTGGAGGCCCCTGATCGCGGCCGCGGTCGCGGACGTGAAGGCGTCGCCGGCCAGGCCGTGGCCGTAACCGAGTGCGTCCAGGTTCGCATTCAGCTCGGCGACGTCGGGGCCGGGCGACATTCCGGCAGTGAACGCCCGCGTCGCGTTGGTCGAGCCGTACAGCAGCACAGACGGCTCACCGTCGATCGCGAACAGGGTCTGCCCGCGTCGGAATGTCTTGCCCACCGACGGCACGCTCGAGAAGGCCGAACTCGGGCCGTACGTGGCGGCCTGTGCGCTGGCGTTCGCCAGGGCCGCCTGATCGGTTGCGAGCGCGTGCTCGGCCGAGGACACCGACACCTTGTCGGCGCCAAGTCTGGTCTCGTCGGCGCCCACCGACTGCTGGCCGGAGGTAACGAGCTGGGCGTCGGTCGTGCAGGCGCCGGAGCTCCCGCCCGACCCGGCGCCGCCGGAGCCACCGCTCTGCGCCGCGCTGTCGCCCGTGCACTCGACGCCTTCCTGCTGCCCGTCGGCGGTAAGCGTCGCGCGTGCCTGCGAGAGCGCCGCGGAATCACTGGACAGCGTCGACCGCGCGCTCGCCAGCGTGCCCTGATCGGTCGTGACCGCCTGCCGCGCCTGCGTCACAGCCGACGGCGCACTGCCCGCCGGCAGGTCGACCGTCACATCGCCTGTGTAGCCAAGAGTTCCGCTGACGAGGCTCAGCGAGGTCAGCGGCTGCCGCCTCACGGTTGAAAGCGATTGCGGATAGGTGTTGTCGCGCACGCCGTGCGAGGAACCGCCGCCGAACGCATTGGTCACGATCAAGACCACGACCAGCACCGCAACCAGCAGTGCGACCATCGCCAGCAGGCGCCGCGGGCGCCGCCAACCTGCGTGCGGCGGTCCAGCCGGCGCGAACGTCTCACCCTGAGCGGGACTTGGGATCGTGGCGCTCATCCGACCCTGACGCGTCGGCGGAAGAGGATTGAGACACAGGTCCGCTGAGCCTTGCGGAAGAGCGGCGCCGCCGGGTCCAGATTGCCGATGCCTCCGCCGAAGCCGATCGCGCCGCCTGAAGCCGCTGGCGGGTCGGGGAAGTTCGGCACGCCGCGGGCGCGCATGCACCTCGCGAAGCGGAGACCCGACACGTCGGCTGCGGCACGTTGCGCCGGGCTCGCGGCGACGAAGCCGACCGGCCGCACCCCGCCGCCGCTGCGCTGCGATGACACCGACCGCTTGGCCGACGTGCTCGCGTTCGCAAGGTTCGCGACGCCGGGACTGGAGGCGCCGCCGCAACCCGCGATGAGGACTGCCGCGCCGAGGAGGGCGAGGAGCGTCGCCAAGACGACCACGCGTCCGTGCAGGCGATGCCGATCTCTCACGGCGGGTCCCATGCTGGACCGCTCCTTCGCTGCAACATCTCGACTTAAGTGCCCGACAGGCCGAATCTTGTGACAGCGACCCTCGGTTCCCCGGCCCGCGGTGCCGCCGTCACACGGCTGGCGGCGCATGCTAACGAACGCCCCTAAACGCCGCGGCCGTTAGCGTGGGGGAACCGCCACCCTTCCGCGAGTGCGACTCTCAGTTACAGAGGCGTCCGGCAAGCTCGTGCCGACGCCCGTGGGCGCCTCGCCTATCCACTCTGGCAGGAGGCGAGTACCGCCTGCGCTGCTTGACCGTCTCGTTGAGACTCAAGCACCCGGCACGTGCGAGCGCCTCGGTGTCAGGCGCAGGCCATCGTCGAGACGCACCGTCACATGCTTCGAGAGGGTGTCATGGTCCAGCAGTACAAGCCCGCGTGCAGTGCTCGCGCGCACGGCCTGTGAATCCAGGCCATCGCTAACGTGAGTGAGAGAAGGGTGCGGCTACGAGGCTGCTATGGCGCGGGTCGGCTGTCGTCCGGTTGCCAGCGACGGTAGAGCTCGCCGAAGTGCTCACGCATCTGCGGCTAGAGATCGTCGGTCCGCAGGCTGGCGGCTACTAGGCCCATGGTGGCGCGGATCTGCGCGAGGTACTCGGTGCAGTACGGGCACCCGGCAAGGTGGCGCTCGAGGCGCGCGCTGGCTGAACGCGTGAGAGCGCCGTCGAGGTAGGCGGTGACCAGCGACACCGCGCGCTCGCAGCTGATGTCGCGGCGTCGCAGAGTGATCATCGCCCGGCCAGTCTTGCTTCGAGCGCGTCACGCAGATGCCCACGGCCTCGGTGGAGCGGCACGCTGGTTTGCCTCGCTCAGGCCGAGCACCTCGCCGCCCTCCACCGCATCCAGTTCTTCGATGTCGCGCAACGTCACGACCGCGAGCTGGCGCGGAGGCAGCGCTGCGAGTGCGTCGTCGAGCAGGCCGCGCAGCGCCTGCGCGCTTAGGCGCTCCTCAACGTCGTCGGCCCAGTGCGACGGCGGCGTGATCCAACCACCGGAGGCGTCGAAGCGCGGATCGCGCGCGGCCGACTCGACATCGGCAACGGCGACGCTGCGGCGCTCGCGCTGGCCGGTGCTGAGGGCGCGGTTGACGAGTATTCGCAGCAGCCAGCCGCGCAGTGTCGAGCGCCCCTCGAACTGTTCGATTCCGCGCACGACGCGAGCCAGGTGTCCTCGATGACCTCCTCGGCGATGGCATCGTTTGAAACAAAGGTGCGGGCTGTTGTAGTTCCTTAGGACGTTGTTCATCCGGTGCTCCTTGGAGGCTGGGGGTATCTAGGCCACCAGTGCCAAGGAGGCACCGAACGAGGCTTCACGGTAACGCTCGTAGCTGTCCGAATAGTCGCGGGTTGCTTGTTGTGCGGATCGAGAACGAATGCTGGTCGCTGACGGCGGCGGCCGAGGCCGCCGGCGTCAGCGAGCGCACGGCTGCTAAGTGGCTTGCTCGTTGGCGCGTGGAGGGGGAGGCGGGCCTTTGAGATCGCAGTTCAGCGCCGCAACGTCGGCCGACTCGCATGCCGGCTGATCGCGTCGAGGCGATCGAGGCGCTGCGGCGGTTGCGGATGACCGCAGCAGAGATCGCCGAGTGTCTGGGGATGGCGCTCTCGACGGTCTCGCGGTGGCTTCGACGGATTGGCCTGGGCTAACCCCGGGCGTGCACGCGGCGCCTAGCGCCGCTGCACGCTCAGACGGGACCTTGTGCGCCATCGCGTCAGATTCGGCCCCACGCGTGCAGTAAGCCTTGACAGTGTGTAGATCGTCAATACACTCACCGGCAGCTGAGAAGCGCGACGAGGTCTCGATCTCACGGGCAGTCGGGTTGTGCGGCAGCGGTTGCGGGCCGCGGGTCTGTAGGGGGTTCTGCGCGAGCCGAGCATTCGTGCGCTCTAGGGTACGAATCGAGAGGGTGAGGTGACGTGAATAGCTATCCCTTGCGTCGGTGGGCGCGGCCGGGTTTCGCAGGCGTTCTCGCAGTTGCCGTTGCAGGCGCGTTGACGGTCGGCGTGGCGAGTGGCAGTGCTGGCAAGAAGCCGGTCAAAATCGCGTATCTGTCGTTCGCCGTTGCCAACAGCTACGACGCGCCGATGCTGGCCGCCGCCAAGGCCGCCGCCAAGGCCGCCGGGAACGCCTCGATCACGGTGGAGGACGCCGATAACAGTCCAACCACGCAGCTCGATCAACTGCAGACGGTCACGAGCTCGCACCAGTACAACGCGATCATCGTGCAACCGATCGTCGGTACCGAGTTGATTGGCGCGGTGAAGGCGGCGATCGCCGCGGGCATCAAGGTCGTCAACATGGATCAGGAGCTCGGCCCAAACCTGGCGACTGACAAGCCGCAGGTGGCGGGGTTGTCGGGAAACGTCGTATTCGTCCCGACGCTGATCGGCAAGAAACTCGGGCAGCTGACCATCAAGGCGTGCGCCGCGTTCAAGCTCAACCCGTGCAACGTCGGCTACTTGGATGACATCAAGGCTTCTGCCCTCGATGAGGCGCTCTCGAGCGCCTATAACGGCGCGATCGCTGGTCACACGCAGATCAGCATCGTGGCCGAGGGGCAGGACTACTTCACCCCGTCGATCGGCCTCTCCGCTGTTCAGACGATGATCCAGGCCAATCCCAACATCAACGTCATCGTCGGCTCCGACCAGGGCATCGAGGGCGCCGTGCAGGCCGTCAACCCAAAGAAGGTCGTGCTGATCGGCTACGGGGCGTCGGTTGCCGGGCTCAAGGGGATCGCCGCCGGGACGTGGTACTCCGACGTCGCCCAAGCGCCCGCCTCCGAGGGCACCGATGCCGTGCAGTGCGCGGTCAAGGCGGTGCGCACCGGCAAGGGATGCGGCGGCATCGACCCGGTCGCCAAGTTCCCGAGCGGCGGCATCGTGACGAAGGCCAACGTGAAAAAGTTCAAGGGACAGTGGCCCGGTTGATTCGGCTGCTCCCGGGCAGAACCGGAGCGCCGTAGCAACCGTGCTGCGGGCCGGGTTCGCTCTCGCCCTCCCAGCACCCCCAGCCGACCGCCGCGCACCGGCGCGGCGGCCGGTGGGGTCGCCGGGCCTCCGGCCTCGCCGGGCGCTCAACGGCCATGACTGACGAGGACGGCCCCGACGCCGCGGCGCATATCGAGCTGGACGAGATCTCGAAGCACTTCGGCCGCGTGCGCGCCCTCGACCGGGTGTCATTGCAGGTCCCGCGCGGGTCGATTCACGCCCTAATCGGCGAGAACGGCGCAGGCAAGTCAACCCTCGGCAAGATCGTCGCCGGCGCCTACCAACCCGACGTCGGCCGGATTCTCCTCGACGGCCACCCAGCTTCGTTCAGCTCTCCGCGCGCCGCTCTCGACCACGGCATCGCAACGATCGCGCAGGAGCCCGCGATCGTCCCGCGGCTGTCGGTCGCCGAGAACGTGCTCCTCGGCGTAGAGCCTGCCACTGCGAGCTTCATCAAGGGCCGTTCGCTCAAGGAGGCGTATGAGCGCATCGCGGCGGAAGTCGGGTTCGCGCTCGCGCCCAACCTGTCGGCGGGACGACTACGGGTGGCCGAGCAGCAGCAGGTCGAGATCCTGCGCGCGCTCTCGCGCGACGCACGCGTGATCATCATGGACGAGCCCTCCGCCGCGTTGAGCCGCCAGGAGTCGAGGAAGCTGCACGATGTGATCCGTTCGCTCGCCGCGCGCGGCAAGACGATCATCCTCATCTCGCACTTTCTGCGGGAGGTCCTCGACCTCGCCGACAGCGTCACCGTCCTGCGCGACGGGCGGATCGTCGCAAACATGGCGACAGCTGACGCAACGGAGCAGACCCTCGTGGAGGCCATGCTCGGGCGGCCCCTGACTGCTGCGTTCCCGCCCGTGCATACTCCCCGCCCGGACGCCGCTGTACTGCTGTCGGTACGGAACCTGCATGCTCCGGGCGTAATCGATGCCTCGCTCATCGTCCGCGCTGGCGAGATCGTGGGGCTGGCCGGACTCGTGGGTGCGGGCCGCACCGAACTAGCGCGCGCCATCTGCGGCGTCGAGCGCCCGAACTCAGGCGAGGCTGCTCTCGCCGATCGAGCCGTCGGCCGGAGCCCGCGCGACAGCCTCCGTGCCGGCGTCGTGATGATTCCGGAGTCGCGCAAGGACGACGGTCTGATGATGATGCGCTCGGTGCTCGAAAACGTCACCGTCGCTCGACTGGGTGAGTTGAGCAGAGCGGGAGTGGTCCGACGCGGCAGAGAACGCCGCGCGGGCGGCGAGGTGCTCACGCGATGCGACGTGCGCGGTGCCGGCCCGGGCGTGCCCGTGCGAAACCTCTCAGGCGGCAACCAGCAGAAGGTGCTCTTTGCGCGCTCGGTCATGGTCAGCCCCAAGGTTCTGATCGCTGATGAGCCCACGCGCGGCGTCGATATTGGTGCGAAGCGCGCGATCTACGATCTGCTCGTCTCGCTGGCAGCGGACGGGCTCGGCATCCTGCTCATTTCCTCGGAGCTTGAGGAGATCGTCGGCCTGGCCCACCGCGCCTACGTGATGCGCAGGGGCAAGGTCGTGGGCGAGCTCGAGCGCGACCAGCTGACCGAGCGTGCGATCCTGACCGCGGCCTTCGCGGAGCCCGCGACGGCACCGAAAGGTGAGCCGGCATGAACACAGCCCCCGACGAGCCGGCGTCCGGGGCCGCCGCGGTGGGCGTGGACCCAGAGGAAGCGTCTCGCCCGCTTCTAGGCAGAGGCGGTTGGCGCCGCTTGGCCGATGCCGAGCGCATCCGAAACCTCGGCATCGTTTTCCCCTTTGTAGGACTCTTCATCGCACTCTCCTTGGCGAGTTCCGCGTTCCTGACGCGTGTTAACCTGCTCGAGATCCTCGATCAGCAGTCCGCGACCCTGGTGGTTGCGGCGGCGGGTACGCTCGTCCTCGTTGCGGGCGGCATCGATCTGTCGGTGGGCGCCACCTACTTCCTGGCCGGTGTCGTCTCGGCGCACTTCGCGCTCACCGTCCCAGCGGGCTTCGCGATCGTGCTCGGCATCCTCGCGGGTACTGCGGTGGGGGTGGTGAACGGCCTCGTTGTGACGATCCTGCGGGTCGACGCGTTGATCACGACGCTCGCCACGACCTTCGTGGTCACCGGACTCGCCTCGTTGGTGACGAGCGGAAACTTGATCGTCCTTTTCAACAAGGCCGCCTTCGGCAGCTTTGCGCAGACTGAATTCCTGGGTGTGCACACATCGGTCTGGGTCATGCTGATCCCGGTTATCGGCCTCGCCCTTCTGCTCTCCCGCACTACGCTCGGGCGCTACATATACGCGGTCGGCGGCAACTCGTCAGCCGCGCGCCTCGCCGGCGTGCGAGTCGACGGAGTCCGTGTCACCACGTTCGTTCTAAGCGGCACGATGGCGGGTCTCGCTGGCGTCATCGACACCTCGCGTGTGCTGAGCGCCGGAGGCGCGAGCTACAACACAGTTCAGTTGGCCTTCACCGTGATCGCGGGCGTAGTCGTCGGCGGGACCAGCATTCTCGGAGGCGACGGCGCTGTTTGGCGCACCATCGTGGGCATCCTCTTCATCGCCCTGATCAACAACGGCTACATTCTGCTCGGGCTCGATCCCCTTTACCAGCAGATCACAGTCGGCGTGCTGCTCATCGCCGCGGTCAGCCTCGACGTCTGGTCACGCCGCCGCCGCGCGTGACAGCCGCGCACGAGGAGGACCCATACAACCGGGGGGCCTACCGCGGCAACGCCTGCGAGGCTGCGCTGCTACACGGCGCGGGTGGTCTGGCGGCTCGACCGCGCCCGCCGTGCTTGCGAGGACAAATACTTCGTGTTGCTAACGTTTATGCCGCCACGTCCTACCTCCTCAAGGGACTGGTTGAGGTAGCGCCAGCCCATCACAGGGGGTCGGCGCTTCCGGGCCGCAGCGTCCGTCTTGCGACTTCTGGATGTGCCCCGCGAGACCGCTAGCACCGGCCGGACCGCCTTCCTGGTCCGGTCGGCGCGCGGCTTCCGGGGCGAGCCCGAGCGTGCCGAGACGACCTCGGGCACCGCGATCTCGGCCACGAGCAAAGTGCGTCGAAAAGGGCCTGGGCCCCCACGTCGTTCGTATCCCGGAGGCGTACGCCGGTTGCGAGAGGCGGCCTTTCGTCTCCTCGCCGCGGCCGTCCAGTGGTCGCTGGCCGGTCGCAAGCTGCCGGCTGCGTCCGCAGCATCCGGCTTACGCCTGTGCGTGTGAGGAACGGCGTGGCCGGCCGGCGTGCCTCCTACCACGGGAACCGGTGGCGCGGTGTCGTGTCGAATGTCCCAGAAGAGCCAGCTGAGCACGCACTTCCCGCCAAGCCGGAGAGGGGACTCGAACCCCTGACCTATCGCTTACAAGGCGGGTCTGAGGAAAAGGACGGTTCGTCCAAATCGCCAGAGAACGTTGAGGATTTGGGCAATAACCGCCAGTCCGAGGAGCCAGTCGATTAGCCGGAATTGCCGGCGTTTCTCCACCGTTTGGGCACTGGTGCCCAACGATTCGCCCGCGCGCCGCAGGCCTAGGGAGATGATGGGGGCCCCGAGGCGGGAGATTGATCTCAAGGCGGCCTATACCGGTTAGACCCCAACGAGATGAAAGGAGGGTCTTGTGCCT
Organism: Solirubrobacteraceae bacterium; assembly: GCA_036267075.1. Lineage (GTDB taxonomy): Bacteria > Actinomycetota > Thermoleophilia > Solirubrobacterales > Solirubrobacteraceae > Palsa-513. Next base: position 78,902 of record DATAWT010000023.1, read on the forward strand.
GAGCACAAGCGGGAAATCGATGTGACCGTCGTCGTCTCCGGCCAGCCAGAGCGGTTGAAGGTCAATGTCAGCCAGACCCTGGAGCACCTTGTACACGAGGCTCTCCAGCGCAGCGGCAACCGGGGGCAAGTCCCTTCCGACTGGGAACTGCGAACGGAAGATGGCCGACTGCTCGACCAGCACGAGACGATCGCTGGGGCCGGTGTGACCGAAGGTACGACGCTGTTCCTCAGTCCGAAGGCCGGTGCTGGCGGCACGGAGCTGCCTTGCTCGTCGTAGACCCCGAGGTTTCGCGCCGCAAGTTCGACCGTGAGGTAGACCTGTGGAGCGGACAGGAAGAGGCGTACCGCCGCCGCGGCTGGGTAATGCTCAGTCGCGGCGAGCTCGCCGTGGATATCGGCTTCCTCGGCAGGCTGCCGGTAGCGGGTGCGGTGATCCCCGCCATGACTGCGTGCGTGCGCGTCGACTTCACGAACTTCGACGTGTGGGCACCGTCCGTCGAATTCATTGACCCCTTTACGGGCGACTACGCCCTGCCCACGGTCCAGGCGATCGTCGCGTCGGACGAAGGCCCACGCGACCTAATTGTTCAAGGCCATCCCGCTACGGGACGGCCCTTCTTCTGCGTGCCGGGTGTACGCCAGTACCACGACCATCCCCAGCACTCCGGCGACTCGTGGCTCCTCCACCGCGAGAGCGGTGAGGGCAGCCTGGCGACAATCTGCGACCGGCTCTGGCGTTCGATGGCTCGCAATCTGATTGGCGTTCAGGTCAACGTGCAGACGCTCCCCGGTCAGTTGCAGGTCCAACTCCGTGTTGCCAATGCTCCCGAGGAGGTCGTCGAGGCGATGTGGGCGCACGCTCGGGAGGCCGAACACGCAGCCCACGCCGCGCTGGCAGTGCCGGCGCCGCAGCCGTTACCAAGTCCGGCTGCCGCCGCGCTTGGGCTCGTATCGACCGGGCCCAAGGAAGCGTCATGACACTCGCGAGCGTCGAAGAGTTTGTCGTTCCCCTGCGGATCGTCGAACAGACGCTTGAGCGCCTCCAGGAGGCTGGTCGTGAGGGCTACGAGGCATTCGTTCTGTGGGGTGGTCGTCGTTCTCTCGATCCTCGTCAGTTCGTCTTCGAATCGGCCTACGCCCCCGAACAGACAACGAGTCGCACCGAGGAAGGTCTTCTCGTGGTGGTTGACGGTGACGCGCTGTTCCGCGTCAATCGGGCCTTCTACGACCATGGATTGACGCTGGCCGCGCAAGTTCACACCCACCCAACTAGCGCCTACCACTCCGAAACCGACGATGCCTACCCGATGATGACGCTCTTAGGCGGATTGTCGGGGGTGGTCCCCAACTTCGGAAGCGGAGGCATCGACGGCCTCGACGGTTGGGCGTGGTACCGCTTGGTCGGAACGCGAGACTTTGAACCGGTGGGCGACGGCACAAGGATCACGTTTCAGTGAGTCTGCCGCGCTTTTTGGATCGCATTGTCGACGCGACGGCTCCCGCTCTCGGTGGCCTCGACCGCGCCGTTGTAACGGCCAAGCTCGAAGAGACGTCCGTCACGTTGGCAGGTGGTGTGGCTGCTGCAAACGGGACGGCTCGCGAGGGGTTTCTGCTCGCCGCGAACCTCTTGGCGCGCCTTTACCCACGCATCGTGCTCGCCGGGCCTGAGGACCTCGTTGCTGCTGCTGCTGATGCCGTCGTCCTAATAAACCCGCGAGTGAGTGTTTCGACCTCGTCGAAGGCGAGCGACCCGACCACTGTCACGCTCGCGTACGAGCTCCCACCAGCCGCCGCTCTGGCCACTATCGCCGACGACGGCACGTCGATCGCGGCTTTCGCCCGTCGGTGGAACGTGTTCGTGGACACTGATCCGAGTTCGAATGCTCCATCGGCCGCACCGGCTGCGTTACTTGCTGCCGTGATCGGGGTGAGCGAAGTCTTCCGATCCGTGTTCGCCGAGCACCTTGGTCCGCGTGGCCGACGGGCTCCACAGCCCGGTTCGCTGAACCTCGTCACACTCGGGAAATCCGCGGATTTACCGGTGCCGCGGCGCATCGATGTAGGCGAGGTGCGACTGGTTGGCGCCGGCGCGATTGGCCAGGCAGCGGCCTACACGCTGGCGAGCGGTGGAGCGCACGGAACGCTTCTCGCGATCGACGACGAGGTTGTCGCGCTGTCGAATCTTCAGCGCTATGTGCTCACTGGCGACGGTGACGTCGGAGCCGTGAAGGTCGATTTGCTCAGGGAGCGCCTCCGGAAGACCTCGCTCGAGGTAGTGCCCCTGAAGACGGAATGGTATGCCGACCTGGTTGAGGCACAAGCTCCGACGCTTGTCGCGCTCGACTCACCCGAGGCGCGAATTGGCGTTCAGGCGAGCTTACCGGGCCCGATTTACAACGCTTGGACTCAGCCGGCCGACGTTGGCTGGTCTCGACACGAGCGATTCGGAAAGGAGGCTTGCCTAGCCTGCCTTTACTGGCCCGAACATGAGGTCCCGAGCCGACACGAGCAGATTGCAACAGCCTTTCGTCAGCACCCGCTTCGGGTTCTCGGCTATCTGGTTCATCGCCTTCCGGTCGGGCTCCCGCTTCCACCCGGGGGGGTACCGTCTCTTCCCAACCTTCCAGCTCCCCCCGAAGCCGTGGATTGGCTTCAGACGCCGCTGATCGACGCAATCGCACTGGCAGCCGGCATCGACGCAACCGAGCTGACGCCCTGGCGCGAACGCCCACTCGCGGATGTCTACCAGGACGGGATTTGCGGCGGCGCGCTGCTGCATCTCGACGTTGGCGCGGTGCCGCGAGACGTCTTGGTCCCGCTCGCTCATCAGTCGGTTTTCGCCGGAGTGATGGTCGCCACGCAGCTGATTGTGGCCTCCGTCGCACGATTGAAGACAGCCCGCGCCGCGGCGGTAGAGGCACGCTTCGACGTTCTGGCCGGAATGCCGCAGGTTCTCGCACGTCCCCGCCAGCCCGCCTCAGCGTGTTTATGTGGCGATCCCGTCTTTCGCGAGGTGTACCGTGAAAAGGCTCAACGGTTGACCAGGCAGGTGCACTAGATGGACGGAACCGACGACCTCGATCAGCGCGGGGCCGAACTACTGGCGGAGCTGGCGCACGACCCAGGCGGAGATCCTGCCCGCCAGTTCGACGCGCTCTACTACGAGCTTGTATGGCGGTACCTTCGCGCGAACCACGCGACCCTGGGATCGCGCGTTGCTCGTTACATGGGGGCCGACGGCGTCGCGACACCCTCAGTACTCGACGAAGAGGTAGCTGAGGTGGCACACGAGGCAACGGTGATCGCGCTGCGTCGAGTTCGCGAACACGCGGGGCGGTTCGATGCCGCACGTGGGACCGCCACCGGATGGGTCATCGGTGCGGCCGAGTTCGCGTGGATTGAGGTTGCGAAGACGATCGTCGCCGCCCGTCGCTCAGATGATCTCGTGTTCGTACCGGTCGAAGATCTCCACGAATGGGCTGACCCGAATCCGAGCACCGAAGAGCACGTCATTCGCCACCTGCAAGACGCGGAAGCGTTCGCCGATGCGGCCGATCATCTGACTGAAGACGAGTGGACAGCCCTTCGCTTGGTGATCACTGGTGGCTACAGCTACGCAGAGGTAGCGGCAATGATCTTCGGCGACGAAACGAAGACCAGGCAGGTGGACGGGCTGCTGCAGCGAGGAAAGAATAAGCTGGCCGCGGCGTGGAGTGGCCGGCGCGCGTCGCCAAACCATGCGGCGGCGGCTAATCTCGCTGACCGCACTGCCGATAAGGAGGAGAGCGATGGCTGACGATGTCACGAGCGGTTTACCTGCTGATCTCGCCTGGGTGCTCCGCGAGCAGAGCGTGGTGGTGCCTCGTGATGGCATCGTTTTCGACTTGGTCGCTGCGTGGGCGAAGGCGCCGAGCAGCACGGCCAGCGCGACGCTGTCGGTTGATCCGAGCATGGGTTTCGTAGAAGCGCTCTACGAGCAGACGCACGCCGCGCGATCTACCACCGGCGTCGGCTGCTGACGGAACCGGCGCAGCCCGAAACTCACGCGCGCGAAGCGGAGTACCCCTCAAACGCGTAGGCGTTGAAGAACTGTCTGCCCCAGAAGAACGATCTGTCGACCTGCGTCATGTTTGCGAGGTCGCAGACTTCGTCCCAGTTTTGTTCGACAGTGTCGATCTGCCGGTCAATGAGTGCTCGCGCGTCGCTCTCGGTGAGCATGTAAGTAGATGCGCGCTCAACGCAGCCGGCGAGTTGGCTCATGCGGAAACCATCCGCACCGATCATCATCGCCTGGCTCGTCTCGCCTCCGCTCCGCGGCTGTGGGCACACGTCGTAAGCGGGCGCGAGCGTGAGCCACTTCCCGTCCCAGAAGGCGGCGTGGTTTCGAGCATGATCGTCGCTGTTGCCGGTCAGCACGTTGAAGCTAATTCGCGCGAACAGCTCTCGCAGGGTTCTCGTGGCGTCGGTGAAGCGCGCTCGCACGATCTGGGCTAGGTCTGCGTAGCTCGCGTATCGCGCCATCATCTCGTCGAGTTCAAGGATCGTCAGAGCAGAAACGAGAGCCCGTCGCTGCTTCGTGCCGAGCACGCGATCGAAGCGCTGCACGAGCAGAACGTCGCGGCCCATGACGTTGACGAGCTCGACGCCTGCCACGTCGAGCCCCGCCCTACGCGCAAGCTCCATCGCTACGAATTCGCCCTTGACAATCGGGTACGTGTCGGTGCTGGAGGAGAACTTCGCGATCAAATCGAGGCCATCGCCTTTCAGGAGTGCCTTCGGACGAGCACCCCCGACTGAGCTGCCGTGTAGGAGTGCGATGTCGAGGGCTGGGGGTAAGGGCAGCCCATGAGCGACTAGGTCGGCCGCCTCCATCAATGATTCGAGCGGCGCGCTCGCATCATCTCGACTGACGTAAGCGTCCGCGCGGTCCTGGAAGTCGAGTGCGCCGATTCGGTCTGAGCCTGATCGAAGCAGGTAGGTGAGCGGACCGAAGGATGCGGGGTCTCCGTCCTTGGCTGCCGTCCCGAGGAGATGCTGCATGATGACTCGCTGTCCCCACGCATCCGGTCCCCCGTCCTTAATGCACCCCGGGATTGTTAGTCCGCCTAGCGGCGCTATCGAGCCCGCTTCCAGCGGCAACTCAGGGAGGTAGATGGGAATTGCGTCTGCGCGGCCGAGATAGCTTTGGCCATAGTTGAAGTTGACGATTCCGTCCGCGAGCTCGAGTCGGCCTGCGACGACCGGTTGCTCGGCACCCGGTAACCACGTCCAAACGAACGCCTCGGTTGGCTCAGAAGTCGTCATTCACGTCGTCCCTCGGGCGGGCGCGAATTCGTAGAGGCAGGAGTGCACTCCGCGCCTCGACGCGATCGAGGTCGATGCTGAGTCGGGACGGCTCGGCATGGAAAAGAGGCACGCCGAGCAGTGCGGCCGCCTCGAGCGCGGCCCCTAGGCCGACGCGCAGGTCGCCGTGCTCGATCTTGGAAACGGTCCGTTGAGTGAGACCGGCTCGAGACGCCAACTCGTCTTGCGACCAGTGGCGCTCGCGACGCGCTAGACGGATCTGGGCGCCGAGCAGCTTGGCTGCCTCGACCGCATAGGGAGAGTAGGGACGCGGGCGCTTCGAGGGCATGATTCGGAATTATATCGCTGTTTAGGGGCTTTAGCAGCATTATTTTTCCGTTTGTCTTCTAATCGCGGAGAGGAGCCAGACCCGGGCGTCCCGCTACGCCTGTCCGGCTGAAATGCCTGAGTAGACGGCGCCGGCGATGTCGGGCGGCTGTCACAAGCGGCGGCGGACATGCGGCAGGTCTGCGTTTGCCTAGGCGGTCGCCGAATCAATCTCGGCGGACGGTTTTGTGGTCCCGTTCCTCTCCTCGCTGCGCTCGTCGTCCTTGACCACCCCCCCTCTGCCTTCATTGAGGGGATAGGGAGTGGGGGTGGTCAAGGATCGGAACGGGAGAGAGATGTGGTGATGAGATAGGGGATGTGGGTTGGGGTTTGGACTGGCGGTGGGGAGTGGAAGTTGATGGTGTTGAGATGATGTTGTATAACGTATGAGATGGTAGATCGGTCTAAGAGCAAGGGTTCGAGGCGTCGGGTTGGCGGGAGCGTGTTGGGGTCGCGTGGCGTGTTGCGGGAGATCGACGAGCGGCTGGCGGTGCTGGAGCGTGAGCTGGTCGGCTATAGCGGTCTGGTGGAGGAACGGGCGAGGCTGCTTGCGGCGCGGGCGTCGCTGACGGGAGAGGCCCGTGTGAATGCGGCGACGGGGGCGCGCCGGCTCAGTCAGGACGAGGTGGCTGAGTACCTGAGGTTGCATCCAGGCTCACGAGCGGGCGAGATCGCACGGGCGCTGCAGGTACCGCTGGCAAATGTCTCCCAGCATCTGTACCGGGCTAAGCACGGTCGCTTCGAAGCCCGCGGCGCAGAGTGGTTCCTACGCGCGATGACCGATGGCGGCGATGGCTGAGCGCTCACACGGCGTGCGCGACTCAAAGGATCTCCGCGGAGCGGTAGCTCGAGCGGAGTCCCCGTTTCCTGATGGGCCTCGACTCGTCGGAGAGAAGTCGAATGCCTAAGCCTGCGACTGGGCAGGTCGTTGTGAAGGAGACCGCGGGCGGTCGCGTTTTCGCGCTGCGCTTTCGCGCGTACGGTCAGCGCCGCTACCTGACTCTCGGTACGGACGAGGACGGCTGGAATGTCGCCCGTGCGCGAACCGAACTCGAGAACGTGCTGGCCGACGTACGTCGCGGCATCTGGCGGCCGCCAACACCGCCGGCGACGCCGGAGCTCCACGCCGACCCCACCTTTCACGAGTTCGCATCACAGTGGGTTGAGAGGCATCGGCGTGAATGGCGCGAGAACACGCTCCTCGACTACACCTGGCAGCTCTCGAGCCACCTGCTGCCGTTCTTTCACCGCCACACGCTTCGCCAGATCACGATCGCCGAAGTCGACCGCTACCGCGACAGCAAACTGCGCGAGGGACGTATCTCGGCGGTCTCGATCAACAAGACGATCACCCGGCTCGCCCAGATCCTCCAGGTCGCCACCGAATACGGCTACATAGACCAGAACCCCGCGATCGGACGCCGCCGCCGACTCCGCGTAACACGACCCGCACCCGTCTGGCTCGACCGCGCCGAACAAATCGAAGCGCTGCTCACGGCAGCGAGCGAGCTCGACGTCGAGGCCCGCGGCCAGGGCTATCCGAGCGCCCGTCGCCCGATCCTCGCGACGCTGGTCTTCGCCGGGCTTCGTATCGGTGAGCTGACGGGACTGCGCTGGCGTGACGTCGACCTCGCCGGCAATCGCATCTTCGTACGCGAGTCAAAGACCGGCGCCGGCGTGCGGATGATCGACTTGCTTCCCGCCCTCCGCGACGAGCTCGCCGAGTACAAGGCCTCGATCCGCTTGCTGGCTCCCGACGACCCGGTGTTTGCCACGGCGTCGGGACGCGCGCTCGATGTTTCGAACCTTCACAAGCGCGTCTTCGCGAAGTCCGTCGAGCGAGCCAACGAGGCGCTTGCTCGCCGTGGCGACGTGCCGCTCCCCGAGGGCCTGACACCGCACAAGCTCCGCCACACGTTCGCCTCGCTGCTCGTTGCCCTCGGTGTCGACCCTGGAGCCGTGATGGATCAGCTTGGGCACGCCGACGCCGGCTTCACGCTCCGTGTCTACCGCCACGCGATGCGTCGCACGCCCGCCGCTCGCGCTGCTTTCGTCGATCTCGTCGGCGCGCCTAATTGGGCACTATCGGGCACTGGCGGCGCTTTAGGGATCGACCAGCTGCTCGGTGGCGACGTGCCGACTGACCCGGAAGCTGGCTCTGAGCGGGCATTTCCCGCGAAGCCGGAGAGGGGACTCGAACCCCTGACCTATCGCTTACAAGGCGATTGCTAGGTTTGGCTGAACAGGGCCGTTCTGCCTGCAAATCTGGTGACGAGGCGGTCTTGTACTTGAAGCGATTTTACGCTGATCTGCGCCCATTTGGGCTGTATTAAGGCCAACGGAGCCGTTCGTTGGCCTTAACGATTGTGCCCCGTCGGGCGGGGTGGACGCGGCGGGTCAGGGTAGGCGCTGCAGGGTTGCTTGGATGTCGGCGGTGAGGAGGTAGAGGTCTTGGGCGAGGTCGCTTGCTGGGTCGAACGGGTCGAAGCCGAGGTGCTCCCACCACCCCCGGGCTGCGGCGTGTAGGGCGTTGACGACGACGGCGCGGCATGCGGCCTTGGTGTTGAGTTCGACGGCAGTCGCGAGGATGTGCGCGACGAGAGCGGTGCCGACGCCGAGGCCGCTGTGCTGTTTGTCGACGGCTAGGCGTCCGATCAGCAGGGCGGGTATCGGGTCGGGTGCTTGGTGGGCGAGGGTCGGGGGCGCACTCGAGCGGTCGATCGCGGTCATCGCCACTGTCGCGTAGGCCACGACCGCGTGGCTGGCGTCGGTGACGACCCAGGTGGCCGCCGTGTCGCGACGGCGGTTCTGGCCGGCGTAGCGGCGAAGCCACTCGTCGAGCACTGCTTCGCCGGAATCGAACGCGTCACGGTTGTGGCGTGCTGTGTCGAGGAGCGTCGGACGGTGGAACTCAGTCAAGCCACGCGAACTTGCGCGGCCGCCGTAGCGCCTGCGCCAGCCGTTCGTTCACGCTCGCTGGGCTCTCCAGGGCCTCACTGAAGGCCGCGGCGGCTCGCGGTGAGAGCCGGATGCTCTGGCGTTCGGCGAGCAACTCCTCCGCTCTGAACGCTGCGGCCTGCAACACGAACGCGGACACGTTCAGATGCGCCGCCGCAGCGGCCCGCTCTAGAACAGCCTTCTCGGCCGGCTCCACGCGGATCTGCAGTCGCCCACCCTTCAACGTTGCCATGTACTTACGATGGCAGTACGTGGTGTGGTTTGTCAAGAGCGGCCCGGCCACTCCAGTTCCTCGGTTTGGCGGAACGAGGCTTCCTGGTTTCCGCGCGAAGGAGGTCTGTCGTCGACCGCGACGAGATGACCGTGCTGCGCTGCATTCGGGCGCATTGCTGGCCGCGATGTCCGGGTAGTGCTCCTCCTCGTTCCAGTCAGAGGGGCCTGTCCGGTTTCTGGACTCATCTTGCCGCGGTGGTGTTGTTGGTCGGGGGGCGTGCGGTGGTGTTTAGGTCATGAAGAATTGTTGGTAGAGCAGGAAGATGTTGAGGAGGCTGATGATGGTGACGACGGTCCAGGCGATGATGATGGTGGGGCGGCGGTTGACGTGGATGCCCATGACGTCGCGGCGGCTGGTGAGCATGACGAGCGGGATCAGGGCGAGCGGGATGCCGAAGGAGAGCACGACTTGGCTGAGGACGAGGATGTTGGTGGGGTTGAGGCCGATCGCGAGGATCGTGATTGCGGGGATCATCGTGATAGCGCGGCGCAGCATCAGCGGGATGCGGATGTTGATGAACCCGGCCATCACTACCTGTCCGGCGTAGGTGCCGACGCTCGATGAGGAGGCGCCGGAGGCGAGTAGCGCGACGGCGAATGCGAGGGCGGCGCCGCCGCCGACGAGGTGGCCGAACTGGGCGTGGGCCTGTGGGATCGTGCTGAGGCCGGACAGCGCCGGGGTGTGGAAGAGTTTGGCGGCGACGGCGAGCATCGCCATATTGACGATGCCGGCGAGGCTCAGGGCGATGATCACGTCGAGGCGTTCGAAGCGCAGTACGCGGCCGCGTTCGCGGTCGTTGCGGCACGGCATGCGGCCGTTGGTCAGCGCGGAGTGCAGGTAGATCACGTGTGGCATCACGGTCGCGCCGATGATCCCGACGGCGAGGTAGAGCGAGGTGGTGCCGTGCAGGTTGGGCACCAGTCCGTCTAGCGAGCCTTGAACGGAGGGGCCGATGCGCAGCGTTTCGTAGAGAAAGCCGGCGAAGATGATGCCGAGCAGCGCGCTGATCGCGAGCTCGAACCGCCGGAAGCCGCGGGTCTGCAGTTCCAGGATCGCGAATGCGATGACACCGGTGATGAGACCGGCGGGGAGCAGCGGCACCCCGAACAGCAGGTTCAGGCCGATCGCGGCGCCGAGGAACTCGGCGATGTCGGTTGACATTGCCATGATTTCGGCTTGCGCCCACATGCCCCAGGTGAACGCGCGCGGAAAACGCTCGCGCACGACCTCGGGGTAGTTGCGGTCGGTGACGATCCCGAGTTTCGCGGAGAGATATTGGACGAGCATCGCCATCACGTTCGCCGCGAGCACGACCCACAACAGCAGGTAGCCGTACTCCGCGCCGCCCTGCAGGTTCGTCGCGAAGTTGCCCGGGTCGACGTAGGCGATCGACGCGACGAACGCGGGGCCGAGCATCCACAGCGTCGAGCGCAAGCGTCCCTTGGCGAGCAGCAACTCGAGCGCGCTCGGGATTCCCTCGCCGGGATCTGGCAGCGCGATCGAGGCGCCGTCGGCGGCGCCCTCGAGCGCCGGAACCGGACGGCCCGGGGGCGGTGTCAACGCTGGTCCGGTCCGGTCTCGATGCGGATCGCGCGGGCCAGTTCGCCGCCGAGTGGCTGTTCGCGCTTGCCGACGCGCACGAATACGGGGCCGCCGAACGGCTGGCGGCCGGTGACCTCGAGGCGATCGCCGAGCGCGATGCCGTGCTCGGCGAGGTAGCACAGCATCTCTGGGTCTGAGTCGGACACGCGCGCGAAGCGCCCGGCGTCTCCCGGCGCGAGCTCGTCGAGGCTGCACGTCGGGCGCTCGTCAATCTCAAAAGCAGCGGTGGGGATCGGGTCGCCATGCGGATCGACCGCAGGGTCTCCCAGACGCTCCGCGATCAGCCGCTCGAGATCCTCCGAGAGCACGTGCTCGAGCACCTCAGCCTCGGCGTGCACGCGATCCCACGGCATCCCAAGCTCCTGCGCGAGGAACAACTCGATCAGCCGGTGGTGACGCAACACCTCAAGCGCCACACGGCGACCCTGGTCGGTCAGGCGGACCCCCCGATACGGCTCGTGTTCCACCAAGCCGACGTCGGACAGCTTGCGCAGCATTGCCGACACCGACCCGGCCGTGACACCCAAGCGCTCCGCGAGATCAGTCGTCGATACCGCCACGCCCGTTCGGACCTCGAGCGCGTACACCGCCTTCGCATAGTCCTGAACAGACGCTGAGACCAAATCAGGTGTGGCCACGCCTAAAAATTAGTCTAGCCAAAGCTTTTTGTCAAGAAGCACAACACCCCTCTTTCGTGGAGCGCCACACCAACGTCCGTTAGTCTGAGCATCGTGTCCGACGACCGCTGCGAACTGCTGTGCCTCGACCTGCCGCGGGGTGAAGCGATCCGCGAGCGGCTCCAACCCCAGCTCGCCGCGCAGGCAGCGGCCCGCGCGAAGGCACTCGCGGACGCGACCCGGCTGCTGCTTGCGCTCGCGCTGCACGACGGCGGCGAGCTGTGCGTCTGCGACCTCGCCTGGATCATCGGCCGAGCCGAAAACCTCGTCGGCCACCACCTACGCGCGCTGCGCGCCGCCGGACTCGCGGATTCCCGCCGCGAGCACAAGATCGTCTTCTACGCCCTCACCGACCCCGGGCGCCGACTGCTCGACGCCCACCTCGAACTCGCACAGGTTCCCCAGTGAGCACACCACCGCTCGAGTTGCCGACCCTCGCGGCAGTCTCGGCCACCACGTTCGAGCTTCCGATCGTTCAGCAGGCATCCGCGACACGGAGCGAGCCGCTGCGCAATAGCGAGGCGTGGCTGCGCGCCGCCCGCCAAGCCAAGCTCCTGGCCTGGGCCAGTCTAGGATGGATGACCGTCGAAGGGTGCGTCGGCGTCCTCGCAGGCGCGCAGGCCCACAGCCTCGGCGTCATGACATGGGCGGCCAGCTCATTCGTCGAGGCGCTCGCCTCGCTCATCGTCGTGTGGCGCTTCACCGGCCGCCGCGCGCTCTCGTCGACAAGCGAAGCCCGCGCACAACGCTGGGTTGCCGCCAGCTTCTTCCTACTCGCACCGTTCTTCGCAATCGAAGCCATCCGCACACTCGTCAACGGCGGCGCCACCCACGCCACCGTCCTCGCGATCGCACTCACCCTCAGCGCCATCGTCCTGATGCCGCTACTCGGCCACGCCAAGCTCAGCCTCGGCAAGACACTCAACTCCGGCGCCACCGCCGGCGAAGGCATCCAGAACATCATGTGCGCCGCCCAAGCCGCCACCGCGCTCCTCGCCCTCGCCGCCGCAGGCATCGGCCTCTCGTTCCTTGACCCCATCGCGGCACTAATCATCGCCGCGATCGCGCTCCACGAAGGCCGCGACGGCTGGCACGGCCAAAACGCCTGCTGCACCCCGATCCCCGGGCTGAACGCGGCTACCGGCAAGCCGGCGACCACCGCCCGCCACGACGACTGCTGCGCCTGAACAACACACCACCCCTCGGTCGCGCCCAGCCCGGGCATCAGGGCGGCAACACGCGGGTCGCCCCCCAGCCCGAAATGCGCTTTCCGCGCAAGGCGGGGCTCCTCGGGCGTTTGTCGAGCTGCCCGTCGCGGGAGCGGAGCAGGACTGCTGGCAGGCGGGGATGCTGATGGCGAGCTTTCGAGCAGGTGGACGATCGGGCGGGGCGGGCGGGGCGGCATCGTCGGCGTCAGGTTCTTCGTGTGTCGGGTGTCTAGGAGGTATGCACGTCATCTATCTCGCTACCACGATCCTGGCGGCGCTGGCGAACGGCTATGCCGCCTCGTTGAACTTCGTCGGCGCCGAGTCGGTCAAGGTCGTCGCTGACCGGGTGCAGGTCTCCCGACGGTGGATGGTCCCGCTCGGGGCGTTGTTGGCCTCGGGCGCGGTCGGACTCTTGGTTGGCTTCGCTGTGGCGGCGCTTGGGACGGCTGCAGCGATCGGGCTCGTCGTGTACTTCATCTGTGCTGTGAGCGCTCACCTACGAGTCGGCGACCGCCAGATCGGTGGGGCCGTGTTCTTCCTGCTCCTGGCGGTGGCGGCCCTGACCACGAGCGTCGGCTACCACAACCACTGGTGACGACGTGATCGTGGCAACGGGGAGCTGACGATGGACGAGCGCGACTGGCTAACCGAACGGTTCGAGCAGCACAGGCCGTATCTCCGGGCGGTCGCCTACCGGATGCTCGGGTCGGTGAGCGAATCCGACGATGCGCTGCAGGAGGCGTGGCTGCGGATTCGCGGCCACGATCCCGGGACTGTTGACAACATGCAGGCCTGGCTGACGACCGTCGTCGGGCGGGTGTCTCTGAACATGCTGCGCTCGCGCAGAGCGCGACGCGAGGAGCTCTCGGCGCACGTCCCGGATCCGGTGGTCAGCTTCGAGGGGGAAGGCTCAGAACATGAGGCGCTTCTGGCCGAGTCCGTTGGTCTGGCGCTGCTCGTGGTGCTCGACGCGCTCAGCCCCGCCGAGCGGCTCGCGTTCGTCCTGCACGACGTGTTCGCCGTGCCGTTCGCCGACATCGCCGCAGCGCTGGACCGCTCCGAAGCGGCCGCCCAGCAGCTCGCCAGCCGCGCCCGTCGGCGCGTGCGCAATTCACCAGAGCCCGACCGTGACCTCGCGCGGCAGCGACGTATCGTCGATGCGTTCTTCGCCGCTTCGCGCGACGGCGACTTCGATGCCCTTCTGGAGCTGCTCGACCCCGACGTCGAACTGCGGATCGACGGCGGCGTCCTGCGCGCAGAGGCTTCGCTCGTGCTGCGCGGCGTGGACGCCGTGGCCGCGCACACAGCCACCTACGCGCAGCTCTACCCGTTCGTCAGACCCGCGCTCGTGAACGGCGCCGCCGGCGCCGTCGTGGCGCCGCATGGCCGCGTGTTCTCGGTGATGGCCTTCACGGTCACGAACGGGAAGATCGCCCAGATCGATGCCCTCCTCGACCCAACGCGTCTCGAGCAACTCGATCTCAGCATCCCGCCGATTGCCGACAAACACTCTTGAGCTCAAGCGCGCTTTCCGCGCAATCCGAGTCTCTGCCGAATCGGTGCAGACGCCCGCGGATGAGCAAGGCTGGGCACTTGAGGTGACCCCAGTCTGTATGCATCAGGAAGAGGTCAGCTAGGCGGCGTGTGCGCCCGGCGTGGACGCCGCTGCGGCTCGACCATGACGTCGGGGGAGTTAGGCATCGCGAATCGTGAGGGCTGTGCCGCTGATCAGCAGGGCCCCGGCGGCCCATGCCGCGAGAACTCCGAGGCCGGCCCATGGCGGGATTGGGAGTGTTTTGGTGTGGCGGGTGGCTTGGATCGCGAGTCCGGCGCTCATTGGTGCGATCTGCTCGAGGTGGCGGCGCAGCGAGCCGGTCACCAGTTGGGCGAGGAGCGGTGGGAGGTAGAGCAGTCCGAGCACGATCCCGGTCGACACCGCGGTATCGCGAGCGATGGTGGCGATGCCGAGGCTGAGCAGGGCGATCAGCCCGAGATACAAGACGCTGCCGACGGCGGCCCGCAGCGTTGGTCCGTGCGTGATCGACACGAGTGCGTAGCCGTGGGCTTGGTCAAGGCCGGCGCTGGGCAGCAGCAGGCGTCCGCTGATCAGGCATCCGGCGGTTGCCAGTGTTGCCGCGATCAGCGTCAGCGCGGTGATGTTGGCCGCCTTGGCCGCAAGGACCACCACCCGACGGGGCATCGCAGCGAGGCTGACGCTAATCATGCCGGTGGCGTACTCCTCCGAGATCGCCAGCACAGCCAGCACCGCCACGACTGCCTGTCCAAGGTCCACGCCGACCAGGGCGAGCTTGGTCGGGTCCTGGCTGTCGCCCCCCGGCCCACCGGGCGAGACGTGAGTAGCAGCGGCGATCGCGGCGCTGGCCGCAACCGTCACGACCACCGCCGCGAGTAGCAGCCAGCTTGTGCCGGTGAGCGTCCGCAACTTGGTCCACTCGGCGCGGAGCGCGTCGGTCATGCGTCTCGCCTGAGCAGCAGGAATCGGGCCACGCCCAGAGCGACCGCGGCGTAGGCGCACAGCACCAGCAGCCCGGCCCAGGGCGGGAGGGGGTAGTAGCCGTTCGCCATCGTGTACGGATAGCTGACGAGCCCTGACCGCGGCAGCAGCCCGAGCACGGAGAACCCGGCTGCCGGAGTGACTCGGTACAGCCAGGTCGCGACGCTGCCGGAGGAGGTTGGGCCGATGATGCCCGGGCCCGTGAAGGTGGGCAGCACGAACACGACCACGCCGAGGAGGATGGTGCCCGCGCTGCGACGCAGGATGGTGCCGATGCCGAGCGCGGCGATCGCGGTCAGCGCGACCAGGGCGCCGCTGCCCGCGATCGTGCGTACCGTCGCGAAGGGTCCGGCGGGGAAGAGGTAATCCCCGTTCCCCTTCATCACGTGTTGAGCGAGCGGGATTGCTGCGGCTGCAGCCACGGCCCCGACGGCGAACCCGCCGAGGCCGACCACAACCACTTTGGCCGCGAGCACGCTGCTGCGGTTCGGTGTAGCGGCGAACGTCGTGCGGATCAGGCCCCGGCGGTATTCGGTGGTGATGAACATCGTCCCGATCACGATCAGGAAGATCACGGCAACCACCAGACCGAACAGCAGGGAATCGGATGCGGTGTCGCCCCCGGCCAGAGCCACGGCCGGAGCAATGTCGCCCGAGCCGGTGACCGCGAACGAGTCAGCGGACCGCTGGTCGCTTCCGGTTCCAAGCGTGGTGTAGAAGTCATCAAGGCCGGTGCCGATGTTCTGACCGAGCCAGCCGCCCGGGGCGGTGCCTACCGTGGCTCCGGGGTCGACTGCCACGTGGTCGAAGTTCGCCGTGGCCTGCGTCGCCGACCCTCCGTAGGTGACCGGCGATGTGGCAAACAGCCCCACGTCCACGCGGTTCGGTAAATCCGACAAGTGAGCGCTGCCGATGCGCCGCCATGTCGTTCCGTCGGTCGAGTCGTAGCCCGTGATCGTGCCCCCGGTCCGCGTCAGCCTCAGCCAACGGGGAGCGGCACCGAGGATCGGTCCGGGCAGGCCGGTCTGATCGTGGGTGTAGTCCTCCTGAAAGCGGACACCGTGGCCGCCCGTCGCCATGATTGCCGCGTAGGCTGAGCCCTGCTTGGTGCTGGGCGTGAGCAGCAGCCCGGCCTTGGCCCAAGCCGTCACCCCTGGCCGGGTGTCCGCCAGCGATGGCGCCTCGTTGGCCGGTCCAGCCCAGATCCGTCCGGTGAGCGACGTGATCCGAGCGGTGATGGTGCCGTTGCCGATCAGCGGATGCGCGACGAAACGGAAGGTGTCGGCGACCGCCTCGCCACCGGGCCCGCTGGGGACGAAGGGATGGCCGGTCACGCAGCTGTTTGGATTCCGGGTCGTGCAGTACCCCTCGTGCTTGCCGTTGGCCTGCAGATACGTGAACAGCACGATCATCAGGCCGGCGAAGGCCAGTGCGATCATCCAGCCCCGGACGCTTCGGAACTTCGTCCACTCCGCCCGCAGCGCGGCGAGGAACTCCCCGTTTCGGCTCGATGTGACCGAGGTGGTCATCGCGGCCAGGTCTCCTCGCCACCAGACCGGTATTCGACCTCGCCGGTCGTAAGCCGTAGGTAGACCTCCTCCAGGGAGGCCCCTCCCGCGGTCAGTTCCTCGATCGTGGAGTCGGCGAGCACTCGTCCGCGGCCGATCACGACGACGTGATCGGCCACGTCGGGCAACTCGCTCAGGAGGTGACTGGAGACGAGGACCGTTCGGCCTTCGCCCGCGAGCCCGCGCAGGAAGCTGCGGATCCAGATGATCCCCTCCGGGTCCATGCCGTTGAATGGCTCGTCCATGAGCAGCACGGGCGGGTCGCCGAGCATCGCGGCAGCGATACCGAGGCGTTGGCGCATCCCCAGTGAGTAGCCACCTGTCTTGCGGCGGGCCGCCTTCCCGAGTCCGACGAGCTCAATAACCTCGTCAACCCTCTGTTTCCCCAGGCGCTGGGAGCGGGCGATCCACAGCAGGTGGTTACGCCCGCTGCGGCTCGGTTGGAGCGCTGCCGCGTCCAGTAGCGAGCCGACGTGTCGCATCGGGTGCTTCAGGCTCGCGTAGGGCCGACCACCGATCAGCGCGGTCCCCTCCTCGACCGCGTCGAGCCCCAGGAGCACCCGCATCGCGGTGGACTTGCCGGCCCCGTTGGGACCGACGAACCCGGTCACGGACCCCGGTGTGGTCGTGAACGTGAGCCCGTCCAGGGCCACGGTCTGGCCGAACCGCTTGCGCAGCCCGGCGACTTCGATTGTCGCCTTGCTCATAGGTCTGCCCCTCGCTGTCGGATCGCCCATCCGCCGCAGTTCTACGAAACGGCCGGTGTCACCCCGGTGTCGATCATTGACACCTGGCAGACACCCGCCACGTGCCATCGTCCCGAGGCGTGACGCGAGTGCTGGTGGTCGAAGACTTCGAGGTGATGGCTCGCTCGATCGCGATCGGACTGCGACGCGAGGGCATTGCGGTCGACGTCGTCCTCGACGGCACCGACGCGCTGGCGCACCTAGCGCTGACGCGCTATGACGTCGTGGTGCTCGACCGGGACCTGCCCGGCGTCCATGGTGATGAGATCTGTCGGCACATCGTGGCCGAGCGGCCGGGCAGCCGGATCCTGATGCTGACAGCCGCGAGCACGGTCAAGGAGCGCGTTGACGGCCTCGGGCTCGGCGCGGACGACTATCTCCCGAAGCCGTTTGACTTCGCCGAGCTCGTCGCCCGCGTTCGCGCGCTCAGCCGTCGCTCCACGACGCCGCTGCCCCCAACCCTTGGCTGCGGCGATCTGACGCTGGACCCGAACCGGCGGGCCGCAGCCCGCGCTGGACGCCGCCTGGAGCTCAGCCCCAAAGAGTTCGCGGTGCTCGAATGCCTACTGGCCTCCCAGGACCGGATCCTCTCCAGCGAGGAGTTACTCGAGCGGGTCTGGGACGAACACACCGACCCGTTCACCACGGCGGTCAAGACGACGATCCGCCGGCTACGCGCGAAGCTCGGCGACCCACCGATGATCCACACCGTCCGCGAGAGCGGCTACCGGATCGGTGCTGACTGATGGCACTCCCTGAGTCCCTCGCGGTACTGCTTCGGCGCCGGCGCCCGGTGCTGCGGGTCCAGCTCGCCCTGCTCTACTCGGGCGTGTTCGTCGGACTGCTCGTGGTTCTGTTCCTAGCCTCAAGCGTCTTGTTCGGAACCGCCAACGTCTTCTTCGGCCACAGCCAGATGGCCTATCACCCGGGAGCCACCGCCAACCCGCATGACATCACGACCCGCGCGTTCACGGTCGGGCCGTTTCTCATCGCTTTGCTGGCCATCGCGACCGCGCTGGCCGTCGCCTGGTGGCTCGCGGGGCGCTTCCTGCGCCCGCTCCGCGCGATGGGCGTCGCAGCGCAAGAGATCTCGGCCACGAACCTCGACCGCCGGCTCAACCTCGACGGCCCCGACGACGAGCTGACCGAGCTCGGGCGCACGCTCAACGAGCTATTCGGCCGTCTACAGGCGTCGTTCGAATCACAGCGCCAGTTCGTCGCCAACGCCTCCCACGAACTGCGAACGCCGCTCGCCGGCCAGCGAACGCTGATGCAGGTAGCGCTCGCCGATCCCGACGCCGACGCCTTGACCCTACGGTCAGCCTGCGAGGAAGCACTCCGCCTCGGCACCCAGCAGGAGCAACTGATCGACGCGCTGCTGACGCTCGCAAGCAGCGAACGAGGCATCGAGCGCTTGGAGCAATTCGACCTGCAACAGCTCGCTCAGAACATCGTTCAAGGCCGGCTCGAACAAGCACAACGTCACGGCGTGCGGGTGCGGGCGACACTCACCACCGCTCCGGTCAGTGGCGATGCGAGCATGGTCGAGATCCTGGTCGCGAACATCCTCGATAACGCAATCCGCCACAACGTCGACGGCGGCAGCGTCGAGGTCGTGACGACGAGCGCCGCTGACCTCGCGCGCCTATCGATCAGCAACACCGGACCAGCCGTGCCAGCACACGAACTCGAGCGTCTGTTCCAACCCTTCCAGCGACTCGGCGACCAGCGCGTCAATACCGGACACGGACACGGACACGGCCTCGGCCTCGCGGTCGTTCAAGCCATCGCCACCGCCCACGGCGCGGTACTCGTGGCTCACCCACGCCCGCAAGGCGGACTAGTAGTCCAAGTCACGTTCAACGCGCGCCGCTAGTTCGACGCCCGCCGGCTGCCGCACGTGGCGGGATTGGGAACGGCGCGTACACCTCGCCGGGCGTGGCCCAGGATCAGACCGGTTACCACTGCCAAGCCCCACAGAAGAAAGCGGGACTCTCGCCCGGCATCCTATCTCCTGGTCCTCGCCAAACGCAGGACTCACGTCGACGATCGCACTCAGGTTGCGTTGCCCGCGAGTCCTGGTGCGCAACCGCGGACAAGCGAGCGCCATAGGCGTGCCACCACACTTGCGCTCAGGACGAGTACGGCGCGTCCGCGCGGATTGGTCACGCGCTGGCGTTCTGCGGGCGAAGCAGGCGTATTCAGCTACGCTGACAACATCCCGGCGACGGTCCGTGATGGAAATGCGAAAACGCCAAAAATGGCGATCTTGCAGGCACTTCCGAAGCCGGAGAGGGGACTCGAACCCCTGACCTATCGCTTACAAGGCGATTGCTCTACCAGCTGAGCTACTCCGGCGAGGCTTGTAGAGGCTAGACCTCGAGCGAACGCTGCGCGTGAGCGCGGAATCCGGTCAGTTCAGCGAGGCGATGCCGGCGCCGAGCGCTGCGGCCACGAGCCCGAGCGTCGCGGTCGCAAGCAGCAGCGCGCCGCCAACCGGAAGCCCGATCGAGGCAAGTGCCGCCGCGCCCGCGAGCGCGACGAGTACGCCGGCGGCCGCGCCGGCGACCGGTTCGCGCAGCGCGACGTGCGCGTCGCTGCGCTCGCCGCTCCGGCGAACGACCGCGAGGGTCAGCGACGTCCAAAGCCCTGCCAGCAGCATTCCGCCGAGGACGTCGCTGGGGTAATGGACGCCCTGCACCAGCAGCGAGCAGCAGACGAGCAGCACCGCGGCGCTCCCCGCGACCGCGACGACCCGGCGCAGGCGCTGCGGCGCGACGAGCAGCGCGCACAGCAGCCCCATCATCGCCGCGGTCGAATGGCCGCTCGGCCATGAGCTGGCCGTCAGCTGGTTGTAGCCGAGCGCCGCCGAGAAGCGAGTCTCGTCGATCAGCGACTTCAGGAGGTCGGCGCTGAGGACCGCGCCGATCGTCGCCAGCGGGATCGCCACCGCGAGCGTGCGGCGTCCGTCGCGCAGCGCTATGAGCGCAAGCAGTGCCGTGAGGATCGCGATCGCCGCCGGCGTCGCGCTGATGACGGCGGCGGAGGCGCGCAGTACGTGGGCGTTCTGCCCGAGAGCTTCGAAGGCCTGCAGCGCGTGCGCATCAAGGCTCCGCGCGCCGGGAACGACGAACGCCATCGCGCCCTCGGCGCCGAGGGCCGCGGCGCACGACGCGGCCACGAGCCAAAGCGAACGCTGACGGAACATGCATTCAGGGTAGCGAGCGTGGCTAAAGACCCGCGCAGCAAACCGCCGCGCCGCTGTAACCGCTCGCTCGCGCGCGTGTATGAAGCACGACGTGGCTGAGAACGAACTCAGCGGCTATCACTCCTACGCGCTCGACCGAGGTGTCAACCGCGCGGTCTACTGGATCGTGCGCTCGATCTTCCAGCCGCTTTTCCACTTGTACTTCCGGATGCGGCGGATCGGCATGGAGCGCATTCCGCGCAGCGGACCGGTGATCCTCGCCGCAAACCACCGCAGCTTCCTGGACCCCTTCGTGATCGGCTGCCTGACGCGGCGCCCGGTCTACTACGTCGCCAAGAAGGAGCTGTTCGTCCACCCGCTCGTCGGCTGGCTGCTGAACCGTCTCGGCGCGTTCCCGATCGATCGCGGCGCCGGGGACCAGCAGGCGATGGAGACCGCCCGGCGGATCCTCGAGCGCGGCGACTGCGTCGTGATCTTCCCCGAGGGCACGCGCTCGCGGCCCGGGCCGCTCGCACGTCCGCGCCGCGGCGTGGGCCGGCTCGCGCTCCAGACCGGTGCCCCCGTCGTTCCGGTCGCGGTCGTCGGCACCGAGGCGGTCCGCCGCGGCTGGCGGATCCGCCCGCATCGCGTGACGCTGCGCTGCGGACTTCCGCTCGCCTTCCCGCGCCTTGAGAACCCGACCCAGGCCGAGGCGCTCGCGGTCACCGAGCGGATCTGGCCGAGCGTCGTGCTCCAGTGGGACTGGCTTGGCGGGGCGATGCCGCCGCGGGCCCTCGCGCCGGCGCCCGCCCGCAGCACGAGCCGTGTCGCGGCGGCGTGAGCGAGCGCCGATAGGCTCCGCGGTGTGCAGGGCGACTCGGGGAAGGCGCTGCTCGATGAGCAGTTCAGCGAGCTTTACCGCAGCCATCTGCGCGACGTCTACAGCTATCTCTACTACCGCCTCGGCAACCACCACGATGCCGAGGACCTCACCGAGCAGACGTTTCTGCAGGCCTATCGCCACTTCGAACGCGCGCAGCAGGAGTCGGACGGGCGCCCGCTTCGCCCGTGGCTCATCCGCATCGCGCACAACCTTGCGGCCAACCTCTACCGCGACCGCTCGCGCCGCCCGCAGTGCGTCCTCGATGACGACATCGCTCTCCCCAGCGCCCATTCGACCGAGGATCTCGTCAGCGGCCGCGATGAGCTCGCGCGGGTCCTCGAGGGCCTGGGCTCGCTCGGCGATGACCGCCGCGAGGCGCTGATCATGCGCTTTGCGCTCGGCATGGACAATCGCGAGATCGCACGCGCCCTCGGTCGCAGCGACGGCGCGACGAAGGTCCTGATCCACCGCGCGATCCGTCAGCTCGAGGGGATCGTCGCCGAAGGAGAGGAGGACGGCACGTGAGTGATCTGGAGGGCCTGCTGCGCCGAGCGCTCGCGCCGGTCGATCCGCCCGAGCACCTCGTCGCGCGCGTTCGCTCGCGGCTGCTTGCGATCCGCGACGAGGCGGCCGAGGAGCTCGAGGGCTGGGAGCTCGCCTCGATGCGCGATCCGCGCAACTGGGCGCGCCCCGCGATCGCCGCCGTCGCGGGCACGGCGGCCGGCGCCGGACTGCTGCTGATCGGCCGCCACGAGCGCTCACGGGCGCTGCTTCGCCGCGCCGTCCGCCGCCGCTGAGGCTGCTGCTAGGTTGGGCTGCGCCATGGCGACCTGCTACCGCCACCCGGGTCGCGAAACCGGCGTCTCCTGCTCAAACTGCGGGCGGCCGATCTGCCCGGACTGCATGACGACCTCGCCGGTCGGCATGCGCTGCCCGGAGTGCGCGCGCCAGACCACAAAGGTCCGCACGATCGCCTCGACCCAGAGCCACCGCGGCTACCAGGTGACGGTCGCGCTGATCATCATCAACGTCATCGTCTTCCTCGCGGAGGGCTCGAACGTCTTCTCGCTCACGGGCGCCACGGACAACTCGTGGCTGCTCAGCCACGGCTGGCTCGCGGCCCCCTACGTGCGCTCGACAGGGGCGATCCTCGGCGCACCCGACCACCAGTACTACCGCCTGCTGACGAGCGGCTTCCTGCACCTCGACTTCCTGCACATCGCGTCGAACATGTACGTCCTCTACTGGGTCGGGCGGCTGCTCGAGCCGGCGATCGGCAGCCGGCGCTTCATCGCGCTCTATTTCACCGGCCTGCTCGCGGGATCGCTCGGCGTGCTGATCGTGTCGCCGCTGAACGTGACCGCCGGAGCATCGGGAGCCATCTTCGCGCTGATGGGTGGCGCGTTCACCGAGGCGCACCGGCGTGGCATCGATGCCGTGCGAAACCAGCTCGTGCTGCTGATCGTGATCAACCTCGTGCTGACGCTGAGCCTGCCCAACATCTCGATCGGCGCGCACCTCGGCGGCCTGATCGGCGGCGGTGTCGTGACGCTCGGCTTCCAGCAGGCCGACCGCCTGCGGCGGCCGGCGCTCGGCTACGCGATCGCCGGCGCGCTCTCGGTGATCGCGGTCGCGGCGTCGATCCTGATCGCCAACAGCACCACCTGACTCACGGCGGCCACGCGCCCAGCGGCCGCCCGATCTCCCAGTGGTGCCCGAACGGGTCGCGCACGCAGCCGAGGCGCCAGCCGTGCTGGTCGGCGAGCGGGCGGACGACCGTCGCTCCGGCGCCGAGCGCCCGCTCGAAGGCGGCCTCGACGTCGTCGCTGACGAGCAGCATCCGCACCGTCGCGCCGCCCAGCGACTCGGGGCTGAAGATGCCGTTCTCGGGTGACTCGTCGTGGAGTGAAGAAGGTCGCGTCCTCGACGGCGAGCTCGGCGACGACGGCTTCGGTTCGCTCATCGCCGCCGACGCGGTGAAGCTCGCGCGCGCCGAACGCGGCGACATAGAAGTCGATCGCCTGGCGGCCCCTGCGCACGGCCAGCTCGGCGACGACGCGGGTCACAGATCGAGCGCCTCGCCCGGCGCCTGGCGCACCTGACGGGGGTGGAGGATATGGGCGAGCAGCTCGAGCCCGTCGACCAGACGCGGGCCGGGCCGGGAGAAGTAGGCGGCGGCGTCGACGGCGACGACGCGGGACGCGCGCAGCCCGGCGAGTGAATCGGCGTGCGCGCGAGCCTCCTGCAGCGCGCGCGGCGCGTCGTAGCCGCAGGGCATCACGATCACGACCTCGGGCTCGGCCGCCGCGACGGCCTCCCACTCGACGCGCTCGGAGGGCTCGCCGGCGTAGCCGAGCAGGTCGAAGCCGCCGGCGTACTCGATCAGCTGGGGCATCCAGTGGCCCGCGGCGAACGGAGGGTCGAGCCATTCGAGCGCCGCGACGGTCGGACGGCGCGCGCCGCGGACGGCGAGGCGGACGCGATCGATCCGCCCGGCGGAGCGGGCGATCAGCTCGACCGCCTCATCGCGGCGGCCGGTCGCCTGGGCGACGGTCCGCACGTCGCCGAGCGTCTCGCCGATCGTGTGCGGATCGAGGCTGATGATGCGCGGCCTGTGCGGGAGCTCGGCGGCGAGCGTCGCGACGTCGTCGTAGGAGACGGCGCAGACCGGGCAGAGCGCCTGGGTGACGATCAGCTCCGGCTCGAGGTCGAAGAGGAGCGCCTCGTCGAGCTCGTAGATCGATTGGCCGGACAGCGTCGTCTCGCGCACCGCCGCGTCGATCTGCGCCGAGGTCAGCCCGTCGGGCAGGCGGTTGCGGGTGACGCACGGCAGCTCCAGTGCGGCGGGGGGAAAGTCGCACTCGTGCGTGACGGCGATAAGCTCATCGCCGAGGCCGATCGCGAAGCAGAGCTCCGTTGCGTGCGGTGCGAGGCTGACGATTCGCACCCGCTTCACTCTATGGAACCACTCAGCGAAACAGAGATCGAGACCTCGCTGGCCGAGCTTGCGCCGGGCTGGCGGCGCGAGGGCGAGAAGCTCGTTTGCGACCTCGAGCTTGAGAACTTCGCGGCAGTGATCGCGCTCGTCAACCGCATCGCCGACGCCGCCGAGAGCGCCGACCACCATCCGGACCTCTTGATCCACGGCTATCGCAACCTGCGCGTCGAGCTCTCGACGCACTCCGCCGGCGGGCTGAGGACACGCGACTTCTCGCTCGCCGCCGCGATCGACGCGCTGTAGGGCGCCGCTCTCAACATCGCGAACGCGACGCCGAGCGCGCCAGCCCAAGGAAGCCGCTTGCGCTCCTGCTACCGTCTAGGCGAGTCTGCGCCGACAGTATGAACGACGAACCTCCTCGAAGTAGCCGCGCCGCGAGGCGGTCGTGAACTGGCTGTACGTCGCCGCCGCGGCGGTGCTGATCGCTCTGAACGCGTTCTTCGTGATCGCCGAGTACGCGCTCGTGCGCGCGCGGCACTCGCGGCTCGAGCTCGCCGCCGAGCAGGGGCTGCGCGGGGCGCGGCTCGCGCTGCGCCAGCTCGAGCACATCAACGAGTACATCTCGACCTGCCAGGTCGGCAACACGATGGCCTCGATCGGGATCGGCGCGCTCGGCGAGCCCGCCCTGGCGCACCTGCTGCAGGGCGCGATCGGGTCGGGGCTCGCGCACGACGTGGCGATCGCGATCGCGGTGATCGTCTCCTACCTGCTGATCACGAGCACGCAGATCACGGCCGGCGAGATGGTGCCGAAGCTCTATGCGATCGACCGCGCGGAGACCGTCGCGCGGCGGATCGCGCGGCCGCTGCAGACGTTCCGGATCCTCTTTCACCCCTTCATCGTCTCGCTGACGATCGTCTCCAACGCGATGCTCGGCGCGCTCGGCGTCGACCCCGAGCGGCGGATCTCGCGCGGCGGGTCACCTGACGAGCTCAAGCGGCTGATCCGCGACTCAGAGGCCGGCGGGATGCTCGAGGCCAACGAGGCGACGATGCTCTCGGGCGTCTTTCACCTCCACGAGCAGGAGGCGCGCCAGGTGATGACGCCGATCCCCGCCGTCGTCACCGTCGACCTCGCCGAGGACGTCCAGACGGCGCTGCGGCGCTGCATCGACACCGGCCACACGCGCCTGCTCGTGACCGAGGATGAGAACCAGGACCGCATCCGCGGCGTCGTCCATGCGACCGGTCTCGCGCGGCGCCTGCTCGAGGTCGGCCCGGCGGCGTCGATCCGCCCGCTCGTGCGCGATGCCCCGATCGTCCCCGAGAGCAAGCCGCTCGACGACCTGCTCGCGGAGCTCCAGCGTCAGCGGACGGCGATGGCCGTCGTCGCCGACGAGTACGGGCGCGTGATGGGGATCGTGACGATCGAGGACATCGTCGAGGAGGTGGTCGGCGAGATCATCGACGAGACCGACCCGGCGGCGGGCGACATCCGCCAGCTGCCCGACGGCGACTGGTTCGTGCGCGGCCATGTGCCGGTCGCCGACCTCGCCGACTACGGGATCGAGCTGCCCGGCGACTCCGACGCCTACAACTCGATCGGCGGGCTCGTCTTCAACGACCTCGGCCGCCTCGCCAAGCGCGGCGACAAGATCGACGTCGACGGCTACGAGCTGCGCGTCGAGTCGGTTCGCGAGAACCGGATCGTGCTGGTGCGGATCAGGGAGCGCCCCGACACGGTCGCCGAGGACGAGGACGGCGGCGAGGAGGGGGAGGGCGCGGCGAGCTGAGCGGCGCTGTGCCCGCGACCGGCGGCGCGCACCGCGATGGGCCCATCAACAGGGCCCGTTAACCACCCGACGCCCCGGGGGGTGACGGGGCGTCGGGAACTGCTGGGAGGAGGTGTGGTTGCGAGAGTATGTGTCGCGCTTGGCAGTATCAGCGCGGGTGCTCAAGCCACCCTAAAAGTCCGCCTAAACGTTTCTGAGCTTCGCTTTGCGGAGTGTTAGCGCTGGGTTGCGCCGTCGGCAATCAGCCGCGCGCGAAGGTCGTCGGGCACCGGAATCGTCTTCTGCGTGTTGGGGTCGAATGTCACGAGCACGGAGTAGCCGTCGGCCAGCAAACGCTCGCCGACGCGCATCTCGAACTCGCTCGTGAAACTCGAGCGGCCGATGCTCGTGGGGCGAAGCCGCGTCTCGATCGCCTCGCCGAACTGGCCCGGCGAGCGGTAGGAGATCTTGACCTCGACGATCAGGAACGTGTACTCGCTGCGCGTGTCGAAGGGGCGCGAGCCCGGGCCGGCGGACGCCACGGCGTAGGCGATCCGCGCGGATTCGACGAAGACGAGGAAGGCGACGTTGTTGAGATGGCCCTGCGTGTCGAGGTCGGCGAAGCGGATCTCGTCGGTATGGATGAACGGCCAGTCGGCCTGCGCGTCGCTCACGGCTCTTCCCAGCGGAAGCCGGTCGGCGACGGCGCCGGAGCGAGCGGTGTGCCGGGAAGGCCGTCCGGCAGCGGCTCGATGTTGTAGGCGGCCGGCGCGACGTCGTTGGGGGTGTCGGGGTGAAACAGCGACGCGAGGTACTGGATCTGCCCGCGCCCGACGCCGAGCTCGGTCTGGCCGCCGCCGTAGAGGCCGATCGCCTCCGCCTCGCAGTAGTCGTAGAACTCAAACAGCGCTCTGACGGTCCCGAAGCGGGACGGCTTGACGTTCAGGACGCGCGGCGCGAAGGCGAGCGCGAGGACGTCGGCGACGGAATGGATCGGCGCGTCCCAGGTGATGCGGTCGTGGTGGGGCTCGAGGATCGCCTCGGTGTCCGGCGTCAGCGCCGGATCCTCGATGTAGGCCTGCGGCAGGCCCTCGGCGATGCGGCGGTAGAGGCCGGGGTCGGGGGCGTTGTCGACGGAGGTGCCGTGGTAGAAGGACTTCAGGTCGGCGGTGGCGACGATTCCGCGGACCGCGAGGCCGGCGATCAGCTCCTCATCCCAGCTCGGCGTCGGGTCGAGCTTGAAGCGCAGGTTCGGGTGCTGGGCGAGGCGCGCGTCGATCGGGTCAAGCGCCGGTGGCTCGGGCAGGCGGACCGAGGCGACGAAGGTCAGCGGGCTCGGCTCGCGGCCGAGCACGTCGTGGAGGGGCCTGCCGGCCTGTCGGAGGGCGAGGTCGAGCGCCGCCGACTCAAACGCCCAGGCGCGGTAGTTGCGGTAGGTCTCCGCCTCCGGCGGCAGCGGGAAGGTGTCGAGCGTCGCGAGGTGCTCTGAGAAGGAGGCCAGCGTGTGGGAACCCGCGAGGGGCAGGACGGCGCCCGCCGCGCGGAGGTTGTCGTGGTCGGTTGCAGAATAGGTCACGTCCTCGCCGCGGCCCTCCTCGCCCCCACCGGCCAGGACGATGATCGTCGCCGCGCGCACGAAGCCCGATGAGACCTGCGAGTCCAGGCGCTCCAGGGAATAGGAGTCGATCGTGAGGGGGAGGTCTGAGACCTTCTCCCAGGTGGGGGAGCGCGAGCCGCTCATGCGCTTGGCGGCGGCGGTCCCGCGGCTGCCTGCTCGCTGCCCTCGAGGCGTGCCACCAGGTCGTCCAGGCGGAGCTCCTCGAGGTCGCCGCCGACCGCCTCGAGCTCCGCCGCGCAGTACTCGATCAGCAAGCGGCCCTCCTTGACCAGGTCGAGCGTCTCGCGCAGGCCGGCCTGCCCGGAGTCGAGACGCCGCACGATCTCCTCGACGCGCGCCGAGGCTGCTTCGTAGCTCTGCGGCGTCTGCTCGCTCATCGCGGCTCGATTCTCGCAGCGACGGAGTCGTCGGCGAAGCGAAGCTGCACGCGCTCGGCGGCGCGCGCCGCGGCGGCCGTCGTGACGGGCGCGCCGCTCGCGTCCTCGACCATCGCGTAGCCGCGCGCGAGGGTGCGCTGCGGGTCGTGGGCGGCGAGCGCGAGGCGCAGCCGCTCGAGCTCGGCGGGGCGGCGCGTGCGGCAGTCGGCGAGCGCGCGCTCGCGTGCGCGCTCGAGGACGAGGCCGCGGCGGTGCGTACGGGTCCGCTGGTCGCCGGCGAGCCGCCGCGAGGACGCGCGCAGCTCGCGCAGCGCCTGGTGAAGCGCGCGGCGCTGGCGCGCGATGTGGCCGGCGGGCGCGCGCGAGAGGGCCGCCAGCAGGCGGCCGCGGGAGACGACGGCGTTGCGCGCGTGCTCGCCGAGGCGCCGCGCCGATTGCAGCTGCGCGCCGCGGGCGCGCGCGCAGTCAAGCGGGACCGCCTCCTCGGCGGCGTGCGTCGGCGTCGAGCAGCTGACCGCGGCGACCTCATCGAGCAGCGTGCGGTCGGTGTGGTGGCCGATCGAGGCGATCACCGGAACCGGCAGGAGCGCCGCGGTCCGGCAGAGGGTCTCGTCGGAGAAGGCGAGCAGGTCGGTGAAGGAGCCGCCGCCGCGGGCGACGACGATCACCTCGACCGCGCCGCTTGCCGCAAGCTCGCGAAGCGCCTGGCCGATCAGCGGCGCGGCGTGGCGATCCTGGACGGGCGCGAAGGCCCAGACCACGCGACCGGCCCAGCCGCGGCGCGCGAGCCCGGCGAGCACGTCCTCGCGCGCCTTGCCGCTCTCGCCGCAGACGACGCCGATCGCGTGCGGGAGCAGCGGCCGGGGAAGGGCCCGCTGGAGCTCGAGCAGGCCGTCGGCCGCGAGCGCCCGGCGGCGGCGCTCGATCTGCGCGAGCAGGTCGCCCTCGCCGGCGATTCGAAGCGACTTGACCGAGAAGCTGAACGACGGCGAGGCGCTCGCGCTGCCGGGGTAGTAGTCGCAGCCGCCGGAGGCGATCACCTGGACGCCGTCGGCAAGCGACGCGGCGAGGCCGCCGAGCGCCTGCCAGTCGTTGCGCCACATCGCGCAGGGGATCGCGCCGCGCTCGTCGCGCAGCTCGAAGTAGGCCCGCGCGCGGGTCGGCGGGCGCAGGTTCGCGATCTCGCCGACGATCTGCACGCGCGCGAAGCTGCGCAGCTTCGCGCGCAGCGCTGCGGCGTACTCACCGACCGGATAGGGGCCGGGAAGCCCGTCGCCCGGCTCGCCAGCGGGCTCGAGCAGCGACGGCGTGGTCGGCTCTTCGCTCATCGGCCGCCGAGCCTAGCGCGTGGCGGCGTCGGCTCCTGCGCGGCGAGCGGTGACGGTCAGGGCGCCAGCGACGGCAGCGGGCGCTGGCCGTCCTGCGCTCCGCCGCCGCGCGTCTCGCCAGTCTCGGCGAGCTGCTCAAGCCGCGCGATCTCCTGCTCGCCGAGGGCGCGCGCGGGATGATCGGGCGGGAGCGGCGCGATCAGCTTGGCGATGCGGTTTCGCAGCTGCAGCGCGAAGTGCGGCGTCGAGGCGCCCATCAGCTGGCGGACGTCCTCGATCGTCGTCTCGTGCTCGGGTGCGGCTCGCTCCGGGGACTCGGACTGGCTCATCGCGGCGAGGCGGAGTCTAGCGGTGAGGTGGCGGCGGATAGGCTTGCCGGGTGGCCAACGTGACAACAGCCGCCGGCGTGCGGATCGAGGTCGACCGCGAGCTGTGCTTCGGCTTCGGCGACTGCGTCGACACGGCGCCGACCGTGTTCCGCCTCGACGAGGAGGACAAGGCGACCGTCATCGACCCCGATGCCGCGACGCTAGAGCGGATCACGGAGGCCTCGCAGAACTGTCCGGTCGACGCGATCATCATCACCGACGCAGACGGCGTGCAGCTTTATCCCTAGAGGTGCTCGGCGGGGCTTGCGCCGCAGGGGGGCGCCGGCCCAGGGCCACGGATCGATGCGGTGGCGGGCGCGGTGGTGTCGCTCGCATCGTCCGCCCGAGACGCGCCCGTTCGACCCCGCCTGTGGCAATCCTCCAGCTGCAAGCGAGCTTGCAGATCGATAGCTCCGGGAGCTCGATGCCGACGGGACGTCAGTGCGCCTGTCGATGCGACCCGTCGCGCTGCTCGCCCTCTGTGGCGGGGCGGTCGCGATGGGGCCTGTCCCCGCCGTCGCCGATGCGGCCGCCGGACACCACGCCAAGCACAGGCGCTCGGCGCAGCACCACTCCAAGAAGGCGACCAGCAAGGTCAAGCGCTCGCCCGACCCCGAGGGCAACGGCGGTGTGACGTACCCGCCCTCCGCCAGCGCGTCGACGCAGACGTCCACGGCGCTCACCGGCGGTGCCACGATCAGCGCCGGCACCAGCGCCCCGCCGACGAAGGCGCTCAACAAGTCGGTCGTCGCGCCGGTCGGCCCGACCGGTGCGACCGGCCCGACCGGCAGCACCGGCTCAGGCGGCGGCGCGACGGCACCGACCGGCTCGACGGGAACGACAGGGCCAACGGGCCCGACCGGCCCGACCGGCCCGACCGGCGTCGCGCGGATCCTCGCCGACGGCGAGGCCGTCGCCCCGGCGGGTGCCCCGGCCGCCGTCAGGGAGGCGATCGCCGCCGCCAACCAGCTGATCGGCCAGCCCTACCTCTACGGCGGCGGCCACAAGAGCTTCATCTCGCAGGGCTACGACTGCTCGGGCGCCGTCTCCTACGCCCTGCACGGCGCGAATCTCCTCGCCGCCCCGCTTGACTCAAGCCAGTTCGAGAGCTGGGGAGCGGCGGGCCGCGGCCGCTGGATCACCGTCTACACCAATCCCGGGCACGCCTACGTCGACATCGCCGGGATCCGCTTCGACACCTCGACGGGCGGCGATCCGGGCGGGCTGAGCGGGCCGCGCTGGCGGCCGCTGCTTGCATCCAACAAGGGGTTCCAAGCGCGCCACCCGGCCGGACTCTGAGCGACCGACTCGGCCGACCCCAGTCCGGCGTCGCGGGATTCGCACGACGTGCTCTACGCTTGAGCGCGAACCCGCAAAGGAGGACTTGATGGCTGGCTTGACGGGACGGATGTCCACAATCGTCAAGGCGAAGGTCTCGAAGGTGCTCGACCGCGCCGAGGACCCTGCCGAGACCCTCGATTACAGCTACTCGAAGCAACTCGAGCTGCTGCAGAACGTCAAGAAGGGGATCGCCGACGTGGTGACCTCCAAGAAGCGCCTCCAGCTCCAGGAAGCGCAGATGCAGCAGCAGGTCGTCAAGCTCGACACGCAGGCCCGCCAGGCGCTCGCCGCCAACCGCGAGGACCTCGCCCGGCTCGCGCTCGAGCGCAAGCAGGGCGTCCAGACCGAGCTGCAGACGATGGATGGCCAGATCGCCGAGCTCGAGGACCAGCAGCAGAAGCTGATCGACTCAGAGGCCGCGATGCGGGCCAAGCTCGAGGCCTTCCGCACCAAGAAGGAAGTCATCAAGGCCCAGTACTCCGCAGCCGAGGCGCAGGTGCGCATCTCCGAGGCGGCGACTGGAGTCGGCGAGCAGATGGCCGACGTCGGCCTCGCGATGCAGCGCGCCCTCGACAAGACCGAGAACATGAAGGCCCGCGCCTCGGCGGTCGGCGAGCTCGAGGCGGCAGGGACCTTCCAGGACCTCACCGAGCTCGGACCCGGCAAGGACGACATCGACCGCCAGCTGGAATCGATCGGCGCCGGCGGCGCCGTCGACGACGAGCTCTCGAAGATGAAGGCCGAGCTCGGGTCCGGAGCCGGCGCCCCGGCGGAGCTCGCGCAGGGCGCTGCTCCGGCGGCCGAAGACGCTGCTCCGGCGGCCGAAGAGCCGGCACCCGCGGAGGGCGAGGGCGAGGCGGCGAAATGATCGTCCGCATCTTCAGCGACGGCCAGTACCGCATCCCCGATGCCGCGCACACGCGCCTACACGAGCTCGACGCGGAGACCGTCAAGGCGATCGACGCCGGCGATGAGGACGCCTTCCATTCGACCTACAGCGCGCTCGTCGAGCTGATCCACGGCGAGGGCGAGCGGCTCGCCGACGACGACCTCGAGCCGTCCGACCTGATGTTGCCGCCAGCCGACATCTCACTGGCCGAGGCGCGCGAGGAGTTCACCGGCGAAGGGCTGATCCCGGACTGATTTGACGAACGCGATGACGCTAGCTACACTAGCGTCATGGCAACGTTCGAGGTAGCCGGTCCGGTCGCGCTGAACGCTGGTGTGATCAGCCGGGCCCGAGCCCGAGGGCGCCGCCGCCGCCTGGCCTTGCTGGCGGCGACAGCCGCGCTTGCAGGCTCGTCAATCGGCGCCGGCGTGCTTGCGGGCGCCGGCGCTCACGTCCTCTCGAGCGTGGAGCCCGGCGCGCTGCTCGCTCAGGCTCCGAGGATCGGCATCACCTGCGGCGCGCCGAGCTGCGACCGCCTCGGCGTGGCCGTCTGGCTTCGGCGTCCGGCGCGCTCGGTCAGCGCGTCACTCGCCGGGCGTCACGTGACACTGCGGGCGGCGCTCGCGGCAGCCTTCCAGCCCGGCCCGGCGGCGCGCCGGACGATGTTCGTCGGCTACCTGCACGCGCCGTCGGTGTTCGCGCATCTGACGCTTGGGCCGGGGCAGCTCTGGGCGCCGACGTCCTCCGCGCGTTGGCCCGCGCCGAGGCTTCGGATCAACGTCGCGCTGCGCGCTGGCGGCTACGAAACGACCGCGCTGCCGGTGCCGCTCCAGCTCGGCTGGGGCTAGCGGGCAGACCTCAGAACGGTACGCCCCAGAGCGGGAACCAGCGCTCGAGCTCCGGCTCGATCGGCAGCTCCGAGTCAAGCTGCGCCTTCAGCTGCAGCTCCCGCTCCGTGTTGCGCTGCTTGTCGCCCGGGGCCGCCACGAACGGGTACCAGGTGCCGCGCTTGAAGTTGTAGATGAAGTTGATCGGGGTGCCCTTTGCGTCCTTGAACGCGAACACCGCGCAGAGCAGGCGCTCGCCGTAGCCGCCCGCCTCGATCGAACCCGAGACCGCGTTGATCGTCGCGACGAGATCCTCGACGCCAGGGTCGCGGACGACGATCCAGTGGAAGCCGAACTCGTCGTCGCTGCTCTCGACCTTCGCGCTGAGCTCGCCCGCGGTGGCCTTGACGACGTCCTCGGTGTCCTTGAGCACCGACTGGAAGTCGCTGGTCGCGAGCGCCTGCACGACGATCCCGCCGACGCCGCCGCAGGTCACGTCATAGGACGCCTCGAGCGTCACGTAGGCCGTCGTGAGCGCGAACAGGCGGTCGCGCTGGGCGGGCGCCTTGACCGAGCTTCGCCCGAAGATCTCGCGCAGGCCCACGCGGTCAGCGGCCGCTTGCCTGCAGCTGCGCCTCGATCCGCTGCAGTGCGGCGAGGCGCTGGTCGAGCGGCGGATGGTCCGCGAACAGGTTCATCAGCGAGTTCTTCGCGCGTGCGGGAACGATGAAGAACGCGCTCATGCCCTCGGCGGTGCGCAGGTCGTTGCGCGGGATCCGCCCGGACTCGATCGTGCCGCTGATCTTGATCAGCGCCGAGGCCAGCGCGCTCGGACGGCCGGTCAGGATCGCCGATCCGCGGTCGGCGGCGAACTCGCGGTAGCGCGACAGGGCTCGCAACAGCAGGAACGAGATCGCGTAGACGAGCATCGAGACGAGGATCACGAGCTCGATCTGCTCGGCCTCGTTACGGTTCCCGCCGAACCCGCCGCCGAAAAAGAAGGCGAAGCGGATGATCAGCGCGGCGATCGTGGCGAAGAAGCTCGCGACCGTCATCACCATCACGTCGCGGTGGATGACGTGCGTCAGCTCGTGGCCGATCACGCCCTCGAGCTCGGCCGGCTCGAGAATGTTCAGCAGGCCTCGCGTCGCGCAGACGGTCGCTGACTTCTGCGAGCGCCCGAGCGCGCAGGCGTTCGGCATCTGCGCCTCGATCACCGCGACGCGCGGCTTGGGCAGATCGGCCTGGATGCAGAGACGTTCGATGATCGCGTGCAGCTGCGGCTCCTCGGACGCCGAGACCTCGTGCGCGCCGAGCGTCGCGAGCGCGAGCTTGTCGGATCCGATGACCTGGAAGCCGAACAGCGCGACGGCGATCACGACGATCGTCACAGCGCTTGCGCTCGCGGCGATCAGGGCGCCGACGAGCGCCACATAAAGCAGGCCGAGCAGAAACATCGTCAGGCCCATCCGGGCCTGAAGGCCGGTATCCCTGCCGAACTTGCTGCGTGAGGCGACCATGCCCAGATTGTCGCAGACGCGGTGGCTGCGCCATCCGCCTGGTGCGGGGCGACGAGGCCCGCCTGCGACCGCGATAATCGCTCCCCGGTGAGCGAGCTTCAGACCCTCTCACACGTCTTCCCGATCGGCAGCCGCCTCGATGATCGCGGGCGACTGCAGATCGGCGGCTGCGACGCGCTCGAGCTAGCCGAGCGCTTCGGCACCCCGGCCTACGTCGTCGCCGAGGAGGACCTGCGCGCACGGGCCCGCTCGTTCGTCGACGCCTTCCGTGCGAGCGGCCAGTCCGATTTCCTGGTGGTGTTTGCATCGAAGGCGTTCCCGGCCACAGCTGTGATGCGCGTCTTCGAGCAGGAGGGCCTCGGCTGCGACGTCGCCTCGGCGGGCGAGCTGCACCTCGCGCGGCGCGCGGGCTTTGACCCCGGCGTCCTCGTGATGCACGGCAACGCCCGCGACGACGCCGAGCTCGCGGCGGCGTTGGATGCCGGCGTCGGGCACATCGTGATCGACTCGGGCGACGACATCGATCGTCTCGAGCGCCTCTGCGCGGATCGCCCGGGGCCGCCGCAGCGGGTGCTCCTGCGCGTCACGCCGGGCGTCAGCGGCGACACGCACGAGAAGATCTCGACCGGTCAGGCGGACTCGAAGTTCGGGGTCGGCCTGCCCGACGCTCCGCTGGCGATCGAGCGTATCGCCGCGATCGCGTCGCTCGAGCTGCGCGGGCTGCACATGCACCTCGGCTCGCAGCTCTTCTCGATCGATCCCTTCCGCGCGGCGATCGCCGCGATCGCCGGGCTCGGCGACTTCCCGGTCTACAACGTCGGCGGCGGTCTCGCGGTCGCCTACACCGACGCGCAGGAGCCACCGGCGATCGAGGAGTGGGTCGGCGGCATCGTCGAGTCCGTCCGCGAGGAGCTCGGCCCGGGCAAGCGGCTGATCGTCGAACCCGGGCGCGCGCTGGTCGCAAACGCCGGCGTGACGCTCTACCGCGTCGTCTCCGTCAAGCGCAACGTGTCGACCTGGGTCGCCGTCGACGGCGGGATGTCGGACAACCTGCGCCCGATGCTCTACGGGGCTCGCTACACGGCCGAGATCGCTGACCGCTTCGGCGGCTCGACGCACGTGAAGCTGACCGGCAAGCACTGCGAGTCCGGCGACATCCTGATCCCGGATGCCGTGCTCGATGATCCGCGCGTCGGCGACGTCGTCGTGGTCGCCGCGACCGGCGCCTACGGCCACGCGATGGCCAACAACTACAACGGCGTTCCGCGACCGCCGGTGATCTTCGTGGCGGACGGCGAAGCGCGCGCGGTCGTGCGCCGCGAGACCCTCGACGACCTTCACGCCCGCGACGTCTGAAGCCGATGACCGTCGTGCGATGAGCACCTATCGGATCGGTCTGCTCGGCCACGGCACCGTCGGCGCAGCCTTCGACGCCCTGCTGTCGGAGCGCGCGGAGTCGATCGAGCGCATCACGGGACGCCGCCCGGAGGTCACGGGCGTCCTGACGCGCTCGCGCGGCGATTTCGCCGACATCCTCGAGCGCTCCGACGCGATCGTCGAGCTGATCGGCGGCGTCGAGCCGGCGCGGGAGTACGTCAGCCGCGCGCTGGAATCCGGCCGCGCCGTCGTGACCGCGAACAAGCAGCTGCTCTCGCGCCACGGCGAGGAGCTCTGGACGCTCGCGCGCGAGCGCGACGTGCCGCTCGGATTCGAGGCCGCCGTCGCCGGCGTGATCCCGGTCGTGCGCGTCCTGCGCGAGTCGCTGGCCGGCGCCCACGTCGAGCGCATCCACGGGATCGTCAACGGGACCACGAACTACATCCTCAGCGAGATGACCCGCAGCGGCTGCGAATACGGCGAAGCGCTCGCGGCCGCGCAGCGGCTCGGCTATGCCGAGGCCGATCCGACCGAGGACGTCGGCGGCGCCGACGCGGCCGCCAAGATGGCGATCCTCGCGCGCCTCGCGTTCTGCACGCCCGTCCACTTCGACGACGTCCGCTTCGAGGGGATCGCCGGCATCACCAGCGATGACATCTCATACGCGCGCGAGCTCGGCCTGTCGCTGAAGCTGATCGGGACGGCCGAGCGGCTCGCGGGAGGGATCTCGATCCGCGTCCACCCGGCCTTCCTCTACCCGGGCCATCCGCTGGCGTCGGTCAGCGGCGCCTTCAACGCCGTCACCGTCGAGTCCGACGCGATCACCGAGATCACGATGTCGGGGCCCGGGGCGGGCGGATCGCAGACCGCGAGCGCGGTGCTCGGCGACCTCGTCGCGGCGATCGGTGGGGCGGTCGCGCTCGCCGAGCCGCTCGAGCGCCTGGAGGTCGTCGAGGACGTCGTCTCCGCCTTCTACCTGCACATGGAAGTCGACGACCGCCCCGGGGTTCTCGCCCAGATCGCAAAGCTCCTCGGCGACGCCGGCGCGTCGATCAAGTCGGTCGTCCAGCGCGGCCTCGGCGAGCGCGCGCAGCTGATGATGGTGACCCACCCGCTCGCCCAGTCGAGCCTGCGCGGCGCGCTTTCCGCGATCGCCGAGCTCGACTACGTGCTGGCCGCGCCGCGGGCGATCAGCGTGATCGACGAGGAGTTCCTGTGAGCGGCCCCGCGCGCTCGGGCGGCCTGATCGAGCGCTACCGCGAGCGACTGCCGTTCGCGCCGGCCGACCCGGTTGTGACGCTCGGCGAGGGCTCGACGCCGCTGGTGCTCGCCGAGCGGCTCTCGGAGTCCGTCGGCGCCGAGGTCCACCTCAAGCTCGAGGGCGCGAACCCGACCGGTTCCTTCAAGGACCGCGGGATGACGTGCGCCGTCTCGGCAGCGATGCGCGAGGGCGCCGAGGCCGTCATCTGCGCCTCGACCGGCAACACCGCCGCGAGCGCCGCGGCCTACGCCGCGAAGGCCGGGCTGCGCGGCGTCGTGATCATCCCTGACGGCAAGATCGCGACCGGCAAGCTCGCCCAGGCGCTCGTCTACGGCGCGCGCGTGATCGCGCTGCGGGGCAACTTCGACAAGGCCCTCGAGCTCGTCCGCGAGCTCGCCGACCGCCATCCGATCGCGCTCGTCAACTCCGTCAACGAGTTTCGCCTGCAGGGCCAGAAGACGGCTGCGTTCGAGCTCCTGGAGGATCTCGACGGGCGCCTTGACGCGCTCTGCATCCCGGTTGGAAACGCGGGCAACATCACCGCCTACTGGAAGGGCTTCAGCGAGGCCGGCGCGGCGCCGCGTCTGTTCGGCTTCCAGGCCGAGGGGGCCGCGCCGCTGGTCCGCGGCGCCCCGGTCGCCGAGCCGGAGACGATCGCCAGCGCGATCCGCATCGGCAACCCCGCCCGCTGGGAGGAGGCGATGGACGCGATGCGCGCCTCGCGCGGCGCGATCCGCGCCGTCAGTGACGCCGAGATCCTCGGCGCCTACCGGCTGCTCGCCCAGAGCGAGGGCATCTTCTGCGAACCGGCTTCGGCGGCCTCGGTCGCGGGCCTGATCCGGTACGGCGCCGACGGCGCCGAACGGATCGCCTGCGTGCTGACCGGCCACGGGCTCAAGGACCCCGACGTCGCACTCGAGCAGGTCGGCGCCGTCGTGCCCTGCGAGCCGCAGCTGCGGGCGATCGAGCGAGCGGTGCTCGCGGACTGAGCCCGTGCCGGCGAGCGTCGCTGTCCGCGTCCCCGCGTCCTCGGCCAACCTCGGTCCCGGGTTCGACTGCTTCGCGGCCGCGCTCGGGCTGTTCCTCGAGCTGCGCGTCAGCGAGAGCGCGCGCTTTGAGATCGTCAGCGACCTCAACGTGCGCCGCGACCGCTCGAACATCGCCGTCGCCGCGTTCGAACGCCTCCACGACGCCTCCGGCTACCGCTTCGAGCTGAGCTCGCGGATCCCGCTCAGCGGCGGCCTCGGGTCAAGCGCCGCCGCGGTCGTGGCGGGGCTGCTCGCGGCATCGGCGCTGAGCGACTCCTCTGGCGATCTGCTCGCCCTGGCGACCGAGGCCGAAGGGCACCCCGACAATGCCGCCGCGGCGCTGCTCGGCGGCATCGTCGTCTGCGCCGACGGCGGCGCGGATCGCATCGACCCGCCGCCCGGCGTCGAGGCGCTCCTCGTCGTGCCCCACCGCGCGGTGCGCACCCAGCGAGCGCGCGCGGCGCTGCCCGCGGCCGTGCCGCTCGGCGACGCCGTATTCAACACCGCGCACGGCGCGCTTCTGATGCTCGGCCTCGCAACGGGCGATCGCGACCTGATCGCGCGCGGACTCCGCGATCGCCTCCACCAGCCGGCCCGCTCGCATCTCTACCGCCGCTCCGCGGACCTCGTCGAGCAGGCCCGTTCGCTCGGCGCGCTCGGAGCGACGATCTCGGGCGCCGGGCCGACCGTGCTGGTCTGGGTCGCCGACGACGCCGTCCGAAGCGTCACCGCCGCGCTTCGCCGGCGCAGCTCGGGCTGGGCGCGCGTGCTGGTGGCGCCGTTCACGCCGCGCGGCGCGCAGCTGCTCTAGCGGTCCGGGCGATCCCGGCCGGTTCGGGCAGCTGAACTCACCGCCAGTGCGGCGACGTCAGCCGCTCGCCGGTGCGCCGTCGCCGCCCGGCGCGAGGATCGGCACGCCGTAGCTGCGCCAGTCATCTGGCGGAAGCGGTCCCCACAGGTTCAGTGCCGCGTTGCCGCGCTCGTCCCAGTCGATCGGGACGTAGTTCGCCCCGTCGGGCACCACCAGCAGGTCGGCGTATGCCTCAACGATCGTGTTGTCGGGATCGTGCAGGTAGGTGAACAGGTTGCGGCCGGGGCCGTGGCGGCCGGGTCCCCAGACCAGCGTGCGGCCCTGGAACGCGAGCCGGTCGGCGTAGTGCTGCATCGCCCCCCAGTTCTCGAGTTCGAAGGCGTAGTGATGCAGCTCCTCCTTACCCGCGGCGATCAGCGCCACGCCATGGTGGTCTGTGTCGCAGCGCAGCCAGGCCGCCCGATCGCCGAGCGTGTCGGTGACGCGGAAGCCGAGCAGATCGACGAGGAAGCGCTCCATCTCGCTGCGGTCCTTGACGACGAGCGTCACGTGGCCGAAGCGGCGGGCGAGCGGCGGCATGTAGTGCTCGATGCTCAGCGGCTCGCGCTCCATCCCGGTGTAGAGCTCGATGACCAGGCCGATCGGCGTCAGTACGCGCAGCGCGTTTCGAAGCCCCGGCTCCTGCGGTGTGTCACTGAGGATCGGCGCCCCTGCCGCAACCAGCGCGGCGTGCAGAGCCTCGAGATCCTCGTCCTGCTCGACCTCGAGGCCGAGGTGGTCGATGCCGGCGTGCGGCCCCGCCAGCAGTTCGATCTCATGGTGCTTCTCGTTGCACGACAGCATGATCGTCTCGCCGTCCTCAAGCGTCCGCCGCAGCCCGAGGATCTCGGTCAGGAAGGTCGCGGAAGCCTCGACGCTTGTCGCCCTCAGGGCGAGGTGGCCGACGTGCATGCGCATTGCCCGCTAGTCCCTAGCGCCCGGCCACAGCGCCGCCGAGGCGAGGCGGGCGCCCTCGACGAGCGATTCGAGCTTGGCCCAGATCAGGCTCGGATGCACCCGCGTCAGATACGGCGTCTGCGCGAAGCCGCAGTCGGTGCTCGCGATGACGCGCTCGCGCCCGACGAGTTTCGCCAGGCGCACGATCCGCTGGCAGACGAGCTCGGGGTGCTCGACGACGTTCGTCGAGTGGCTGATCAGCCCGGGCAGGAGCAGTTGGTCGTCTGGCAGCTCGACGTCGCGCCAGACCTCCCACTCGTGCTCGTGGCGAGGGTTCGCCTGCTCGAGCGAGTAGCCGCCGACGGGAACGCGGAGGATCAAATCCAGGATGTCGCGCAGCGCGACGTCGTTGCTGTGCGGCCCGTTCCAGCTTCCCCAGCAGACGTGGTAGCGGGTCAGCTCGCGCGGGACACCGGCGAGCGAGCGCTGCAGGGCCGCGACGCGCAGCTCGGCCCACTCGCGGAAGTCGGCCATCGTCCCGGGCGGCACGAGCGTGTCGTACATCGTCGCCATGTAGGCGTCATCGACCTGGATCGTCAGCCCGGCGTCGGTGATCGTGCGGTATTCGACGTTGAGGGCGTCGGCGAGGGCGAAGACGAACTCCTCCTCGCTCTGGTAGTGCTCATCGACCCGGATCGGCACCGCACTCGAGGGTGCGACGACCGGCAGGAACCCCTCGCTGGTGCCACTCTGCGCCATCGCCGCCTTGATGTCCTCGATGTCGCGCGCGAGCGCGGCCTGGCCGCTATAGCTGATCGGACCGACACAGACCGCTTCGCCGCGCTCGCGCACGCCCTCAGCGATCGGGTTGCGCGCGTAGTAGTCGGCGTAGAAGTCGGCGAAGCGCGTGCGGTCATAGCCCATCCGCGACGGGTCCTTGGGGCCGACGACGTCCGTCGGCGCGAACGCTCGCTCCTCGAATCCGTCGAGGCGGTCGCGCACATACCAGGCCCATGTCCAGGTCTTGCCGAACTCGCCGTCGCTGACGATGTCGATCCCGACTCGCGTCTGCTCCGCGACGACTTCAGCGACGGAGTCGCGCAGGCACTGCGCGAAGGCGTCCTCGTCGTAGTCCTCGCCGTTCTCCTTGGCGCGCAGGAACGCCTGGAGCTTCTCCGGGCGGGCGAGGCTGCCGACGTGGGTGGTTCGGATTCGATCGGTATTGAACACGTGCCTTCCCTTCGCGGGCCGTTCGGCGGAGGCTGAGTGTCCTCGAACCCTCCGGCGACGCGGCGCCTGACATTCCGGGCAGCGGAACACGCCCGGCGGCGTGACAGCATCCCGCGCCTAGGCTTCTCCCGAGGGAGGCACGTCCCATACCGCTGCTCAACCGGATGCACATGGGTCACGTCGCGATGCGAGTCCGCGACCCGTTGCGCTCCGCCGCGCACCTGACCGACACGCTCGGTCTGAGACGCACGTTTGAGCTCGACGGCGAGCTCGGGCTGTCCTGCAACGAGCGCCACCACGAGGTGCAGCTGATCGGATCGCAGGAGGTCGGCCTCGATCACGTCGGCATCGAGCTCGAGGACGCGCGCGATCTCGATCGCCTGCGCGACGCGCTGATCGCCGACGGTGCGCAGATCCTCAGCGAGACCCCGCAGGAGCACGGGCTCGCGCAGGCGATCCGCGTTCAGGGCCCCGAGGACCTCGTCCTCGAGCTCTATACCTCGATGGACCGTGAGCCGCTCAGCGTCGAGCACTACATGCCGCCGCTGGCGCGCCGCTTCGGGCACGTGAACATCGCCACCCGCGACCGCGCCGAATCGCAGCGCTTCCTCTGTGACGTGCTCGGCTTTCGCGTCAGCGACACGCTCGGTGAGGACATCCGCTGGCTGCGCTGCGACCGCGACCATCACGGCATCGCGCTGCGCCAGGCCGCCGAGAACACGATGCACCACTACGCGTTCGAGCTCGAGGACTGGGGCGCGATCGAGCGCTATTGCGATCAGCTCGCGCTGCTCGGGCGCGGCCTGATCTGGGGCCCCGGACGCCACGGCCCGGGGCGCAACCTCTACACCTACGCGCCCGATCCCGAGAACGCCATCGTCGAGGGCTACGCCGATCTGCTCGTGATCTCCGACGAGGCCAACTACGTGCCGATCGACTGGAGCGCCGCCGGAGCCGGGGCGCTCAACCTCTGGGGCCCGGGGCCGCCCGCCGACTACCGCGACTACGGGATCCCGCTGCTTGCGGCGAGCGGTTGACGTTCCGCGCACCGGAACCGCCTCCGTGAGTGGCGGTGCCACGCCGCATTAGGCTCGCGCGATGGACTACGGCCTCGGCTTTCTCAACTACAAGGGCTGCTGGGATGACGCCGCCTTCGCCGAGGAGCACGGGTTTGCCACGGCGGGCTTCGTCGACAGCCCCCTCCTCACAGGCGACCCCTTCGTCTGCATGGGGCTCGCGGCGCAGGCGACACGCCGCATCCGGCTCGGCACCTTCCTGGCGATTCCGAGCCTGCGCGTGGCACCGACGACGGCATCGGCGATCGCGACGGTCAACGCCCTCGCCCCAGGCAGAACGTTCCTCTCACTCGGCACGGGCTATACGGCGCGCGACACGTTCGGGCTGAGTCCGCTCGCCGCCTCGCGCGTTCGCGACTACGCGCTCGAGTGCCGCGGCCTGCTCGACGGCGATGAGGTGATCCATCGCTACGGCGACGCCGAGCGTGCGATCCGCTTCCGCCACCTCGACCTCGCGACCGACACCCGCACGCACATCCCGATCTATATCGCCGGCGACGGGCCCAAGGCGCTCCGCGCCGCGGGCGAGGCCGGCGAGGGCCTGATCCTGACGCTCAAGAACGCCGACGCGATGGGCAACGCACCGGCGGTCTGCGCCGCCGCGATCGAGGCCGCTCGCGGCGCCGCCGAAGCGGCTGGGCGCGACTTCACCGACGCCTACGTCATCTGGTCGACCGTGGTCTGCGTGCTCGAGCCGGGCGAGCCCGCGACCTCCGCGCGGGCGCTCGAGCAGGTCGGCGCCGCGGCGATGATGGCGTTTCACTCCTACGCCTGCCACCCCGAGATCGCCGACTACCTGCCGCCGCCGATCCGCGATCGGCTCGACACATACGAGCGCGAGGTGCTCTCACGTCTCGACGTCGATCGCCGCTACCAGGAGGTGCATGCCGGGCATCTCTCGCACATGCTCGACGGCGAGGCGGCCGTACTCACCGAGGAGGTCGTGCGGATGACGGCGCTGGTCGGGACGGCTGAGGAGATCGCCGCGCAGCTGGTGTCACTGGAGACGGCGGGTCTTCGCAACGTCTCGTTTTGGATCCCGCCCGCTGTGACCCGCTCGGTCATCGCCGACGTGGCCGAGCAGGTCATGCCGCGCGTTCGCGCGCTAAGCGCCGCCGACTGACACGGGGTGCGCTGCGTCCGGCGCCGCGCTCGCGAGCGCGTTGGCGAGTCGCTGCGCGGTGAGCTTGACCGGGAGCGTCAGGCGCCGCAGCGCCGTTTCGTCCGGCGGCCCGACGAGCGCGATCGCCGCGGCGAGTTCGCCGTCGACGATCACGGGCGCCGCCACGCCGCAGGTGCCAAGGCGAAGCTCCTCATGCGAAACCGCATAGCCGCAGCGACGGACCTCCTCGAGGTGCGGGCGCAGGATGGCGGTACGGACGATCGTGTTGCGCGTGAAGGGCCGCAGCAGCGGCGGCTCGCAGAGCCTGTCGATGAGATCCGCCGGGGAGTTCGCAGCCAGCGCCTTGCCGAGCGCCGTCGCGTACAGCGGCATCGTGGTGCCGAGCATCCGCTCCTTGGGGGGCAGCTGCACCGACCCGGCGACCTCATCGACCACAAGCGCCGTGTGCTCGTAGAGGACGCCGAGGTTCGCCATCCAGCCGGTGCGCGCGACGAGCGTGTGCATCAGCGGCATCGCCGTCGCACGCAGCCGGCGCAGCCCCGGACTCATCGCGCCGAGGGCATAGAGACGCGCGCTCATCTGGAAGCCCTGCTCGGAGTGCTCGAGGACACGCAGCTCGACGAGCTTCCAGCAGACACGGTGCAGGGTCGTCTTCGGCAGGCCGGTCAGCTGGCCAAGGTCAACCAGGGTCAATGGCCCGCTACGCGCGGCGCACACATCGAGCACCGTGAACATCCGGTCGGCCACCGACGGGCCGTGGGCCTCCTGCGCGTGCGCCCGGACTCGCTCCCTCGTCGCCACGCCGTGCAGTATCGAGCACCGCGCGCCCGCTGGGCGACAGCTTCTCTCAAAGCTCGTTCCGCTGAGGGGAACCGCGTGCTCGCAACTCGGCGGAGGGCTTGACCATGATCACGCCATGCCAGACGCCAACGGCCACGACGCGCTCGCGCAGATCACCGAGCTGCTCGGCGGGCTTCGCGTGCATGACGCATCGCCGGTGATCGCCGAGGACACCGAGATGTGGTTCATGCACGAGGGCCCGCGGGTCACGACGGTGTTCGAGCACGCAGAACACGGCGCCGCAACCAACCGCGTCGCGCTCTCCGAACACACCGGCACCCACGTCGACGCGCCGTTTCACTTCGACCCGGGCGGCGCCACGATCGACGAGGTCGCAGCCGACGCGCTCCTGCTGCGCCGCTACCGAAAGCTCGACCTCTCATCACTCAGCCTGAGCCCCGGTGATCTCGTCGGGGCCGACGCGCTCAGCGCGGCCGGTGAGTTGCCCGGGCGCGGCGAGGTCGCGATCGTCGAATTCGGCTGGGATCGCTATCTCCCGGGCGGTGCCGACGCGAAGGAGCCGGGTTGG
Source organism: Solirubrobacteraceae bacterium (assembly GCA_036267075.1). Classification (GTDB taxonomy): domain Bacteria; phylum Actinomycetota; class Thermoleophilia; order Solirubrobacterales; family Solirubrobacteraceae; genus Palsa-513. Next base: position 123,380 of record DATAWT010000023.1, read on the forward strand.
TGGGGCCGAAACGAACCGGGGCTCGACGAGAGCGCTTGTCAGTTGCTCGTCGATGCCGGGGTGGCGGCGGTGGCATCGGACACGGCCGCCTGCGACGTGGCGGCCCGCGACGGAGAGGTCGTCTCCGGCCACGGTCACGCCTCCGCCTTCCTGCCCAACGGGATCCTCATCGTCGAAGGACTGCGCGGCCTCGCCGAGGTCCCGCAGACGGGGCTCTTTGTCGGCGTGCCGCTGAAGATCGCGCGCGGCACGGGCTCCCCGATGCGCGTTCTGCTTCTCTACACCTAGCGTGCGACTCGTCTCCTACATCGTCAACGGCCGCCCGGCCCTCGGTGCCCTCGACGGCGACTCGATCGTCGAGCTTGGCGGGGGGGCGATCGCGGCCGACATGACCGAGTTCCTCGCCGGCGGCGAGGCCTCGCTCGAAGCGGCACGCGAGGCGCTGGCGAAGGGCGAGCGCCGCATCGACCGTTTGTCGGTCGAGTTCCTTCCCGCGGTCCCGCGGCCGCCCAAGATCATCTGCGTCGCGCGCAACTACGGAGCGCACGCCGCCGAGGCCAACGTACAGCTCCTCGAGGTGCCCAACATCTTCATCCGCTTCCCGCGGTCCCTTGTCGGCCACGGCGCAGCGGTGATCGTCCCGCGCGTCTCCTCCCAGGTCGACTGGGAGGCCGAGATCGCGGTGGTGATCGGCACGCCGGGCAAGCATGTGCCGCGGGAGCGCGCCTACGAGCATGTCGCCGGCTACACGCTTTTCAACGACGTCAGCATCCGCGACTGGCAGCTGCGCACCCCGCCGATCCAGTTCGGCGCCGGCAAGAACTTCGACGGGTCCGGGCCGCTCGGACCGTCGCTCGTCACGCGCGACGAGGTCCCGGATCCCCACGACCTGCATCTGGAGCTGCGAATCAACGGCGAAGTCATGCAGTCGACGAGCACCGCGGAGATGCTCTTCGACATCCCGACGCTGATCGAGCACATCAGCGCCTTCGCGACGCTCGAGCCCGGGGACGTGATCGCGACCGGCACCCCGGCCGGGGTCGGGCACTTCCGCGACCCCCCGCGCTACCTGGTCGCCGGCGATGTGGTCGAAGTGGAGGCCGACGGTCTCGGCATCCTCTCGAACCCGGTCGAGAACGAGCCGTGAGCCTTCGCCCGGTGCGCTTCGGCCACATCGGGCTCGCCGCGCGGGATCTCGAGCGGATGGTCGCGTGGTACGTCGACGTCCTCGGCATGCAGATCTCCGACCGCATGACGTTCCCCCCGGAGTCGGCATTCGATGAGGGCGTGTGGCTTCGGATCAACACCGACCACCACGTCATCTCGATGTTCGGCCTGCGCGACCCAGGCGAGCCGCGCGGGCGCACCGCCGTCGCCGGCGTGCACCACATCGGCTTCGAGGTGGCGAGCTTCGACGATCTCCTGCGCGTGCTGCGCCACGCGCGCGAGAACAACGTTGCCGTCCAGGACACGCGCAGCGGTGGGCCCGGCAACCAGCTGCGGGTCTACCTTTATGACCCGGAGGACAACATCGTCGAGCTCTACTACGCGATGGACCAGGTCGGATGGGACGGCGTCACGCGCCCCTTCCCGCCGGTCAAGCACGCCAATCTCGAGGACTTCGACATCGACGCCTGGCTCGAGTGGAAGGGCCCCGAGTTCCGGGCGCGAGCGCAGGCGCCGCCCAGCGCGTAGCGGCGGGCTCGACCCCACCGGCACCGTGCCGAGCGCTTCGAGGAGCTAGCCGCTGGTCGCCGGCGCGTCGACGGGCTCGAGCGTGGCGTAGTACAGGCGGTGGCGACCGACGCGGATCTCGTCGCCATGCCCGAGCGGGCTCCACTCGACGCGCTCGCCGTTGACGAACACGCCGTTGAGGCTTCGGTCGTCGAGCACGCGCAGTCCGTCGGCGCCGCGCACGATCAGCGCGTGGCGGCGCGAAACGGTCGGGTCGTCGAAGCGGACATCGGCCGCGAGGCCACGCCCGATCCGCGTCCACTCGCGCGTCAGCGGGACGACGACGACCTCGCCGCCATCCTCGAAGCAGATGTAGGAGCCCGGCTCGCCGAGCAGCGCCGCCGGGTCGGCGAGCCAGGCCGGCAGCTCGCGCTCCTGCAGCGGACGCTGGTCCTCAACCGTCGCGCTGCCGCTGACCACGGGCGGCAGCTCGAGCGCCGCGAGCTTCGCTGAACCACAGTTCGCGCAGGCTCGCGCCGGCTCGTCGACTGTCAGCGTGACGATCTCCCCGCAATCCTCACAACGGAAGGGCACGCTCTCGGTGAGCGTCTCGGAGCGGGACTCCGCCATGTCGCTGCCTTCGGGCACCGCCACACCCCAATCATAGAGCCAGGGGGGTGTTCGCAGCGGCAAGCGCCGATGTGGGCAGGAACGCGCAGCGGCGCGGCGAACGCAACGCTGATGCGGACCTCTGCAGCCCCCGCCCACGTCCGCCTCGAGCGCAGCGACGATTTCGAGCGCCTCCTGCTGCGCGTCGCAGTAGACGAGCTTTCCGCGGAGCGAGCGCGCTGCCGCGACTGCGGGCGCACCCCGCTGATCGGCGAGGACGTCCATCGCTACGAGCGCGGCCATGTCGTCTGCGAGCTTTGCCGGCCGCTTCGCCGCGAGGCGCCGGTTTCGACCGAGCGCGTGCGTCACAGCGAGCACGGCCTCGCCGTGCGCCTGCGCCGCGCCACCTGAACCTGCCCGCGCCGCCCGAGTTCGCTTCGGCGCAGCGCGTAAACTCCGCGCCGCCGTGGATCCCGTCAGCGTTTCGATCACGATCGGCCGCCCGCGCGAGGAGGTCTTCGACTACCTCGCCGACATCGCCAACCACTCGGAGTTCACCGACCACTTCCTGACCGAGTGGCATCTCACTCGCGAGGACCCGGTCGGCCGCGGCGCCGGTGCCACCTTCCACGTCGCCGCCCCGCTCAACCGTTTCTCGTGGATGGGCGTCGCCTTCATCGAGGTCGACCGCCCCTGGCGGATCGTCGCGGCGGGCCGCGGCGGCAAGTTCAACCGCGTGCGCTCGATGATCGTCTACACACTCGAGCCGGCAACCGACGAGGTGACGCGCGTCAAGATCACCGTCGAGAGCGCGCCGGTCACGCCGAGCGACCATCTGCTCGAGGTGCTCCTCGGCACCCGCGGGCGGACACGTCGTCAGTACCGCCGTGCGCTCGCCCGACTGCGCTCGATCCTCGAGGACGGCAAGCGCCGCGGGGCTCGCGTGACTGTTGCCGGTGGCTGACGAATAGACTGCCGCAGCGATGGTTGGAAAGCGACTCGGCACGCTCGGGGCGGGGGCCCTCTGCGCCCTCGCGGTGTCGGCGTGTGGGGCGGGGGAGCACGCGACGTACCAGGACAACCTCGGCACGGGCTACGTCCAGGTCGGCAACCTCAACTACCAGGTTCAGGTGTCGCGCGAACTGAATCCGTGGGACACCCAGGAGGACAAGTGGTACCTCCAGGGCCTCAACGCCTCCGAGCGCCTGCTTCCGGCGACGGATGAGTTCTTCGGCATCTCGCTGCAGGTCTACAACTGGAGCAACGTGGCGGCGACGCCGACGAGCGACTTCTTCATCTCCGACACGCTCGGACAGCGCTTCGTGCCGCTGACCAATCCGAATCCCAACCCATACACCTATATGCCGGTGTCGATCGCCGCGGGCGGCCAGATGCCGACGATCTCGAGCCAGGCGTTCGCGTCGTGGACGCAGGGCGAGTTTCTGATCTTCAAGGTCCCCTATGCGGACCTCGTGAACCGCCCCTTCATCCTGCACATAATCAGCCCGACCGACAGCTCGAAGCAGGCCCGCATCGAGCTCGACGTCTGAACGACCGCCGGAGGTCAGCACATGAGCGACGTCAGGATCGAGATCATCGACAACGGCCCCTACAAGGTGAGCGGGCCGATCGAGCTGTTCGCGCCGGACGGGTCACCCGTCTCTGTCGAGGCCGGAAAGAACGCCTTCCTGTGCCGCTGTGGCGGGTCGAGCAACAAGCCGTTCTGCGACGGCACGCACTCGCGGATCGGCTTCCAGGGCGCAATGGCCGCGGTCGCCGAGGCCGAGGCCGAGAGCTAGGCGAAGCTCAGGCCGCCGCGGCCTGGAGGCTCGCGAGGTAGCCCGACGCGTCGGCGTCGAGGTGATCGGCGAGCCGGGTCGCGAGCGCCATGATCGTCAGCGACGGGTTCGCCGAGACCGTGCGCGGGATCACGGAGCCGTCGCCGACGAAGAGGCGGCGCACCGAGTGCATCTCGCCGTGCGCGTCGACCACCGAGCGCGCCGGATCGCTGCCCATCCGGCAGCTGCCCTGGATGTGCGTCGTGACGAGGCCGGTCCAGAGGACCTCCTCCGCGCCGGCGGCCTCAAGGGCACGGCGGCTGAAGTCGAGTGCGCCGTCGAGGCGTTCGACCTCGGCCGCCGAGAAATCGCAGCTGTAGGCGTCGTCGCTGTCCCAGTCGGCCGAGGGTATGACGGCGCCGTTGTTGTCGTCGTTGACCATCGCGAGCAGACCACTCCAGTTGCGAAACGCGCGCAGCGCCTCCACGAGCGGCTCGCCCCAGATCGGACCGTGCTCGTCCTGGAGATTGACGGCGAAGCCGATCGGGTCCTGCATCGTGACCGCCTCGATGACGAAGCCGCCGTCGGCGTCGCGGCGGCGGTCGGCGTAATGGGTCGTGATCGGGTAGACGATGTGAGCATCCTGGGGCTCTGCGAAGCGGCCGAACACCAGGCGCGCCGGGTGAAAGCCGAGGTTGCGGCCGATCAGCGGCTCCTCGAGCCCCGAGCGGGCGAGCAGGCCGGGGGTGTTGAGCGTCCCGGCAGCGACGACGACGGCGCCTGCCTGGACGCGGTGGCGGCCGTTCGAGTCGCTGTACTCCACACCGGTCGCCTGCGCCCCGTCGGCTGAGTCCTCGATCAGGACGCGCTCGACGCGCGCCTGCGGGCGCAACACGAGCGAGCCGTCGGCGAGCGCGCGGGCGATGTAGGTGTTCTGAGTCGACTTGCCGCCGTTGGTCGGGCAGCCCTGCAGGCAGGAGCCGATCCGCGTGCAGTTCTGATCGGTGTAGGACTCGACGGACTCAAGCCGTCCGCCGAGCGCCTTGAAGCCGCGCTCGACCGTGCGGACGCTGTCTGACCAGTCGTCGCGCGCGCGCACGCCGAGGTAGCTCTCGACGCGCTCATACCAAGGCTCGAGATCCGCGGTTGAGAACGGCTCGCCGGAGTCGCCGAGCAGGCCGCTTGCCTCGTGCCACTTGGCGACGTCGGCGTCGATCGCGCGCATCGCGACCTTCGTGTTGATCGTCGTCGACCCGCCGACGCAGCGGCCGCCGATCAGCGCGACCGGCCCGTGCCCCCACTCGCCGGCCGGCATCGCGAAGCGGATCGGCCACCACAGATCATGCGCCGCCTTGGACTCCCAGCGCTGAAAGTCGATCGCCGTGCGGTGCGGGCCGAGCTCGATCAGGAGCACCGAGCGCCCGCGCGCGGCGAGCTCCCCGGCGACGACGCCACCGCCGGCGCCCGAGCCGACGACGACGACCTCGTAGCGCTCCTCCTCCATCACCCCTCGATCCCCAGATAGGACCAGTCCTTGTGCAGCGCGGCGGCCGCGGGCGGATCGAAGTCGATCTCCTCCCAGGCGCCCGTCGCGACACGCCCGGGCGCGACGAAATCGCTGTAGAAGGCCTCGACGGCCATCGCGCGCAGCATCAGGAAGTCGGGCGTCAGCGCGTGCTCGGCGATCGCCTCCGCACCGCCGCGGGCGCTCTCACCAAGCCGCTCGATCGCCGCGATCACCCCGCCGCGAGCCTCCTCCGGCATCCCGGCGAGCTGGGCGTCGATGTATACCGCCGGGCCGACGCGGGCGGAGCCGGGCACGATGACGTCGCAGAGGCGCTCGAGCGCCTCGGCCTGGGCGGCGTCGAGAGTTCGCAGACCCATCTCGGTGCGCGAGCTTATGGCAACGTCGCATAGGCTGTCCACAACCCCATGGGAGCCCGCACGAATACGCAAGACGTTCAGCACTCGCAGGCAGGAAGGCGTGCGAACGCGAGCGTAGGCTGGGCGCCTGCACGGCGGCCTCGCGAGCGCGCTCATGCGAACGCGAGCGTCGCCGCGACGGCGGAATGAGCACCGCGGAGAGGAGCGCAGCAGATGGGTGACGAGGTCGTCGGCCTGTACTGGACGCTGTCTGGGCCAGTCGAGGTCCACACCGGGCGCGAATGGTCGCTGTTCGACTTCCGCGACCGCTGCGCGCAGGCCGAGCGCGCCGGCTTCAGGGGGATCGGGATCTGGCACGCCGACCTCGAGCACATCCTCGAGAAGCGCACGCTTGGCGAGATGCGCCAGATCCTCGACGACCACGGGCTTGGCAAGATCGAGCTCGAGTTCCTCCAGGACTGGTTCGTCGACGCCGGCGATGAGCGCCGCGAGGATTCAGACCGCCGCCGCAAGCTTCTGTTCGAGGCGGCGGCGACGCTCGGCGCCCACCACGTCAAGGTCGGCAACATCCCCGGAACGCCCTGCGAGCTGCCGCAGATCACCGAGCGCTTCGCGGAGCTCTGCGCCGACGCCGCGCAGCAGCACGACTCTTTGATCGTCTACGAGTTCATGCCCTTCGACGTCAACGTGCGGACCCTCGAGGCGGCCGTCGAGGTCGTCGGCGGCGCGGGCGCGCGCAACGGGAAGATCGCCGTCGACACCTGGCACCTCGGCAAGCTCGGGATCACGCCCGAGCATCTTCGCCAGATGCCGCCGGAGCTGCTCGGCTGGGTCGAGCTGTCAGACGGCCAGTACGAGAACATGGAGGACGAGCTCGACGAGGTCATCAACCGCCGGCGCCTCCCCGGCGAGGGCGAGTTCCCGATCGCCGAGCACGTCAAGGTCTGCCGCGAGCTCGGCTACGCGGAGCCGTGGGGCGTCGAGGTGCTCTCGGAGGACCTGCGCAGCCTGCCGATCGAGCAGATCTTCGACCGGGCTTACGAAACAACGACGGCGCAGCTGCGCGCCGGTACGGCGTGAAAGGAGCTTGACGGTGAGCGGCGACGGCATGGACAACGAGCGCCTCGGCTGGATCCTCGAACAGATGACGAGGATCCGCGAGTTCGAGGAGCGTGTGAAGAGCACGTTCGAGGAGCACCCCGGAGCGATCCGCGGGCACACCCACCTGGCCGACGGCGCCGAGGCGTCGATCGTCGGTTCGGTCGCCGCTCTGCGCGACGGCGATCAGGTGCTGAGCACCTACCGCTGCCACGGCTACCCGATCGCGCTCGGAAGCGACACCAAGGCGCTGATGGCCGAGATCTACGGGAAGTCGACGGGCATCTGCGGCGGCTTCGGCGGCTCGATGCACCTCGTCGACACCGAGCGCGGATTCCTTGGCACCTCGGGCATCGTCGGGCAGGGCATCCCGCATGCGACCGGTGCTGCCTACGCGGCGCAGATCCGCAAGAAGGGCCAGGTCGTGCTCAGCTTCTTCGGCGATGGGGCCTCCAAGCAGGGCGCCTTCCACGAGTCGCTGAACATCGCCGCGCTGTGGAAGCTCCCGGTCGTCTACATCATGGAGAACAACAACTACAACGTCGTCACGCGCTCCGACCAGGAGGACGCCAACGCCGCCGCCGGCGAGCCCTTGGCGGTCAAGGCCAAGGCCTTCAGCATGCCCGGCGTGACCGTCGACGGCGGGGACCCGATCGAGGTCTATGACGCCGTGAGCGCGGCGGTCGAGCGGGCGCGCTCAGGCGAGGGGCCGACGCTCGTGGAGTCGAAGGTCTACCGGCTCAGCGCCCACGGCAACATCATCGCCCCGCCCGGCGTGCCGCTGCACTACCCCGAGCACGAGGCGATCACCGTCTTTGGCAATCGCGACGAGTACGAGGCCGCGCTGCGCGGCGACCCGGTCCCTCGCTTTCGCGGGCGGCTGATCGGAGACGGGACCCTGACGTCCGAGCAGGCCGACGCGATCGCGCAGGCCGCCAAGGATGAGATGGAGGCGGCGGTCGCCTTCGCCTGGGAGAGCCCCTACCCCGAGCCCGAAGAGGCCGTCAACCACGTCTACGCATAGGAGCTCTCGAGCAATGGCACACGAACTCCCCTACATCGCAGCGATCAACGAGGCGATCCAGCTCGAGATGGAGCGCGACGAAAGCGTCCTCTACTTCGGGCAGAACATCGCGACGACCGACGAGGACCCGTTCCTGCAGGCCTTCGGCGGCGACCGGGTCCGCGTCACGCCGATCTCGGAGACCGCCGAGATCGGGATGGCGATCGGCGCCGCGCTGGCGGGCTTCCGGCCCGTCGTCGAGCTCTACATGGCCGAGTTCATGCTGGTCGCGATGGACCAGGTCGTAAACGAGGCAAACCGCTTCCGCTACATGAGCGGCGGCAAGGTCAAGGTCCCGCTCGTGCTGAAGGCGGGCTACGGCTTCACCGCCGGCTGGGCGGGCCAGCACACCGGCTCGATCTACTCGATGTTCGTCGGCGTTCCGGGCCTCAAGGTGGCGCTTCCGTCGACGGCGGCGGACGCCAAGGGCCTGATGGCGACCGCGATCAGGGACGACAACCCGGTCTGCTTCTTCCACCACTACCTGCTGACGCTCGAGCACGGCGACGTGCCGGACGGCGAATACCTCGTCCCGTTCGGCCAGGCGGCGGTCCGTCGCGCCGGCAAGGACGTGACGATCGTCGCCACGGGCTGGACGGTCGATCGCGCGCTCGGCGCCGCCGAGCGGCTCGCCGGCGAGGGCATCGACGCCGAGGTCATCGACCCCCGTACGCTCGCGCCGCTCGACACCGCGACGATCCTCGAGTCGGTCGCCAAGACCGGGCGCCTGGTGCTCGTCGATCAGGCGACCCGCCACGGAAGCTTCTCGGCGGTGATCGCGGCCGAGGTCGCAGACCAGGGCTTTGACTCGCTGCGCGCGCCGATCAAGCAGGTCACGGCGCTCGACGCGACGATCCCCTACAGCGAGCCGATGGAGGCCTTCGTCCTGCCCGACGAGGACAAGATCGTGACCGCGGTCCAGCAGGTGCTCGGCTCGGCGCCGGTGGCCGCCTAGCCGGTGGCCGAGGGGCTGGGCTCCGCAGACGAGCAGCGCGGCGCCGCGGCGCTTGACGGGCACGCGGCGCTCGGTCTGCTGCGCCAGATGTGGCGCATCCGCGCCTTTGAGGAGCGCGTCGGGGCGCTCAAGCGAGCCGACGAGGTCTACGGGCTGATCCATCTGAGCATCGGCGGCGAGGGTGTCGCCGCCGCGGTCTGCACGCAGTTGCGCGCTTCGGACCCGATGTACACGGGCCACCGCGGCCACGGCCACGCCCTCGCGAAGGGCGCGCCGATGAACCGCGTGATGGCCGAGCTGATGGGGCGAAGTGACGGCATCTGCCGCGGGATGGGCGGCTCGATGCACCTCGTCGACACCGAACACGGCCTGATGGGGGCGACCGGCGTCGTCGGCGGCAACATCCCGATGGCGCTCGGCAGCGCGCTGGCCGCTCGGCTCGGCGGTTCCGACGCCGTCGCGGTCGTCTTCTTCGGCGACGGCGCGGTGCAGGCGGGGCACTTCAACGAGTCCGTGAACCTGGCGACGCTGTGGCGCCTGCCGGTGATCCTCGTCTGCGAGAACAACGGCTTTGCCGAGTTCACGCCGCGCTCGGCGCACACCAACGTCGAGCGCGTCAGCGACGTCGTCGCCCCATATGAACTCGAGCGCGAAACCGTCGACGGCAACGACGCGGCCGCGGTGTGGGGGGCGTTCGCGCGCTTCCTGTCGGCTGCGCGCGGCGGCTCCGGACCATTCCTGCTCGAGTGCCTGACGCACCGCCTGCGCGGCCACTACGAGGGCGATCCCTCGCAGTATCGCGAGGCGCTCGCCGCCGAGGAGTGGCAGGAACGCGATCCGATCCTGCGGCTGGCAGGTGGCGGAGAGTCGGGCGGCTGGTTTGACGACTCCGACGTCGCGGCCGCCGAGCGCGACGCGCGCGAGGAGGTCGAGGCCGCCGTCGAATTCGCGCGCGCGAGCCCCTTCCCGCCGCTGCAGCTCGCCCGCGAGCTGGTCTACGCGCCGTGAGCACGACCACCTACGTCAAGGCGATCAACGCCGCGATGGCGCAGGCGATGCGCGGCGATCCGCTGGTCTTCGTGATGGGCGAGGACGTCGCCGAGGGCGGTCCCTACACCGTCACCGCGGGGCTCGCCGAGGAGTTCGGCCGCGAGCGCGTGATCAACACGCCGATCAGCGAGAGCGCGATCTGCGGCGTCGCGGTCGGCGCCGCCCAATCGGGGCTTCGCCCGGTGCTCGAGATCATGTTCATCGACTTCATCACGCTGGCGCTCGACCAGCTCGTCAACCAGGCCGCGAAGGCCCATTCGATGTCGGGGGGCCAGCTCAGCGTGCCGCTCGTCCTGCGCACGCAGGGCGGGGCGGGCCAGCGCGGCGGAGCCCAGCACTCCCAGAGTCTCGAGGCCTGGCTGACCCACGTGCCGGGGCTGAAGGTCGTGATGCCGTCGTGCGCCGCCGACGCGGCGGGCCTGATGGCCAGCGCGATCGCCGACCCGAACCCCGTCGTCTTCGTCGAGAACAAGGCGTTGTACTTCCGCCGCGAGGAGGTCGACGAGCATCCGCCGGCGGTACCGATCGGCAGCGCGGCGACGCTGCGCAGCGGAGACGATCTGACGATCGTCGCGCTCTCGCGGCTGGTCGGTGAGGCGCTCGCCGCCGCCGCAGCGCTCGCCGCCGACGGAATCGAGGCCGAGGTGATCGACCCGCGCACGCTCGTGCCGCTCGACCTCGAAACGATCGTGCGCTCCGTGGAGCGCACGGGCCGCCTGGTGATCGCCCACGAAGCGGTCGCCTTCGGCGGCTTCGGCGCCGAGCTTGCCGCTGCCGTCGGGGAGGCGGCCTTTGACTCACTCGACGCGCCGATCGTCCGCGTCGGCGCCCCGTTCACGCCGATTCCGCTCAGCCCCCCGCTTGAGGACGCCTATCTGCCCGGCGCCGCCGAGGTCGAAGCGGCGGCGCGCGCGCTCGTCGGCCGCTAGCGCTAGCAGTCGTCCTGGTCGAACGTCGTCAGCGAATGCCCCGGCACGCGCTGCATGACGCCGCGGTGGCGCAGCACGATCTGGAGGTTCTGAAGCGCAAGCCGCGCGTGCTCGCGCGCGATGTTCTCGGCGCGCGCGCCCTCGCGGCCGGCGATCGCATCGATCAGAGCGAGGTGCTGGTTGTGGGCGATGACGAGGATCTCGCGCGAGGCGGGTAGCTCGGCCTCGCTCAACACGAACGAGGAGGCCGAGGCGAACGGCACGCAGGTGACCGTGTCGAGCGCGCGCTCAAGGAACGGGCTCTCGGCGAGTCGGACGAGCTCGGCGTGGAAGCGGCCGTTGAGCCCGACATAGCGCTCGAACGACGCGTAGTCGGCGAGGTAGATGACCTCGGCGATCTCGTCGCTGACGCGCTGCAGCGCGCGCAGCGCCCGCCGCGGCGTGCCGCGCTCGGCGACGAAGCGCGCCGCGGTGCCCTCGAGGACGCCGCGCAATTCGTTCGCCTGGGCGATGTCGGCGCTCGTGAACTCGCGCACCACGTAGCCCCCGCCGGGCAGCTCGAGCAGCAGGCCCTCGTGCTCGAGCTTGACCAGCGCGAGCCGCAGCGGCGTGCGCGACACGCCCAGCCGCTCGACGAGCGGGAGCTCCGACATCCGGTCGCCGTGGCTGAACTCGCCGCTCAGGATCAGCTCGCGCAGGCGCAGCTGCGCGCGCATCGTCTGCGAGGTGGCGGTGTCGGTCGTGAGGGTGCTGGCGGATGCAGCCATCGGCGTCCCTGGGCGTCTCCCCCAAGCGCTCGCGGCGAGCCTAGCCCACAGCGCTGCCTGTATGCAAGAGCGCCCGCCACGGGCTCGCGAGAGGCCTGGGCGGGGGGTGACGGTCACTGTTTGCATGCAGTCATGCCCAGCAAGTACTATCGCCGCACTGTGTCGTCCGCCAGGGGGCGGCGGCGTGTTCAGCACCGAGCAACCCGGTGTGAGGGAGAGGAGATTTTGTGAGGAGACATTTCGGCTGGCGGGTGCGCATCCCCGTCATCACCGCGCTGGTCCTTGCGGCCGGCCTGACTGTCGCCGTGGCGGGCTCGTCCGGCAAGACGACGGTCCACGCGGCTGCGGCCCTGAAGTGCGGCCTCGGCAACGGCAAGGCGGCCAGCGGCTCGCCGATTCAGCTCGGCGCGATCGCGGTCAACCAGCCCGGCACCAGCTTCACCGACATTCCCAACATGGCGAACGCGTACTTCAAGTGCGTCAACGCCAACGGTGGCATCTACGGCCACCCGATCCACCTGAACATCCTCACCGACCAGACCAACGCCGGGCAGCTCGCGGCCGACGCCAAGCAGCTGATCAGCTCTGATCACGTCGTCGGCATCGTCGGCAGCTCGGACATCATCGACTGCGCGGTCAACGGCGCGACGTACGCGAAGGACGGCTTCAACGTCATCGACGCCGGCATCGCGGAGCAGTGCTACGCCAGCCCGTGGAGCGCGGCCGTCAACATGGGCCCGCGGTTCTCCGGCGACGGTGCCGCGCAGACCGCGATCCTGCACGGCGCGAAGACGATCGTCATCGATCAGTCAAACGTGCCGGGCTACCAGTACAACGCGGCCGGCATCGAGCTGATCGCGAAGGCGCACCACGTCAAGGTCGTTTCGCTGTCGGCCAACGCCGCCAGCCTCAACGGCGAGACGGAGGCAGAGCGCATCGTCCAGGCCGCCGGTTCGGGCGGCGCGGCCGACCTGATCTTCACGCCGCCGGTGGCGCAGGAGATTCTCCAGGGAGCGCAGAAGCTCGGCCTCGAGAACAAGGTCATCTGGACCTGCGCGACGCCGTGCAACCCCGACTCCCTGGCGGCATCGCTCGGCCCGCAGTGGAACCACAAGCTGTACGTCAACGCCGAGATGAACGACATCCACGACGATTCTGGTGCCGACTCGGTCCTGTTCCAGAAGGTGCTGAGCCGCTACGGTCAAGCCGTCTCGGGAGGGGCCGGATCGTTCAGTCAATTCGGCTTCACGATCGGTCAGCTCACGGTGAAGGCGCTGCTCT
>DATAWT010000024.1:0-4160 GCA_036267075.1 Solirubrobacteraceae bacterium
CGTCGTGTCGCTCGGGCAGCAGCGCGCCGTGCGCCAGGTCGTCGTGCCGACCGAGGCGGTGTCGGAGATGAAGGACAACCAGAAGATCACGATCGAGAAGCGGACGATGCCCGGCTACGTGCTCGTCAACATGGAGCTCGATGAGGACTCCTGGAGCCTCGTCAAGGGCACGCCCGGCGTGACCGGCTTCGTCGGCGCCTCCAACGAGCCGGTGCCGCTGACCCAGATGGAGGTCGACCGCCTGCTCAAGAAGGAGGTCGCGGTACGCGAGCGCACGCGCGCCAGCTTCGCGATCGGCGAGTCGGTCAAGGTGATCTCCGGGCCGCTGTCTGACTTCTCCGGCGAGATCTCGGAGATCAACGAGGATGCGGCGCGCCTGAAGGTGCTTGTGTCAATCTTCGGCCGCGAGACGCCGGTCGAAGTCGGCTTCGACCAGGTCAAGAAGCTCTAGCCATGGCCAAGAAGGTCCTCACCACCATCAAGCTGCAGGCCCTCGGGGGCGCCGCATCGCCGGCCCCGCCGGTCGGCCCTGCGCTCGGCCAGCACGGCATCAACATCATGGAGTTCTGCAAGGCCTTCAACGCCCAGACCCAGCAGGACGCGGGCACCGTCATCCCCGTCGTGATCACGGTCTATGAGGACCGCTCGTTCACCTTCATCACCAAGACCCCGCCGGCCGCCGATTTGATCCGCAAGGCGATCAACATCGACAAGGGCTCGGCCGAGCCCCACCGCGCCAAGGTCGGGCGGATCAGCCAGGCCCAGGTCCGCGCCATCGCCGAGCTCAAGTTCGCCGACCTCAACGCCAACGACCTCGACGCCGCGGCCAAGATCGTCGCCGGCACCGCCCGCTCGATGGGCGTGGACGTGGTCTGATGGCGACGCACGGACGCCGCATCACCGAGTCGCGCGCGGTCATCGACCGCGAGCGCGAGCATTCTCCGGCCGAGGCGATCGCCGCGATCAAGGCCTCCGCGCCGGCCAAGTTCGACGAGTCGATCGAGGTCCACATCCGAACGGGGCTGAACGTCCGCCACGCCGACGAGCAGCTGCGCGGCACGATCGCGCTGCCCAACGGGCTCGGCCGCAACGTGACGATCGCCGTCTTCGCCCAGGGCGACGCGGCGCGCGAGGCCGAGGAGGCCGGCGCGGACTTCGTCGGCGGCGAGGATCTCGCCAAGCGCGTCGAGGAGGGCTTCACCGACTTCGACGTGGCGATCGCGACGCCCGACATGATGCCCGTCGTCGGCCGCCTGGGCCGGATCCTCGGGCCGTCCGGGAAGATGCCGAACCCCAAGGTCGGCACCGTCACCCCCGACGTGCGCAAGGCGGTCGAGGAGTCAAAGGCCGGCAAGGTCGAGTACCGCACCGACCGCACCGCGATCGTCCATCTCGTGATCGGCAAGCGCAGCTTCGAGGCCCGCCAGCTGCTCGAGAACTACGCCGCCGTGCTCGACGAGGTGATCCGCGCCAAGCCGTCCGCGGCCAAGGGCCGCTACCTGCGCTCGATCACGCTCGCCTCAACCCAGGGGCCCGGGGTCAAGGTTGACCCGACGCGCACCCGCGACATCGTCGAGGAGGCGCCCGTAGCGGCAGCTGCGCAAGCGGCTGCATAGAGCGCCGACTCCGAAGACCCCCGGCGGACCCCTAAGTCCGGGACAGGAGCTCAATGAACCGAGACGCGAAAGCCGCGGTGATCGACGAGATCGCCGCTGACATCTCAGACGCGCAGGCGATCTTCGCGATCGACTATCGCGGGATCTCCGTCGCACAGGCCGACCAGCTGCGCGCGCGGCTGCGCGAGGCCGACGCAGTCTTCCGCGTCGTCAAGAACTCGCTGACCGAGCGCGCGGCCGCGAAGGCCGGCGCCGAGGAGCTGCTGCCGCTGCTGCAGGGGCCGACCGCTTTGACCTTCGTGCGCGGCGACGCCGCCGCGGCGGCGAAGGCGGTCGCGGACTTCACGCGCGCGACGCAGCTGATGGCGTTCAAGGGCGGCCTGATGGACGGCGCCGTGCTGAGCTCGGCCGACGTCGCCGCGATCTCTCGCCTGCCCGCCCGCGACGTCCTCTACGGCCAGCTCGTCGGGCTGATCGCGAGCCCGATCGCCGGCCTCGCGCGCACGCTGAACGCGCTGATCGGCGGACTGGCTGTCGGGCTCGGCGGGGTGCTGGCGCAGAAGGAGGCCGATCCGGCCTTCGCCGCCGCGGCTCCGCCTGCGCCCGCGGAGGAGGCGGCTTCGAGCGACGAGGCCGCCGCCGCGGAGGAGCCGGCGGGCGACGGTGGGGCCAATGACGAAGCGGACGGTGAGGCCGACGCGGAGGCCGAGGAGACCGCCGCGGAGGTGCCCCAGGTCGCCGAGGATTCCGCAGGAGAGGTCGAGCAGAAGTCCGCCGGCGGGGGCGCCGATGAGGCGTCGCCGAGCGAGGGCGAGGCCGAGGCCGAGGACGTTCCGCAGGTTGCCGAGGATGCCCGCAGCGAGGAATCCGAGGCGACCGGCGAGGCTGAGGCGGCCGCGCAGGATGAGCCCGCGACGGACACGCCTGCAGAAGCTTCAGAAGACGTGGGCGACGGTGATGCGGCGGGCGATGCGCCCGAAGCCGCGGAGCCCGATGCCGCGGCCGACGCTGACACGTCGGCCGCTACGAACGAATCGGCGCCGGAGGCGCCTTCTGGCGACGATGACAAGGAGGACCAGTAATGGCCACAAGCACAGAGGAATGGATTGACGAGCTGAAGGGCATCTCGGTGCTCGAGCTCGCCGAGCGCATCAAGGCGCTCGAGGAGGCCTTCGGCGTGTCGGCGACGGCCGTCGCGGTGGCGGCTCCGGCCGGTGGCGGCGGGGGCGGCGGCGACGAGGCGGCTGAGGAACAGACCGCCTTCACCGTCAACCTGCTCGCGGCCGGCGACAAGAAGATCCAGGTGATCAAGGTCGTCCGCGCGGCGACCGGCCTCGGCCTCAAGGAGGCCAAGGCGCTCGTCGACGAGGCCCCCAAGCCGGTCAAGGAGGGCATCGACCGCGAGGAGGCCGACAGCCTCAAGCAGGAACTCGAGGAGGCCGGCGCGAGCGTCGAGCTCAAGTAGCCCGAGCCGCCCAGAGCACCCTGGAAGCCTTCGAGGGCCCCGCAGCTGCGGGGCCCTCGGCGTTTTCGAACGTTCGCCGGTACGGTCGCGATTGCGCGCAGATTCCGCTAAAGTTGCCTTGCCGACCGATAGTCGAAGCCGCTCCCGAAGGCCTGCGCCGCGCCACATACGCGACGCTCGGGGAACGGGGTCCGTGAGTGTTGGCAGCCCTCGGCGGGGCGTAGCTTCGCTCTGCTAGGATTTATTCCTCTGCGCTTTCGCGCACTCGTCTGTCCGCCTTCCGACCCCTCAGGAGTCGCATCTTGGCCGCTGCCTATGTCCCTCGGACGCGCCGCTCTTTCGCGCGTCTGAACAAGTCGCTCGACGTCCCCAACCTCATTGATATCCAGCGCCGCTCGTTCGAGTGGTTGACCGAGCCCAACAAGGGCGGGCTCCGCGAGACCATCGACGACATCTCGCCGATCGAGGACTACACCGGCAACCTCGCCGTGCAGTTCGGCGAGTTCGTCTTCGACAACGTCGTCGCTCCGATCGACGAATGCCGCGAGAAGGACCTCACGTACGCGCGCCCGCTGACGGTCACGGTCGCGTTCATCAACCGCGAGACGGGCGAGATTCGCGAGCAGTCGGTCTTCATGGGCGACTTCCCGTGGATGACCGAGCGCGGCACGTTCATCATCAACGGCACCGAGCGCGTCGTCGTGACGCAGCTGGTCCGTTCGCCGGGCGCCTACCTGATGGAGCCCAAGGACCGCGAGAAGCAGGTCTTCGTCGCGAACCTGATGCCCGCCCGCGGGTCCTGGCTCGAGCTCGAGATCGACAAGAAGGGCAAGGTCTACGTTCGCATCGACCGCAAGCGCAAGCTGCCGATCACGGTGCTGCTGCGCGCGATGGGCTACGCGGCGGATGAGCAGATCCTCGGCCTGTTCGACAACTCGCACTACATCCGCAACACGATCGAGTCCGACACCGAGCAGACCCGCTCGGAGGAGGGCGCGCTCGTCGAGCTCTTCAAGAAGCAGCGCCCGGGCGAGCCGCCGAGCGTCGAGAACGCGCGCTCGCTGCTCAACCAGCTGTTC
>DATAWT010000025.1:0-20844 GCA_036267075.1 Solirubrobacteraceae bacterium
CGGCACGGTTCGGTGCTTCGAAAGCTTCTCCCACTGGTCCGTCTCCGCCCGCCGACCATCGACCCGGTAGTAGACAGGCACCGAGCCAACATAACCGCATCAGCACCGCTCCGGGCCATCGACGACTACTCCCCATCGCGCTAAGGAGCGCAGGCCAGTCGCGTCAAACGCCGCTGCAACCGCCCATTTCGAGTCGCTTTGGCAGACGCCGCCACCACCAGCCGTGCCCATGACCTTGAAACACGCCATCATCGTCTGCGGTCGTACCGGCCAGGAACACGCTGTCGTCGGGACTGACCAGCGCATCCAAGAGCCTTGCGGTCGGGAGGCTTGCGATCGCAATGAGACGCTGTATTTCGTCTCTCGCGAAGAGCATCGCCTGGTAGTCGTCGAGTGGGACCGGCCGCGCGCTAGACACCCACACCGCGTATCGCCTCCACCGCCCGAGCAGGACCGCGAGCGTTTGCCGACTGCTCGATCTCTCCTGGGCGTCTAAAGCAGCTAGCTCCAGACGCACCTCCGCCGACAGCAATTCGGCGATGTCAAAGCCATCGGCGACCACCACCCAGAGTGTCGCATCCGCGTGATTGCGATAACGCGCCGCTACAGCCCGCAGGGCCGGTTGACGCAGCGGTCCGATTCGTCAATGTGGGAACACGGTCGCGCGCATAGGCTCGCCGACCCGCCGCAAGCCAGGACGACCACTAGGACCTGGGGAACACGCCTGGGGAACATCTCGACGCGCATCGCTTGCTTCCACCACCGCAAAGCTCATCATTTGCAGCCACTTTTAGAATGGAGCCAGCCGGGATCGAACCGGCGACCTCCTGCTTGCAAAGCAGGCGCTCTCCCATCTGAGCTATGGCCCCGCCGGACAGATCCTAACGCCGACGCTGGCGCCGTCAGCCCGGGCCCGCACCATGCTCCGCCGCGTCACTTGTGCGTATCGGTCAGCGGTTCGTACGACCTTCGAGCCGCATACGCAACGCGGTCAAGAACTGCGCAGCGTAGGCGCCATCGAGCGCACGGTGATCCCAAGACATGCATAGGTGTGCCATCGAGCGGATCGCGATGGCCTCGGTTCCCGCGGCTTCGTCGGCGACGATCACCGGACGGCGCACGATCGCCTCCAGGTCGAGGATCGCAACCTGCGGCACGTTAATGATGGGCGTCGCGATCAGCGCTCCGAACGCCCCCGGATTGGTGATCGTGAAGGTGCCGCCGCGGACGTCGTCAGCGACGAGCTGGCGGGCACGGGCGCGCGCTGCGACATCGCGGATGCGTTCGGCGAGCCCCTCGGCGGAAAGGTTTTGAGCGTCGTGAATCACCGGGACGATCAGTCCGTCGGAGCCGAGCGAAACGGCGATGCCGAGGTGGACGCGGTCGAAGACCATGAGAGCGTCGCCCTCAAGAGTGGCGTTGAGGTTCGGGAACTCACGCAACGTCTCGATCGCCGCCACCGCCACGAGCGGAAGGGCTGTGACTCCCAGCGCGCGGCGGCGCTGCTCGACCAGCGAGAAGTCGCACTCGACGACCGTCGTACAGGCCGCCGTGAGCTCCTGCGAGCGCAGCATCGCGGCACCGATCGATTGGCGCATCCGCGAGAGCGTCTGCGGCCTCCCACCTAGGTCGTCGCCGTCGCCCTCGTGATCCGCGCGATAGGGCGAGTCGCTGTGCAACGCGCGGCCGTTTGCGCCGCCGGACGCCCCCCGCGCGGCAACGAACGCCTCCACGTCGGCTTTGGTCACGCGCCCGCGTCGCCCAGTTCCCTCGACCTCCGCGAGCTCGACGCCGTGCTCTCTAGCAATCCTCTTTGCGACAGGCGAGTAGAAGCGCCTTTGCTCGCGAGCCTCCTCGACCGGCGATGGCGGGCTGACGGCGTCGGCATCAACGGGAAGGTTCGCCTCGGGCGCCGCCTGCGCGGCGCCGTCCCCAGGCACGATGCGCGCGAGCACCGCTCCGACGTCGACGGTGGTGCCGACCTCGACGAGGATCTCGCTCAGCCTGCCCGACACAGGGGCGGGGATCTCGGTGTCGATCTTGTCGGTTGTTACTTCGCAGACCGTCTCATCCTCGGCAACGCTGTCGCCGACCGCCTTGGACCACGCGATCACCGTGCCCTCGGCAACCGAGACGCCCATCTGCGGCATCGCGACGTCGACAGCGTTCATTTCAGTAACCGAGGAGCTCAAGGCAGGCCTCGCGCACGCGACCCACACCGGGTAGCACAGCTTGCTCGAGCGGTGGGCTGAAGGGAATCGGCACATCTGGCGTGGCAACGCGACGGACGGGCGCGTCGAGGTACTCGAACCCGCGATCGGCAATCAGCGCCGCAACCTGGGCGCCGGCCGCGCAGGTGGCGTTGGCCTCGTCGAGCACGAGCACGCGCGAGGTCTTCTCGACACTCGCGAGGATCGCTTCCTCATCGAGCGGCACGAGCGAGCGCAGGTCGAGCACCTCGACGCTAGCGCCCTCCAGATCCTCGGTCGCCTCCAGCGCCGTGTGCACCATCGCGCCGTATGCCACGACCACGAGGTCGCGGCCCTCGCGCGCGACCCGCGCACGCAGGGGCGTTTCGAACTGCTCCTCCGCGACCTCGCCCTTGACCCGGCGGTAGAGGTTCTTGTGCTCGAGATAGACCACCGGATTGGCGTCGCGGATCGCCGCGACGAGCAACCCCTTCGCGTCGGCCGGTGTGCTGGGCGCGACGACCTTGATGCCGGGCGCGTGCATGAACCACGCCTCCGGGCTCTGGGAGTGGAACGGACCGCCTGAGAAGCCGCCGCCGGTGGGGAGCCGCACGGTGAGGGGGACCGCCAGGCCGAGGCGGTAGTGCATCTTCCCGGCGACGTTCACGAGCTGGTCGAACCCGCAGGCGACGAAATCTGCGAACTGCATCTCACACACCGGGCGCAGGCCCGCGATCGCGGCGCCGACAGCGGTGCCGACGATCCCTGCCTCGGCGATCGGGGTGTCGCGGACGCGCCCAGGCCCGAACTCCTCGATCAGCCCGTCGGTCACCTTGAACGCGCCGCCGAACTCCCCGACGTCCTCGCCCATCACGAATACGCGCTCATCGAGGCGCATCTCCTCGCGAAGAGCCTCCGAGATAGCTTCCAGGTAGGTGCGGGTCGCCACGCGCTCTCGCTCGTACCGGCCGGCTCAGACCATCGGCGCAAGCGCCGGGAGGAACCCGCTCCAGGGCGCATCGCCGTCGAGCAAACCGGTCGGCTCGCCCTCG
Organism: Solirubrobacteraceae bacterium; assembly: GCA_036267075.1. Lineage (GTDB taxonomy): Bacteria > Actinomycetota > Thermoleophilia > Solirubrobacterales > Solirubrobacteraceae > Palsa-513. Next base: position 3,242 of record DATAWT010000025.1, read on the forward strand.
CAGAAAACCCCCTGCAGGGCCTCGCGCGGATCGGCCATCGGCGTGGCGAGCGCCTCCGTGACCGCCGCGGCGACCGCCGCCGCAACCTCCCCGCGAATTGCGCCGGCGTCGATTCCGCGCATCTCAAGCGCCGCCTCGTAGCGTTCGATCGGATCGCGCCGCGCCCATTCCGCCACCATCTCCGCCGGCACGTAGCTGGCGTCGTCGTGCGCGCCGTGCCCGTGCATTCGCATCGTCAACGCCTCGATCAGCGTCGGCCCACCGCCGGCCAGCGCGCGCCGGCGCGCATCGTGGGCTGCGGCGAACACGGCGTCGACGTCGTTGCCGTCGACGCTGACGGCCTCGATCCCGTACGCCGCCGCGCGGGCGGCGGGGTCGACGGCGTACTGGCGCTCGGTCGGCGTCGAGTAGGCGAGCTGGTTGTTCTCAAACACCAGGACGACGGGCAGGCGTCCGAGTCCGGCCCAGTTCATCGCCTCGTGCCAGTCGCCGCGCGACGTCGCTCCATCGCCGAAGAAGGTGAGCGCGCAGCGAGCCTCGCCGCGCATGCTGAAGGCCATCGCCAGGCCTACGGCGACAACCATCATGTCGGGGAGCATCGAGACCATGCCGACGACGCCGCGGCGGCGGTCGCCGAAGTGCACGTTGCCCTCGCGGCCGCGGCTGAGCGGGTTCTCGCGGCCCATGTAGTGGCGGAAGATGTCGGCGACAGAGGTTCCGCGGACCAGATGCGCGCCGAGGTCGCGTATCAGGGGCGAACACACGGGGTCGGCCGCAGCCATCGCCCATGTCGCGCCGACGCTGATCGCCTCCTGGCCGCGTCCGTCGTAGAAGGACCCGGGGATCCGCCCTTGCTTATAGAGGCTGAGGCCGCGCTCTTCGACCGCGCGCATCAGCAGCATGTGGCGCAGCAGCCCGGCGCGATCCTCGTCGTTGAGCAGAGACTCCGCGCCACCGTCGAGGTCGAGCATTTGGAGCCGAGCCTACGATCGCGATGCCCGCCACTCAACGGCCCGCGGTCGCGTCTGACCGCGTCCTGACGCGACCACCGTCGCGTGCCCCGCCGCCGAGGCGCCACAGGCGCAGCGCGAGGTGAAGCTCGAGTCGAGCGGCGCCGGAGCGAAGCTCGAGTCCCGTGATCTCCTCGATCCTGCGCAGCCGCCCGTAAAGGCTGCTGCGGTGGATGAACAGATCGGCCGCCGCGGCGCGAGCGTCGGCGGCGTGGTCGAGGTAGCGCTCGAGCGTGTCGAGCAACGTCGCCGACTCTGGCGCGGCGAGCAGGCGCTCGAACGCAGCGCCCAGGAATTCGCGTGGGTCGCGCTCACCGAGCAGCGCCGCGAGCGTGCGAAAGACCTCTAGCGACTCCCATGTGACGACGCCCTGGCGGCCCAGCGCGCGCGCGATCTGCAGCGCCTGGCGCGCTTCGCGATAGGCGTCGCCGAGCCCGCCCGCGGCGCGCTGCTGCGCTCCGCAGGCGACGATCGGCGACCAGTCCGCCATGTCGGCCAGGTGCGCGCCGGCTGCGGCAGCGAGCGCCTGTGCGCGGCGCTCGGCCGTGTCCGGCCCCTCGCACGCGAGCGCCCCGATCACCTCGTCACCGGCGAGGTGGAGCAGCACATGGCGGGGCGGCGAGCCGCGCCTGACCTGCTCGGCGGCCGCCGCCAGGCGCGTGCGCACGGAGTCCGGCATCTCGTCGTGCTCGTCGTGCACGGCCGCGGCGACGATCATGGCGTAGGAGGACGCGGGCGCCAGCAGGCCCCCGTGGATCAGCTCCCCCGCCGCGGCGCGCGGATCCTCGCCGCGCAAACCGGCAACCTGAGCGAGCAGGGCGAGTTCGTGCTCGCGATCCTCGTTCTCGATCCGCCGTGCGCGATAGAGCGCCGCGCCGAGCTCCTCGCCAGATCGCGCGACCTCAACCAACTCCGAATCCGAGAGCGGATCGGGTTCGTCGATCAGCCATAGGTAGCCGAGCAGCGTTCCCTCGAAGCGAAGCGGCGCGCACACCCGCGCCGCCATCGCGAGGTCCGGGTTGGCTGGGATCCGGCGTACGCCGACGGCATCCCTGATGCCGAGCGACTCGAGCCAGCCGGTCACCTCGGCCGGTGCCGCGCGATGCAGGATCGAAGCGAGGCGGACGGGGTCGACCTCGTCGCCGTGCGAGCTGTAGGCGACGGCGCGGAACTGCCTGTCGTCGATCCCCGCTGGCCGGCCGACCTCCGCGGCAAGCGCGTCGACCAGCCCCTGTAGGTCAGCCATCCGCGTGCCACTCGAGCATGTCGACGGCGGCGGCGCCGGGCGGGATGATCGGCATGCATGGCTCGTCGGGATCGACGTGGACGTCGATCACGGTCGTCGTATCGGCGAGCAGGGCGGCGGCGAGCGCTGCGGCGAGCTCGGCCTCGCTGCGGACGCTGACGGCGGCGGCTCCGAAGCCGCGTGCTACGAGCGCGCAGTCGACCGGCTCGCCGAGCTCGACATGCGAGCGACGCCCGCCGTGAAACATCGTCTGCCACTGGCGGACCATGCCCAGCCCGGCGTTGTTGATGATCACGACGACGATGGGCAGACGCTCGGCCACCGCCGTGGCGAGCTCTTGCGCGGTCATCTGGAAGGAGCCGTCGCCATCGAGGCAGACGACGGTCGCGCCGGGACGAGCGGCCCGCGCGCCGATCGCCGCGGGAACACCAAAGCCCATCGTGCCGTGGCCCCCCGAGGTGATGAACGAGCGCGGGCACTCGCAGCGCGCGTACTGCATCGCCCACATCTGGTGCTGCCCCACTCCTGTCGTGTAGATCACGTCCTCGTGCCCATCGAGCGCCGCCGCGACGCGCTCGACGACGCGCTGCGGCTTCAGCGTCGCGGCGTTCTGGTCGTAGCACAGAGGGAACCGCGTCCGCCACGCCTCGAGCTGCCGAAGCCACGCGTCGCTCGACGCCGCGCTTGCGAGCGCCGCGAGCGTGCAGGCGAGGCTCTCCCGCAGCGCTCCGACCACCGCAAGCTCGGCACGGCGCACCTTGCCGACCTCGTAGGCGTCGATGTCGTAGTGGGCGACCACCGCCCTCGGCGCGAAGTCCGCGACGCGGCCCGTCACGCGATCGTCGAAGCGAGCACCGACAGCGATCACCAGGTCCGCGCCGCCGAGTGCGAGGTTCGCCCACTTGCCGCCGTGCATCCCCGGGCAGCCGAAGCAGAGCTGGTGGGACTCGGGAATGGCGCCCTTGGCCATCAGCGTCGTGACAACCGGAATGTTTCCGCGCTCGGCGAGCGCAAGCAGCTCACGCGTCGCGCCGGCACTGAGCAGCCCGCCGCCGACGTAGAGCACGGGTCGCCGCGAGCCTTCGATCGCGTGCGCGACCGCGCGCGCGGCGGCCTCGTCGACATCCGCGGGCATCGAGCGCGCTTCAAGCTCCCCGCAGGCCGGCAGCGCGCCGTCGAACGACGCCTCCTGCACGTCCCTTGGCACGTCGACGAGAACCGGCCCCGGGCGCCCGCTGCGCGCGACGTGAAAGGCGTCGCGCAATGTGGCCGCGAGTTCGCCGACGTCGCGGACGAGCCAGGAGTGCTTGACCAGCGGCAGCGTGACACCGACGATGTCGCACTCCTGGAACGCCTCGCTGCCGATCAGATGGCTTCGCACCTGGCCGGTGATGGCGACCAGCGGCGTCGAGTCCATCGCCGCGTCGGCGATCGGCGTGACGAGATTCGTCGCGCCCGGCCCGGATGTCGCGAAGACGACGCCAACCTCGCCGCTGGCGCGAGCGTAGCCCTCGGCCATGTGCCCCGCGCCCTGCTCGTGTCGCGCAAGCACGTGGCGAACCGTCGTGCCGCGCGCGATCGCGTCATAGAGCGGAAGGAGTGCTCCGCCGGGGATCCCGAAGCAGACCGTGACGCCCTCGTCTTCGAGGACGCGCAGGATCACGTCAGCGCCGAGGCATTCGGCGCCTAGACCTTCGGGTTCGGATGTGGTTGAGGCTGTGCCAGCGGCGGTCATCGCAATCCATTCGTCGAGGTGGGCCGCGTCGGGCTGGACGCACGAGGGGCGGCGGCGGGGTTTGCGAGGCGTACGAAGACGCTGAAGACCGATCCCCCTAGCGGGGGATGACGCGCACGATCGCGATGGCGCGCGCGGCGGCAAAACGGCCGGAAGGCCGCGCGAGTGTGCCGGTGCAGATCGGTGTGTGCACGTGCCGATTGTAGGAGCGCCGTCCCCGCGAGCGACGCGACGATCGTCGCGTCGAGAAGACCTCCCATCAGACGTCCGTCGCGGCACCATCGCCGTGCTGCCGCCGTCTCGTTCAGGCGACACGGACGTCGGCGTCGAGAGCGTCACGCACCGCGTCGGCCGCGGACTGCGTGCTCGCAGCGCCACCGAGGTCGGGGGTGGCGCCCGCGTCGCTTTGAACCGCCACGCCGACGGCGGTCTCGAGTGCCAGCGCGGCGCTGCCGAGGCCGCAATCGCGCAGGAGCAGCGCCGCCGAGAGGATGCACGCCATCGGATTCGCGATTCCGCGCCCGGCGATGTCGGGCGCCGAGCCGTGAACCGGCTCGTACACGCCGCAACCGCTCTCGGGGGAGATGTTGGCGCTCGGCGCCATGCCCAGCCCGCCCGCGATCGGCGCGCCGAGGTCGGAGAGGATGTCGCCGAAGAGGTTGCTGCACAGAAGCACCCCCAGCGAGCGGGGGTGCTGGATCATCCGCGCCGCCATCGCATCGACGTAGACCTTCTCGATCTCGACATCGGCGAACTCCCGCGCGGCGAGATCGAACACGACGGCGTCCCAAAGCGCATAGCCGTGACGCGACACGTTCGACTTCGTCACGAGTGACAGAAGCTGGCTGCGCTCGCGCGCCAAGCCCAGGGCGTAGCGCGCGACGCGCTCGATCGCCCGCCGCGAGTGGATCGCGACATCGGTGGCGATCTCGTCGGGCGTGTCCTTGTGGACGCTCCCGCCCATGCCCGAGTACTCACCCTCGGTGTTCTCGCGCACGATCACGAAATCGGCCCCGTCCGCGGAGCTGATCGGCGTGCGCACGCCGGCCCAGGCGCGGATCGGACGGAGGTTCACGTATAGGTCGAGCGCCTTGCGCAGCGGCAGCACCAGCGTCCAGACCGAGACGTCGGGCGGCACGTCGGCGTGCCCGACAGCCCCCAGCAGCACGGCGTCGTGGGCGCGCACCGTCTCGACCGCGTCGGCCGGCATCGCCTCGCCGGTCCGAAGCAGGCGCTCACCGCCCCAGTCGAGCTCGGTGACGACGAGCTCGACGCCCTCGAGCGCGGCCGCCGCCGCCACGAGCGGCAGCGTCACGCCCACGACCTCCGGGCCGATGCCGTCACCACCGATGGCGGCGATCCGAAGCTCACGCCGAGGCTCGCTCACAACGTCACGCACACGTTCTTGAGCTGGGTGTAGGTGTGGAGCGCCTCGAGCCCCTTGCCGCGACCGTAGCCGCTGCCCTTCATGCCTCCGAACGGAAGCTCGACGCCGCCGGCGACGCCGTAGCCGTTGACGTAGACCTGCCCGGCTCGGACCGCCGAGGCGACGCGGTGCGCACGAGCGATGTCCGCGGTCCAGACCCCGGCGACGAGGCCGTAGGGCGTGGCGTTGGCGAGAGCCACGGCCTCGGCCTCGCCCTCGAACGCGGTGACCGCAAGCACCGGGCCGAACACCTCCTCCTCGAAGATCTCCATGCCCGGCTCGACCGCGGTGAGGATCGTCGGCTCGAGATACCACTCGCCATCGCGATCGCGCGGCCTGTCGCCGCCGAGCAGGACGGCGGCGCCGTCCTCGCGCGCGCGCGCGAGCATGCCCTCGGCGCGCTCGATCTGCGCCTGCGAGATCAGCGGCCCGAGATCGGGATCGTCGATCCCGGGCCCGATCCGAAGTGCCGCCATGAGTGTCGCGATGCGCTCAAGCAGCTCGTCGCGGCGGCCGCTCTCAACGAGCAGCCGCGTTCCCGCGGAGCAGCTCTGTCCCGCGTTCTGGATCAGCGATCGCACGATCACCGGTGCCGCTCGTTCGAGGTCGCCGTCGGCGAAGACGATGTTCGGCGACTTGCCGCCGAGCTCGAGCTGCAGCGGGGCGAGGCGCTCGGCGCAGGCGTGAGCGACGAGCCGCCCGACGGCGGCCGAGCCGACGAAGGTGACGTGGTCGACGCCGGCGTGGGCGACAAGCGCCGCGCCGGTCGCGCCGTGGCCGGTCGCGACGGCGAACAGTCCCGCTGGCAGCCCGGCGGCGAGCGCCAGCTCGGCGATCCGCATCGGCGTCACCGAGCCGAGCTCGGACGGCTTCAGGACCACCGCGTTTCCGGCCGCCAGCGCGGGAGCGGCGCAGCGCGCGAGGACCTGCATCGGATAGTTCCACGGGATGATCTGCCCGCACACCCCCCAGGGCTCGCGCACCGTGTAGTCGACGTGGTCGGGCCCGAGCGGGATCGAGGTTCCGAGGATCTTGTCCGCGGCACCGGCGTAGTACTCGAAATAGCGCACCGTCGTGCGCACGTCGGCGTGCGCCTGCGCAAGCGGCTTGCCGGTGTCGAGGCACTCGAGCCGCGCGAGCTCAGGGCCCTCGGCCTCGATCGCCCGCGCGATCGCCTGAAGCGCGCCGGCACGGCGTTCGGGCGTGCGCCACTCGCGCTCGCGCTCGAGCGCGTCATGGGCGGAGGCGACCGCCTCCGCGATCGCCTCCGGCGGGCTCTCGGGGATCTGGGCGAAGGCCCGCTGCGTGGCCGGGTCGACCGCATCGAACGTTGTGCCGCTCACAGGTCCCTTCCCCCGTCCACGTTGAGCACGAGTCCTGTGATCTTCGCGGCCTCGTCGCTTGCGAGGTAGACCGCCGCGCTGGCGATGTCGTCGGGCTCGATGATCGCGCCGAGCGGCAGCGCGTCGCCGAGCGATCGCAGCGTCTCCGCCTCGTCGTCGTGGAACGCGAACTCCTTGAGCATCGGCGTGCGCGCCGGTCCCGGATTGATGGCGTTGACGCGGATCGCGTCCGGTGCGAACTCGATCGCGAGCGCGCGAGCGAGACCGATCGCACCGCTCTTGGAGGCGACGTACGCCGCCATTCCCGGGCGCGGACGGCGCGCCGCGATCGACCCCGTCACGATGATCGAGCCGCCGCCATGCGCGCGCATCACCGGTGCAACGGCGCGCGCGCAGAGGAAGAAGGCCGTCAGGTTGACGCCGATGACGGTCTCCCACTCCTCGACGTCGATCTCGCCGACCGGCTTGACCGCCTCGGCGACGCCAGCATTGCTGTGGAACACGTCGACCGTGCCAAAGCGCTCAACGGCCGCATCGATCATCGCCTCGATCGCCGCCGCGTCGCGGACGTCGGTCTGCACGGCGATGGCGACCTCCTCGAGGCCTTCGAGAGTCGCCTGCGCCTCCTCGAGGTTCAGATCGGCGGCCACGACGAGTGCGCCCTCCTGGGCGAAGCGTCGCGCGGTGGTGCGCCCGATTCCCGATCCGGCTCCGGTGATGACGGCGACCTTGCCGGCCAGGCGGCCGGTTGCCGAGCGCGTACTATGGGGCATGCTGGACCTCCGCTCCAGGTAGCTGTGGACTCCTTCGTCTGTGGTGCCGGATCCGCCCGAGCACCAGCGCGCCGCCCGCGGTCGAGGCCCACACGCCGACCAGGATCACGATCCCGTAGACGATGTCGAGCCCGGCCGGGCTGAGGCCGAAGAGCGGCAGCATCGCTCCGAGCACGGTCAGCGTCATCGCGCCGGCGACCGTCCCCCAGTAGGTACCGCGGCCACCGAGGATCGACGCCCCGCCGACGATCACGGCGGCGATCGAGGTGAACAGGTAGGGGTTGCCGATGTCGAGGTAGGTCTGCCCGACGTACCCGGAGATCACGACGCCGGCGAACGACGCGAACGCGCCCGAAAGCATGTAGGTCTGCAGCCGCACGCGACGGACGTCGACGCCCGAGAGCTCGGCGACCGTCTCGCTCGCCCCGACGGCGTAGATCTTGCGGCCGAGCGCGGCGCGAGCGAGCAGCCCGCCGACGAGCAGAGCCACGCCGAGCCAGATCAGCGCGACGATCGGGACGCCGGCGACGCGGCTGGTCGCGATGTCGACCGCCGCCGCCGGCAGCTGGTTGCCCGTGGACTGCAGCAGCCCGATCGCGAGCAGGTAGGCCTGGACGAGCCCGCCGACCGCGAGCGTCATCACGATCGGCGGCACCCGAAGCCAGGCGACGCCGACGCCGTTGACGAACCCGATCGCGGCGCCGACGGCGACGACGGCGACGATCCCCGCGCCGCCACCGATGCTCGCCCAGTGCGAGAGCTGGATGCCCCCGAAGGCAATCACCCACGGCACCGACAGGTCGAGGCCGCCGCCGAGAACGACCAGCGTCTCGCCGACCGCGGCGAAGCCGACGAAGCTCGCGAACACGAGCAGATCGCGGATGTTGTCCCAGGCGGCGAAGCCCGACGAGTGGATCGCCCCGATCGCAAACAGCACGACGCAGAGCGCCCACGCCGACAGGGTCGGAGCCGCCCGGCGCGCCCACGCGGTCACGCATGCCTCCGCTCAACGACCTGCTCGACCACTCCGCGCAGCACGACGACCACCAGCAGCAGGCCCGAGGACGCGGCGACCGACACCCACACGCTGAAGTTCTCGGCGTTGACGATGTCGGAGATGAAGGTCAGCGCCATCGCGGCCATCACCGTCAGCCCGACCCCGCCGCCGCGCCCGACGAGGCTCGTTCCGCCGATCACCACCGCCGCGACCGAGGTGAGGATGTAGGCGTCGCCGGCCGTCGGCGTCCCGGTTGAGGTCGCGCCGGCGAGCAGGATGCCCGCGAGCGCCGCGCAGAGGCCGGCGAGCGAGTAGACGATCAGCTTCACGGCGAGCACCGAGGTGCCGTTGAGGCTGGCGCGATCCTCGTCGGCGCCGACGGCGCGGATACGGATGCCGAGCTTGGTCGCGCACAGGATCCGCCAGACGACCACGACGCCAACGAGAATGATCAGCGTGTTCGGAACGCCGCCCACCGCGCCGAGCGTGAAGTTGATCAGCCAGGGCGGCGGCGTGCCGCCGTCGGTCGGCAGCACCGTCAGGGCGATCCCGTTGAAGATCGTCCAGGTTCCCAGTGTCGCGATGAACGGCTGGAGACCGAGCACGCCGACGAGGACCCCGTTCAGCGCCCCGGCCGCGAGTCCGACGACGAGGACCAAGATCAGCAGGAGTTGATGGTCGCCGCCGGCGCCGCCAACCGTCACCACCGTCAGGCCGTTGGCTACGACCAGCACGCCTCCGACGGAGAGATCGATCCCGCGGACGAGCACGACCAGAGTCTGGGCGGCTGCGACGAATACCAGCGGCAGCGCGGTCTGCAGCAGCAACCCGATCTGGAAGAGGTTCAGGAGGTTGGGCTGGATGATCACGTCGGCGGCACCCAGAGCGACCATGATCGCCGCGGTGCTGAGGGCGCTCCAGGGGATGCGCCGCGAGCGCCTGCGCACAAGCGGCGACGGCGTCGCGGCGGTCGTCGCGGCGCTCACGCCGGAGCGCTCCGGTAGTGCTCGGCCTCGGCGAGCGCGACGCGCAGGATCGCCTGTTCACTCAGCTCATCACTCTCGAGCACGCTGCGGATGCGCCCTTCGACCATCACCGCCACGCGATCGCACATGTGCACGAGCTCCGAGAGGTCGCTCGAGTAGTAGAGAATCGTCGCGCCCGCGCTCGCGAGCTCGGCCATCAGCGCGAAGATCTCGGCCTTCGTGCCGACGTCGACGCCACGCGTGCAGTCGTAGAGCAGCAGGACGAGCGGATCGCTCAGCAGCGCCTTCGCCAGCACCACCTTCTGCTGGTTGCCGCCGCTGAGCGTGTTCGCAGCATCCGGCAGCCGCTGCTCCGCGAGACCGACGCGCGCCACGACAGACCGCGCGGCGAGCGTCTCCTTGCGGACATCGAGCACTCCGTGTCGCACGAACTGGGCCAGCGCCGCCAAGGTCACGTTCGCCTGCACGCTGTGGCCGAGCAGGAGCCCCTCGCGCTGACGATCCTCGGGCACGAGCGCGACGCGTCGACGCAATGCCTCGCGCGGGCTCAGCGGGTGAAACGGCGCTCCGTTCAGCTCTGCGGAGCCGTCGAGCCAGCGTCGCGCGCCGCCGAGCGCCATCAGCAGGTCGCGCTGCCCCTGTCCCTGTAGTCCTCCGATCCCGAGGATCTCCCCCGCTCGGGCGTCGAGATCGAGCGGACCGACGCGCCCGCCGACACGCAGGCCGCGCACGACGAGCACGGCGTCTGAACGGGGAGCGGTGCGCTCGGCGTAGAGGCGTTCGATGCGGCGCCCGAGCATCGCGGCGATCAGCTCGTCGTCGCCGAAGTCCTCGGTCGCGCCTGTCAGCACGTCGACGCCCCCGCGCAGAACGGTCAGACGGTCAGCCGCGGCGCGCACCTCAGCGAGGCGGTGCGTGATGAAGAGGACGACCGCACCGGCGTCGGCGGCCCGGCGCGCCTGGCCGAGCACCCACGCGCTGTCCTCCGTCGAGAGCGCCGAGGTCGGCTCGTCGAGCACGAGCACCCGTGCCGGGTCGCGGAGCGCCTTTGCCACCTCGAGCAGCTGGCGCTCGCCGAGGCCGAGCTCGTCGATGCGCGCGCGCACGTCGATGTGCGCGAGGCCGAGCCGCGAGAGCAGTTCTGACGCGTGGCGGTTCAGCTCACGCCGGCGCACGAAGCCGAGCGCCAGCGACGGCTCGCGCCGGAACAGGAGGCTCTCGGCGACGGTCAGGCCGGGCACGGTGCTGAGCTCCTGAAACGCAGTCCTCACACCCGCGCGGTCCGCGCGAGCTGGACGTCCCAGTGCCAGACGCGTCCCGTCGAGCGTTACCTCGCCCGCGTCGGCCGGGGTGACGCCGGCAAGGATCTTGATCATCGTCGACTTGCCCGCGCCGTTTTCGCCCAGGATCGCGTGGATCTCACCGGCGGCCGCCTCGACGTTGGCGCCCTCCAGCGCCCGCACCGAGCCATAGCGCTTTGCGAGTCCAGCGATCCGGAGCATGTTGGTCATCAGAGGGGACGGGCGCCGGGGAGGTTCGGCGAACCTCCCCGGGCCGTGTGTCAGGCGGTCAGCCCCCCAATGCGATCGCCGGGGTGATCTTCCACGGGCTGTAGGTGATCGGCGTGATCAGCGCCGAGGACTCGCTCGGGTAGTAGTTGACCCCGGGCGTGAGTGGCTGGAGCACTTGCGTGTGCTTGAACTTGATGTCGCCCTGCTTGGTGACGAAGTTCTTCTCGAAGTAGGGCTGGCTCTTCGGGTAGCTTCCCTTCTTGCTGAGCAGATTCACGATGTGCTGCACCGCGACACCGCTGACCCACGCGGGCGCACCGAAGAAGAAGCACGGCAGCTTGTACTTCGCGCACTGCTGCTCGTTGCCGTTCACATCGAGGCACGTCATCGGCACGAGCTTGCGCCCTGCGCGCTGCAGTGCCTGAATGTCGCTCGAGCAGTAGCCGCCGCTGAGAATCCCGTTCACCGTCGCGCCCTTCGCCAGATCCGAGGAGACGCCCTGCAGCTCGGGGCCGGGCGCGTACTCGCTCGAGAAGGTGCCGACGATCTTGATGGCCGGGTACTTCTTGGCCAGCGTCGACTTCCAGACGCTGAGGAACGTGCTCGAGATCGCGATTCCCGGCAGGCCCGTGTCGACGAGGATGTTGCCCTTGCCGTGCAGCTCGGTGCCCAGCCAGTTCGCCATGTCCAGCGCTTCCTTCTCGTAGTCCTCAGGCAGCTTGTAGGCGCACGGCGCGGTCACGACCTGATCGAAGGTGAACACGAGGATTCCCGCGTTGCAGGCCTCGGTGATCGTTGGATTGAGCGCGGTCGGCGATGCCGCGTCGACCATGATCGCCGCGGGCTTCTCGCGGATGACCGTCTGCAACGACTGAATCTGTGCCGTCGGCGTCAGGTTCGCGTTGCGGATCTCGAGGTTGACCTCCTTGTTGTACGGCGCCTGGCTCGCGATGTACTTCGCGTCGTTCTCCATCTGCGGGCGCCACTGGTTGCCCATGTAGTTGTTGGACAGAACAATCGTGTACTTACCGCTCGCCGAGGCCGGCAGCGTCGAACCCGACAGGCCGATCGCGGCCGCGGCGAGTGACGCCGCAGCGGTCGTCAGCACCAGCACCTTCCTTCTGAACCTCATGAATCTCCTCCTCTCCCAGCGAGCTGCTGGGTATCGACACTGCCTGCTAGATGAGCGTGAAGTCGGTCCACGGCGGTCCGTCCACCGGGAAAACGTCGACCCACAGCGACGTCGCGCACGACGGGCAGATGAACTGGCGTGCCTCGAGCGCCGTGGGCAGCACGATGAGCGGCCCGAGCTCCTCCGTGGCCAGGGAGACGGTGCCGGCGAGCTCGCGCCAGTCGCTGCCAAGTACGCCGAGGACGTTGCCGCAATGTCCGCACGAGACTTCGGTCGCGCCGTCGCGCGCCTCGAAGCGAAGCGACTCGGCCCAGCGCCCCGTCAGCGGCGGAGCCGGCTGGGCGTCGCCGCTCGTCTGCGGGGGCCGCATGCGCTCGAGACGCTGTTCGCGGATCGCTTGGCGCGCCGCGTCCGTGGCGGCGGCGTCGAGCTCGCCGGCATCGGTCACGACGACGCCGTAGATACGGGTCGCAAGATCGCGTGACACGGCGCCGTTGCGGACGTCGCGCAGCACCAGCTCCGGCTCGCGCAGGACCGGATCCCCGTAGCCGCCGCCGTTCTGGAGCCGCACGTTGACGACCTCGCCGGCCGCGACCGGCAGCCCGGCTGAGACGCCAGGGAGAACCTCGTAGTCGCCATCGATGTCCTCGAGGCGCTCGAGCGCGCGGCCCTTCGCGAGATCGTCGAGCACGTTGGCGTTGCGCACGAGCTCAAAGCGGGCGCACGAGCCGGGCAGTCCGCCGAAGATGCCGGTGCGGTTCGGCAGCGTCGTTCCGTGGGTCGCGATCACGCCGCTCACCTCCTCGGTGTCGATCGGCGTCATCGCGAACTCGATACCGTTGCCGCCCCTCCGGCGGCCCGCGCCGCCAGAGTCGGGCACCTCACGTCGCCACAGATAGAGCAGCGGCTGCCCGACCTCCTGCTGCTCTACGTCCTGCGTTCCCCCGCCGAGGATCACCATCGCGCCACCGGAGTCGACGCCGTCGCGATCCTCGAAGGCCGGCCCGCCCCACAACAGCGAGTCGAGATACATGGCGGCGAACGGCTCGCCGTACTGGTTGAGGCCGCCGAACTGGGCTAGCTGCCACGACCCGTCGCCCGGTCCAAACGCGAGCCCCTTGTTGCGCTCGCTGAAGCTCACCATCTTCGCGATACAGCCTGCCGCCGCGTTCATCGCCACCCAGTTCGCGCCGGCGGCGCCACCGCTCACCGGCATCGGCGAGACGGCCGTCACGCAGAGACCGTCGCGGGCGACGACCTCGACCGGGCGCATCAGCCCGTGATTCCACGGTAGCTCGCTGCCGAACAGGCACAGCATCAGCGTCGCCACCGCGCCGACGGTCCCCGCGCGGGTGGCCATGCCGTAGGCGGGCGACTGGACGTCGCTGCCGTCGTAGTCGAAGATCAGGCGATCGCCTGACTTCGTCATCTTGCAGTTGATCTTGAGGAGCTCGACGCCCGGCTCCCCATCGATGCGGGGGCGGTCGAGGTAGCTCGTGTGCTCGAACTGTCCGTCGGGCAGCTCGCGCAGCAGCGCGCGCAGCCCGCCCTCGGCGGCTTCGATCGACTGATCCATGACCGCCGCGACGACGTCCGGGCCATAGCGGTCGCAGAGCTCGTGCAGGCGCTCCGCCGCGACCCTCAAACCGGCGAGAAAGGCCGTGAAGTCGTTGGACACCGTGAACGGCATCCGCGAGTTGGCGATGATGATGTCCCACAGCTCCTGGTTGACCTGGCCACCGCGGACGATCCGGCCGGGCGGGATCCGCAGGCCCTCCTGGAAGGTGTCGGTGGCGGTCGGGCACCATGAGCCCGCGTCGGTCCCGCCGAGGTCGACCTGGTGCGCCATGCAGCCGATCCACGCGACGAGGCGCCCGTCGTGGAAGAACGGGGCGCAGAACTGAACGTCGTTCTGGTGCTCCGCCGCGATGTAGGGGTCATTGATCACGAAGACGTCGCCGTCGGCGACGTCGGCGAAGCGCGTCAGGAACTCGCGGATCGCCATCGAGCCCGTGTAGACCGGCACGAGCAGGTAGACGCCGATCACCGCCATCTCGCCGGCCGCCGTGTAGAGGCCGAAGTTGTAGTCCGTGGCGTGCACGACGGGCGACCCGGAGACGTGGATCATGGTCGCCGAGCCCTCCTCGTTGATCGACCACAGCTTGTGGCGGATCACCTCGAAGGTGATCGCGTCGACCTGTCGCGAGACCTCGATGCTCATCGGTTCGCTCCTCCCTCGCGGTCGCTGATCACGACGTTTCCGTAGTCGTCGATGACTCCCTGCTGGCCCGGGCCGATCACGATCGTCGTGTCTTCGAGTTCGATCACCGCCAGGCCGTCGAGCGCCAGGCCGGGTCGCAGCTCGCCGCGATCGACGATCCGCGCGTCGGTCCACTGACCGGCGCTGAACACCGGCCGCGTCGCGGCCGCCGCGGGAGCGCCGCCGCTGGCGGACTCGAGCATCCGAAGCTGCGGCTTGACGCCCGGCACGCTGAGGACGACACGGAAGGTGGTCAGCTCGATCCCAGCCGCCACGAACGCCGATCCCTCGCCGAAGCGCGCCTCGTAGGTCTCGATGAAGCGCTCCACCAGCGCGCGGACGCCGTCATCGTCGAGCGGCTCCTCGCCGACCGGCACCGTCAGCACGTGGATCTGGAAGCGGAAACGCATCTCGACCGAGCGGCTGATCCGCGGCGAGCCGGTCTCGACGCCGGCCCGCGCGAGCCGTGCGATCGCGCGTTCGCCAAGGCGCTCGAAGCGGGCGTTGATCTCGGCGGCGTCGATTGCCCGCGCGTAGTCGGTCGTGCCGGGAGGGCTGAGCAGCGGGTCCGAGAGCTCCTCGGCCACCGTCAGATCGGACGCCGCCACGCCGAACGCCGAGTGGACGGAGGCGGTCAGCGGGATCACGATCTCCGAGACGCCCAGCTCCGCACCGTAGGAGAACGCGTGGCTGGGTCCGGCTCCGCCGTAGGCGTAGAGAACGAAGTCCGCGGGATCGTGACCCTGCTCGATCGTCGCGCGCCGGATCAGATCCGACATCCGCGAATCGACGATCGTCTTGATCCCCTCCGCAGCCGTCTCGACGCTCAGCCCGAGCGGCTCCGCGACATGCGTTCCGATCGCCGCGCGAGCTCGCTCGACGTCCAGCGTCAGCCGCCCGGCGAGGAAGTTGTCGGGATTGATGTAGCCGAGCACGAGGTCGGCGTCGGCGACGGTCGGCTGCTCGCCGCCGCGCCCGTAACAGGCGGGCCCGGGAACGGCGCCCGCGCTCTCCGGTCCGACCCGCAGCAGGCCGTGCGAAACGCTCGCGATCGATCCCGAGCCGGCGCCCACCGTGCGCACGGCGACCGACGGGAGCGCCAGCTCGTGGCGCCCGACCCACGTCGAGTTCGCGATGTGCGCCTTGCCGTCGAGGATCAGCCCGACCTCGAAGCTGGTGCCGCCCATATCGGTCGCGACGATGTTGCGGTTGCCGCGCAGCGCGCCGAGGTATTCGCAGGCCACCACGCCGCCGACGGGCCCCGACATCACCGTGGAGGCAGCCTCGCGGTCGATCTCGGCGACCGGAGCGAGGCCTCCATTGGACTGCATCAGCTGCGGCTCGGCGGCGAGGCCGCGCTCGCGCAGGGTCCCGGCGAGATTCTCGACCGCGTGGGCGACCACCGGTCGCAGGCTCGCGTTCAGCGCGGTCGTGACGGTCCGGCGGTACTCGCCGAGTCTCGGCAGCAGATCGCTCGAGAGGGTGTACAGCGTGCCCGGCAGCTCCGATTCGATGATCTCGCCGACACGCCGCTCGTGGTCGGGGTTCTTGAACGACCACAGCAGCGCGACCGCGAACACCTCGACACCGAGGTCGTGGAGCTCGCGGATCGCGATGCGCGCGCCATCCTCGTCGAGCGGGGCAACGACCCGCCCGCGATAGTCGACGCGCTCGCCGACCTCACGCGTCAGCCGCTTTGGGACGACGAGTTCCTGCTTGACCATCGAACGGAAGTTCTTGACGCCGTCCTCGTCGAGCCCGAGCGACTTGAAGCCGCGCATGATCGAGACGGTGTCACCGAAGCCGCGGGTCTGGAGCAGGCCGACGACGGCCGTGCGCCCCTCAAGGAGCGCGTTCGTCGCGACCGTCGTGCCGTGCGCGAACAGGGAGACCCGCGCCAGCAGGTCCCGCAGCTCAACGCCCTCGGCCTGGGCGGCGAGCTCGAGCGTCGCAAGGACGCCGCCGGCCGGGTCTTCCGGCACCGTCGGCGCCTTGTAGCGGCGCGCGACCCCATCCGCGTCGATGGTGACCGTGTCGGTGAAGGTCCCGCCGATGTCACTGGCGACGATGAACGCATCCATCGCTGGTCTCCTCCTCGCTCTACCCGTCGTCGCGCGGGCTGATCCGCGCCATCGTGCTGCGGATGTGCTCGCGCGCGAGCCCCTCGCTCGTCTCGCCGTCGCCCTGGGCGATTGCCTGAGCGATGCTGCGGTGCTGCCCGACCGCTTCACTCGCCCGGCCCGGCTCGATCAGGCTGACCGGGCTGAACACCTGCGAGGTCATCCGCACGAGCGGGATCTGCCCGCGCAGGTATGGGTTGCCGGTGAGGGCGATGACAGCGGTGTGGAACTCGACGTTGAGGCGCGTGTAGCCACCCGGCTCCCACGGATCGAGCGCCTCCGCCTGGCGGTCGATGATCGCGCCGAGCGCCGCTCGCCCCGCCTCGTCGCTGCTCGCGGCCGCGAGGCGCGCGGCGAGTCCGTCGACCACCTCGCGCAGCTGGTAGGCCCAGTTGAGCCGCTGCAGGTCCGCCGTGACGACGCGCACCGTGCGGTTGCGCTCGCTGTGGAGCAGCCCCTCGTTCTCGAGCACGCGGATCGCCTCGCGCAGCGGCGTTCGGCTGATCTGGAGGTCGTCCGCCAGCTGCTCCTGGCGCAGCGGCTCACCCGGCTGGTAGTCGCCGCGATAGATCCGCTCGCGCAGCTCCTCGGCGACGTCGTCCACCAGACGCGTCCGAGTACCGAAATTTACGCGCTCCGCCAACGACTCCCCTCACCTCGGACCCTGAATTCTGCATCCGTGATCCTGGATACGATCGCATCGTATACCGCTGTCAAGGACCGTGCGTCGCGTCGCGGGATTCGCGGACGCGAGCAGCCTCGCGCCGGCGTCTCGCGCGCGAGAACGACCTCGCCGCGCGTTCATGACCCCCTGCTACGCTCCGGCCTCCCGCAGGCCGCCAATGCGCCATAAGAGCTCGATCACGTCCGTGTCGTGGATCCCCTCCGAGGCGATCGAAGGCTCGATGCGGCTGGCCTTCGATGCCGGCTTCACCCATTACGACCCGCCGCCGCCGGACCGCATCGCCGACATCGACGAGCTTTGCGCGACCGACCGCTTTCGCTTCGCGAACGTGCTCTCGGCGTGGATCGAGGTCAACGACGCCGGGCGGATCAGCGACTGC
>DATAWT010000026.1:0-5158 GCA_036267075.1 Solirubrobacteraceae bacterium
CTCAGCCTCGGTCAGCGCTGGGCGTACCTGTGCGGGGCGGTGCAGTGGTACGGCGACCTGCTCGCGGTGCTGTTCTTCGTGTTCTTGCTCGTCGGCGCGGGGAACATCGCATTCAGCGGCGGGCTGGTGTTTCGCAAGCTCACGGGCTTTTTGCTCGCGGCGATTCCGGTGCTGGTGGTGCTTGGCCTGCTACGGGCGGTGGCGCTTCTGCGCCGAGGCACAGGAGCAACCTGGCGTGAGGCGCTCGGCGCGTTCCTGATCTGGCAGTCGACGAGCCTCACCGTCGCGATTGCCTCCGTTCAGGCCCTGTTCGCGAAGGAGGCGGTGTTCCTGCGCACTCCCAAGACGCAGGGTGAGCACGCGTGGAGCGACGCGCTGAAGGCGAACTGGGCTGAGTGCGTGTTGGGCTTCGCCGGACTCGTCGGGATCGCAGCGGGGCTCGCACGAAGCTCCTCGAGCTACGGAGGACCGCTGCTCGCGGCGCTGCTCCTGTGGCCGACCGTGAGCTTTCTCGCCGCGCCGTACAACAGCCTGAGCGCGCAGCGGGCCGCGCTCCCGCCGGAGCTGCGAGCGCGCCGTCGCACCGAGCATCTGCGCTACGGCGCGCGCCTCACCTACGCCGTCGGCGGCCTCGGGCTGGCCGGGGGCGTCGCGGCGCTCGCGCTGGGCCTCTTCGTCCCCGGCCCGGCGACCATCGTCCCTCCCCAGATCGTCGGCCCGGCAAAGGGTCAGCCGGTGCACTACGGGCCGGCTCCGGCCGCCACCTCACAGCATTCCGCTCCCGACAAGAGCGCGCGGTCGCCGAGACCGAAGAGGTCGAGCTCGGCCACCAGCACCACGTCCGCGTCCTCCTCCACGACCACCACTCCGACGACCACCTCGAGCACCTCGACGACGACGGCTACCTCCAGCAGCTCGACGACGACGGGCTCCTCGAGCAGCTCTACGACGACGGCCACCTCCAGCAGCTCTACGACGGCGGGCCCCTCCAGCAGCTCCACGACGACGGCCACGTCCAGCAACCCGACGACGAGCAGCTCCACGACCCAGAGCACGACATCGGACACGTCGACCACGTCGACCACGTCGCCGTAGTGCGGTGCGACTCGGTCGAGCCCTGGTCGGCGTGCTCGCCTACTCGATGTGTGTGACGGCCTGCGGCGGCACGGATCACCCGCCCGCCCGAGACGGCGCCGGCTCGCCGGCATCCACGAGCGCTGCCGCCCGCTTCCTGTCCCGATACGTGACGAACGACGGACGGGTGATCCGGCACGACCAGGGCGGCGACATCGTCAGCGAGGGCCAGGCCTACGGGATGCTCATCGCCGAGGTCGCTCGGCGGCCGGCGCTGGTGCGGACGATCTGGTCGTGGACGAGCGCGCACCTCAGGCGTCCGGACGGCCTGTTCGCCGCACGCGCGAGCGGCGACGGACATGTTCAGGACCCGCACTCGGCGACGGACGCCGACGTCCTGATCGCCTATGCGTTACTCCGCTACACGGGGACGGACCAGGCGACACTCAACCGCGTCGGCCGGCGCATCGCCGAATCCGTCCTGAAGTACGAGTCGGTGACCCTCCCCGGCGGCGCGTCCTTGCCAGTCGCCGGACCGTGGGCCAAGTCCCAGCCGGCGCCAACCGTCGATCCGTCCTACCTGATGCCGGGGATCTTCGCCGCACTGGCGCGCTTCACCGGCGAGCAGGACTGGAACCGGGCCGCCGGCGAAGCGATCAACCTGATCGGTGAGCTGACAGACAACGGCGCCACGCTGCCACCGGACTGGGCACAGCTCTCGAATGGACATCTGGTACCGATCGGCGAGCCGGGCGGTCGCGCGGGCGTGCAGTACGGGCTCGACGCGGCGCGGCTGCCGATCTGGTTTGCGACCGCCTGCGATCCGCCCGCCCGCCATCTGGCGGCGAACTGGTGGCACAACGTCCTGGGATCGGACAACCGCTCGCTGCCGCTGGCGCTGAGCCTCAACGGCGCGAGCATCAACCCCGACGGCTCGCCGCTGACAATCCTCGCGGGCGCGGGGGCGGCCGGCGCAGCGGGCGATCGACGCGCGGCGGGTGAGTTGCGCATCGAGGCCGAGGCCTTCGCGGTGCGCTTTCCGACCTACTACGGCAATGCGTGGGCCGCGCTGGGCCCGGCCTTCCTCGATCACGCGATCGACCCCTGCGCGGAGGCAGCCAACGGATGAGCTTCAAAATCGGCCCCGCCCCGCCCCGTCCAGCCGTTCGCCCGAGTCATCGGCGAAGAGCGGATCGCGGCCGGAGCCTGTAGCAGACTGCGAACCATGGATCACAGTGACGCGCCCCTGCTCGAAGCCCTGCGCGCATACCACCAGCTTGGGCGCTACGGCTTCACTCCGCCCCGCCACCGGCAGGGGCGCGGCATCGACCCTCGGGTCCGAGAGATCATGGGGGTCGAACCGTTTCGTGGCGATGTGCTGGCCAGCTCGGGCCTGGATGACCGCTCGTCGTCGGGCGGGTATCTCCAGCGCGCTGAGGAGCTGATGGCCGATGCGGTCGGTGCCCAGCATGCGTTCTTCTCCACGTGCGGAAGCTCGCGGTCCACCCTCGCATCGCGGAGAGAGTACGTTGTGGTCGTGGCCAAGGCACTGGATGGCGCATAGAGGACGACGTGCGCTCGGCGGTCGGCGAACAACGCGATCTCGACGGGCACATTGCCGCTGCGGCTGATGCCCGTCACGCCGCGCGAACGTCGGCTACGCTTGCCCGCAGCGGCGGCCAACCCCGATTTTGCTGCACCCGCGCTGCACCAAGACGCGAACGCGGAGAATCCGGGAAATCCCTGCAAACGCCGACGTAGCTCAGCTGGTAGAGCACTTCACTCGTAATGAAGGGGTCCCCGGTTCGAGTCCGGGCGTCGGCTCTAGGGACTTGCGGTTTGTGGGCTGCGGATGGAAGCCATTTGGAAGCCTTCCGCAACGGGAAGCGCCCCCGCTCCGGGCCGGAGCGAGGGCGCTTGGTCTGACGGTATGGCGACGTTCTACGTGTCGTCGCCGAGCGCGATCCGCAGGGCGCCGCCGAACTCGGCCGTCATCCTTGAGCGCCGCATGTGGCGGCGCCGGGCGTTGGCGATCTCGCGGATGTAGACGACACGGGTGACGGTCGCGTCTCGGTGGCCGAGGAAGAAGGCGAGCTCGTCCACGCTTTCGCCGGCGAGCAGCGCCCGTGAGGCGACGGTGTGACGGAATGAGTGCATCGACGGCACCGAGCCCGCGGGCGCTGGGATCATTGCCGGACGCATCGGCTTGATGGAGGACCGGGAACGTCGGCTGTCCCTGGTCGTCGGTTGCGCGCTGCTGTGCCTTGCGCAACTCACGGGCGACGTTCCGCTGCCCGAGCGGACGGCCGGTGCGAGAGGCGAACACGAATGCCTCAGGGCGCGGATTGTGTGCTGAGCGCATGTGCCGGGCGAGGACCAAGGCCAGCTCTCGCGGGACGGGGATCGTACGCGCCGAGCCGTCGGTCTTGGTCGGACGGCGGTTGCCTTGGCGGTCGACCTGGAAGCCGAACGTGATCTCGGCCTCATCGAGGTCGTCGACAGTGACGTCGGCCCAGGTGAGGCCGCACAGCTCCGAGATCCGAGCGCCCGTCAGCGCGGCCAGTGTGAACAGCGTCCGATACGGCTCCGTGGAGGCCGCCAGGGTCTGCTCGATCTGCTCGGGCGTGAAGATCGGCAGCCGCTTGGCGAGGGATACCTTTGGCCGTTCGGACGCGAGCATCAGCGTGGTCGGGATGGTGCCGCTGAACCCGAGCCGCCTGGCGGCGAACTTGTAGATCCGACCCGCGGCGCCGAGCACGGCGTGGATCGTCGCCTCGCTCTTGCCGGCTTGGCGCAGGTCTCGGACCATCTTCGCCAGCTCGTCGGCGGTGATGCTGTCCAGCCTGCGGTTGCCGAAGCGGGGGCGCAGGTGCTGCTCCGCGGCGCTGCGGTAGCCGGCCTGTGTCGCAGGACGCAGGTCGAGCACCGGGCCGGCCAGCCACAGGTCGGCCGCGTCGCCGAATCGGAGCCTGGCGTTCGGTGAGACTGTCTCGCCGCGTCCTCTTTGAGCAAGCAGCTCGTCTCGCACCTTGCGCGCGGCCATGATCCCGCCGTCGACGGTGCGCCAGCGCTGGATGCCCGAGGCGTCCTTGAAGCCGACCTCGAGCACGCCGGTCGGCCGGCGGTAGATGTTGCGTTCGACGCGGACGCGGCGAGGCGCGCTCGGCCGACTCATGCCACGGCCCTCAGCTGGCTCTGCGGCGCGCGACCTGATCGGCGCCAGTGGTCGAGCTCGTCGCGGCGGAAGTAGAGCTTGCACCCCGGTGCGTCCTGATGGACCGGGACGGCGCGCTCGGCAGCCAGCTTGCGGAGTGTGTCCCGATGGACTCCGAGGTAGGCGGCGGCCGTCCGGGCGTCCATCCAATCGTCCGCCGGATGCTCGGCGCCAGCCTCGGCACGGGCCGTGAGCCGATCGACCACTAGGTCGGCGAGCCGCCCCAGCAGCTGGTCGATCAGGGCGCTTTCGGGCGCAGGGCTAGCCGGTCCTTGAGCCGCCGGCGCGACTCCGATCGGTTGGAGGGACTGAAGCTGCCCACCCAGAGTGAGCCGCTGTGTGCTGGCGTACGATTGCATCGTCGGGACCTCCTTGTTAGGTCTCGGCCAGGCCCCGGGGTGTGCAACCACCGCCGGGGCCGTCTTTTCCTTACGAACGGAAGATACTGGATGCCGCGGACGGAAGCTTCCGTCCGTAAGGTTCCGCCGACGAAAACGATACGCTCCCGTTATGGGACGCCGAGTTGACGTCGACGCGCTCATCGATGCCCAGGATGTGGCAGCGATCCTTGGCCTGGCGCATCGCAACACGGTGAGCGAATACCAGGCCCGCTACCCCGAGATGCCTCGTCCCGTCGTTGATCGCCGCGCTGGACGACTGAAGCTCTGGCTGCGCCCCGAGGTCGAGCGGTGGGCGGCTCAGCATCGGAAGCGAGTCGCTGGTCGGGGTCGCCCTCGACTCGCCGATTCGCGGCCTTGAGCGGGCCGGCGTTCACGGCGAGCCGTTCTCCCAAGTCAGTCTTTCCTGGGTCAGTGCCTCGTTTTGAACTGGGGATCATCTGGCTGCGTTTTTGCGGCGGCAGGATGCCGT
>DATAWT010000027.1:0-40954 GCA_036267075.1 Solirubrobacteraceae bacterium
GCAGCCTAGCGCGTTAATGATCGTCGGGCGCCGATTGACGCCGCCGAAGCGCAGGTCTGCGGATGCCGACGGTTGGGGAGTTCGACCTCGAGCTCGCGATCCTTTCAAGCCGCAATGTGCGCGGATGGGACGTTGCAGCGACCCGATCGGGTCCGCTGCGACGGTGCGGTCCTAGGGCAACCAGGCGGACCCTTCCCGTTGCGTCGATCAGTTACACAGGAACCCTGCGGGCGCACGGGCCAGCCAGTCAGCGGGGTGCGGTTTAGCGGACGCGCCAGAACGGCCGCGTCCTGCGCCGGCCGGAGCCGGAGCAGGACGCGAACTGCGTCACTGATTGACGCCCAGGCCCTTCTGCAGAGCTTCGACAGTGAGGACGGTCGCGCTGTCGCGCGCGCACGCCGCGAAGGGGTAGGGAATCAGCTTGGAGGCGGTTTGGCCCGGCGGGTAGACGCGCAGCCCGGCCGCCGTGACCGGCCCGCAGCGCGAGCGCGGAAAGTTCCCGGCATCGACGATGCGAAGGACGGTGTGAGCGGAGGCGCCCGCGGCGAGCGTCACGGTCCGCGCCGGCTGCTGCGGGTCGCGCGAGGCGGCGTGTCCCACCTGGCGACCGCGAAGATTGACAGCCGAGACGCCCGGATAGCCGCTCAACCTGCAGGCGCGAGCGGAGAGGTTGGTGAACTGGAGGTCGTAGAAGCTCGAACCGGCGGCGCCGCTTCCCTGCGTGTCAAGCCAGACGACCAGCGACGCGGACGAGCAGGCGCGCGTGGCGGCCGTGGCCGCTGTGGGAACAATGGTGACGACCGCGATCGCAGCGCCGGCGAGCGCCAGCGCTGCCGCCGCCCGGCGACGCGCCGCAAACCGCTTCAGTGGCATGTGAACTCCTCCCCCTTCTTCGATTGGTGGATGGCCCTCTCTTGAGCCAAACATAACGACGCGCACCGCGGCGCGAGCTGATCGCGGCCTGGCATAGCATCCGCGCGTTGGTTGGACGCGCCTATCGAGAAGGGGAGCCGCGATGAGCGCGTCGCCCGCGCGCGTGATCGTCCTTGGCGGCGGCTTTGGCGGCGTCTACACCGCGCTCGAGCTCGAGCGCCTCGCGGCGCGCGGAGCGCGCCTCGAGGTGACGCTCGTCAATCGCGAGAACTACTTCGTCTTTCAGCCGCTGCTTGCCGAGGTGATCGCCGGCGATGTCGGGATCATCGACACGCTCAGCCCGCTCCGCCAGCTGCTCCAGACGACGCGCCTGTTCGTTCGCGAAGTCGAGGCGGTCGACCTCGCCGCGCGCACGGTGACGCTCGCCCCGGGGCTGACGCGCCGGCCGCAGCAGCTCGAGTTCGACCACCTCGTCGTCGCGCTCGGGACCGTCACCGACTTTCGCGGGATCGCGGGCCTGCCGGAGCACGCGCTGCCGTTCAAGACGCTCGCCGACGCGGTGCGGATCAGAAACCACGTGATCGGCGTGCTCGAGCAGGCCTCGGAGGAGCGCGACGAGGACGAGCGCCGCGCGATGCTGAGCTTCGTGGTCGCCGGCGGAGGCTTCTCGGGCACCGAGGTTGCGGCGGCGCTCAACGACTTCGTCCGCTCGGCCGTGCGCGACTACCCCTCGATCCCGCAGAACGAGGTCCGCATCGTGCTCGTGCACAGCGGCGCGCGACTGCTCGAGGGCGAGCTGACCCCCGGGCTCGCGTCATACGCGACGACGGCGCTCGCCGCGCAGGGTATCGAGCTGATGCTGAATGAGCGCCTGAGCGCCGCGACGCCGGGGAGCGCCGTCCTCGGCGACGGCTGGCGGGTGCCGACGCGCACGCTGATCTCGACCGTTCCGTCCTCGCCCAACCCGGTCGTCGAGGGGCTTGGGCTGCCACTAGTGCGGGGGCGGATCGAGTGCGACGCGACGCTCGCCGCGACGGGGGCGCCGGGGGTCTGGGCGGTCGGGGACTGCGCGCTCGTTCCGATGCGCGACGGCCAGCCCTCGCCGCCGACCGCACAGCACGCGATACGCCAGGCGAAGGTCCTCGCGCGCAACATCGTCGCGCGCGAGAGCGGCGCGAAGCCGCGGCGCTTCTCGTTCACCGGACTCGGCAAGCTCGGCGCGCTCGGCCACCACCGCGCGGTCGCGCAGCTGCCGCTCGGGGTGCGCCTGGCGGGCGTGCCGGCTTGGCTGATGTGGCGCGGCGTCTACTGGTGGAAGCTGCCGGGCGCCGCCCGCAAGACGCGCGTCGCGATCTCGTGGCTGAGCGACCTCGCGCTCCCGCCCCACCCCGTCCAGCTGAACCTCGGCGCCTCGCGCGGGACCGCGCAGGCCCACTACGAGGAGGGCGAGGTGATCTTCGCCGAGGGCGACACGGGCGACAGCCTGTTCATGATCATCGCCGGCCAGGTCGAGGTCCGCAAGCGCTTCGGCGATGAGCAGCGCACGGTCGGGACGCTCGGTCCCGGCGAGTACTTCGGCGAGATGGCGCTGCTCGGCCGTGACCCGCGCAGCGCGACGGCGCATGCGCTGACCACGCTTGACGTGCTCGTCCTGTCGGCGTCTGACTTCGCGGCGCTCGCCGGCAGCCTGCCGGAGTTCCGCCGGCCGTTCGAGGACATCGCGCGGCGGCGCACCGACGCCAACCGCGGCGACCAGGCCGAGGGCTAGCCGCAGCGGCCGAGCCGCGGAGCGCCGACGAGCGCCTTCGTGCGCTGGTAGGCGAAGTGCGACTCGTCGAGGAAGTTGTCGTTGTAGGGCCCGCCGGTGACGAGCAGATGCGAGGAGCGCCAGAGGTGGGTCTTGGCGGAGATCGTGTCGCGTTCGCGGGCCGTGCCGCCGGCGAGCGGATATGAGGTCCGGACCAGGCGCAGGCCGGGCTTTGGCGTCGTCAGCTTCGCGAAGGTGTAGCCCGCGAAGCCGACGTAGGGGCGGCCGATCGTCGAAAACGAGGCGCTGTTCTTCTGGATCACGTCGGCACAGGTCTTGGCGCCGTTGACGACCTCGCCGATCTCGATGCTCTTCTGCTGCCAGATCCGCAGCTTCGGAAGGCCCTTCGCCTTGAGCGTGTCGACCTCCTCGACGACGACTCCGTTCTTCTGGACGAGCTGGACGTGGGCGACGGCGCTTGTGTATCCGGTCGGCGTGGAGCCGAAGTCGAATCTGAAGCTGTCGGCGCCGGTGCTCGAAGGAAGCACCTCATAGGAGGTCCCGCCGCCGACGAAGCGGATCCCCTCATAGCGCGACATGGCGGCCTGGGACTTCGTGTAGAAGGCGATCGCCTTCGCGTTGCCGGCGTTTGTGGCGGCGGCGACGGATGCGGCGGCCAGCACTGCGACGGTGACCGAAACAGCCGGGATCGCGCGCCTCATCTGACCCTCACCCCGCCAATGGTTCCACATCGCATCGCCGCCGAACAGATGCCCGCAGCCACAGGCCCCAAAACCCGCCCGAAAGGGCGGTCATCGGTCAGAACTCGACGGGAACGTCGGCCATCGTCGTGCCGCGGCGGCCCTCGGCCTCGAGCAGGAGCTTGAAGTCGTGGGGGCTCGTGGCCGCGGCGAGTGCGTCCTCGACCGTGACGCGGCCGGCGGTTACGTGGGCGTAGAGCGCCTGGTCGAAGGTCTGCATGCCGTCGTAGCCGCCGTCGAAGATGATGTTCTGCAGGTCCAGCGAGTCGCCCGGCTTGAGGATCCGGTCGCGGACCCGGCCGGTCGTGCGGAGGATCTCGCAGACCGGCACGCGGCCCCCGTCGCCGGAAGCGACGAGGCGCTGGGAGATCACGCCGCGCAGGGTGCTCGAGAGCATCGAGCGGACCTGCTGGTGGTGGTTGGGCGGGAAGAACTCGAGCATGCGGTTGATCGTCTCGGCGGCGTCGAGGGTGTGGATCGTCGAGAGCACCAGATGGCCGGTCTCGGCGGCGGACATGGCGGTCTGGACGGTCTCCTCGTCGCGCATCTCGCCGATCAGGATCACGTCGGGGTCCTGGCGCAGGACGCGCCGCAGCGCGTCCTTGAAGGAGACCGTGTCGACGCCGACCTCGCGCTGGCCGATCAGCGAGCGGTGGTCGTCGTGGACGAACTCGATCGGATCCTCGATCGTGACGATGTTGGAGGCCCGCGTGACGTTGATGTGGTGGATCATCGCCGCGAGCGTCGTCGACTTTCCGGACCCGGTGGTGCCCGTGACGAGGATGATCCCGCGGTGCTCCTCGGCCATCGTGGCGATGACAGGGGGCAGGAGCAGCTCCTCGATCGTCTTGATCTCGTGCGGAATCGCGCGCACGACGAGCGCGACGCCGCCGCGCTGATGGCGGGCGTTGATGCGAAACCGCGCGACGCCCTCGATCTCGCGCGAGATGTCGATCTCGTGGTGCTGCTCGAACTCTGCGAAGCGCGGCCCGCCGTCAAGGAGGTTCTGAAGCACGGCGTCGATCTCGCCCGCGGCGATCGGCTGCGCCGAGGCGTCAAGCGGCTCGAGTTCGCCGTTGATCCGCGCCAGCGGAACGGCCCCGGTCTTCAGATGGAGGTCCGAACCTTCGCGGGCGACGAGAGCTCGGAGGGCCCCATCGAGGTCGATCACGGTTTCCTAATCGGCTTCTTAGGTGCTCCAACATGCAATCGCGCTTGCCATCGTGTACAGAAGCGCGGTGCGAAGAGACGGCCGAGCGCGATGCTTCATCGCCGATCGAGCCTCGCTCGGGTCGGCGGGGGCTGTCGCCGTTGGGGCGTGTGGCGACGCCGTGGGGCGCGCGCGGGCGTGAGCCGCTTCGGCGCGGGGAGGGTGAGGGCGCTCCTGGGGCATGCCCACCGGCTCGCCTGGAGCGTGCGGATCGGGCGCTGCGGGGGCGTCGCGCGTGCCGCCGCGCGGGCGCTGCGCCGCGTCGCGCCGGTGCGCGGGATCGCGCCGCTGACGAACATCGTCCTCGGCGCGCCGCCGGCGCGGAGTGCCCCGGTGCCGGCGCGTGCTCGCATCGGCGGCGTCGAGTTCGCGCTCGACCTGCGCGAGTCGCTTCACCGCGCGGTCTATCTCGACCTCTTCAGCCTCGAACTGCGCCGCGTCGTGCTGCCGCTGCTTGGGCGCGGCGAGCTGTTCGTCGACGCGGGCGCCAACTTCGGCTTCTGGGCGCTGCTTGCGGCGCGACGCGGCTGCCGCGTGATCGCGATCGAGCCCCTCCCGGCGACGCGCACGCGTCTTCAAGAGAACGCGCGGCGCAACGGGCTCGACGGCGCGATCGAGGTCGTCGCTGCCGCGCTGTCGGACGAGGGCGGGGCGCTGACGCTGTCGGTCACCGGCGGGGAGAGCGGGCAGGCGAGCGCTCACCCGCCGCAGGGCTCTGCCGACGCCGAGACGTTCGTCGTTCCGGCGGTGACGCTCGACTCGCTGCTCGGCGAGCGGGCGGTGCGCTTCCTGAAGATCGACGTCGAGGGGCACGAGCCGGCGCTGCTGCGCGGCGCCGATCGCGTTCTGCGAGCCGGGCGGGTGGACTTTCTGCTGATCGAGCTGAGCGGCGGCGTGCTCGGGCGAAGCGGCGGGTCGGCGGCGGAGCTGATCGACTGGCTGGCGGAGCGCGGCTACCGCTTCGTTCGCTTCATCCGCGCCAACGAGGGTCTCGCGCCGCGCCGCTCATATCGGCGGGTGACGCTCGAGGAGCTCCGCCGTGGGGGCCATGCCGGAGATGCGCTGTGGGTTCACGAATCCACAACACGGCTGGCGTAGCGTTGCGCGCGTGAACGAGTTCGAGATCGTGACGCGGATCGAGCGGCCGCGCGAGGTCGTGTTCGCGGCGATCACGGCCGCCGAGAACATCCCGGCCTGGACACCCGGTCTCGAGGAGGTGCTCGTCGCCGGCCGCCCGCTCGGGCCCGGCACGGAGATGACCTTCATCGGCAGGTTCCTCGGTCGCCGCTACGAGTCGGTCAGCGAGTGCGTGGCGCTCGAGCCGGGCGTTCGCTTCGCGACTGCGTCGCGTTCCGGCCCGTTTCACCTGGAGGTCGAGCAGACGCTTCGAAGCGAAGGTGAAGTGACGGTACTGACGAGTCACTACCAAGGTGACAGCCGCGCATTCTTCAAACTCGCCGAGCCGATTGTCCTGCATCTCGCGCGGCGGCTGTTTGAGAGCGCGAACGCGAACCTGAAGGCGCTGATCGAGGCGGACGCGCTCTGACGCCGGGGGTAGCGCGGAGGTGGCCGGCGCGTGTAGGCTCGCCGCCAAACTTCGCTCGAGGAGGCAGAGATGGGTGACGCGATAGTCGTCGGGACCGACGGCTCGGATACCGCCAAGCGCGCGGTCGCCGAGGCGGCGCGGCTCGCCAAGGCGCTCAACGCCGACCTGCACGTGGTCTCCGCGTATGAGCCGCTGCGCGGAACGCGCTCAGGCGGCGGCGAGCAGACCGGTCCGCTGCCCGACGCGATCGTCGACTCGACGCTCGCGCAGGCGGAGACGGCGGTACGGCTGACAGAGGTTCCCGTTCACACGCACGCCGTGCGCAAGGATCCGACAGATGCGCTGATCGACGTCGCGAGTGACGTTGGCGCGACGATGATCGTCGTCGGCAATCAGGGGATGCACGGCGCGAAGCGAATGCTCGGAAGCGTGCCGAACTCCGTTTCGCACAAGGCGCGCTGCAACGTGCTGATCGTCGCCACCGACACGCCGTAGGCCTCAGCCGAGCGGGGCGATCGTGAACGTCCACGAACCGCTGCCCTGAACATTGACGTCCGAGTAGCTACCCGTCGAGACCGTCGCCTGGCCACTGGTCGAGCTGCCGCCCTGCACGGAGAGCTGCCCGGAGCCGCCGGAGCCCGCGCTGATCGTGAACGGCGCGCTGGCGCCGCACCCGCCGCATGACCACTGCAGCTGCGAGTTGGCCGAGACGGCGATTGTTCCGACGCTCTGACTCCCGGAGCCGACGAAGGTCTGGGTACCCGATCCCGGCGACGCCGACGTCGACGACGAGGTGGTGGCCGTCACGGTCGTGGTGCGCGTCAGCGTGGCCGCGCTGCCCTGCGTGGTGACGGTGCGCGGCGCCTGCTTCACCGTGACGGTCCGCGTGACCGTGGGGGCCGAGGTGGTCCGCGTGTGCGTGTGCTGCTTGTTGTGGGTGCTCGTGACGGTCGTGTGGACGGTGACCGTCGATTGGGGCCGGCCCGCCTGAGCGACCACGGTCCGCGTCCGCGCCGCCGACGGCTTGGTGTGGCCGGAGTTGCCGATCAGGTAGCCGAGCACGCCGCCGAGCGCCAGCATGAACACGCCGACCGCGACCACGGCCATCTCGCGCTGCCACCAGACCAGCGGCGGCGGCGCTCCGGGCGGTGTGCCGGCCCAGTAGCCGGGCTGTCCGGGCATCGCGGGCTGGCCGGGCTGTCCGGGCATCGGCTCGCGTGGCGAGGGGGGCGGCGGCGGGGGCTGTGGCGAACCGCCCGCGGGAGTCGGCGGGTCCGGCGTGCTCACGAGCGTTCACCGCCGGCGTGGACGGCATGGCACGCCATGCGCAAAGTGTTACCCGACGGTTTCGCCGTGGAAACCCGCGTCCAATTCGGGGCCTGTACTCTCGCCGGTAATGGCCGCGCGCACGTTGCCCGGCGTCTCATACGCCGACTGGAGTGACACCGCTGACACGCTGCACGCCCATACGCAGCTGCTCGGCAAGCTCGCCGTCGCGCTCGCGGCGCCCGAGCCCCAGCTCCAGCACGCCGCGCTTCGGCTGACCGCGCGCGGCTGGGAGACCGCGCCGCTGCCTGCCCCGGATGGCTCCGGCGCGTTCGTCGCGCTGCTCGACCTGCGCGCGCACGAGGCCGCGGTCGAGCATTCCGGCGGCGGCACCCGGCGCATCGCGCTGACTCCGGACCGGGCGGTCGGCGAGGTGACGCGCGAGGTGCTGGCGGCCGTCGGCGAACTCGCGGGAGCGGTGACGATCGATCCCACACCGCAGGAGGTGGCGTGGAGCTCACCGCTCGACAGCGACACCGAGCACGAGACCTATGACCGCGATGCCGTCGACGCGTACTTCGAAGCGGCGAGCGAGGTGGCGCTGATACTCGCTGAGTTCAGAGCGCCGTTTCGCGGACGCGTGACGCCGGTGAACGCGTGGTGGGGATCCTTCGACCTCGCCGTCAATTTCTTTTCGGGCCACGACGCCGACCCGCCGTCCGCGGACTTCATCATGCGCAACGCGATGGATTCACAGGAGGTCGCGCTCGGCTGGTGGCCGGGCGATGCGCGCTACCCGCGGGCGGCCTTCTACTCCTACGCGCACCCGGCGGCGGACGGCTATCCGGGAGCGTCACTGCAGCCCGACGCTGCCCGCTGGGACGCCACGCTCGGGGAGTACATCCTCGACTGGGACGACGTGCGCACGGCCGCCGACCCGCGCGCGACCGCGCTGACGTTCGCCCGCTCCGCGTTTGAGCACGCGTGCGCGGTCTGCGACTGGGACCCCGCTCTCGCCGCCAGCGCGTCCGGCACGCCGCCGCCGCTTCGCTGAGCGGCTGCGGACGGGGCGGGCGCGTGCAGGGCGCCGGGCCGCGCGTGGCGGTCGCGTCCCGGCGTGGGGATCGCCAGGGCTCAGGCGACGTCGCCGGCGCGCAGGCGGATCGGCGTCTCATGGCCGTCGCGATGCCGCGTCGGCAGGGCGGCCTTGACGGTCGTCGGGCACCCCGGGGCGGTGTCGATCTCAAGCCACCCGTCGAGCAGCTCGACGCGTTCGCGCATCCCGACCAAGCCGAGGCCACTGGCATGGACGGTCTGATCGAATCCGCTCCCGTCGTCGCGGACGCTCACGCGGATCGTCGCCTCGTCCTCGACGATCTCGACCGACGCTCGCCGCGCGCGGCCATGCTTGCGAGCGTTCGTGAGCGCCTCCTGGACGATGCGGTAGATGCCGTCCTCGAGCTCGGGGACCAGCCGACTCGAGCTGCGCCGGCGCTCGTAGGCGAGGTCCAGGTACAGGTCGACCGCGATGCCCGCGTCGGTCAGCCTGTCGGCGAGCGCGTTGACACCGGCCGCCAGACCGAGCTCGTCGAGCACCGCCGGGCGCAGATCGCTGATCAGGCGGTGCAGGCTCGCGATGTCGAGCTCGACCTGCTCGATCGCGCCGTCGAGCGCGGCGACCATCTGCTCGCGCGTCGGTGCGCGTTGCGCCGCGCTCAGCGCGAGCCGCATCGCGCCGAGACTCTGAAGCGTGTCGTCATGCAGCTCGCGCGCCCAGCGGCGGCGCTCGGCCTCGGCCGAGGAAAGGCTCTGCTGGCGGCGCTCCAAGGCCACCGACTGGGCGGTCGCGACCGCCGTCGCCGCGCTCGATGCGAAGGCGACCAGAAGGCTCTCGTGCTCGGCGGTGAACGGCCCCCCGTCGCGGCGGTCGAGCGCTATCAGCGCGCCGTAGCTCTCCTCGCGGAACACGAGCGGCACGACCACGCCGTCGAGGGCCTCGATCCCGAACTGCCCGATCCCGTGGCGCGTGAAGCGCGCCAGGTTGAACTCGTCCGCGAGGCGTTGGAGCCGCCTCGCGCCAAGCGCGGTCTCGGCAACCGTGCCGCGGATCGGCATGCGCCGCCCGAGGACGTCGCTTGGAAACTCACCCGAGGCGGCGGCAACGACGAGCTCGTCACCGTGGCGCAGCTCGATCACGACGACGCGCGCGGAGACGAGGTCGCGCCCGCGCGCGGCGACCATCTCGAGGATGCCGTCCAGATCGGTTCGTCCGGCGAGCACACGGGCGATCTGCGTGGTCGCATCGAGTGCGTCGACGGTGTGCTGGAGGTGGGCCCGGCGACTCTCTGACCCGGCGTAGCGGTGGGCGTAGTCGATCGCGATACCCGCGAAGTCCGCGAGCAGGACGGCTGCCTCCTCATCCTCGCCGGTGAATTCGCGGCCGCCGTTCTTGTTGGTCAGGTACAGGTTGCCGTACGGGGTGCCGCCGGCCATCACCGGGACGCCGAGAAAGCTGTCCATCGGCGGGTGGCCCGGCGGATAGCCGAACGATCCGGGGTGGCTGCTGAGCTCGGCGAGCCGCAGCGGCTCGGGGTGGCTGATCAGCGCACCGAGCACGCCCCGTCCGGTCGGCGGTGCGCCGATCGCGCGGCGCGTCTCCTCGTCGACCCCGAGCGTGATGAAGCGTTCGAGCTTCGTCTTCGTCTCGTCGAGGACGCCGAGCGCCGCGTACTGCGCGTCGGTCAAATCACGCGCAGCATCCAGAACACGTTCGAGCACGCGCTCGAGATCGAGATCGCCGAGCACCCCCCGAGCAACGGTGAGAATCGCGCGAGCTCCCTCGTCCACCCTGCCGCTCCTTCTGGACTTCCCCGCCCGACACCGTACTAGCGGCGCCCGGACTGCGCAACGCGACGGCGGGGGTGGCTCAGGTCATCGATTCGAGCGCGCCGCCGTTGGCCGCGCGCTTGTCCGAGTACATGCCCGCGTCGGCGCGGGTGACGAGCGCGAGGGCGTCCTCGGCGAGAATTGTCAAGCTCTGACCATCGGTCGCCCGTCCGCGCGCGGCGCTGCGGTCAGCAGCGATACATCCGGCGCGCGCGGGATCTAGACTCGCCGCAAATGACCGGACCCGCCGCTTCCCGGTCGTGAGCGTCGTTCACGTCCGCGGGCCTCTGAAGAAACTCGCCGGCGACCGCGGTGACCACGAGCTCGCCGGCTCGAGCGTCGCCGACGTGCTCGCCGAGCTCGAGCGTCGCCACCCAGCGATGGATGGCTGGATCGTCGATGAGCGCGGCAGGATCCGGCGCCACATCAACGTCTTTGTGAACGGGGAACTCGCGCGCGAGGCGACCGCAGTGGGGCCCGGCGACCGGATCGAAGTGATTCCAGCAATCTCCGGAGGAGCGCAGTGACTGAACTGGTGGTCGGGACCAAGAAGGGCCTGTTCGTGCTCGAGGGCGACTCGCCGGCGGCGTTTGAGATCACCGCGCGAGCCTTCGCCGGTGAGCCGGTGGAGTGCGGGATCCGCGACCCCCGCAGCGGCCGGGTCTTCGCGGCAGTGAACAACACGTTCTACGGGCCGAAGCTCTTTTACACAGACGACCCCGCCGGCGAGTGGACCCAGGCGGATGGACTCGCTCTGCCAGAGGGCGGCGAGGAGGCCCTGGTGCGCATCTGGGTGATCGTCGCCGGGGAGCGAGACGGCCAGCTATACCTGGGCGGCGATCCCGGGGTGCTGTTTGAGAGCGATGACTTCGGCGCGAGCTGGCATCTCAACGAGGCGCTCTGGAACGAGCCGTCGCGACCGCGCTGGCAGCCGGGCGGCGGCGGGCTCTGCCTTCACTCGATCGTGCCCTGGCCGGGCGACCCGAATCGCGTCGCGGTCGCGATCTCCGCCGCCGGCGTGTGGCTGACCGACGACGGCGGCGACTCGTGGCGGCAGGGGATCGATGGCATCACCGCGCCCTATCTGCCCGAGGACGCCGAGGAGCCCGGCACGGCGCTCTGCATCCACCGCCTCGAGCGCGCCCCGCGGCGTCCGGAGCGGATGTTCCTGCAGTTCCACGGCGGCGTGTACCGCTCTGACGACGCGGGCGCGAGCTGGAGTGCGATCGGCGCCGGCCTTCCTTCCGACTTCGGCTTCCCGCTGACCGTCGATCCGGCCGATCCCGACAGCGCCTACGTGATTCCACTCCAGGGTGACTTCGACCGCGTCACGCCAGAAGGTCACGTGCGGGTCTATGAGACGCGCGACGCCGGCGCGAGCTGGGCGCCGCGCGGGTCAGGACTGCCGGAGAACGACGCCTACCTGACCGTGCTTCGCCGCGCCTTCGACCGCTCGGGCGAGGGCGCGGCACTGCAGCTCTATTTCGGCGCGACCTCAGGTGATGTGTTCGGGACGCACGACGCCGGCGGCTCGTGGTTCACCGCGGCCACGCGCCTGCCGCCGGTCTATTCGGTGACGGCCAGCGATTAGCCGGTGCAACTCCAGGCCGGCGCGCGCCGTCGCTCAGTCAGCGTCGAAGGCGTCGGCATGCGGTTCGCTGTAACGTCGTTTCGCAGATGCACCGGGTCCTCGCTGTCACGGTTACCGCAGCTGTCTTTTCCATTGCCGCTGTTTCGGCCTCGGCGGCCGTGTCGCACCGGCGCGCGGAGTGGAAGCGCGTCGACGCCCCGCTCGCGCGCGCGAACGATCGCTTCCTTCGCGCGATCTCCCGGATTCGCTCCGAGGCGGCTTTCAACAGCAAAACGGTGTCTGCCGCACAGGTGGCAAAGCCGTGGCTGGCGCTCGCTCCGGTGCTCGAGACGTTTGACGCCGCTGTGAAGAAGATCGGCTTGCCGGGCAGCGCCGGCCGCGACGTAGCGACGGTCGTCGAGCTGAACGAGCAGCTGATCGGCGTGCTGACTCACATGACGATCTCAAGCTTCATCCCGGACTACGACGTCCCTGGACTTGTGACGCCGTGGCCGACCGCGCTCGCTCCGCGTTTTGTCGTGCTCCAGTCGAAGCTCGCGCACGACCTCGGCCTGCCGCTGGCGCAGGTCAACATTTAGCGACCCCGGCTTAATACGGGGACAACCCCCTGTTCGCGGCGCCTTCACCGGCGCGTTCTACCGTGACCGGGCAGCGTGAGAGGTCCGCTCCTGGGGGTATCCGCCCAGCTAGCGGTCAGAGCGGGTTCGATTCCCGTTCTCGGACCTCGATCGCCGCAATAACGGAACAGAATGGATGGGGGCACATGTCAGCCACAGAGCCGAGCACCGCGAAGGAAACCGAGCGCGACGTTGCGCTGATTGGCATTCGTCTACTTGACGACGCCTACATGGCTTGGGTGGCTGCCGAGGGCGAAGCCGCCGAGAAGCTCTCATCCTGGCTCGACTCGAGGGGAGCCCAGAGTGCTCGCGCGTACCCGGCCTACCGGGCCGCGCTCGAGCGGGAGGAGGCCGCGGCGCGCGATCTGCAGCGACTGCATGAGATCAGCGCGTCCTACGGCAATGTCGTGATCGGCGCCGGCTAGCGTCCCGTGCCGCGCCGGCGGCCGATCACGACGCCGGCTCGACGGCGTACTCCTCGTCGCTGACCTGCTCGCCCCAGGTGGCGAGGCTGCCGCTGCCGTCGACCTGCTGGATCGCGAGATGAGCCATGAAGCGGTCCGGCGCGGCGCCGTGCCAGTGCTCCTCATCGGGTTCGAAGAAGACGCGGTCGCCGGGGCGAATCGTCTCGACCGGTCCGCCTCGGCGCTGGCAGCGGCCGACGCCCTCGGTTACGAAAATCGTCTGCCCGATCGGATGGGTGTGCCAGGCGGTCCGCGCGCCGGGGGTGAAGTGAACGCTCGCCGCCTGCACGCTCGATGCCCCCGCGGGCATTGCGACGGCGTCGACGTAGACCGACCCGGTGAACCAGTCGGCGGGCCCCGTCATGGTGTCTGTCGAGCTGCGCGTGATCTCCACGTGGCTTCTCCTCTCGGCGCTGGTGGCGGCTACGTGAAGTGCCAGCCGCCGTCGATCTGAAGCGTCTGGCCGGTCATCCACGACGAGCCCTCCTCGCAGAGGAAGAGGATCCCGTGGGCGATGTCCTCCGCGGTTCCGGCGCGCTTGATCGACTGATGCGCGATCGCGTTGGCGAAGACCGGTGAGGTTTCGACGTCGGTGGCCGCACCCTCGCCGAAGGCGTTCAACGCCGTTTCGGTCGCGATCAGGCCAGGCATCATCACGTTGACCGTGACGCCGTCCCCGCCGGCCTCCCGCGAGAGAACCCGGCTCAGGCCGATCACGCCGGCCTTGGTGGCCACGTAGGCCGAAAGGCCGGGCGCGCCGTTGTTCACGGTGCCCGAGGACACGTTGACGATCCGCCCGTAGCGGCGCTCGCGCATCGGCGCCAGCGCGTGCTTGCAGCACAGGAACGTCGAGTCAAGGTTGACCTCGATCAGTCGCTTCCAGCCGGCGAGCGTCTCCTCCTCGATGCTCGCGACCGGGTAGATGCCGGCGAGGTTCACGAGGATGTCGATCTGTCCGTGACCGTCGAGCACCGCGGCGACCATCGCGACGACGTCGGCCTCGACGGTCACGTCGGCGCGCAGCGAATCCGCGCCGAGCTCGGAGGCGGCGACCGCCATCGCCTGCTCGTCGAGGTCGACGAGCACGACGCTCGCACCCTCGGCGTTGAAGGCGCGCGCCGTCGCGAGACCGATGCCCGCAGCGCCACCGGTGATGACCGCAACCCGTCCCGCAAACCGATCGCTCATAAAGCCTCCTCCCGCTCGGATCCGCTCGCCGCGCGGATCATCGCAGGGCGCGCGCGGACGGTCGTCAGGGAACCCGGATCGTGAAGTCGCCGACGAGGCGGCTGGCCGAGCCCGCGCCGCCTGGGATGTGATCCTGGAAGTCGCCGTTCAGGACGAGCGTTACCGACCCGCGGAAGGTACCGCGGCAGGGTGGCAAGTCCTGGGTGTCGACCACGACCTGGCCCCGGGCGTAGTCGCTGTAGGTCTGGAAATCGCCGGCGCTGTTTGGATTGCAGTAAGAGGCCCGGTGGCCGGGCAGCGGATCGGGCGTCCGCGGATTGTCGATCTCGAAGTAGTAGTAGTCGCCGGCGCCCTTCACGGCAACCGGTGACGGGAAGCTGACGGTCACCTGTGCCGCGCCGTGGCGGGGCGCGTCCCGGCGCACGGTGATCCGCGAGGCCACCTTCGCCGGAGCGGGGACGGCGGTGTGGGGCGCCACGTAGCCGACGTTCGGGCACGATGGCTGCGCTCCCGCAGGCAATTTCGGTTGGTATCGACACGGCGCGTGAGCGCGGTAGTTGACCGCGAGCACCTCGCGGTTCACCTGCGCGCCGGTTCCGGTCTCCATCGTCTCGAACGGGCACAGTGGCGCCCCGCCAACGCAGAGCCTGGCTCTTGAGAGCTGTGGCAGGACGATGAGATAGGCGCCGTCGGACCCGGCCGTCGGAACGGTCACGGGCCTTCCCTGCGCGTCTCGGTAGGTGACGCTCGCGGCGTCTGGCCCGAGCAACCCGGCGAAAACATCGCGCAGGTCGGCGGTCGGGCAGCGCGGGAGGCGTGAAGGGTGACGGCGTTCCTGGGCGAGCCCGTGGGCGAGGATCGGGTGGGCGCGAAGGAATGCCCGGCCGGGCGCGGGCGGCGACAGAGCGCACCGCCCGTCGTATCCGCTGGCCGGCACGTTCAGGAAAACGAGGTTGACGAAGGCGTGACCGTGCGCGTCGTAGTCAGCACAGCCAAGCCCGTTTCCGAAGTAGTTCCTCGACAGTGGGTGGAAGCGGCTGTCGTCTGCAAACGCGCCGTCCTGGCCGAGCACGCCGATCTCGCCAAACGCTCGCCGCCCGACCTCGACACAGGTCTCGCCACGCGTCGTGCGCTCGACGCGAACTCCCCAGGGGAGCCCGCCGTGAGGATCGGCCACGCGCAGCAGCAGGCGCGCGCTGGCGGGTAGGGCCGCGCCGTTGTCCTGCGTCGCGATGACTGGCGCACCCGGCTGAAGCGGGGCGCCCGGGGCGAAGGCGCCGGAGGCGGCCAGCGCAACCGTCGCGCCACCGAGCAGAAGTGCGGCGATGAGCGCAAACGGTCGCGAACGCTGCGAGAAGTGCCACCAGGCTGCGGGGCGCGAGCTCGCGAGCCGTTCCTCTTCCGCGCGGAAGAGGCGGTCCAGCTCGGCACCGACCTCCTCGACGATCGGCAGGCGGGCGCGCGGCGCGTTCTCAGGCGGTTGGCTCATGTCTCTCGATCAGGGTTTGAAGGGCCGGCGCCTCACGCAGCACAGCCAGTGCGCGACTGACGCGTGCCCGCGCCGTCTGCTCGCTGACGCCGAGCTCCGCGGCGACCTCGGCGTAGGGGCGTTCCTCGATCACGCGCAGGCGCAGGGCGTCCTGCTGCTGACCGCCGAGACTCGAGAGCGCGAGGGTAAGTTCGCCGCGCATCTCGGCGAAGCCCGCGAGCTGCTCGATGCGCTCGTACTCCTCGCTCGTGAGCGGACGACGCTCGAAGCCAAGCCGGCGAAGCGCACGGCGCTCGCGCCCGGCACGGCGGGAGTGATTGAGAGCACGGTGGCGCGCGATCCCAAAGATCCACGCGAGCGCGTCGCGGTCGTCGCCTCCGCGAAAGCGGCGACGGTCGGCAAACGCCGCGGCGAAGGTTTCCGCGACAAGATCCATCGCCGCCTCGGGGTCGAAGACGCGCCTCATGAAAAACCCCAACAGCGACTCGGCATGTTCCGCATACAGCCGCGACAACGCCTCCGCATCGAGCACCATCCCGCGTTGGACCACCATCACCGCCATATATGTGCCGCACAAAGGAAGTTGTGACGCGCGGTTGCGCGGCCTCGAGCGAATCGCCCCTGGCAAACGATGATCTTGCCCGCCCATGGCGAGATCGTGATGGCGACGGGGATCGTCTCGGCCGGGTTCTATGGCGACGGCCGCGTCGCCGTGTCGCCGGTCCTGTCGCCGTAGCGGCGGCGGCGTGGCTGGCGCTCGGGGCTCAGCTGATCGTGGGCGCGGCGCGCGATCGGGCTGCCACAGTCAGCGCCGCTTGCTCCCCGACGGCGCTGACCGGCGCGGTGGGGAGCGCGGTGCTCGGCACCCGGCTTGCGCTGCTCGGCTGGACATCGGCGGGCATCGCCCTGCTCCCGTTCTCGCCGGGTCGGCTACGCTCGTCGCGATGACTCGCGAGGCGTTTGTGAACGCGATGTGGGAGGCGTGGTGCCAGGGCGACTTCGACGCGCTTTCGCCCGCGCTTTCGCCGGACGCGCAGTGGCGCGCGGTCGAAGATGGTCCCTGGAACTGCGGCAACCGCTCGCAGATTCTCGAAACGATGCGCGAGCGCCGAAAGATCGGCCGCATACCGACTGGAGAGCTCACTGAGATCACGGATCTCGACGAGCGCACGCTGGTCGGCTTTCGACCGGATCGCCAGCCGTTCGACGAGTGGCCGCTCGAGGACGGCGTCCGCTACATGGTCCTGACCTTCGATGGCGATCTGGTCACCGAAATGAAGGGCTGTGCAAGCCGGCAGATCGCGCTCGACTACGCGGCGGCGTAAAGGGCCGCCGCGCGCGCTGCCAACCGAAGCCCCGCCAGGGAGGCGGACGAGGGTAAGCCGCGAACGCAAGGGGTCAGCGTCAACCAGGCACGCAGGCCACGGTACGCCCCGCCCCGCGCGCCGTCAAGCGGGATAGGTGGCGAACTAGGGAGTCGTCGAGCGAGGCCGGTCGGGAGCCTTGATCGTCTTCATCGTCAGGTGCGAGTCGATCTTGGCGACGCCAGGCACATCGCCCAGCCGCGCGACGAACGTCTCATAGCTTTCGACGCCTTCGGTTGCGACGCGCAGGACGTAGTCGGGGAGGCCGAACATGCGCCGCAGCTCGATCACATCGTCGAAGCCGGCGACAGCAGCTTCGAAGGCTTCGAAGGTGATCCGATCCTTGCTCGTCAGATCGACATTTACGAGGACCTCGAATGACCTGCCGACCGCGCGCGGGTCGACCCGCGCCGCGTACCCGACGATCACGCCCTGCGCCTCAAGGCGCTTGACGCGACGCAGGCAGGGAGCTGGAGTCAGTCCCACGCGGTCAGCGAGTTCGACATTCGACAGCCGACCGTCCTGTTCAAGCTCGGCAATGATACGGAGATCCGTAGCGTCCATCCTGATAGATCATTGCGCAAGAAGCCGAATAGCGCGCCATATTTGCTATCGCGTAGCGCCGAGTACGCCGTAGCGTTCCGCCCGTGAGCAGCGCCACGCGAACACCCGCCCACGCCGGCGACGAGGCGTCGCAGCCAGATGTCGTCCCCGAGCGGCGAGCGATTCGACGTGGCGTGGCCGGCATCGGCCTATATGCCGCCATGTTCGGCGTCACCTTCGGTGCGGTGTCCGTCGGATCCGGGCTGAGCGTCGGCCAGACGATGGTGCTGAGCGCCGTCCTGTTCAGCGGCGCCTCGCAATTCGCGCTGATCGGAATCATCGGCGCCGGTGGCTCGCCGTACGCGGCGGTGTCAACCGCGCTGGTCTTGGGCTTGCGCAACGCGTTCTACGGAGTCGCCGTCAGCCATTCGCTGCGACCGCGCGGGATCCGGCGGTTTTTGACCGCTCAGCTGGTGATCGATGAGACCACCGCGATGACGCTCGCGCAGCCTTTGCCGCGCGGGCGCCGCTACGCCTTCTGGGCGACCGGCGCGACGCTGTTCGTGCTGTGGAACCTCGGCAGCCTCGTCGGAGCGCTGGCGGGGAGCAGCATCAACCCGTCGACGTTCGGGCTCGACGCCGCCGCGCCCGCGATCTTTCTCGCGCTGCTTTGGCCGCAGCTATCGCGAGGACAGGGCCGGTCGGTCGCGCTCGGCTCGGCCCTTGTTGCCCTCGCGCTGATCGCGATCACGCCGGCTGGGTTGCCCGTGATCGCCGCGGCCGGCGTCGCCGTCGCTGCGGGAATCGGCTCGGCACGCCGCGGCGCCGGAGCGGAGGGCCGATGAGCGCCACATGGATCACGATCCTCGTCGCGTCGATCGGCTGCTACGGGCTGAAGCTCGCGGGCGTTTCGTTGAGCGACTCGCTCCTCAACCACCCGCGCGTGCAGCAGACGGCAGGACTTCTTCCGGTCGCGATGCTCACCGCGCTGGTCGTGACCGACCTGTTCGGGGCAAACGGGCGCTACAGCGCCGACTGGCCCGCGCTGGCCGGTGTCGTGTCCGGGGCTTTCGCGTTGGTCCTGCGCCGCTCTCTTGTAACGGTGTTCCTGATCGCGATCGCCGTCACAGCAGCGGTGCGCGCGCTGACCTGATTCCTGGGACCCGCCGTGTCGTAGCCGGCGTTCGCTACCTGCCGGTGAGGCGATAGACGGGTCCGTTGAGCGAGGCGATGTAGACGTGGTCAGCGTCGTCCTGCCCGAAGGCCGAGGTCGCCGAGACCTCGAGGCCCGTTGCGGCGACTCGGGTGGCGTGGCCGGGGCTGAGGGTGGCGGCCATGATCTGCGATCGGCAGTTGTCGCCGAACAGGTAGCGACCGTAGAGCTTCCGAAGCGTCGGGTCACGCACGACGTAGCCGCCGATGATCGCGCAGTAGCCGTGGCTGTGGAGCGCGATAAGTACCGGGAACACGGCGTGCGGTGCGACTCCACGCCGATTGCGCCTCTCGCCCTCCCAGACGCTCCAGCCGTAGTTGGCGCCGGCGCCGGCGCCCTTCGCCGCGTAGTCGATCTCCTCCTGGAGGTTCTGGCCGACGTCGGCGATGATCAGTGCGCCGTTCTTTGCGTCGAAGCTGAACCGCCACGGGTTCCGCAGGCCGTAGGCCCAGATCTCGGGCCGGGTGTCGGGTTTGCCGACAAACGGGTTCCCGGGCGGGATCGAATAGCCGCCGCCGGGCCTGGGACTGATCCGCAGCATCTTGCCGAGCAGGGTGTCGGTGTTCTGGCCGTTGTTGTCGGGGTCCTCCTCGCTTCCGCCGTCGCCGACGCCGATGTAGAGATCGCCGTCGGGGCCGAACGCGATGTCGCCGCCGTTGTGATTCTGGAACTGGTGGTGATCGATCGTGAGCACCACCTTGGCGCTCGCGGGATTGGCTCGGGCGGCGTTCTTGGACGAGCGCTGGTACTCGGCGATGCGGATGTCGTTGTCGGGCATCGTGTAGTCGACGTAGAAGAGGCCGTCTTGCGCGTAGCCGGGCGAGAACGCGAGGCCGAGCAGGCCCTGCTCTATGTAGCTTGTGCCGACGAGCTTGCGGATGTCGAGAAACGGCTGCTTGAGGACGTGGCCGCTGCGGACGACGGCGATCTCGCCGGTCTTCTCGACGATGAACAGCAGGTGCGGCGCCCCGGGCGCACCCAGGACGTCGACCGGCTGATCAAACTTGCCGACCTGTACGAGCCGTAGACCGTTGTGAGCCGTCTCATTGGAGCCGCTCGCGGCTCCGCCGCATCCGGCGACGCCGAGCGCGAGCAGAAGCGCCGCCGCAAATCGTCCGTGCTTCCGCATCGCTTTCGCATCCTCGCAGGCCGCGGCGAGGCGACGGCGCCTACTCGCGCCAGCGCCAAAGGGGGACGCCGACGGCCGTGATCACGAGCGTGGCGGCGAGCAGGATCGCCGCTTCGCGGGCAAGTGGGCCGGCCGCGTGTCCAGCGCGCGTCGTGTCGAGCGCCCGTGCGATCGGAATCATCGGCGGGATCCTGAGGGCAATCGTCAGCACGACACAGGTGGCCAGGCCGAGTGTCGAGAGCGCCGCATTACGGACGATCGGGGCTGAGAAGGGCATGGCGAGCGCGGCGCCGGCAAGCGTCGCGCTGAGGTTTGCTCCGAGGATCAGCGCGATCTCGTCGAGGCGGGGACTGCGCTCGAAGGCGCCGCCGATCAGTGGCACGAGCAGGGCTAGAAGCGAGCTGGCCGCGGCGAGCACGCCCGCGGCCAGCAGGCGCCCGCCGGCGAGTCGCCGCCCGCCGACCGTCGCCGCGAGCAGCTGACGATCCACCGCGCCCTGCGCGTTGTAGAACGCGAGCGTCAGCCAGCACTGGACCGGAAAGAGGAACGCAGCGACCGTGCCGGCGGTCGAAAGGACCGGGTTGGGGGGTTGCGCGTAGAGCACGATTACGCCGCCGACGAGCACGGCCAGCGGCGCGATCACGCCGCGAGAGCGCGTCTGGCCGGCGAGCAGGTAACGCGCGACGTTGATCATCGCGCCGTTCGTCGCCGCGCTTCTATGCGAATCACATGATCGGGAGGGCCGCTTTTGACCGACTCGACATGCCAACCCTGTTGCACAAGGGCGACTAGGACGTGATCGCTTTCCGCCGCGGCGACCAGGAGGCGCGCGGAGTTCTCGTCACTTTCGCTCTCGAGCACACCCCGCAGCAGTTGCGGGCTCGTCATGCGCAACGACTCCCGCTCGCCGACGGCCTACCGTCGAGCTGCCAGGTGACATCGGCAATCGGCGCGTCGATCGCTCGATGGTCGCTGAGCACGATCGCCGCTCCCGCCGCGCGGCGCTCATCGAGGATCTCGACGAGCTCGTCCTGCGCCGCGCGGTCAAGGCCGTTGAACGGCTCGTCGAGCACCAGTAAGCGCGGGTTGCCGAGCAGCGCCTGAATCAGGACGACCTTGCGCAGCGACCCGCTGGAAAGCGCGTGGAGGCGTTCTGAGAGCAGTCCCGTCGCGGCCAGGCGATCCGCGAGCGCACGGACGCGGATCTCGCCGTCGCTGCGCGAGCATCCACGCAGTCGCGCGTGGTGACGAAGGAAGTCCGAGGCGGAGAACGGGGGTGGCGGCGCAAGGTGGTCGGGCGCGTAGCCAACGGCGAGCGCGCGCGCCGTCGTGCGACGTCCGCGCGTCGGCAATGTGGCTCCGGCCAGCAGGCGCAGCAGCGTCGACTTGCCCGAGCCGTTCGGCCCGCGGAGCCGGACCAGCGAACACGCGGCCACACGGACATCGACGTCACGCAGCACCCACGGACCGTCCCAGCTGTAGCGCGCACTCACGCCGAGCAGCTCCACGACCGCCGCCGCGGGAAGCGAACCGCTCAAGCCAGCGTCATCATCCGACCCTCGCATACCTAGAATGGTTATGCATAGCACGTCTATATGTCAAGTGGAGCGGGTGCTCGGCAGCGCATCGCCGCGCACCGGTAATTCGTCGAACCTTGCGCTAGAGGCCGTCAAATGCCTCAAGCGCGGAACCAGTCGTGTCGATTCGCGCTCGATGGACCGCGCCCTGAGCCACCGGCGCTTCCTGGCCGCCGTGGTCGCGTCGTTGCTGGTGGTAGGACTCCTTGCGCTATGGGTCTCGGCACGCATCGGTGGGATGCGCGCGACGCTGTGGATCGACGACTGCATCACACCCCTTGCGGCATTCCTCGGCTGCGCCGGCTGTCTGCGCGCGGCGCGGGGCCAGAGCGGTCGGATGCGCACGTTCTGGCTGCTGTTCGCCGCGGCGATGGCGAGCTGGACGCTTGCGGAGATCATCTGGGGCTACTACGCGCTCGTCCTCAACGTCGCGG
Source organism: Solirubrobacteraceae bacterium (assembly GCA_036267075.1). GTDB lineage: Bacteria > Actinomycetota > Thermoleophilia > Solirubrobacterales > Solirubrobacteraceae > Palsa-513. Next base: position 21,899 of record DATAWT010000027.1, read on the forward strand.
TACCGGTCCCGTCGTGGGCGGATGTCGGCTACCTGGGGGCGATCCCGCTCGCGGTGGCCGCGCTCGTCCTTCATCCCGCTCTGCACGCCAGCGGACGACGCCGCGCCCGATCGCTGCTTGAAGGTCTTCTGCTCGCGACCGCACTGCTGTTCATCAGCTGGACGCTCGGCCTTCACTCGCTGTGGCAGAGCACCGATCTGACCAAGTGGTCTGGGGTTGTCGCCGTCGCGTATCCGTTTGGCGACATCGTGATCGCGTTCTTCATCGTCCTTGCGATTCGCGGCATGACCGCGGGCGACCGCGTGTCGCTGTGGTGGCTCTTGGGCGCCCTGCTCGCGATGGCCGTTTCCGACAGCACCTTCACCTACATGACGGCGGCGGGTACCTACAACAGCCCCGGCCTCCTCGACACGGGCTGGGTCGTCGCATATCTCGGCGTCGGCCTGGCCGGCCTTGCCGCGCAGCCGGCGGACGCCGCGGTCCCCACGCGCGCGGACGAGCGACCGTCACTCGCGTCGCTGGTCGCTCCGGTGATCCCGGTGCTGATTGCCCTGACGGTGGCGGCGATCGAGATCAAGCTTGGGCATCACCTCGACCAAACAGCGTGGGTGATGGCGTTCGTGCTCGTGGTTCTGGTGCTGGTCCGCCAAGCGCTCGCCGTGTTCGAGTTTCTCGCGCCGAGCCGTTCCGCGTCTGGATTGATGGACAGGCTCACCGATGTGGCGCTCGGGGGCGCGCCGTACTCCGACACGCCAGCCGCGGGGCATGCCGCGGCAAGCAATGAGTGGATATGACGTCCGCATAGAGAAGCAGCGTTCCGGCGGCAATCCGGGACAAGCCGCCGGGACACGCGGCCATGATCCGGCGCGTGCCGAGCGCGCTCGGACGGTGATCGTGCTCGGACTGACGCTCGCCTGTACGTGCCTGGCGTTCCTGGATCTGCTTCTCCTTGCCAGCAGCTCCTGAATCACGCCAGCGCGTGATTCCTGACGTCTCGACGCGGCGGCCGCTGGCGGTGGCTCGATGCGGCAGACCATCGGGTACGCTCGCGTGATGAGCGAGGGACCCCGCATCGAGCGAGGCTGGATCTTTGTGAACGGCACGCGCCAGGACGACGGAACGATCGCGCTCGGCACCGGCGCTGAGATGCGGTTCAGTCCGTTCGAGGCGATCTCGCAACGTTCGGACGCGCAGATCGCCTGGGCCGACATCCTCACCGCTTCGGCGCAGCGGCTCGCGTTCTGGCGTCGCTAGTCGACGACGCGATCAGCGCGCGCCGTCACCCATCGATCACGGTCAAGCCTGGTCCGCGGGCGGCGGGCTCCTCACTCACCGGGCACCGGCGGGTCCGAGACGGTGAAGGAGTTCTCACCGTTGGCGTTTCGGGCGATATCGCTCGTCGAAGCGAGCTTGACGATGCCCGCGACTCCCAAATTGGGGGTCATATCTACTTTCAGCAAATCGGCGTCCGACGTGGCGTCGTCGATGACCGAGCAGTTCGTGAAAAGAGTCTTCCCAAAGGTCGGCATCGCTGGGGGTCCCAACGGCCATTCTGCGATGCACTCCGTTGAGCTGTACGTCGCGTTAAACAATGGAGGATCCGGCACTGGCTTTGTCCAGGCGGGCGCAAGACGCTTTCCGCTGGCGTTGTAAACCGAAATGCCGAAATCCGCGCCCCCACCGCCGCGTAAGTCCGCTCCCGCTACTCTGTCGACAAAGAGATCCACCGCGTCTCCGGCGGTTAGCTTCACCGGGACCGACACTGGGATCTCGTGAATATCGAACAACGGACCGATCGTCACGCCACCGACTGACAAGCCGTAGCAACTCGACGACGACCCAATACAGTTGCCCTTATACAGCTCGTACCACAGTTGGTACGTCGGCGCGCGATTCACACCAGCACAAACCGCGCTAACGCCGTCTTGCTCGACCGTATTGTTGCGCCAGCCGTCGTAGCCGACCCAGAACGAAGCCGAACCGACGGCGTCACACGTGAAACGCGGCAGCGTCACGCGCGTCGACACAGCGGCGCTGGTTGGGGGCTTGGTGTCAACGTATCCAGCCCATGTCGCGGCCGTCGCCGACGCTATCGGCGCGGTCACCGACGCGCCAGGGCCGACGCAGGACGGATCATTCGCGCCCGTCCACGTCAGGCGGACAACGACCGAGCCCGGCGTGCCCTGCTCGCCAGCCAAGGTTATAAGGAACTGTGGTAGTCCAACCGGGGAATTGAGCGCAAGCCCGGCGAGACTTGCCGTACCTGTGTTATCGAGCGTTTGGCTCGGAACGGTCGGTACTGGAGTCCCGTCTCCGTCCTCAACTGCGACCGTGCCGCTTGTGTATGTCGAAGGTGCAGGCGCCGTGACCTGGAGCGAGGTGTAGCTCAACGGGGTGCACGCCGCCGACGGGACGACAAAACTCGATGCGAGAACGCGAATCGGCCCTTGCCCACACGCTCCAGCCGTATACGCATCGAAGTTTTGAATCTGTCCTGGGCCATTATCGGAGTTGACCCAGATGCACGTCGGACGCTGCGGATCAGCGTTGACCGTATACAGAAGCCCGAGGTTGTTGAATGCTTTCGGGAAGTTCGCGCATTCGGCTTGCGTGCTGTAGTCGAAGCAGTACACCTGATCGGTGCTGCCGTTCGGTACGTACACACGCGGGCCTAGGACGAGCGCTGGTCCGTTCCAACCAGACGAGGCAGGAACAGCATCAGGCAAGGTCGGCGGCGTAGGCACGGGGCCGCCGGCCAGGGTGAAGCAGGGATCGGTGCCCATCGGCAGGCAAAAGCCACTGATCTCGCCGGTGGCGTCAAGAAGCGGAAAGGCCGCTCCAGCCGAGGAGTCATATCCCGGCGCGGCGATCGGCCAAGTGCCGCCACAGGAGCCTAGCGTTGCGGTAGCACCCCAGCACGTCAGCTCGTTCCCTCCGCCCACGGTGATCGGCACGATCACCTCTGAGCCGACGGCGCTGACCGCTGGAGGCGGATAGTCGTTGGCGGTAATAGACCCGCCGCCCGTAGGAAGTGCGAAGGGCTGCGACGGACACGCCGACGCAGTCGCGACGTCGAAGCACAAAAGCTCGTTCTCGGCGCCGGACACGCCGGCGCCGTTTACGTAGTTGAACGCATACCAGTCGGCACCCACCAACACTGGATCGCTGATGGCGCTGATCCCAGCAGCGGAAGTCTCGCCAAGCGGCGCCTCGCCCACGGGGGTCAATGCGGTGAACCCGCAGAAGGGATCTGAGCTGGTCGCAGCAACCGTCGTATCGATACACACAACGCCCCCCGTGCCGTCGCTCGCGCGCGTGGCATAGACGTATAGTCGAGCAGTGCTTTGGTTCATATAAAGGCCGGGTTGGCCGGAGGTTGCAAAGTTGTCGCCGGCGGCATCCGTGACCGTTCGAGGACTCCAGCAGGACGACGCGTCGGACTGAAGATGACAGGCCACCTGCAGAATCCCAGAGTGATGAAACACGTTGTAGACAGCCGTGGGCGTCATAGCCAGAGCCCAACCGTCTCCTCCGCCGCTACCTGAGTAGGACGACGCCGGGGGTACCGGGATCGTCTCCGTCGCCGTGTAAGTCACGGCTGAGGAATCTGACGAGGCAATGCCAACGGTCCCCCACAGGGCGCCGAGTACCACCGCTAGGAGCACCAATGCCCGCGGCCAGAGCCGCCGATTCCTCGGCATGGCACGAGCAATCCGTTGAGAGGCGTCATGTGGATCAGCGCATACTGCGTGCATAGCCCTGACATGCGCGACTGGGAAGGGCGGTGCGAGTCGAGGATCACGGATCGAATGGTTCCGGCGCACGAGAGCCGAAAGTACGGCCGCGCCAATACTGCCAGCCAACAGTAACCCGAGCCACCGCCCGATGGTCAGTGAAGGCAACCGACGATGCGCGCCACGCTTGTCTCTCATGGGTGTCCGGCCCTCTCTCGTGAACCTTCGGTTGCGCTACGCGCGACGATATATGAGGCAGCGGATCGCGCAGGCTGCGTTGCGTCAAGAGAGCGGAAAGTCGACGAAATTGCGAGTCGCCGGCTCTCGAGAATGCGTCGCGTAACGCGCTGATGCTCTGCTCACTGTTGAACGACTACGGCGACGATTACACAATCAGGGTCCTCGCACGCCGAGTCCACAACTCTCTGCGCCGGAGGCCTGAAAGCCCCGACGGTTGCGGCTAGTGCGCTGCCGTGTGCGACTGTCAGCGCTGCCGGGCGAGGGTGAAGGCGGGCGAGGCGTATTCCCCGCCCTGGCGCCCATCGGACTGGCCCGACGGCGCGACGTGCACGTTCGCCGCGTAGCGCTCGGCATCGTCACGCGGCTCGAATCCGAGCGCCTCGCCGGCGGACAGGTCCCACCATCGGCGCGTATTGCGCGATACGGCGTAGAACACCGAGTAGGTCAGCCCTGGCGCCGTCATCGCCGCTAGGAACGCCGCAAGACAGTCAGCAGGGCTCAGCCAGGTACTCAGCTGGCGCTCATCCTGCGGGCGCTCTTGGAAGCTGGCGATCCGGACGCTCGCCACCGACAGAGCGAACTTATCGGCGTACAGCTGCCCGAGAGCCTCGCCGGCGGCTTTGCTCACCGCATAGAAGCTGTCTGGCCGCGGCGGCATGGCGGGGTCGACCACTGTGTTCGTCGGATAGAAGCCGGTGACGTGATTGCTGCTTGCGTACACGACGCGATCGAGCCCGTTGCGTCGCGCAGCCTCAAAAACGTGTTGAGTGCCAACAGTGTTGACGTCGACGAGATCGTGGAAGTCGGCCTCGTCCGCGATTCCAGCGAGGTGAAGCACCCCGTGCGCTCCTGCGAGCGCAGCCACCATCGCCCGCTGATCGCGGACATCGGCGACAACCGTCTCCTCTCGCTCGTGCGCAGCAGGGACGGGCACCACGTCGACCAGTCGCAGCCGCGCCACCTGGCCCGCCAAGCCCGCTCGCAGGGTGCTAGCGATCCGCCCGGCGGCTCCCGTCAGCACCCACGTCTGTTCTGCGGTCGCCATCGCGACAGTATCCGCGATCGCCACGCCCGCACCCGCGGCCCAAGCCCCGGCGCCTTCGCGGTTGACAGGCCACAAGGCCTACCCGAGCGACGCCGACGTGGCGTCAGTGGAGCGCTCGAACTGTGCTGCCGGCCGTGCTTCGCCAGTGCGGGCTCGCCGTGTACCCACGTTTGATGAGAGCCCTGGGTACCGCGACGACAAACAGTTGTTGACCGCCCGAGCTTGATGCACGCGCACGGCGTGTACAGCACGGGCTGGGATCCGATTCATCTCGCCTCGCTGAGCTCGATTCACGTGCACGTTTGGGAGTGGGTCCAGGCCATCTGGACGCTCGCCGGTGGTGGCTACGTAGGCGGGGTAGCGCTGACCGTGCTCTCGGCGCTCGCCGCGGGCCTCGCGGTCGTCGCGGTGGCAGCCGTTCTGGCCGGCCTGCGTAATTTCCCCGGCTCGTTCGAAACCACATTCGCTCGAGACGGGGGCGCGGCCGGCAACTCCCCGGCCCGCACGGCCTACGTGACCGCGTGGTTTTTATCGAGCCTGCTGATCAGCGCGGCGTTTGTGATGTCGACCGCGCCGCAAGGCGACACTAGCCAGCGGTATCTCGTCGGCGTACCGATTGCTCTCGCCGCCCTCATTCCACTGCTCGCACGCCGCCGCCTGGTGATCGCAACCGTGACGATCGCCGCAAGCATCTACTGCCTGAACGGACTCGCTTCCCTAGCAACACTGAACACAACCCAGAGCAACAGCTTCACGCGCGTCGCCGCCGCAGTCACGTCGCTTGCAGGCCGCGAACATGTCAGTTACGGCTACAGCGACTACTGGAACGCGGCGCCGTTGACGCTCGACTCAAAGTTCAACGTGTCGGTCTATCCCGTGATGACCTGCAAGACGGGTCTCTGCCGATTCCCAAGCGCCTCACTCTCTGCCTTCTACCGGGTCCAACCACACACTCGTAGCTTCCTACTCACTTACAGGCACGCGTACTTCCTGCGCGGCGTGCCGAAGAAGCTCGGCCCGCCAGCCGCAAAGTTCTCGATCGACGGCTCCTACGGGCTCCTGGTCTACGACTACGACATCGCCAGTCGCATCAACAGCCGCTGGGGATCTAACCCGGCCGGACCCTGAGGAGCCGGTCGCAAAATCTGACGCCGGGATGGCCCCCCTGCCGCTCACTCCGGCGCTTACTTGTATCGCGACGGGCACTACCCCGGGTAGGTCCGGCTGCCGGCTCCCCGGTAGCGACGGCCCGCCGGGGCCTTCCCCCTAAATCCCGACGGGATAGGCCGTAAGGCGTTTTGAAACCGAACACCCTGGCGTGTAATAGCGCCGATTGCGAGCCGTCTGTTGTTGTCGTAGGGCTCTTTGAAACCGAACCCTGCATGGAAAGCGGGCGCTATCCGCCATTTGTTGTCGCAAGGGCGCTTTGAAACCGAACGCCCGGGTGGTCTGACTACGCACGCGCGGAACGGGAACCCCGCTCGGCCGGAAAGCGACGACGAATGAAGGCGGCGAACAGCGTGAGATACACATCGCCGTAGAACGGGATGAACTCGTGTTTCATACGCTCAGGCGTCAAGCGAGTGCCCAACCATTCCAGGCGGTAAGTACGCTTCCGCTTGCTGCCAGCGCCAAGCCTGACAACGCGGTAGGAATCAAGCAGCCATTCGTGCGCAGCCTTATTTCGGAGGCGATTTAGATCAACCAGGCTCCGATACAGGTCTTTGTTGACGATCTTCAGTCGCGCAGCGAGGGCGATCGCGTCGTGCGTGCCCATATCCTGCACGTAGCGCTTGGTCGCCGCCGCGGTGACCGCCCGACTTGTATTCAGCCGGTAGTAGAGCAGGCTCTTCAGGACATCCTCAATCGCTAGCGCAAAATTGAAGATCACGAGCCGCGTGGTGTCCCTCCGAAAGTCCACGGCCATGGCGAGGTGGTCGTCTTCGTTCTCGGGGTCGTCAAAGCCGTAGAACGCATGCAATAGCTCGAGGCCCTCGTGGTAGGGCTTCGGCAGGTCTGCTCGTGTCGTGGTGCTGCTGGGCTGCGGCGCCATCACTCCGATAATCGCCGACGCGCCGGACGCGCGCCGTCGGCTACGCCGAGATATGGACGCGGCATACCCCGCGATGAAAACTCGTTCGGGTGGGTTGCGTAGACGCGCGCCGGCTTGACGGCGTGTCCCTCGTGAGAAATGATCACGAGTTCCCACGGCCCTCGGCTTCGTTCCTGGCAGAAGGCTCTACCTCTTGGCCTGGATACCTGCAAGTCGCTTCGCCTCCGAGCTAACCGGGCCTGCCGGCGATCCCAACATCGCTGAGCGCGAACTGCTGCGCGTCGAGCTACGCAGAATACGTTCTCGGGCAGCTCAACTAGCCGACCGTATCGCTGTCGATCTGCCGGAGTTCACGGTGCACAACGTGACTCATCTTGACGCGTTGTGGCCGCTCGTCGACCTCGTAGTCGGGGATGCCGTGTATCTCACACCTCCGGAGATCTTCGTCCTCGGCACCGCTATCCTACTTCACGATCTCGGCTTGGCCGTTGCGGCCTATCCAGCCGGGCGCCAAGCGCTTCGAGAGCAATCCGCTTGGGCGGATGCAGTCGCCATCGAGCTTCGGCAGCGACTCGGTCACGTACCTTCGCCGGGCGAGGCGGAGGCTGCCGACATCGAAGTCCTCCTACATGCGGATCAGTCGGTGTTACGCGCCCACCACGCGGCGCAAGCCGACCAACTGGGGCTTGTGTCGTGGGAGGTTTCCGGGACGACGCTGTACCTAATCGCGGATGAGGCGCTTCGGGCTGCGTACGGCCACATCGTCGGCTTGATCGCAGGATCACACTGGCTCGACGTCGATCAGCTCCCAAACGTTCTGCCGACGGCCCTCGGCGCTGCACCGGGCATGCCGGACACATGGACGCTGCGACCCTTGCTTCTCGCTGCCATCTTGCGGTGTGCCGACGTGCTCCATCTCAGTGCTGACCGTGCCCCACAGTGGTCCAGGCTTGGTCGCGAGCTTGGCCCCCTCGCAACGCTCCACTGGACCTTCCAGGAGCGACTCCTGCAGCCCCGCCTTGTAGCCGACCGCGTCGAGTTCACATCGAGCCGGCCTTTCCCCCCGGAGGCCGCAAACGCATGGTGGCTGTGTCTAGAAGCGCTCCGCATCGTCGATAAAGAGCTCGATTCCGTTGATTCGCTCCTAGACGACAACGGGCTCCCTCGGTTCGCGGCCCGCTCCGTCCGCGGGGTGGAGGACCCGCTAAGGCTCGCCAAGCTCGTCGCCGTTACGGACTGGGTTCCTATAGATGCACGGGTCGAGGTGTCCAATGTCGCGCGCCTTGTTTCACGCATCGGCGGCTACGCGCTTTACGGCTTTGGCCACGACCACGTTCCTCTGCGGGAGTTGATCCAAAATGCTTGTGACGCTGTCAGCGCCCGCTCGTTTCTCGAGCCAGGGTTTCTCGGTGAAGTAGTTGTCCGCTGCGGGCGGGACGAGCACGGATTGTGGATTGAAGTCGCGGATGACGGTATCGGCATGGCGCCAGAAGTTCTGAGCGGTGCCTTACTTGACTTTGGGCGCTCGCTCTGGGACTCAGAAGAGCTTTCGTCCATCCTTCCCGGCTTAGCAGCCAGTAGGTTCACGCCCACGGGTCGCTTCGGGATTGGATTCTTCAGCATCTTCATGTGGGCCGACCGCGTCACGGTCACCTCCCGGGGGGTTAGCAGCGCAGACACGTGGGTCCTTCAGTTCGAAGCGGGCCTAACCGGGCGTCCACTCCTGCGGCGGGCAGGGCTCGCCGAGCGACACGCATCTCCCGGCACCCGCGTGCGGCTATGGGGCACCCGAGGCTTCGTGGCATTAATTGAGACGCCGGAGCAGCTCGATGGAGAGCTAGCGGCGCTTCTTCCCCGCCTGTGTCCGTCGCTTGAAGTGAGCTTGAGCCTCGACTCAGCTTCTGGCAGCGTGCCGTTGGTGGGCGCGAGCGACTGGCTTAGTGTAGATGGAGACGTTCTACTCGCGCGAGTTGCGACCCAGCGCGCCGGTGACGGCTTGTGGCAATACCTTGCGTCGGCTCTGCGCACCGTCGAAACGTCCGACGGCGCGGTGGTCGCCCGCATCGCTTTGGATCCGCGGGGCAACCACGGCGCGCTCGCTGCGGGCGGGCTGTACGTTTCGTCACTGTCGAGGATCGCCGGCGTTGTAGTCGCACATGGAACAGACGCGGCCCGCAGTAGTGGTGTTGCGCTACTTCCGCGAAAGGAGATGATCGAGTGGGCGACCAAACAGGTTGATCTTCTTACGCAAACCACGAACGTGTTTGATCAAAATGTGCTTGCGCCCTGCGTCGCTGGTTTGGGTGCGTCCCCGGCCTCTCTTGCGTTTTGCGCCGTTGGTGGGCAGGGCTACGCCACGCAGGAGCAGCTTCTCGAATGGTGCAAAGACAAGAACGAGGTCGTGGTAGCTGATACTCACCCCGAGCTTGACCGATGCGGGCGAGAGTGGCAGGTCGGAGCCTACTCGCAAGTCCTAGCCGACGACGTGATCGACGCGACACGACGAAACCAGAGACTCGAACCGCTTCGCTTTGCGGACGGACTGTCGGAGACCGCATTTCCGTCGCCGTTTGACGTCGCGGTCGCAACCGTAGAGGAGGCGTTGAGAGCCCGCGCCGAGCCCGCGCGCCGTGTTCTCGGCCACCTGACCACTCCTCCACACCCCATCCCCGGTATTCCGGAGCGGATTCTCGAGTGCGAAGGAGAATGCGTCGTGATTCGGCGCGGTTAGGTGCGCTTCAAGTCGGCGGCCACTGCCAAGTAGCGTTGTCTATTGGCTGCTCGCGGGTAAGCACCGCCAGCAAGTACACTGTGAACAGCCGCCACGCTCATGTGAGTACGTCGAGCCGTCTCACGTATACCAAGCCGCTCCCGTAATACTGGAACGACATGGTCAAAGAAGTGCCTCTGCGCCGCATCGTCGTACGTATTCGTCCTCTCGTCCTCCTGGACGATGAGCCCCGCTAACGTGTCCTCCAGGTGGTTGGCTTCCTTGCCAATATGCATGACGGCACGCGTCACGACCGGGCGGCGCCGGAGCAGACCCGCCGTTAGCGGCTCGCAGGGCACGCCGCTCGCAGCGAGACTTTTCGACTCCTCGTGGGCACGGTAGCCATTCAGGATGTCGCGATAGGTTTTGGGCGTGACGATGCCGACGCGTTCGCGACCTTCTGAGGGCTCGAGACTAAGGTGGTAGGTGCGACCGGAGTAACGGTTGGTCCAGCACATGCCGAGCCACCGGTTGCGGTTCGCCTCGTAGGAGGCGATGAGAACGATGTGGCGTTCATCGGCTGGTCGTTCGAGGATGTCGATGAACGTGACGAGTAGGAAGTTGAATGGCTTGATCTGGTGGTCGTAGGACTTGCCGCGGTTGAGAGTCCGGAACTGCCGTCGCAGTCGTGGGCTGGTGATAGCTGTGCGCGCAACTGCCGATCGGTCTAGCCAGTCGGGCTCTGCGTCGGGGCGCCCGGCGTGTCCTCGAAGAATGAATTGCCAGCTTTCAGCGATCCAGTCGCGGCTTTCGTCGTCTGGGTCGATTGGGTTAAGGAGCTGTCCGAGTCCGTGTTCCGAGGGTTTGCGCAGCGCCGGTTCGTCCTGGTCGGGGCTGTCGGTGTCGTCATCGACAGCGGTGTGCCCACGTAATGCGAGTTGCCGCCCCGACTCATGGTTGTAGAGGACGTAACGTTTGGAGCTAATCGCGTAGCAGTGGAGCTGCCGGCGATGGCGGCGCGTCTCGGGCTTAGCGTAGTTCTCGTCTTCGAGTTCGAGGATCGACTCGCCAGCGAGAGCGCCTCGATAGGGGTTCAGGCCTCTGAATCGGTCGCGGATCGCGTCGACTTGGCGGTAGGAGAGCGCGCGCACGACGTCGGCGCCGTCGAGTTGGTCGGGCCCTCCCGGGCATGGAATCAGTCCGCCGGTGCGCGTGGCGACGACGGCCATACTGTCGGTATCGCAGAACTCGTAGCTACCGCCTTGGTCAGTGATACACCGTTCGAGTAGGGCGAGCATGAGCCGCGCACCGCCGGTGATAGCGCCGGCCATCGGTGGAAACGCGAACTCGCCCGGGTCTTCGGGCGTGTTGATCCTGGCCGTGTGGGGCTTGTCGCGGCTGCCGTAGACGGTGACCTCGTCACGTCGGCGGTTGGGCAGTTCGTGGCGAGTCATTTCGGCGTAGATGCCGTAGCTCGTTGCGTTCGCGAGTACCTTCAGGCCGCGTGCCCGTGGGTCATCCTTACCGAGCTCGGTCTCGAGGCGTTTACGTTCCTGGACGACGAGCTGAAAGAAGTCTGCGTCGGGATCGGTGGGGTCGACCGGGATCTCCGAGAGCAAGTTGACGGGCTGCAACCCGACGGCCGCTGCGAGGGTCGGCGCGAGTGTGATTGCTTTCAAAATCTGGGGTGTCTTCCCGCAGGTGAGGATCTTTGACGCGGCGAGGTCGGCGATTGTGTACCAGAGCGGCTCCTGGGACTTGAGCGGGTTGATGCCGATCTGCCAGCTCTGTCCGCCGCTGTAGCGGGCGCGGACGGGAAGGATGTCGCCGTCCGGCTTGATTTGGGCGATGCCGACGAGCTGTGGCCAGAGCGGAGGATCGAAGCACGCGTCGGTGTCGAGGTTGTCCAGGCGCTGTTGTATCTCGGTCGTCGCGTTCTGGTCGATCCGGACGTGGCGGGTGGTGAGGAGCTTCCAGATTCCCATGAGACTGCAGACGGTTGGGTACATGGAGAGGAAGTCGCAGTAGACGACGGGGACTGGCGTCTTGCGGATGCGGCATTCGGCGCGTCCGCCGTAGTAGGCGCTCATCGACCAGCCGAGAACCCGCGGGTCGATCTTGCGCCGCGCCAGCGGGGGCTTGATGTTCATCGCGCGCAGGTATGACTTACCGATCGTCGCCGGAGAATAGGCGCGGGTTGCCTGCAGCGGCACGGGGTGCCGCAGGAAGGCATTAAGCGCGGCTTCGAGGAGCTGGCCTGTCGCCTCGGTGTCCTCGCGACAGTAGGTAACGTACTCGGGCGTGATCGTCCCGTGCTTATCCTTGCGCTTCTTGTACTGCACGTCGAACGCGTCGCATGCGGATTCGAGGTTGTGACCGCGGTCGGTGAGCGCGAACACGAGCGTGCGCACGTCGAGGAAGTGGCCGCGAAACTTCCACGGCCGGCTAGGGTCGATCGAGTCGGGGTCGTCGGGCGCTTGGTCGGCCTGATCGACGCGTTCGGCTGCTTTGAATGCCTTGAAGGCGCGTTTTGAGTCGATGTTGCGGATCGCGAGCACCGGCCGGTAGTGGCTCTGTACGAGGCGGCCGTCTTTCGCGTAGGGCCAGAGCATCAGCGAGAACCCCCCGTCAAGCACCGATGGGCGCCGCGCACGTGCCCTGGCCGGTTCGTCGCCGCGCGGCAAGCGGTGACGAGTCTCGCCCGCACCACGCGCGACCCGAGAAAGGTCGAATGGGAAGTTGAACGCGGCGATTCCAGCGCGCGCGTGGTTGGCTGCGATCCACAGTGTGCGCTTGAGGAACTCGTCCTGGGACTGGAGGCTCAGGCGAGGGTTCGCATCGAGATCGCGCGTGTCGACCGCGAGCCGCTGATGCTCGAAGCGACGCAGGATCTCGTAGCCGTCGGGATCCCAGGTCGCGAGGTCGTCGGGATAAAACAGTCCCTCAGCGACCCATGAAAGCTCGATCGCGTTGTCGGCGACCCAACGGGTGCGGTAATAGCGCCAACAGCCAAAGAGCAACCGCTGGTCCGCGGTGATCGTTGTCTCCGTGTCCAGAACAAGAAACGCGTCCGGCACCCGCGCTGCCGTGCCTGTGCGTGCTCCCCTCGAATCATCGTCCGGCAGGGTCTCCCGGATAGCCCACGCGCGAACCGCGACATCAAGCTCACTCAGTCCGCTACCGGCATCTCCCGCCACGATGGGCAGTGTGTATCAAGCATCCGCACAAACGTCTCGAGTCCATCGGCCGCTGCCGTCAACGCGCGGGCATCCTCGGTGAAAAAACCTGCGTGCCCGCGTAGGAGATTGACTAGTCGTTCGACCTCGTGCCGTCCGCGATCACGGCTGCGCTCGACGCCGAGATCAAGCTGGCCCAGTGTGTTCAGATGATGGTGGTTGAGGCACAACACGACCGTAAGCTTGCGGTCGTTCTCCAGGCCGGCGACGTGGTGCGCCTGCAGCACGCGCGGATCATTCTCGCCGCACGCCACACAGACGGCGCCTGCCGGCACGCTACGCCGGGCGCGAGCGCGCCGGCCGTCGGCGCCGATCGGATCCGGGCCGCGCATCAGCGCCCGCCGTCGAGCTCCTCGTAGGGATCGTCGATATCCAGGTCGCCGGAGCGCGCCCAGCTTCGGATCATGTTCAAGTCGGCCTCGAACGTCGCCAACGGTCGAAACCCGTTCGGTGTCTGGACACCGATCGACACGTTGCGGAATCCAGCAAGCAGCGAGTGTTCGCCGGTATCCCGGAACACCTTGAGCGCGTTCCAATGCCCGCCGATCAACGATGAAGCCTGCGAGTCAGCCAACACGTTCAGGACACGCAAACCAGTCGTCGTCAGCATGCGCATCCGCATCACCGGCGGCATCAGCCGTTCCTCTCTGAGTCGAGGGCTGCGTGCGCCCAGCGCTGGAGCTCGACTAAGTCCGCCGCCAGCTCGACCCCCCGTACAGCTCGACCGACGAAGCGGCGCAGCGCGCGATCGTCGCCCGTGAGCGCCGCCAGGGCAACAGCTTCCAAGTGCCGGTCGATGAGCGCGTGCTCGTCAGGATCGTCGCACTCGGCAGGCTCAATGCCGGCGGGTGTCAAGACGAGCCGCTCCCGAGACCGCAGGCTGCGGGCCGCCGATCCCTCGCCGGTGAGCCGCTGGGCGGCGAGTGGCAGTAGCGGCGAGAGCCGCTCGACGCGGATGCCAAATTCGTGGGCGAGCAGCAGCCAGATCCTCAGCCGCGGCAGAGACGTTCCGACCGCCGCCGCGACTGCCTCGGCCGAGAGGTAGCTGCCCGTACCATGGTCGCGATGGTGTTCGTTGTCGTCAGTCATGCAAGCCTCCTCGTCGATTGGAGGCGCACGATGAAGGCGCCGCTGGCCGCCGAGGTCGGTTTGCGCGGGTAGTTCTACGCGTGCCGCGAGAGCCGAATCCAGCTGATGCTGCGCTCGCCGCAAAGCTGCGTGAGCGCGGCGAGGAAGGCGCGATCGAGCGGAAGCTCGAGCGTACGCGTCAGGCAGGGATGCTCGCCAGCGAACGCTCGGGTCTGGGCCACGCCCGGGGGTCGCGCTCGATCCGCGCCGATGATGAACTAGAGCAAGCCATCGAGGCGTTCGCGCTGCTAGCTGAGCACGGCACCTACCAGAAGGCGTTCCTGGCGATGTTCATCGATGGCAAGTACGTCGTTTCGGAGGAGAAGGTCAAAGAGCAGCTGCTATCGCTCGTAGACGGTCTCGATGATTGGGTCCGCAAGCGCGGCGGAGGCCGAGTTAGTGACGCGCTCGACCTTGCGCTTGGTGCCGCCAACTGGGCGGCGGGTCACGCCAAGAGTTCTCCGGCATTTCGAGAGCTTCGCGGCCGTCTCGACGAGCAATACGAGCTACTACAGAAGCGCGGCGCGATCGGCTATCGCTTCGCTCGTGAACGCCTCGCCGATTTCTTCACCGAGGCCGTGCTACTGCCGCTAACCGGTGCGCCAAGCTCGCCCGAAGAGGGCGCGCGCGTCCTCGAGGTAGCCGGCGTCACCACACTCCTCGATGACCCATATACAGGAGCCGCCAACCAGGACGGTGGCGTCTCGGCCGCGCTTGAGCAGTACCCAAACTTTACGCTCTCCCGAATGCGGACCCTAATCCGATCGAGCACCATGGCCCAACTTGAGCAAGGACGCGACGACACCAAAATTCTCTTCGCGTTCGCACGAGCGTACGGGGCGTTTCTGAAGGGCCTGAAGCAAGATCGCATCGCTTACGCGTGGATCCTTGCTGGCAACGCCAGCATCACGCAGATCGCTCTAACCGTACCCGTCATGGTTGTCATGCGCGAGTGGCGCCATGACAACCTCGAGGAGTTCCTCGAGATGGCTGTTGAATGGACTCCGGGATTCACAGCCTTCGCGGCTCTGCTTGCGACGCTACCGGATCAGTTAATCGAAGATCTCAAACGCGAACACCCCCACCCAACCGAGCCCACCAGACACGAGCTGCGTCACTACATAGAGCAGTTTGCGACGACACATCCGGAAGAACACAAAGAGCTAATTCGACCGCGGCAGCCTCAAACTGAGACAATTGAAGCCTGAATAATTGCCCCCGCGGCCGCGCGAACGGCCCGGGGGCTTGGCACCGGACACTGGAGGTCCGAATGCATCCTCAAGTTACCGTCTCTCGCGACGGCGTCGTCATCGCCCAGGGCTACGGGCTCAAGATCTACGTCGAGCGTCGGCACCTCGTCGTGCACGATGGGATCTGCGACGAGCGCCACACCCGTCGCTATCACCGCGTGACGTCCAAGCTTCGCCGGCTTGTGGTCGTCGGGCGAACCGGGTTTGTGACCCTCGAAGCGCTGGGGTGGCTGCATGACTCGCGTGTCGCGCTCCTCCACATCAACGCTGACGGCGAACTGCTCGCGACATCGGTCGCTACCGGGCCGGACCTCGCAGCGTTGCGCCGCGCCCAGGCTCTCGCCGCAACTAGCGACGTCGGACTAGAGATCGCGCGAGCAGTGCTGACCGAGAAGGTGGCCGGCCAGCGAGCTGTCCTCGACGAGCTGCCGCACACACCGGACACCCGGACGCTGATCGACCGATGGCTAACCGAGATCGCGAGTGCAGCAACTCTGCAGGATCTGCTGTTTGCAGAGTCCCAGGCCGCGGATGTCTACTGGCAAGCCTGGTCTCCTCTACCCGTCGCGTTCTCGGCGCGCGGCGGCGCAAGGGTCCCCGAGCATTGGCGAACCTTCGGGCAACGCGGGTCGCTGCTGTCGGGTGGGCCGCGGCTTGCGACAAATCCCGCCGGAGCGATTCTCAACTATCTGTACGCGCTGCTCGAAGCAGAGACCGTGCTTGCCTGTCACGCCGTCGGGCTTGATCCTGGCCTTGGCATCTTCCACACCGATCGGCGCGACCGCGCCTCACTCGCCTTGGACCTGATGGAGGCCGTGCGCCCGCTCGTGGACAGCTACGTCCTCGCGCTCATCACCCAGCGCACGATGGCTGCGAGCGACTTCGTCGAAACCCGTCAAGGAGCCTGCAGGCTCCAACCTCGCCTGGCACGCGAACTCGCCATGACGCTCAGCGCATGGAGACGCCGCACCGCTCCTGTCGTCGAACGCAGCGCGCACGCGCTCGCCGAAAGCAGCCCCGCGCGCCTGCCACTCCTGACGCCCCTTACGCGCGCGAACCAGCGAGCCGCGTGGGACTCACGCTCACCGGGACGCGGGTTACGACAGACCCGTGACGGACACCTGTCTTTGCCCTCGAGCTGCCGCGACTGCGGCGCCCCTCTAGAGGACCGTCGTCGCCGCTACTGTCAGGACTGTCGCCGCGTCCAGAGCGCCACTCACGCGGCGAAGGCCCGCTGCTCAGCCGCGACTGTGCTCGCCCAATTGCGCGCCGAGCAGCGCGATCCTGCGCACGGCGGCCGCGCCGGCGAGATCCGCGGCGCTAAGAACGCGGCTCACCAGCGCGCGGTTGCGGGGTGGGACGGTGAGCGGCCTGACCCCGCCGTGTTCTCGACCGAGATTCTGCCCGGCCTGCGAAGGCTTCCGGTTTCGGAGCTGATCACGGCCACAGGCCTCGGTCAGCACTATTGCTCGCTGATTCGGCTCGGGAAAAGGGTCCCGCACGCACGTCATTGGCCCGCGTTTCGGAAGCTATCGGGCTCCGCGGGCTCGCGCTGAGGGAGCGGGGTCAAACTCAGGTGCGTCCGTGTCCTGAGACCGGGGCGACGGACTCGGGGGCTACTCCGATGAGGTTTACGAGGCGCTCCAAAGGCTGTACGACCGAACACTCGAGCATCCACCGCAAGCCACGCGTCGTCGTCAGAGACGCCTCGCCGTAAAGCAGGACCGGGATCTTTGGATTGTTCTTGTATCGCCGGTCCGGCCCTCCCTTGACGTTCACGAACTGCCAGGTCGTGCCCACCTGCTGAGCGTCCCTCGGCGGGCGACCCGTCTCGTGGAACCGGGTCGTGCCGGCTTGGGCCTGCACGGCTGAATAGCCGACATCACTCATCCACCGGTTGTCGCGCACGAGCAAACGGTCGGGCAGAAAGTGCAGCCCCTGCCGACCGCACTCGATGGACGGGACAGCGATGTTTGTGCGCAACACGCGTGGGCCAGATAGATGCGCCTTTGCTCGATCACGCCGGACAATTTCGTTGACACCGCTGCTCCGCTTGTACTGATTCGTGCCGCTTACGCGTCCTGAGGCGTTGACACGCCACAGCGCCGACGCGCGAGCCACATCACCAAACGCTGCGATCAGCGCGTCGAACCACGCCGCGTGCTCGTCCTCAAGTTCGTAAACCACTGGAACAGAACGTCGCCAAAGCCGCCGACGCGCGGCGTTGAGATCAGCGACAAGCGCGTCCGCTGCCACCGGCACCAGCTCAGCGACCGGGACACCCAACGCGCTCGCCATCGGCACGCTGTCAACCGCGACCGGCTCCAGCCGCCTCTGGGGCGAACCTCCGGATCGACGCGACTTGCCACCGAGAGTCGAGCGGTAATACACACCTCCCCGACCTGCACGGATATACGTCCCGTGTGGTCCGCTCCCGACGCGGAAGCCCCGCACGCCAACGCTCGCGCCCAACCCAGACTTGCTCGCGTTCACCCGAATCGGTCCAGCGCGCAAGCTCTTACGCAAGTAGAGCCCCCCATGCCGAAACGCAGCGTAGCGCGGTGCACGAACTCTGAGCAAGTTCCAACGCTCCTGGGACCGGGGGGCCCCGCTGGCGCTCAACACGACTCGCTAGGCGCTCTTGTTCGCTCGGCTTATTGACCGAAAGGTGGCAGGACGGCGCCATGACATGTCCGCGGGGCCTCTCGTTCGCGCAGGACTCGACGCAACGTCGTGGGACACTCCGAGCACCATGGTGACTTCTGGACCCCTCTCCGGCCTCTCGTCGCGCGCATCCCTCCGGCGGCGAGACTCCCGGAGTCCGATGGGCGATGGTGTCGCCGCACTGCAGCTAGCGGGCCGCAGCTGATGCGTGAGTCTCTGCTTGATCTGCTGCGGTGCCCCCGCTGCCATGCCGTGGCGGCCTTTGCTCTGGACGCTCATGTCCGAACCGCGGTGGAAA
Organism: Solirubrobacteraceae bacterium; assembly: GCA_036267075.1. Classification (GTDB taxonomy): domain Bacteria; phylum Actinomycetota; class Thermoleophilia; order Solirubrobacterales; family Solirubrobacteraceae; genus Palsa-513. Next base: position 40,257 of record DATAWT010000027.1, read on the forward strand.
TCCGGGAGGGCAGCCTGCAGTGCCGCGAGTGCGGGCTGGATCGCTCGATCGAGGATGGGATCGTCGACTTGCTTTACGACCCCCCCGATTTCGTTGTGCGCGAAGCGGCGGGTTTGGAGCGCTTTGCGACAGAAATGCGCGCCGACGGCTGGGACCGCGAGCGAATCCGCCAACTTCCCAATGTGCACCTCGGCTACTGGGTCGAACAAGAGCGCGCGATGCGCTACGTGCTTACTACCGTGCCGTTCCGACGCGGCGACCGTCTTCTCGACGTGGGGGCGAACACCTGCTGGGCGAGCAACATCTTTGCGCGTAAGGGCTTGGAGGTCGTCGCGCTCGACATCGCGACGACTGAACTTCAGGGCCTGCGCACAGCCGACTATTTCCTTGACGATGGAGAGGTGTACTTCGAGCGAGTGCTGTCGGCGATGTTTGCCCCCGCGTTCTCCGACGCGAGCTTCGACTACGTGTTCTGCTGCCAAACGATGCACCACAACGATCCCGAGAATCTGCTGCGCACGATGCGCGAAATGCACCGCATCCTGCGACCCGGCGGGCGTCTGTTGATGGTCAATGAGCCGCTCCGGTTCCCGTTGCGACCAAAGCGGCGGCACGCCGAAGACGTAGCTTGCTACGAGGGGAACGAGCACGTCTACTTTCTTCATGAGTACCGTCGCGCCGCGCGTCAGGCGGGGTTC
>DATAWT010000028.1:0-1850 GCA_036267075.1 Solirubrobacteraceae bacterium
TCGCCGGGCCGTGGGCCGCGCTGATCGCCGTCGCGCTGATGGCGACCTATGAGCCGCTGATCGACATCACGCGCACCTACCTCTCCGAGCCGCTCGGCGCCCTGGCGCTGCTCTCGATGGTGGCCTCGGTCTGCTGGGCGCGAAAACGCGACCACCACGCGCTGATCCTGGCCGGCGTGATCGCCGGCCTGGCGGGCCTCGTGCGCGAGGACTACGCGATCGCCGTCGGCGTGCTCATGCTCGGGATGCTCGCGAGCGGCTTCCCGAGCCGCCGCGCCGCGCTCGGCCGCGCCCTGCTCTACGGGCTGACCGCGCTCATCGTCGTCGCCCCGTTCGTGATCTACGCCTCGATTCGCACGCACCGCTTCACGCCGATCGTCGACGCCGGACCGCATGCGCTCTACCTCGGCACCTACCTACCGGGCGGCGGCAACCAGTTCATCGACCTCCAGATCACCAACAAGCAGGTCTGCAGCTACTTCAAGGCGCACCGGCCCGACGCCGCGCAGCGGGCGCTGCTGTCGCTGCCGAAGGACTTCTGTCACATCCCGCCGGGGGACGCGCAGGGCCTCTTCGCGATGATCCAGGCGCAGCACCCCGGCGAGTCAAACCAGCAGGCGGCGCAGGACGCCGCCTTCGGCAATCTCGATCACTACATGCTCGGCAAGCCGCTGCGCTTCGCGCACATGCTGATCAAGAAGGCCTGGAACATGTGGTCCTATCCGTGGAGCGGCGGCAACTCCATCGGCGGCGGCGGGCTCGCGCGCACGACGAGCCTGCTCCAGCACCAGATCTACTCCGTGATCGCGTGGCTTGGGATCCTGCTCGGACTCGTCGTGCTGCGGCGTCGCTGGGCCTTCGTGGTGCCGGTCATCGCACTGGTCGCGATCGCCTGGCTCGACACCTTCTTCGCGATCACCCCGCGCGACAACGTCCGCTTCATGCCGTTCGTCTTCACCTTCGGTGCGATCGGGCTGACGAGCGCCGCGACGGCGCTCGCGCGCCGCTACGCAAGGCGCCGCGCGCCTAGCTCATCCGCAGCACCGGCTTGATCGTCCGCCCCGCCTCGGCGTCGTGCGCGGCCTCCTCGATCGCGTCGAAGTCGTAGTGGCGCATGAAGCGGTCGACCGGGAAGCGCCCCTGCTCCCAGAAGCGGATCAGCTGCGGCAGGAAGATCTCGGGCACACTGTCGCCCTCGACGACGCCGCGCACCGTCCGGCCGCCGACGAGCAGGTCGGTCATGTCGAGTGAGACCTCGGTGCCGGCCTCCGAGCCGCCGATGAGGCCGGCAACGCCGAGTGGCGCGAGGCAGTCGACGCAGCGGCGCAGCACCGCCGGCGCGCCGGTCGTGTCGAGTGAGAAGTCGACGCCGTAGCCCGTCACGCGCCTGATCTCCTCGACGGGGTCGGCCGAGGAGGCATCGATCACGTGGGTCGCGCCGAGCTCGCGCGCCAGCTCGAGGCGCGTCGCGTGCAGGTCGATCCCGATGATCGTCTGGGCGCCGGCGATGACCGCCGCGAGGATCGCCGAGATCCCGACCGCGCCGGTGCCGAACACGGCGATGCTCGATCCCGCCGGGACGCGCAGCGTGTTCAGCACAGCGCCCGCCCCGGTCTGGATCCCGCAGCCGAACGGGGCGACGACGTCGAGCGGGATCGCGCTCTCGATCGAGACGACATTACGGTCGCGCGCGACCGCCTCGGTCGCAAAGCTCGACTGGCCGAAGAAGTGCGCGTGGATCAGCTCGCCGTCGCGCGAGAGCGCGCTCGAGGCGTCGCCGGGCCGCTCGGCGGCGAAGTTGTAGTCGAAGAAGCGGTGGCAGTAGGTCGGCTTGCCGCGCCGGCAGCAGA
>DATAWT010000029.1:0-30459 GCA_036267075.1 Solirubrobacteraceae bacterium
GTGAACGCCCAGCCGCGCTCGTCGCGGATCGGATCGATGTAGGAGATCCCGACCGCCTCGCCGAGGCCGAGGAGCTCGCGCACGATGATCGTGCGGTGACACCACGGGCAGGCCGAGGCGACGTAGAGGTGGTAGCGCCCCGCCGGCGCCCCGTCCTGCACCCGGTCGCGAAAGACGCTCCCCTCGCGCTCGAAGGACCCGCTCGTGCTCGTCTGCGCCATCGCGCCCATTATCGCGGGCGGCCCTCGGCGGCCTCCGCCGAGCGACCCTCTAGCGTGCCTTCGGACCCGCGATGCAAGGCCCCGACGACCCGACCACAGATCGTCTCGAGGCATTCAGCGACGGCGTCTTCGCGGTCGCGGCGACGCTGCTCGTCCTCGACCTCGCCGTCAAGGGCCACACGCCCCCCGGCCACCTCGCCCACGAACTCGGCGCGCTCTGGCCGAGCTACGCGACCTACGTCGTCAGCTTCATGACGATCGGGATCGTCTGGCTGAACCACCACGCCCAGTTCCGCAACATCGCGCGGGCCGACCGCACGCTGATGGTGATCAACCTCGTGCTGCTGATGCTCGTGACGCTGACGCCGTTCCCGACGACCCTCCTCGCAACCCACTTCAACCCGGGCGCCGATGAGCGCACCGCGGCCGCGCTCTACGCCGCGACGCTGTTTGCGATGGGCGTCGCCTTCTTCGCGAGCTACCTGTGGTGTGCACGGCGGGACCTCTTCGAGGGCTGGGTCGATCAGCAGCAGGTCAGCTACCTGATCGGGCGCAACATGAAGGGCCTGTTCGTCTACGCCACGGCGATCGGCCTGGCCTTCGTCAGCGCCCCGACGAGCCTCGCCCTGTGCGGGGTCGTCGCCATCTACTACCTCTTCCCCGCCCGGGCCCCAGCCGCGCCCCCCTCCGTTTGACACTTCCCGTCAAGGTGTCAAAAGTCTGTAACCGCGGGCCCCAAATCGGGTGTTGTGCCCTCGGATGAGCACGCCGGACCACGCGCCCGACGGCTGCCCCGCCCCGACGATCACGGGCATCGGCGCCGCCCTTCCGAGCCGTCTGATCACCAACGCCGCCCTCGTCGAGCGCCTCGACACCAGCGACGAGTGGATCGTCCGCCGGACCGGGATCCGCGAGCGCCGCCACCTCTCAGACGGCGAGTCGCTCTCCGACCTCGCCGCGGCGGCCTGCGCACAGGCGCTCGAGGACGCGGGCCTCGACGGCGCCGAGGTCGATCACCTGATCTGCGCGACGATCACCCCCGACCGCCTGACCCCCGGCATCGCCCCGGCGACCGCCGCCAAGATCGGCGCAGACCACGCCGGCGTCGTCGACATCAACGCCGCCTGCGCCGGCTTCCTCTACGGCCTCGACCAGGCCGCCGCGCTGATCGAGTCAGGGCGCGCCACCAACGTTCTCGTCTGCGGCGCCGAGGCGCTCAGCCGGATCACCGATCACGAGGATCGCTCGACGGCCGTCCTCTTCGGCGACGGCGCGGGCGCGGTCGTCGTCTCACCGGGCGCGCGCGAGCCGAGCATCGGCAGCTTCGTGTTCGGCTACGACGCGACGCTCGAGGAGACCCTCTTCGCCGAGCGCGACACGCCGCTGCTGCGCATGGCCGGCCAGCAGGTCTACCGCCACGCCGTCGCGCGGATGACCGAGGCGACCGAGCTCCTGCTGCAGCGAAACGGCGTCAGCGCCGCAGACGTCGACTACTTCGTCGCCCACCAGGCCAACGCGCGGATCGTCTCCGCGGTCGCCGAATCGCTCGGCGTCCCGCTCGAGCGCGTCAGCTTCAACGTCGAGTGGACCGCCAACACCTCGGCGGCGTCGATCCCCCTGGCGCTGGCGGCCGCTGAGCGCGACGGCCTCCTTCACCCAGGCGCGCTCGTCGGCATGGTCGCGTTCGGCGCAGGCTTCGTCTGGGCGGCGGGACTCGCACGCTGGAAGGCGAACCAGACATGAAAACGACAAGGAGGAGCTGATGGCAGAGCTGAGCGAAGACGACGTTCTCGCGGGAGTGCGCGAGGAGCTCGAGCAGCTGAAGGTGCCCGGCGCGGGCGAGGCGACGATGGAGACCGAGTGGCGCGACCTCGACATCGACTCGCTCGAGCTCGTCGAGCTCGTCACCGCGCTCGAGGACCGCTTCGACGTCAAGATCGCCGACGGCGAGCTGAAGTCGATCACCGGCGTTGGCGACGCCGTCCGGCTGACGCTGCGGCTGGCAAACGAAGGGTCGGCGCAGGCGTGAGCGTCGCGGTCACCGGCCGCGGCGTCGTGACCTCGCTCGGCGAGGGCGCCGACGCCTTCTTCGACGCGCTCGCGGCCGGGCACTCGGGGATCCTCGACGGCTTCTCGCGCGCACTCGACTTCGACCCCGAGCGCTATCAGGACCCGCGCGTCGCCCGCCGCACCGACCGCTACGCCCAGTTCGCCGTCGCCGCCGCCGAGCAGGCGGCGACGGAGTCCTCGCTCACCGATTGCGACCCCGAGCGCGTCGCCGTCGTGATCGGCACCGGCGTCGGCGGCCTGATCACCCTCCAGGAGCAGTGCGAGTCGTTCCTCGCGCGCGGCGAGCGCGGCGTCTCGCCGAACTTCGTGCCGATGATGATGCCCAACGCCGCCGCCGGCGCGGTCGCGATCCGCTACGGGCTGCACGGCCCGGGCTTCAGCGTCGCCTCGGCCTGCGCGACCGGCTCGCACGCGATCGGCGAGGGGATGCGGATGATCGAGCGCGGCGAGGCCGACATCGTCGTCGCCGGCGGGACCGAGGCGGCAATGACGACGCTCTGCATCGCCGCCTTCCGGCGCATGGGAGCGCTCTCGACCGACGGCGTCTCGCGCCCCTTCGACGCCCGCCGCGACGGCTTCGTGATGGGCGAGGGCGCGGGCGTGCTGATCCTCGAGCGCGAGGAGCACGCCGCCGCCCGCGGCGCCAAGGTCTTCGGCCGCGTCGTCGGCTACGGCGCCTCAAACGACGCCTTCGACATGGTCCAGCCCGATGAGACCGGCGCCGGCGCGCTCGCCGCGATGCGAGCCGCGCTCGCCGACGCCGGCGCGCAGCCGGCCGAGGTCGGCTTCATCTCCGCGCACGGCACGGGGACGCCGATCAACGACCGCATCGAGACGCTCGCGATCCGCGAGCTGTTCGGCGCCGGCGCCCCGCCGGTGTCATCGACCAAGTCGGCGATCGGCCACCTGCTCGGCGCCGCCGGCTCGACCGAGGCACTCGTCTGCATCGAGGCGATCCGCCGCGGCCTGCTGCCGCCGACGATCAACTACGAAGAGCCCGACCCCGACTGCGACCTCGACTACCTCACAGACGGCGCCCGCGAGGCGCCCGGCGTCGCTCTCGCGCTGTCGAACTCGTTCGGCTTCGGCGGGCAGAACGCCTGCCTGGCGTTCGCCGCGGCGTAGCCTTCAGCGATCGCGAGCCGCCGCCGCAACGACACCGAGGCCACGATCCTCGACGCCGCCCGCCAGGCCCTCGCCGAGGAGCCCTACGAGCGGATCACGATCGACGCGATCGCGCGCCGCGCGTTCGTCAGCCGCACGGCGCTCTACTTCTACTTCCCCAACAAGCGCGCGGTCATCGACCGCCTGATCCAGCACGCGTTCTCTGAGATCTACGAGGGCGCGGCGCCCTACCTCGACGGCGACGGCGACCCCCGCCGCGACCTCCACCGCGCGCTGACGGCGACGGTCGAGGCGGTCCGGCGCAACGCGACCGTGCTCCAGCTCGCGGCGCAGCTGTCGGGGCGCCTCGACCGCATCCCGCCCGAGTGGGAGCCCTACGTGATGCGCCTGCGAAACGCCGCCGCTCGGCGCATCCGCGGCGACCAGCAGCGCGGCATCGCGCCGTCCGACATCCCCGCCGGCACGTCGGCGAACGCGCTCCTGGCGATGGTCGAGGCGCAGGTCGTGCGCGAGGTCGTCGTCGGCGGCTCAGACGCCGCGGAGACGGCGCGCGTGCTCGCCGAGCTGTGGTGGCGCGCCGTCTACGCGCGGCCCGGCGACTGAGCGGCTTCGGGGGTTCTGGTGCTGTATCGGCGCACAGCGGCGGCGTCGTTCTGAGCCGCCGCGGGAGGGCGGTGGGAGAATCCGCGCAAACCCCGGAGAGGAGACGGCGATGGCTCGATTCGTTCTTGTGCACGGCGCGTTCGGCGGGGCCTGGGCCTGGAGCGAGATCGCGCGCGAGCTTGAGTCCCACGGCCACGAGACGCTGGCGATCGACCTGCCGGGCGGCGGCGAGGATCAGACGCCGATCGAGGGCGTCACGCTCGAGTCCTGCGCGGCGCGCGTCTGCGAGGCGCTCGAGGACTCCGCCGAGCCATCGATCCTCGTCGGCCACAGCATGGGCGGCGTGGTGATCACGCAGGCCGCGGCGCGCTTCCCCGAGCGCGTCGCGCTGCTCGCGTTCGTCGCCGCCTTCATGCCGCGCGACGGGCAGAGCCTGCTCGATCTCACGCAGCTGCCCGAGGGGGCGGGCGATCAGGTCCAGGCGAGCATCACCGTCGTCGGCGACCCGCCGGTCGCCAAACGCGCTCCCGGCGGCGCCGCCAACGTCATGCAGTACGCGACGCCCGAACAGCTCGCGCTGGTCGAGGAGAAGGGCCGCGACCAGGCCGTCGCCGTGTTCGCCACGCCGGTCTCGATCCCGCCCGGAGCACTCGACGGGATCCGCCGCGTCTACGTGCACACGACCGAGGATCGCGCGATCAAGCCGGCGCTGCAGCAGCGCATGATCCGCGAGAACCCGTGCGTCGACGTCGTCGAGCTGGCGACCGACCACTCGCCGAACTTCTCGATGCCGACCGAGCTTCTGGCGGCGCTTCTGAGCTTCGCCGAGCTGGCATCCGCGATCTGAACTCCCGTCCTGCGCGCGGTGTAGCGTCGTGACAATCGCTACGAGAGGAGTGCAGACAGGTGACTGACAAGCGGCCCGTGGTCCTGTACGGCGCGAGCGGGTTCTCGGGGCGCCTGATCGCCGAGTTCCTGCGCGAGTTCCACGTCCCCTTCATCGCCGCCGGCCGCGACGGCGCGAAGATCAAGGACGTGATGGCCGGCGTGCCGGGGATCGGCACCGCCGACTACGAGGTCGTCGAGGTCGCCCACGAGGTCGACGCACTCGCCGAGGTCTTCGCCGGCGCGCGCGTCGTCTGCAACTCCGTCGGCCCCTGCTTCCGCTTCGCGCCGACGGTCGTCGAGGCGGCGCTCAAAGCCGGCTGCCACTACATCGACACCGGCGGCGAGACGCCGTGGGTGCGCGCCGCCAAGGAGGACTGGGGCGAGAAGTTCGCCGCGGCGAACCTCCTGCTCGGCCCGGCCACCGCCTACATGTCGGCGACGGCTGAGATCGCGACGATGATCGCGATCGAGAACGCGCCGGGCATCGACACGCTCGAGATCCTCTCGATGTTCAAGGGCAACCCCTCATACGGGTCGGCGCAGACGATCTACGGCCAGATGGTCTACGAGTCGATCTACCTCGAGAACAACGAGTACGTGACCTGGCCGCCGATGACCGTCCTCGACGTGAGCATCCCCGGGTCGATCATGACCCACAAGGCGCTGCCCTGGGGCGGCTTCCCGCACCCGATCTGGTTCAAGGAGCATCCGCACATCGCCAACGTGCGCTCCTTCGGCGGGATCCTCGACCCGGTGATCATGGCCGGCGTCGTCGCCGGCGAGCGCGACTACTTCGAGAAGCTCAAGCCGCTGCCGCTCGAGGAGCAGTCGCGGATCCTCGGCGAGCTCGCCGACGCCGCGCAGGGCGCGACGCCACCGCGCGAGAACCGCCACGACAACCGCACCGTCGACATCGTGATGGGACGCGGCAACCTCGAGAGCGCGCACGTCGTCGTGCTCGGCACCGGCGCCTACCTGCAGACCGGCCTGATCCAGGCCTTCGCGGCCCACCACCTGATGTTCAAAGAGCCGCTTGCGACCGGATTCTCCTCGCCGTGCTCCGCGTTCGGCCACCTGGCGCTGCTGAAGGCGCTCGAGAGCTACGGCTTCGTGAAGCTCAGCGTCGTCTCGTAGATTCGTCCAGGCCGCTCGACGCGTGCACTATTTGGCCAGGAAGGGCGTTGATAGAGCACCACATAAGCCTGCGAGTCGTGCATGCTGCGCGCACAGATCGCCAGGGAGATGAGAGCAATGCTTGATCAAAACAGCGACACGGTGCTCCGCTGGACCTGCCCCAGCTGCCACCTCGAGTGGTACGACCGCGGCCGTGGTTTCCACGGCCAGCGGTTCAGCACCTGCTTACGCTGCGGCACGGACGCCTGCGAGCCGCGCGACACGCGCCGCCCGTTCGAGCCGCCGCGCGAGCAGCTCGTCGCAACCGACAACGCAGTGACGACCTAGAGCTCTAGAGGATCGCGTGCCCATGCACGCGGCCGTAGAGGAGTCGCGCGGCGGCGATCACGCCGGCGCGCGGCACCTTGTCGGCTGCCTTCCTGCGGCTCCAGCCCGCGCCGACCAGGTAGTAGAACTTCCCGTCGGTGAAGGCGACGTTGCGTCCGCCGTAGCGGCCGCGGCTTGACTCGAACCCGCGCGCTCCCGGAATCCCGGTGACCGTGAAGTAGGTCCAGCCGGCACCGCGTCCGGCGACGTGGTCGAGCTCGGCCTTCGCGGCGCCGGCGCTCGAGAAGCGCTCGACGAGGCTCAGGCCGTAGCGGTCGCCGTTCCCGCGCGTCTTGAGGTTCTCATCGACGCCCTCGTCGAAACCGAGCGCGCGCAGCCGGTCGGCCTCGTTGGCGATTGCGCCCGGCTGGAGCCCCTCGCCCGCGGCCCAGGCGTCGGCTCCGGCGGTCACCGTCGGCGGGCTCGTCCGCACCATCATCGCCAGATCGCCCGAGCGCAGGACGCGCTTGGTCAACGGCAGCGACCCGACAGCGTCGAAGGCGTGCGCCGGCGGCACGTCGCTCTCGCCGGTGCCGCCGTTGCCGTAGGCGCCGAGCGCCACGACGACGCACGCTCCGGCCGCCACGAGCGCGCCGATCAGTGTCCTCCCCATGCGCCCCCGGATGATCGCAGAGGCGCGGCGGGTATGTGAGACTTCGCGGCGGTCCGAGAAGGAGGCGCGAGTATGCAGGACGTTGCCGGCAGGACTGCGTTCATCACGGGCGGGGGCAGCGGCGTCGGTCTCGGGATGGCCCACGCCTTCCTGCGCGCGGGCATGCGCGGCGTCGCGATCGCCGACGTCCACGAGGTCCGCCTGCAGACGGCGATCGCCGAGCTCTCTGCTGAGTACGGCGATCGCGCTCACGCGATCGGACTCGACGTCACCGACCGCGCGGCGTTTGCCGCCGCCGCTGATGAGACCGAGCAGCGCTTCGGGGCCGTGCACGTCGTCGTCAACAACGCCGGCGTCAACCTCTTCAACGACATGGCCGAGGCGACCTACCAGGACTGGGACTGGATCATGGGCGTCAACCTCGGCGGCGTGATCAACGGCGTCGCCACGTTCGCCCCGCGTCTGAAGGCCCACGGCGAGGGCGGCCACATCGTCAACACGGGCTCGATGGCGTCGTTCATCGCGGGGCCCGGCGCCGGCATCTACACGGCCGCCAAGTTCGGCGTGCGCGGACTGTCGGAGGCGCTCCGCTTCAGCCTCCATCCGCACGGCATCGGCGTGTCCGTCTACTGTCCGGGGCTGCTCGACAGCAACATCCACCTCAGCGACGAGCTGCGCCCGGCGGAGCTCTCGACCGACATGCGCCCGGCGGACCCGGAGTTCATGGCGCGCCTGCCCGAGGTGCAGCGGCAGGGCATGGACCCCCGCGAGGCGGGCGAGAAGGTGCTGCGCGGGATCCTCGGCGGGGACTTCTACATCTTCAGCCACCCCGAGTTCAAAGACGAGCTGCGCGAGATCTTCGACGAGGCCCTCGATGCGCTGCCGCAGGAGGACGCGCCCGCCAACCGGCTCGCCTTCGAGGACTTCCGCCGCGCCGGCAAGGCGGCGGCGCGGGCCTCCTGGCCAGCCGAGGTCGGCTCATGATCCACCCGCTCGCGGAGGTCTCGGGCAAGGGCGCGTTCATCACCGGCGGCGCGAGCGGGATCGGTCTCGGCATCGCGGACGCCTGCGCGCAGGCCGGGATGCGCGTCGTGATCGCCGATCTGCGCACCGATCACATCGAGGCGGCGCTCGCGCAGCTCGAGGGCCGCGGCGAGGTCCATGCGCTCGAGCTCGACGTCTGCGACCGCGACGCCTTCGCGGCGGCGGTGACGCGTTCACGCGAGCTCGTCGGCAACGTGCACCTGCTCGTCGGCAACGCCGGGATGGGGATCGGCGGGCCGATCACGATGACGCGCTTCGACGACTGGGACTGGGGACTCTCGGTGCTGATCGGCGGTGTCGTGAACGGCATCCTGAGCGTTTTGCCGCACATGCTCGAGCACGGCGAGGGTGGCCAGATCGTCAGCACCGCGTCGATGGCGGGGCTTTTGCCGGTGTCGCGGACGGCGATCTACAGCACGGCCAAGGCGGCGGTGATCGGTCTCAGCGAGACGATCCGCGAAGAGCTGGCCGAGCAGGGAATCGGGGTGTCGGCGTTCTGCCCCGGACCCGTCCAGACGAATATCCGCGAGACCGGGCGCACGCGGCCGCAGCGCTTCCGCCGCGACAGCGGGCTGATCGAGATGGAGGCCTCGCTCGAGGAGCGCCCGAACTCGCCGCTGTGGATGGACCCGATCGAGTGCGGCGAGCGCGTCCTCGCGGGCGTCCGCGCAAACGAGCTCTACATCCTGACCCACCGCGAGTTCAAGGACGGCATCGCCGAGCGTTTCGATGCGATCCTGGCCTCCTTTCCAGACGAGGAGGTCGACGCGGCGCGCGCCGCGGAGATTCCGTTCCTGCTGCGCAACCGGATCTTCGGCGAGCTGCTCGAAGAGCGCGGAGCGGGCTAGGCGCGCCGCGCGTCAGGAGCGCCGCAGCGGCTCGATCTGAAGGCCGTCGCGGCGGCGGTGGGTCGAGAGGTAGCGAAGGCCGTCCGCGCCGGCCGTGACCGACCACCGCTCGCCCTTCGGGATCAGCACCGCGTGCTGCGGCGCGAGGTCGTGTTCGACGCCGCCGCCGCGCAGCGTGCCGGCGCCCGAGAGGACGACGATCAGGATGTCGCGCTCCTCGTTGACCTGCTCGGCGACCCCCTCGCCCTCGGCCCAGGAGAGCAGCGTCGCGTTCAGATCATCGCTCGCCATGCCCCACAGCGGGCCACTGCCGGCGAGCCGCGCGAGGTCGACCGGTTCCTCCATCGCCCGCCATCGTCGCGCACGCGGCAGACTTGCGCAGCGTGTGGTTCGCGATCCGCCTCCTCCACCTGCTCGCGATGGCCTGGCAGCGCACGCGAGGCGAGTTCGCGCGGGCAAATTTCACAGCTCGCATAACGCCCCTCGACGCCCCCGCCAGGATTCGAACCTGGGACCCTCGGATTAGAAATCCGATGCTCTATCCAGCTGAGCTACGGGGGCGTGCTGACATCTTGGCGGACCCTGGCGACGCCGGCGCGCCGCTAGGGTGGACGTCGTGAGCGGCGGCGACCCGGAGGATCGCAACTGGGCGCTGCTGCGCCGGCTGATCGCGGTGCACACGCTCCTCTACCGCGCCACTCGCGGGCGCGTCGGCCACCACGTGCGGGGGACACCGCCGATGCTCCTGCTCGAGCACGTCGGGGCACGCAGCGGCGTCCGCCGGAGGGCGCCGCTCGGCTATCTCGCCGATGAGCTCGGCTTGGTGATCGTCGCTTCGAAGGGCGGTCATCGCCACAACCCGAGCTGGTTTCACAACCTCCGAGCCCATCCCGACACGGTCGTACAGATCGGCTCGAAGCGTCAGCCAGTCCACGCTCGGATCGCCGACTCCGACGAGCGCCGCCGGCTGTGGCCGAAGGTCGTCGAGCTCCACGCGGGCTATGACGACTACCAGCGCCACACCGAGCGCGAGATTCCGCTCGTGATCCTCGAGCCGCGCTGAGCGCGGCCTGCGGTAGGTTCCGGGGATGGCTATCCCCACCCGCCCCCTCGGAAGCACCGGCTTTGACGTCACGATCCTCAGCTACGGCGCGATGGAGCTGCGCGGCTCAGACCATCGCGGTCCCGAGCTAGACGACGCACAGGCCGGAAGACTGCTGAACACGCTGCTTGACTCGGGCATCAACCTGATCGACACCTCGATCGACTACGGCCGCAGCGAGGAGCTGATCGGCCGCCACCTCGAATCGCGCCGCGACGAGTACTTCCTTGCATCCAAATGCGGCTGCATGCTCGACCTGCCGGGAGACGCGACCCCGCCCTACCCGCACGACTGGTCGCGCTCGAACATCCGCGCCGGGATCGAGCAGAGTCTGCGACGCCTGCGAACGGATCACCTCGACCTGCTCCAGGTCCACCTCTCCCCGACGCGTGCGCAGATGGAGGAGGACGGCACGATCGAGGAGATGGTCGCGCTGCGCGAGGAGGGCAAGGTCCGCTTCCTCGGAATGTCGGGTCTGCTGCCGAACCTGCCCGAGCACATCGACATGGACGTCTTCGAGGTCTTCCAGATTCCCTACTCGGCGCTCCAGCGCGAGCACGAGGAGCTCATCACCCGTGCCGCCGGGAAGGGCGCCGGCGTGCTCGTCCGTGGCGGCGTCGCGCGCGGCGCCCCATCGGAGGACAAGGACTGGACGGTCCCGCCGATCGGTCTTGAAGAAGGCGAGGCGCGCAGGCGCTGGGACGAGGGCTCGATCGAGGACCTTCTCGACGGCATGACCCGGATGGAGTTCACGCTGCGATTCACGCTCGGGCACCCGGGGCTCTCGACGACGATCGTCGGCACGAGCAAGGTCGAGCATCTCGAGGCGAACATCGCGGTCGCCGAGAAGGGACCGCTGCAGCCCGACCTCTACGAAGAGGCCAAGCGGCGATTGCCGGCCGGCTGACGCCGGCGGCGGGTCAGCCGCTCAGGCGGCTGCCCGGTTGGCCTCGAACTCCTCGAGCATCGCCGCCTCCTTGGCGGGAATGATCGCGAGGGCGCACTGCCGGATCGCAACCTCCAGCCGACGGTCGATCTCGCTACCGGTGGGGGCACGATCTGCCGCATCCATAAGCGCGTCCATGGCCGCCCACAGCAGTTCGAGAACAGTCGTAGCTTCGGTTGTGTCGGGCACTTGGCTTCCTTTCGCTTGCTCGCGAATCCGATCCTCGTCGCCAATCAACGCATGCCCGAACCGGTCACTCGCCGTGATTGGACAAAAAGGGGACGGCAAAAGGTGGTGCCTTTTCACACCTTTCGTGCAAATTGCGGCAACCACATAGCCGCGCCGTCCTCGTCGCCCACCGTTGTAGTCGCCCGCGCGCGGCCCGGCGGGCCGGCGTAGGAGTGAGTCAACCGCGCGAGTCGCGGTCCAGCTCGGCCCGCATCGCGGTGGCGATCGCCTCCGCGTCCGCGAGGCCCTCACTCCGCAGGCCGGCGATCACGCCGAGTCGGTCGGCCTCGCTGCGGTTCTGGCTCAGCTTCGCCTTCCCCTCGACGCGTTCGAGTTGAATCTCGATGCCCACGATCGCGCGCAGCTGGCTCTCGACGAACTCGGCGGGTGCGTCCGTCACCGCCCACGGATGCGATCGCAGGTGCTCGTGTCGCTCGGTCAGCATCGTGACGGCGTGGCGCAGCCATTCGCTGTCCTCATGCACGCTGGCGCGTCCCTTGAGATGCACCGTCGAGTAGTTCCAGGTCGGAACCACCTTGCCATGCTCGGCCTTCGACGCGTACCAGCTCGGCGACACGTAGGCCTGCGCGCCACCGCAGACGAGCAGCACCGGAGCGTTCTCGCCGACCTCGCGCCAGTGGCGGTTGGCTCTCGCCATGTGCGCGATCACTAGGTCTTCCTCCCACAGGATAGGAAGGAGCGTCGACTGCGGGTATCCGTCGCCCGCGACGGTGACCAGTTCGGCGGCGCCGACCGCCGCCACCATCGCGCGCAGCTCGTGCTCGTCGTCGACGGCGTTGAAACGCGGACGGTACATCGGTTGATCGTAGCCGCGCCCATCCCGGATCCAGGCGCCGCGGTCGCCCTCCAACGCCGCGGCATCATGCGAGCAGGCCGTCAGCGGCAGCGACCGCTCACGGGAAGCTCTTGGCTTTCGCCGCGTTTCGTAGATGCCCGAAATAAGGCGTGATCGCCGCTCGAGCCAGTCTCATCTGCGCGCCTTGCCCGCTGTGCGGCCATGCCACGGTCGCCGTGAGCAGCAGTTCATAGTTCGTCGCCATCAGGTGATCCTGGTTCGGGAACCAGGACGCGAACGGCCCGAGCCCGGACACGCCCACTGGCGCGTGAAACCCCGGCGGCGGCACACCGAAGATCTGCGTCGCCTCGTCGACGGTGCGCAGCATCCTGAAGTAGGGCTGAGGACCGTTGTCGACGTTGACGGTGACAACGACCTTTCGGCCGCCGGGCCGCGCCTTGAACGCACACTGCGGCATCCCGTTGTTGGCGATCGACTTGGCGTAGGCGACGTCATCGGTGTGAACGCCCAGATCCCGTGCGACCGCCTCCTGTGCCTTGAGCTTGCAGACAGCCGGCCGCGCACGGATGCTGCCGCCGCCGCACCCGGCGACCAGCAGCGTCACGCCTAGTCCAACCAGTACCGGCGTGAGCCGAACCCCCAGCCGTAGGCGGGGGTGCTGCCCAGAGACGCTCGCCAATCGCCTGCACACTCCACGAGTCCCCCGTGAACGCCTGCGATCGACCGTGCCACTCACTCCCTTCGAGCCAGTCTGTCCGCGACTCGATCTTAGTCGGGGCGATCGGCTCGATCGAGCTGCACCGCCACATCTTCCAGGCCGCCGGCGGTGCCAGCTCGCGCGCTGCGCCCGAGACCAGGATTCCCCGTCACGCCGAAACGGCACGGCCTCGGGTGCCGAGGTCCTCGAAAAACCGCAGTAGATATCCGTCCGGATCGGCTACCACGAACTGATGGTTGCCGGCTTCTCGGTCATCCATGCGATACCAGCGTTGCTCCAAATCCGCGACCAAACTCCAGCCTCGCTCAGCCATCCGGCCGTGCAGTCCAACAACGTTTGTCACCTGCACCTGAAGGTTCATTCCGCGCCCGAGCGGTCGCTCCAGCGAGGCTGCCCCAAACCGACGGCCGGGACCGCCGATCTCTTCCAGCATCAACGCCGCGCCCTCGCGCACGAGCATGATGAACGCCTCGTCGGGACGTGAGTAAGCAACCGCGAAGCCGGCGTCCTCGTAGAAGCGAAGCGAGGCCTCGAGGCTGACGACCTGCAACTCCGGAATCAAGCGTGGCCAATCAGCCGGGTCAGCCATTAGTCGGGGCGGTCGGATTTGAACCGACGACCTCTCGCTCCCAAAGCGAGTGCGCTACCAGGCTGCGCCACGCCCCGTACCGGCTGAAGAGTACGGGGCGCGGACGTCGCAGCCGACAGCACGCTCGAGGCAATAGCCTGAGAAGCAGGCGATGGCGGACGTCCAACCACTGCGCGCACTCCACTACGACCTCGCGGCAGCGGGGCCGCTGCGCGATCTGATCGCCCCTCCCTACGACGTGATCGACAGCGAGCAGCGCGCCGCCCTCCTTGCGCGCTCGCCGAACAACGTCGTCGAGATCGACCTTCCGATCGGCGGCGAGAACCCCTACGCGGACGCGGCGGAGCAGTTCGACGCCTGGCAGCGTTCGGGCGTCCTCGTCCGCGACGAGGAGCCGGCACTGTGGCTGCTCGAGCAGCGCTACCGAGGACCCGACGGAAACGCGCGTACGCGCCACGGCTTCTTCGCCAGGGTCGGGATAGAGGAGTACGGCGCCGGACGGATCCGCCCGCACGAGCGAACGCACCCCGGCCCCAAGGAGGATCGCCTGCGCCTCACGCGCGCGACGCGCGCCAACCTCTCGCCGATCTTCGCGCTCTACTCCGACCCGACCGGAGGCGCCTACGGTGCGCTCGCGTCCGCGGCGGCCGGCGAGCCATGGGGCGAGGCCGCTGATGGAGAGGGGACGGTCAACCGGCTCTGGCGCTGCGCGAATCCGGCAACCATCGCCGCGACGCAACTGGTGCTTGCCGACTCCGAGCTATTAATCGCCGACGGCCATCACCGCTACGAAACGTCGCGCGCCTACGCGGATGAGATCGGCGGCGACGGCGAGCACCGCTACGTCCTGATGTGCCTGGTCGCGCTCGAGGACCCGGGGCTTGAGATCTTCGCCACCCACCGCCTCGTCGGCGGGCTCGATGCGACCCGCCGACGCGCGCTCGCTGAGGCGATCGAGCGCGACTTCGACGCGCAGACGGTCTCCCTGGAGGAACTCGCGCCGAAGCCGGGGCGCGGCCCGCTCGAGCTCGGCTACCTGGACGCCGGTGGGCCGCGGCGGCTGCGCCTGCGCGACCAGGCGATCGCCGACGCCGCGCTGCCAGACATGCCGGAGGCCTACCGCGAGCTCGACACCGGCGTTCTCGAGGCGCTCCTGCTGAAGGGGGCGCTCGAGCTCAGCGACGAGGACATCTCGCGCCTCAACGGGCTCGGCTACGCCCGCGACGCCCAGGAGGCGATCGCCCTCATCGAGAGCGGCGCCTATGACGCCGCGTTCCTGATGCGCCCGACGCCCGTCGAGCAGGTCCGCGCGATCGCTGAGACAGGCGTGAACATGCCCCCCAAGTCGACATATTTCTTCCCCAAGGTTCCGACCGGACTGGTGTTCAATCTGCTGGCGTAGAAAAGGTCTGGCGGGAGTACCATCACGCCCAGAGTCCCGATCCCGGAAAGGCAGCCCTCTCTATGCAGCACAAGGCAACGGCACGTCGCACCTCAGGCTTCTCGCACACGCTGGTCCTCGGCGACCATCAGGTGACGATCGATGAGCCCCGCGACGTCGGCGGCGACGACGAGGGCCCGTGCCCTGAGCAGCTGCTCGCGGCGAGTCTGGCCAGCTGCACCGCGATCACGATCGAGATGTACGCGCAGCGCAAGGGCTGGGACATCGGGCCGGTCGAGATCGACGCCCAGTTCAGCCCGGCCGAGCGGGGCTGCCCGACGCGCTTTGAGCTCGTCCTGCGACTGCCGTCGCACCTCAGCGAGGAACAGGTCGCGAGCCTGCGCGTGATCGCTGCGAAATGCCCGATCCATCGCACGCTGGACGGAGAGGTCATGTTCAGCGAGCGGATCGAGCGCGTCAACCTGGCTCCATGAACTCGGCGCAGGCGGCGCGCCTGCGCGCCGTGCTGCTCGACCCGAGCGAGGCAGAGGCGATCGAGGTCGCTGGATCGGTTATCGCAGCGGTCCTCGTCCCCGTCTTCGAGCGCGGCGGCGAACTGCACGCGGTGTTCACGCGCCGCCCGACGCACCTGCGCCTGCACGCCGGCCAGATCTCCTTCCCGGGCGGCCGCCGCGAGCCCGACGACGCGGACCTGACTGCGACCGCCCTGCGCGAGGCGCATGAGGAGATCGGCCTGCAACCCGAGCGCGTCGAGATGCTCGGCGCGCTCGCGCCGACGCCGACCGTCGTCAGCGACATCGCGATCTATCCGCTGGTCGGACTGATCGCCGAGCCCGGCGAGCCATGGGCGCTGGCGGCTGATGAGGTCGACTCGGTCATCGAAGCCTCGCTTCCGCGCCTGGCCGCGACGCATCGGCTGCAGGCAATCAGGCGCCCCGACGGCACGAGCGTGACGACCGACGCCTACAGCGCCGGCGAGGAGACGATCTGGGGAGCGACGGCGCGGATCGTGACCGACCTGCTCGTTCGCCTCGCGAGCCTGCCCGCCTAGAGCAACCCGTCGATCGCGCCTCGAGCCTGCTCGTGCCAGGCGCTCGCATCGGCCGGATCGGCGTCGATGACGGCGAGCGGGATCGCGTTGTGACTGGTGTGGGCCTCGAGCAGCTCGCGGCCCGTGGCGAGGATCTCGGTGGGAACGCTGCCAGCGGCCTCGTAGATCAGCCCCCGCACCGTCGTGTCGATCACCTGGCCGGCGAAGAACTCAAGGCGCGAGCCGTGCAGCGCCCGCAGGTCCGCCTCGCTTCCGCGAGCGCTGCCGAGCAGCCAGCAGGCGATCGTCACTCCGTCGAGGGCGTAGCGAAGCGTTCCGACACGATCGGGCGTGGCGATCCAGCACTCCGCTCCGAGCGCCTCGATCGCCGCACGCCCGCTCTCCTCGCGCGTCGTCACGCCCACCGCATGACCCTCATCTACCAGTTCGCCCGCGAGCGCGCGACCGCGCGCGCCACCGGCGATGATCAGGATCCGCGCCACGGCGCGACAGTAATCGATGACCTCACGAACCGAGTCCGCTGCGCGTTATATGAGTCAGTGAGCGACCCGCTTCCACCCTTCCAGACACTTCTCGACAACCACAGCGAGGACGTCTGGCGCACCCTCCGCGCGATGGTCGGAGCGCAGGCCGCCGAGGACTGCTTCCAGGAGACGTTCCTCGCCGCCCTGCGCGCCTACCCGCGTCTTCGCCCCGGATCATCGCCGCGGGCGTGGGTCCTGACGATCGCCCACAACAAGGCGATCGACCATCTGCGCCGCACGCGAGCGCATGAGCTCGAGACGGACGAGATCGAGGCCCCGCAGGGCCCGCCACCGCCTGATCGAGACATCTGGGGGGCGGTCGCAGCGCTCCCGCCGCGCCAGCGCGCCGCAGTGGCGCTTCGCTACATCGGCGATCTCTCGCATCGCGAGATCGCCGCGGCGATCGGCTGTTCGGAGGAGGCCTCGCGGCGCTCGCTCGGTGACGGACTGAAAACGCTTAGGAGGCAGCTATGAGTGACAGGCTGACCAGCAAGCTGCGCGGCCCAGCGCCCGAGGCGCTCGAGGCGGCACGGCGATTCGCAGACCGCGCGGCGGCCGAGCACGAGGCCGACCTCGCCTACACCACCTTCGACAGTCCGCTCGGGACGCTGCTGATGGCGAGCGGCGAACGCGGCCTATCGGTGCTGCACTACCTCGACGAGCCGCTCGAGGAGGCACTCGAGTACCTCTCGGGTAAGCGCTCGCCGCGGATCGTGGAGTCGCCAGGGGCGCTTGACCCGTGGCGCTTCGAGCTCGACGAGTACTTCGCCGGCCAGCGGCGGAATTTCGAGGCAGCACTCGACTGGGACGTGATGACGCGCTTCCAGCGCGCCGTCCTGCGGGCGACCGCGGCGATCCCCTACGGCGAGACCTCGACCTACACCGGCGTGGCGACAGAGGCCGGCAGCCCGCGCGGTCAGCGCGCCGCCGGAAACGCGCTCGGCGCAAACCCGATGGCGATCATCATCCCCTGCCACCGGGTCCTGCACCTCAGCGGTGGCTACGGCGGCTACACCGGCGGCCTGCAGCGCAAGCACTACCTGCTCGAGCTGGAGGCAGGGCGCCTCTAGGAGGCCGACGCGGCGGCCGCCGGCTCGGCGGCAGGCGTGTCGCGCAGGTACCACTCGGCGTCGAGCGCCGCCTGGCAGCCGGAACCGGCCGCCGTGACGGCCTGGCGGTAGGTGTGGTCGACGAGGTCGCCAGCGGCGAACACACCCGGTCTGTTCGTCCGCGTCGAACGGCCCTCGACCATCACGTAGCCGTTCTCGTCGACGTCGACATCGCCGCGCACGACCTCTGACTGCGGCACGTGGCCGATCGCCACGAAGGCGCCCGAGATCTCGACGTCTCGCTGCTCGCCGGTCTCGGTGTTGCGCAGGCGCGCCGTGGCGAGCCCGCCACCTTCGCCGGGCAGCAGCTCCTCGACCGCGTACGGCGTCAGGACCTCGATGTTCTCGACGGCCCGCGCGCGCTCGAGCATGATCTTCGACGCGCGGAACTCCTCGCGGCGATGGACGATCGTGACGCGCGAGGAGAACTTGGCGAGGAAGATCGCCTCCTCCATCGCCGAGTCGCCGCCGCCGATGATGACCGTCGTGCGGTCCTTGAAGAATGCCGCGTCACAGGTCGCGCAGTAGCTGACGCCGCGCCCCGAAAGTTCCTCCTCGCCCGGGATGCCGAGCTTCTTGTGCTCAGCGCCCATCGCCAGAATCACGCTGCGCGAGCGGTACTCGTCGTCCTCGACGAAGACGCTGTGGATCCCGCCCGGCTCATCCGCGAACTCGACGCGCGTCACCAAATCGGTGATGAAGCGCGCCCCGAACCGCTCGGCCTGGTCGCGCAGCTGCTGCATCATCGCCGGCCCCTCGATGCCCTCGGGATAGCCGGGGAAGTTCTCGACGTCCGTCGTCTGCTGGAGCAGCCCGCCCCACGCGAAGCCCTCGATGACGAGCGGTGAAAGCTCGGCGCGAGCGGCGTAGAGCGCCGCCGTGTAGCCGGCCGGTCCGCTGCCGATGATGATCACCTGCTCGTAGTCAGCCGCTGCCATTTGCCCTCACCAAATCCTTGGATTTCCGCGTTACTTTACTTTTGATAGTAGCACTGCTGGGCGCCGCCGGCAAGTCTACGTGCCTCGCCCGGACGGACAACCCGCGGGCTCAGATCCTGGCATCCGGGCGAAGCTCGCAGCGCGGCGAGCATCTAGGGTTACCTCCGCCGGGCGCGGACGGCGCCGAACTGTTATCGGGACTGTGGCGATAAGCGCCGTGGTCGCGCCCGGTCCAAACACTCACGCCGCGGCGCACGCCGGATGCGCCCGCGTCACGCGGATGCCCGACGCGGGGGAATCCTCGAGAGCGCGCGCCGGGCGCGTCGGGCGCAGCACCAGATCGCCGCCGCAGTTGGGGCAGCGGCCAGCGAAGCGCTCCTGCGCGCAGTCGGCACAGAAGGTGCATTCGAAGGTGCAGATGCGCGCCTGCGGCGATCCGTTCGGCAGGTCGCGATCACAGCATTCGCAGTTCGGGCGCAGCTCGAGCACTCAGGCCGCGGTCCCGACAGGGTCCAGAGACTGGGTCGAGCCGGCGGCCCAGCCGGCCACGCGCCGGCGGAGCTGGACGTAGGCGATCGCCCCCGGCACGGTCGGCAGCCAGAACGCGAACGCGCGGTAGACCAGCACCGCCACGACCGCCAGCGGTGCGGCGACGCCGAAGGCGATGAACGCCCCGATCATGCCGCCGTCGACGCCGCCGATGCCGCCCGGAAGCGGCAGCACGTTTGCGAGCATGCCGACGAAATAGGCCATCACGACGACGCCGATCGCCGGCGCGCCGCCGAAGGCCTCAAACGACGCCCACAGCGTGGCGATGTCGAAACCCCACCAGGCAACGGCACCGAGCGCGAGCGGGTCGCGGGAGCGCACGACGCCCACTGCCCCGCGCACGCCGCCGGCCACGAGCGCCGGCAAAGCGGCGAGCCGAACGATCAGCTTGGCGCCGCGCCGGCCCTCACCGCGACGCTTCTGCCACCTCGCGAGCCGCCCGTCGGCGTCGACGGGGACCAGCGTCAGCGCCGTCACGATCGCGATCACGGCGCCGCCGAAGATCGCCGGCAGGATCGTGATCGCGAAGCTGCCCCCGCCGGGGAGAAGCCCGCTCTGCAGGCCGACCCCGAAGACCACCAGCGAGACCATGTAGACGCCGTAGAGGACCGTCATGAAGGTCACCATCTGGGCCGCGACGGTGCGGCGGTCGAGGCCCGCGCGGCGCAGCGCCCAGACCGTCAGCGCGACGCCCCCGCTGCCGGCGGCCGCGAAAAGGCGCGTCGCGGCGAGGCCGGCCATTGTGATCTCATAGCTCGCGCGCCAGTCGATCCGGGAGTCGCGCGTGCTCACGAAGACGGTCCGAAACAGCGCGACATAGCCCGCGAACGAGAGCATCTCGAATGCTGCAGCGACCGCGAGCCAGCCGGGCGCGCCCTGGCCGAGACGGTTCCAGGTGTGGCCGAGCCCGGCGAGCTTTGGCAGCACGAAGTACAAGAAAGCCAGGACCGAGAGCACGAACAGCGCGAGTGCTAGGGCCCGGCGGCGCGTGAGGATGAAGCGCGGCATGCCGGCGTCCCCGCCGGGCAGCGTGCCGATCTGTGTGCGGTGGACGACGCGGGTGCGCGGTGGCGGCCAGTCGCGCATCACACCGTCCGGGGTTCGCTGACGACCCTGCCGAGCTCCCCGATCGCGCGCCCGATGACCCGGATCGGGCGGCGCGCCGGCCGCTCGAGGCGCCGCACGGCCAGCGTCAGCGCGAGACCGCCGAGCAGATCCACGACGTAGTGCTCACCGAGGTAGACGAGCGCGAAGCCCAACAGCGCTGCGTAGCTGCCGCCGACGATCCCCGCGGCGGGGCTGCTCTCCCACAAAAGCGTTGCCGCCATCGCCGAGGTGGCGAAGTGCAGAGACGGCATCGCGGCGAGCGGGTTACCACCGAGCACACTGTAAAGCGGCGCCCAGCCGTTGCGCCAGAAGCTCTCGCCGTACTCGACCATCAGCCGCCGCACGGCCGCGCGCTCGCCATTCTCGCTGCGGCGCGCCGCCGCGTACCAGGGCGGGGCCGTCGGCGTCAGCCAGTAGGCGAGCACGCCGACGTCGAAGACCGCGTAGGTCATCACCGCGGCGCGCGTGAAGCGGGAGCGGTCGCGCTTGTAGAGGTAGGCGAGCGTCGCGTGCGGTGTCGAGAACCAGATCCAGTGCGCCCAGACAAGCACCTTTTCGGCGGTGTTGAAGCCGTCCTCGCCGTGCAGGGCGCGCTGGAGGCGGACGGTCGGCAGCTCCCCCAATCCGATCAGGCGGTCGGCGCGGATCGGATAGTCCACGTGGACGCGCTCCTCGAGCGCCTTCGCGTCGTCGTTGGGCATCTTGTAGGCCGCGACGTAGACGTACATCTGAAGCGCGCAGACAAGTGCCGCCCGCGCGCGGGCGCGCGGCCAGAGCACGGCGGCGGCGGCGGGGGCCAGCGCCGCGCCGGCCAGCACCGGCGCGGGGCGAAGACGCAGGCGCCGGCGCAGCACGGGAAGCGCCACGGCGCCGACGAGGACAGCCGCGGCGACCGCCCGCCCGGCCTTCTGCGATCTGGCGAGTCCCGCGCTCAGGCCGCTCGCGCGAGCGCGTACTCCCGCGCCTCCACGACGAGCGTCGCGATCACCTGACTCGTCACGTCGGCCTCGGGGTGCCACTGCACTCCGAGGGCGAAGCGCCGGTCGGGCACCTCGATCGCCTCGGGCAGCTCGTCGATCTCAGACCAGCCGCTGACGACCAGGTCCTCGCCGAGTTCGGCGACCCCCTGATGGTGATGGGAGAGCGTGCCGGTGTGCTCGCCGCCCGCGGCCTTCGCGGCCGCCGAGCCTTCGAGCATGTGAACGGGATGGTCCGCACCGTCGAAGCTTCCAGGTACGCGGCAGTGCTCGTTGTGGCCGAGCGCGGTCGGCAGGTCCTGGATCAACGTGCCGCCCTGCGCGACGTTCATGACCTGCATGCCACGGCAGATCCCAAGAAACGGAATGTCTCGCTCGATCGCCCTGCGCGCGAGGGCGAGTTCGAAGTCGTCGCGCTCCGGAACCGTGTGCATCGTCTTCGGATCGCGCTCGGCTCCGTAGGAGGATGGGTCGAGGTCGGCGCCGCCCGCGAGGATCAGACCGTCGATGATGTCGAGCACGACGTCGGGGTCGGCGATGACCGCGGGGTCCGGCGGCAGCATGATCGCGACGCCTCCCTCCTTCTGGATCGCCTCGATGTAGTTTCGCGGCAGCAGCATCGCGGGTTGGTCCCAGACGCCCCACTTGGCCTGCTCCAAGGCCGTGCAGATCCCGATCAGCGGCTCGCGCATAACTGAACGGTAGCGCCCGGAGCGGCGCGGCAAGGCGCCTGACGCTTCGGGGGCGGGCGTGAATAGAATCTCCGCGCGTTGCGTCGCCCGCCCGCCCACACACGCAGAACGCTCCGCAACGTGGCGCTCGTCGGCGCTGTGGTCGTGCTCGCGATGCTGGCCTTCGCGCCATCGGCTTTGGCGAGTTTCGTCACCCCTGGGCCGAACGTCTCGCCCAACGCGAGCCGGATCTCGGACCTCTACACCATCACGCTGGTGATCGCGACGATCATCTTCGTCGGCGTCGAGGGCACTCTTCTGTACGCGCTCGTGCGCTTCCGCAAGCGCAAGGGCCGCGTCGCGGTGCAGATCCACGGCAATACGCGCCTGGAGGTCGGCTGGACGATCGGCGCGGCAACGATCCTCGTCGCGCTGGCGATCGTGACGTTCGCCGAGCTGCAGTCGATCCGCGATCCCTCGGCCTCGGGATCGAACGGCCTGACCGTGGCGCAAGGCGCCCAGCTCACCTCAGACGATGCGATCAAGCCCCCGCGCGGGCCGTACATGACGATCCAGGTCAACGGCCAGCAGTACATCTGGCGCTTCACCTACCTGCACTTCGGCAAGCTCGCCGACCAGCTCGACGACCCCTACACCTACTACCACCTGTACGTCCCCACCAACACGACGGTCGTCCTCAAGGTGGTTTCCCAGGACGTCGTCCACTCGTGGTGGATCCCGGCGCTCGGGCCGAAGGTCCAGGCCGTGCCGGGCTACACCAACTGGACCTGGTTCAAGATCTCAAAGCCAGGCAGCTACTCGGGGCAGTGCGCGTTCATCTGCGGACGCGGGCACGCCACGATGCGGGCCGTCGTCACCGCGCTGCCGCCGAAGCAGTGGGTGGCGTGGCTTCACAAACTCGAGGCCGGGCTGAAGCAGAACAAGCAGGGCGGCGCCGCCGGGCGCGGCGTGCTGAACAAGCGAAGCGGCAGCGCCGCAGTCGAGAATCCGTGAGAGGCTGAGGACCGATGGCAACGACCGTCATCAAGCCCGTCCCCCAGATCGTCACCGACCGCGTGGCGCGCGAACCGCGCGGCCTGGTTCGCTGGCTGACGACGACCGATCACAAGCAGATCGGGATTCTCTACATCGTCACCTCGTTCATGTTCTTCATCGTCGGCGGCGTCGAGGCGCTGATGATGCGGATGCAGTTGAGCACCGCGAACAACAACCTGATCGCGCCAGAGGTCTACAACCAGCTGTTCACGATGCACGGCACGACGATGATCTTCCTCTTCGTCGTGCCGATGATGGCGGGCCTCGGCAACTACTTCGTGCCGCTGATGATCGGCGCGCGCGATGTCGCCTTCCCGCGTCTGAACGCCCTCTCCTACTGGCTCTTCCTGGCCGGAGGGCTCGTCTTCTACGCGTCCGTCTTCTGGAACCCGCCTGAGGCCGGCTGGATCTCCGCGGTGCCGCTGTCGGAGGCGACCTACCTCCCGTCCGGCGGCATCGATGCCTGGATCTACCTCGTTCACCTGACCGGACTCGGCTCGCTGATCGGCGCGATCAACTTCTTCGCGACGATCGCCAACATGCGCGCGCCGGGCATGACCTGGTCGCGCCTGCCGCTGTTCGTGTGGTCGATCCTGACCTACGCGCTGCTGCTGATCATCGCGCTCCCGGTGATCGCCGGCGCCGTGACGATGCTGCTGCTCGACCGCCATTTCGGCACCCACTTCTTCGATCCGACGCAGGGCGGGTCGGTACTGCTGTGGCAGAACCTGTTCTGGTTCTTCGGCCACCCCGAGGTCTACGTGCTGGTCTTACCCGGCTTCGGGATGATCTCCGAGGTTCTGCCGGTGTTCGCGCGCAAGCCGATCTTCGGCTACCGCGCGATCGCCGCGTCGACGGTCCTGATCGCCTTCCTCGGGCTGCTGACCTGGATCCACCACATGTTCACGACGCCGACGCCCGTCGTGGTGCTGATCTTCGCGATGATCGCGTCGTTCCTGATCGCCGTGCCGACGGGCATCAAGATCTTCAACTGGATCGGCACGCTCTGGCAGGGCTCGATCGAGTTTCGAACTCCGCTGCTGTTCGCGGTCGGCGCGGTGTCGCTGTTCACGATCGGCGGGATCACCGGGATCTTCCTCGCCGAGTTCCCGGTCGACTGGGACCTCAACGACACCTACTTCGTCGTCGCACACCTGCATTTCGTGATCATCGGCGGCTCGGTGTTCGGGATCTTCGCGGGCATCTACTACTGGTTCCCGAAGATGACCGGGCGGATGCTCAGCGAGGCACTCGGACGCTGGTCCTTCGGCCTGATGTTCCTGGGGACGCTCGTCACGTTCCTGATCCAGCACTCGCTGGGCCTCGACGGCATGCCGCGGCGGGTCTACGAGTACAACAACGTCGGCAACCTCGAGCTCTACAACCAGATCTCCACGGTCGGGTCGTTCATCCTCGGCGCCGGCGTACTCGTGACCGCGGTCAACGTGATGCGCTCGCTGCGCTCGGGCGTCCTCGCCGGACCGGATCCCTGGCAGGGCAACACGCTTGAATGGTTCACACCATCGCCGCCGCCGGTCCACAATTTCGACACAATCCCGCGGGTGCGCTCGCTTGAGCCGATGAAAGACATCCGCCGCGAGATCGAGCGACGCGCCGCCGAGTCCGTCGCCGAGGCGAAGGTCTAGAACGCCGTGGAGACACTGCGCTTCAACACGAGCGCGGCGGCGGCGGTGGCGGACACGCGCACGGTCCTCGCCGACTACGCAACGCTGACGAAGCCGAAGGTCCAGTCGTTGCTGCTGCTGACGACCGTGACGACGATGTACATCGCCGGCGACCCCTCGCCCGCGCGAGTGCTGCTGACCTGCCTCGGCGGCTACCTCTCCGCGGGCGGCGCCGGCGCCGTAAACCACTACTGGGACCGCGACATCGACGCCCAGATGACGCGGACGGCCAATCGGCCGATCCCGGGGGGGCGCGTCTCGCCGCGCGCCGCGCTGATCTTCGGTTTCACGCTCGCCGCGCTCAGCGTGCTGGTCCTCGCGACGACGGTCAACGTGCTCGCCGCGGGCCTCTCGCTTTGCGGCTTCGTCGGCTACGTCGGGGTCTACACGATCTGGCTCAAGCGGCGCACTCCGCAGAACATCGTGATCGGCGGCGCCGCGGGCGCGGTCCCGCCATTGGTCGGCTGGGCGGCCGCCACCGGACACGTCGGCGGCACGGCGATCCTCCTCTTCGCGATCGTCTTCTACTGGACGCCGCCGCACTTCTGGGCGCTCAGCCTGCTGATGAAGGACGAGTACGCGAAGGTCTCGATCCCGATGATGCCGGTCGCCCGCGGCGAGGCCGAGACGCGCCGGCAGATCCTGATCTACTCGATCCTGCTCTACGCGGTCACCCAGCTGCCGTTCTGCGCGGGCGGGCTCGGCACGATCTACCTCGGCGCGTCGATGGTCCTCGGCGTGGCGTTCGTCTACGCAGCGGTGCGGCTCTACCGCCGCGCCGACCGCCGCTCGGCGCTCACGCTCTACCTCTTCTCACTGGCCTACCTGGCGCTGCTGTTCGTGTCCATGGTGGTCGACAGGCACGTGTAGGATCGAAGCCGTGGACCGCAAGCTCGCGCGCAAGAACCTCCGCACCGGCCTGATGCTCTCAGCGTTCGCGCTGTTCATGCTCGGACTCACTTTCCTGGTCGCCGCGATCTACGTCTCGTGAGCGACGTCGACGGCGAGATACCCGCGGCGGGCGAGCAGGTCCACGTCCCGCAGTCCTCGTGGCTGCCGGTCCTGACGGCAGCCGGCTTGGCGATCGCGCTCGTCGGGGTGACGCTCGGAATCCCGTTCGTCGTGATCGGCCTGCTGATCGCGGTGCCCTCGATCGTGCGCTGGATCCGCTCGGCGCGCGCGGAGATGGGCGAGCTCCCACCCGGTCACTGACGGCCGGCGGGCGCCGGTGGCGTCTGGCGTCCGTCGCTGCTTCGCAATAGGATTCGGTGAGAGATGGCGGAGACCCATGGCGCGCAGTCGACCCCGCACCGGCCCGCGGTCCCGCGCTACATAATCCTCCGCCTCCTGGGGATCGGAATCGTCGCCGCGGCGATCGGCATCGTGATCGGCTTCCTGATCCCGTGGTTTCCGCCCGCCGCGGCCAAGCAGGCGCACACGATCGACACGCTCTACTACGTGCTGATCGTCTGCACGGTCCCGATCTTCGTACTGGTCGTATCGGTCGTGCTGTTCTCGGCCTGGCGCTTCCGGATGCGCCCCGGCGAGGAGCGTCTCGACGGCCCGCCGATCCACGGGAACACCCAGCTCGAGGTGATCTGGACGGCGCTTCCCTCGGCGTTGATCGCAGCGCTCGTCGTCTACGCGGCGATCGTGCTCCATGACATCGGTGTCAAGCAGCCGAACGAGATGACGATCGGCGTCACGGGCCAGCAATTCGAGTGGACGTTCTCCTACCCCGGCTACCACGATGCCCAGAACAAGCCGATCGTCACGACCGTTCTCTATCTGCCGATCAACCGGCCGGTCGTCTTCGAGATTCATGCGGTCGACGTGATACACACGTTCTATGTCCCGGCCTTCCGCCTCCAGGAGGACGCGGTGCCCGGGATCACGACCAGCTTCCGCGCCACGCCCGACCGCCTAGGCTCCTATCCGATCATCTGCAACCAGCTCTGCGGATACGGTCACTCGACGATGCGCACCACGCTCAAGATCATCAGCGCATCGGCATTCCAGAACTTCCTGACCCAGCACGGCTACAGCGGTTCGTCGACGCAGACGGCGTCGCTCCAGCACTCCTCGGGCGCGCCGACGGAGACCGTGGCCGACGCCGCTAATCGAACGAACTCCAAGGAGGGTCCGCAATGATCGCTCGGCTCCGCGCTCCCGGCCTCCACCGCGGGCTTCTCTCGGTTCCGATCGGCATCGGCCTCGCCTACGCGATCGTGCTGCCGATCCGCGCCGCCTCGCACTATCACCCGGTGCTGGACGGCACCGCGATCCTGCAGGTGGCGCTGATCTCGGCGCCGATGGCGTTCCTCGTCGGGCTCGGCGCGTTCGACTACTGGTTCTACTGGGCGGCTGGGCGCCCGACGCGAGCCGAAGACCACTCCGGGCACGGAGCGCGCAGCTGGAAGGACTACTTCCGGATCAACACCGACCACAAGGTGATCGGCGTCCAGTACACGGTTCACTCCTTCCTCTACTTCCTGATCGGCGGGCTGTTCGCGATGCTGATGCGCGTCCAGCTCGCGCAGCCGGGCGGCAAGTTCGTCGACGCGAACACCTACAACGGGCTGTTCTCGGTCCACGCGACGATCCTCATCTTCCTGTTCGTGATCCCGGTCTTCGCAGGGCTCGCGAACTTCGTGCTGCCGCTGATGATCGGCGCGCCGGACATGGCCTTCCCGCGCCTGAACGCGCTGTCGTTCTGGCTGCTGCCGATCGCCGGCCTGATGCTGCTGGCCTCCTTCTTCGCGCCCGGCGGCTCATTCGCCTCCGGCTGGACGGCCTATGCGCCGTTGTCGACCTCGGCGCCGATCGGCCAGGTGTTCTTCACGCTCGGCGTGCAGTTCGCGGGCGCATCATCGATCGCGACGGCGCTGAACTTCCTGGTCACGATCATCACGATGCGCGCCCCGGGGATGAGCTTCTTCCGGATGCCGCTGCTGGTCTGGGCGAACTTCTCGACCTCGCTGCTGGTCGTGATCGCGACGCCGTTCATCGCGGCCTCGCAGTTCTTCGTCCTGCTCGACCGCGCGCTCGGCTTCAACTTCTTCAACGCCGGGAGCGGCGGTGACGTGTTGATGTACCAGCACGTCTTCTGGTTCTACTCGCACCCGGCGGTCTACATCATGATGCTGCCCGGGTTCGGGATCATCAGCGAGATCATCGCCGTCAAGGCGCGCAAGCCGATCTTCGGCTACCGCATGATGGCCTTCTCGCTGCTGGCGATCGTCGTGCTCGGCTTCACGGTCTGGGCACACCACATGTTCACCTCGGGCATGCCCGCGTGGATCCGCGACCCGATGATGATCACGACCGCGATCATCGCCGTGCCGACCGGCGTGAAGATCTTCTCCTGGCTTGCGACGCTATGGCGAGGCGTGCTCCATATGGACACGCCGATGCTCTGGGCGATGGGCTTCATCACGATGTTCACGCTCGGCGGTATCTCCGGCGTGATGCTCGCGATGGTGCCCTTCGACCTGCACGTGTCCAAGACGTACTTCATCGTCGCCCACATCCACTACGTGCTGTTCGGCGGCTCGGTGTTCACGATCTTCGCCGGCGTCTACTACTGGTTCCCGAAGATGACCGGGCGCATGTACGACGAGCGGCTCGGCAAGTGGCACTTCTGGACGACGCTGCTGTTCTTCAACGTCACCTTCGCGCCGATGCACCTGATCGGGATCGAGGGGATGCCGCGGCGCGTCGCCGACTACTCCACGCAGTTCGCGAGCTGGAACCTCGCGATCTCGATCGCCAGCTGGCTGCTCGGCCTCTCGACGCTGATCTTCCTCTACAACATGATCGTCAGCTGGCGCGGCGGCCCACGCGCGGTCGCGAACCCGTGGCGCGGCCTGACGCTCGAGTGGCAGGTGTCCTCGCCTCCGCCGATCTTCAACTTCGACACGATGCCGACGATCGTCGGCGGTCCCTATGAGTACGGCGTTCCGGGCGCCGTCCACGCGGTCTTCCGCGACGGCGCGCACGTGCCCACACCAGCCGGAGACCGCACGATGGTGACACAGGAATGAGCGAGATCCTCGTCGTCGCCAACGAGACGGTCGGCGGGCGCAAGCTGCGCGACCTGCTCGAGCAGAAGGCCAAGGTCAACCCATCGCTGCACGTGCGGCTCGTGATCCCCCAGAGCCGCCCGCGCCGAGGGTCGGTTATCTACGTCCAGTCGGTGCGCGACGCCGCCCAGGTGCGACTTGATCTGGCGCTGTCCGTGCTCGAGGAGCTCGGCTTCGAGGCCACCGGCGAGGTCGGCGACTCCGATCCGTTCCACGCCACGATGGACGCGATCGCCGAGCGTAAGCCCGATGAGATCGTGATCTCGACCCTGCCGACAACGGCGTCGGGGTGGCTTCGCCGCGACCTCGTCGAGCGCGTCGCCGAGGCCTCCGGGATAGCCGTCCAGCACGTGATCAGCGACATCGACGAGGACAGCACCCCGCCGAACGACACCTCACTCGTCGTCGCCAACCAGACCGCCGGCAGCAGCGAGCTGGCTGCGCATCTGAAGGAGATCGCGGCCAAGGCCGAGGGCGAGTCGCAGTTCATCGTCGTCGTGCCGGCGCTCGGCGGCGATGGGAAGGCCATTGGCGATGCCCAGAAGCACCTCGCCGACGTGCTCGCGGGGCTGCGTGACGCCGGTCTGATCGTCTCCGGGCTCGTCGGCGATCCCGACCCCTTCACGGCGACGCTCAACGCGCTGCAGTTCTTCAACGTCACTCGCGTGGTGATCTCGACGCTCCCCGAGACGAAGTCCGGCTGGCTGCGCGCCGACCTCGTCGAGCGCGTCCGGCGCTACGCCGTCTGCCCCGTCGAGCACTTCGTGGCGAGCTCGACCGAACCCGTCGCCGCGAGCTGATCATGGAAGCCGCGAGCATCACTCACGGAGCACACGAGTCCCACGGCCACGAGGAGCATCACGGCCCGATCGCGGCCAACCGCTCATCGCGGGTCGATCCGGCGACGCTCGGGATGCTGCTTTTCATCATCTCGGAGATCATGATCTTCGGGGCCTTCTTCACGGCCTATTTCTTCATCCGCGTCGCCAACGGGGATCCGTGGCCGGCGCCTGGGACGAAGATCCCGCTGGCGGTCGCCGGCTTCAACACGGCGATCCTGATCTCCTCGTCGTTCACGCTGCACTGGGCTGAGACCTCGGTCAAGCGGGGCAACCGCTTCGGGCTGCGCGCCGGGATCCTCAGCACGCTGATGCTCGGCGCGACGTTCCTGTTCGTCCAGATCAACGAGTACGTGCACCTCGGCTTCGCCCCGGCCAACAGCGCCCAGGGCACGATCTTCTACGGTCTCACCGGCCTGCACGGGGCCCACGTCTGCATCGGCCTGATCCTCCTCACGGTCGTGACCGTCCGCTCGTTCCGCGGCCACTACTCGGCCGAGCAGCACCGCGGGCTGAACGTGCCCGGGATCTACTGGCACTTCGTCGACATCATGTGGATCGTCGTGTTCACGACGGTCTACGTGATCTAGCGCCGCCGCGTCGCGATGAGCTTCAACCCGCTGGGCAGCGAGGGCGACGCCTTCCGCGTCCTGCTGTGGGTGATCGCGGCGGCCGCAGTGGTGATCGCGGTCGTCGTGATTGTGAAGAATGTCTAGGCTGGTTGCGGGTGCTGCGCTAGCGTGGTGAGCCAGGCGTCTCGGCCGCGTGGTCGGTGGGCGCCAGAACGTTAGGACGCCGCCCGCTCGTCAGAAGAATCGGCTGAGACCCTGCCCAACGCGGGGTGGCAAGCCCAATCCGTGGAGGACCAGATGGCTGAGCTCCCACCGCCCCCAGAGGGAATCGTGCTGGCCCACTTCATCGTCTCTGACGATGTCGAGCGCTCGCGACGGTTCTACACAGAGGTGCTAGGCGGCAGGGTCGTCTACGACGGAGAGCCGACCTATGTCGCGCTATCGAACAGCTGGATCATCATCAACAGCGGTGGAGGCCCGACCGACGACAAGCCGGCGGTCACGTTGGAGACGCCGCGCGATCCCGACCGCGTCAGCAGCTTCCTCAACATCCGCGTCAAGGACATCGCGACCGTCTACGCCGAA
>DATAWT010000030.1:0-207630 GCA_036267075.1 Solirubrobacteraceae bacterium
CGGCGCCGACGACCAGCACACGGCTGGCCGCCGCCATCAGCGGCGCCCCCGGGACTCACGTTTTGGTTCGCCGGGTCCTCGCATTTGCGCTCCTCTCACGGCTCGCACGGTCCACAGCAGACCGCCCGAACGTGTTCGCCACACTCGCGCGGGAACCCGGTCTCGACAAGCAGGAACTTCGATGCTCGCATCAGCACTTTCGATTCCGTGCGAATGACCCGTCGGCGGAGGAGAACGATCTGCACCAAGAGAACGTGCTGCCCCGTGCTCCGCCTCGTCCGGCGCGTGACTGGCGGTGCACGACTCGCGCTGGCATTCGACGCGCAGCTTCCGACTCGCCGAACTGGGTCCGGCCGATTGCGGCGCAACTGCGCGCAATATGTATTTGGGTCAGCTGCGGGTCGGGCGGCGTCGTGGCGCTCGCTGTGCCGATGTCGCAGAGGCACGGGTGGTCAGCGGTGCTCATGCGATGGTTCGCCCAGTTTGAACCCGTCGTAGCCATCGGCCCGAACGCGGTCGCAGATCGCGCGGTAGGCACCAACACCGCCAACGTAGGGCATGAAGACGCGCGGCTTGCCTGGGACGTTGGCTCCGACGTACCAAGACTCCGCCCGGGGGTAGAGCGTCGCGGCGGCCACGTCGTTGACGTGCTCGACCCAGCTGTTCTCGGCGTCGATCGTCGCCTCTATGCGCGAGAGGTCGTGCACGGCGAGGTGCGCGATGCAATCGCTGATCCACTCCACGTGCTGCTCGATCGAGACCACCATGTTGCTGATCACAGACGGGCTTCCCGGTCCGGTCACGATGAACAGGTTGGGGAAGCCGGCGCAGGCGAGCCCCAGGTAGGTGCGTGGGCCACTCGCCCACTTCTCCGCGAGCCGCTCGCCGTGGCATCCGACGATCTCAATCTGTCGCAGCGAGCCGGTCATCGCATCAAAGCCGGTTGCTAGGACGAGGAGGTCTAGCTGGTACTCGCCGCGGGCGGTGCGCACACCCCCCTTGGTGATCTCCTCGATTGGGTCCTGGCGGACATCGACGAGCGTCACGTTGTCGCGGTTGTAGGTCTCGTAGTAGTCGATGTCCACGCAGATCCGCTTGGTGCCGATCGGATGGTCGGTCGGGACAAGCAGCTCGGCGATACCCGGGCGCCCCACTGCGGTGCGGATCTTCGCGCGGACGAACTCGGCCACCAGCTCATTGGCGTCGGCGCTGGTGAGGGTGTCCCCGCACGCGAACAGCAGGCCCGGGATTCCGCCCTGCCTCCAGCCCCGCTCGAAGGCCTCGGCGCGCTCGGTCGGTGTGAGCTCGAGCGCCGAGCGGGTCAGCGCCACATCGGGATGGGTCGCTGGAAGGCCGCCCTGGGATTCTCGGCTCAGCCGGCGGCGCTCCCGATAGCTCGCTTTGACCAGCGAGGACTCTTCGGCAGAGAGCGGTGCGTTGTGCGCGGGCACGCTGAAATTCGGGGTCCGCTGGAAGACAAAGAGATGCGAAGCCTGCTTGGCAAGTTGCGGGATCGCCTGGATCGCCGTCGAGCCGGTGCCGATGATTCCCACCCGCTTGCCGGAGAGCTCGACCCCGTCCGTCGGCCAGCGCGCCGTGTGGAACCACGGGCCAGCGAAGCGATCGAGTCCGTCGAACCTCGGCGGGTTGATGGAGGACAGGCAACCTGTGGCCATCACGACGTGCCGAGCGACCACGTCGCGGCCGTCGGCCAGCGTGACTCGCCAACGCGATTGTGCGTCCAGGAAGCGCGCGGAGGCCACGCGGGCGTTCAGCTCGATGTCACGCCGCAGGTCGAACCGTTCCGCGACGTGCTCTAGGTAACGCAGGATTTCGGCCTGCGCGGGGTAGCGCTCCGTCCACGTCCATTCCTGTTCAAGGTCTTCCGAGAAGGAGTACGAGTAGTCGACGCTGTCAACATCGCAGCGCGCGCCGGGATAGCGGTTCCAGAACCATGTCCCCCCGATCCCTGCGCCCTGCTCGAA
This sequence comes from Solirubrobacteraceae bacterium, assembly GCA_036267075.1. GTDB lineage: Bacteria > Actinomycetota > Thermoleophilia > Solirubrobacterales > Solirubrobacteraceae > Palsa-513. Next base: position 1,986 of record DATAWT010000030.1, read on the forward strand.
CACGCGCACCGACAGGCCGCCGGCACGGAGGCGGTAGAGCGCGTAGAGACCCGCGAATCCGGCACCGACGACGATGACGTCGAACGCCTCGGCGCGTTCCGCGCTTGCCGAAGCCGCGACCTCGGACGGCGACGCACTCACGGCCGACGGGATCGACGTCGTGAAACGTCGGTCGACACGCATGCGCTCGAACCGGGTCGACATCCGGTGTCAACGTTTCGCGAACCGACGGAGCTGCTCCCGGGCATGGGGGGCCGGTTGGCGCCGCCACGGCTAACGGCCCGCTCGGCCACCAAGTCCAGCACTCGCGCCGCTTCGAGGGTTAAGGCTCGCTCTTCTGCCGTGAGGGCATGATCGCGAAGGACCCGCTGAAGTACGTCGCGGCACTCCTGTAACAAGTCGCTCACGGCGTCTCGGGAGAGTCGCGGCGCGCACTGACGCGTGCAAAAGGGATCTTCGATGCTGCGATCACGACTTTCGATGAGCCCTTGCGACGTCGCTGCATATCGTCCCCGCTGGTTTCTCGAGCAACGCGGTCGTTCACGGCCGGCCGCTGCGGCAGCCAGTTCGAAGCTGGCAGAGCGACGGGCTCGGTGCCGCGATCTGCTCCCGTCATGCGCCTGCGACGCGCGGCTTGCCGATGAGCCATTTCGCAGCGATCCCCTTGGATGAAGCTCATAGATCAGCTGACCTCGTCGCGCTGGCCGGAAGGCATGGCACGCGGGTCTCCCTGGGCTCGCTCGAGAGCTGGTCGCATCGAGGTCTAATTCCGCGTCCACAGTGGCAGCCGCGGCAGGAAGCGTTGGTCTACCCGTCCGGCACCGATCGTCAGCTGCTTCGCTTGCTGCACTGGCGTAGCAGAACCACGCGCCCCGAACTCATCCGTCTGGCCCTGTGGGTTGAATGCTTCCCCGTCGATCTCGGCGTCGTTCGTGACGACCTGACCGCCCTCGTCGACATGGCCGCTGCGGCGGTTCAGCGCGAGCTCCGAGACGACGACGGTCACCTCCTGACCACGCTCGATGGCATCGCCCGAACGCTCACTGCTGGAAGGGAGACGGTGCCCACGCCGCCTCGCGCCGCCGGCACCTCGCGTGAAGAGCGCGAGCGCGCGATTGGCGATGCGCTTTCGGCTGCCGTCGGCGATTTCGCCGTGACGAGCCGCGAAGATGACCGTCTCCTGCTTGAGCACTTGCTCGGGCTGCGCCGAGGTCGGGGCTGGCACGAGACGGCGCTCATCCCGCTTCCCGGCAACGGCGTCCTGGTCTCTGTGCTTCCCACCGTCTGGCAGGCAAGAAGCGCGATTCGAGACGCACTGCCCGAGGAGCTCACGGCTGCGCGTCATGTGGTTCGCGGCAGCATTGAGTGGCTCCCTATCATCCTGCCGCGACTGCTCCGAGACGCCCCGTTCGGGCTGCAAACACTGCTCGAACGTGCGCAGCGATCCGTCGCCGAACTCGGTCCGATCACGTGCGGGTTGGTGGCCGTCGCGCTCATCGTCACGATTCGCGCCCAGGGCCAGCCGATCGCGAAGCTGCGCGAGAACGTCCAAGCGCTGGCATGCAGCGGACCATGACCGCAGCGCACATGAGCCCTCCGGACCGGACACCCAGGCGGCGCCCAGTGTCAACCTGCCGCACGCCACCGTTGGCGTGCGCGCCCGGCGCTCGGAAGTAATAGACCTGTGCCGCTTCCGGAGCCCTCGAAGGTCATCGGCGTTGACCTCAACTACAGAAGTCGCGCGGTTCAGCGGGGCGGGTTGCCCGGGCAGCCGTCCTATTTCCTCAAACCGACGACATCGATCTCCGCAGGCGGCGAACTCGTCCAGCCGCAAGGCACCGAGCTTGCCTGCTATGAGGGGCAGATCGCGATCGTCATCGGAACCGCCGCCCGCGCGGTCGAGCTCGATGCGGCCGGCGCGCATATCGGCTGGTATGCGGCGGCCAATGACTTTGGCGTGCACGACTTTCGCTGGGCCGACCGTGGATCGAACCTGCTCGCGAAGGGACAGGATGGCTTCACGCCGATCGGCGAGTGGCTGCCCGCTGATGGCGTCGATCCCGCCCAGCTGCGCATCCGCACCGTCGTCAACGGGGAGCTGAGGCAGGACACCCAGGGCGACGAGCTCCTCTTCACACCCCAGCAGCTGGTCGCCGACCTCTCGCGGTTCATGACACTCGAGCGCGGCGATGTGATCCTTGCCGGCACGCCGGCCGGCACGGGCCAGGTCGCGCCCGGGGACAGCGTCGAGGTTTCGCTGGAGATACCAGGAGTCGGGACTAGCGTCGTCTCCAGCTCGATCGTGCAGGCGGACCAGCCGCTGCGCGAGTTCGGAGCGATGCCGCGTGTGACGCCCGAGGCCGTGGCCTTCGTGCACGGAACCACCCCGACCCGCCCGGCGACTCTCAGTGCGCAGGCGACGATGGCGTTGAACGAGGTCTCGACCGCCACGCTGACCGTCCAGCTCAACCGTCGCGGACTGCGCAGCACGTTCCTGCCGGGACTGCGCGTCTCACGACCCGATCTACGGATGGTCGGCTACGCGCGCACGCTTCGCTACGTGGCGATTCGCGATGACGTCCGCGAATCGATGCGTGCGCACGGCGAGGACGCTCAGAAGCGCGTGGTCGAGTCGATCGTCGCCAGCGACGTGCTCGTGATGGAGGCGCGCGAGGTGGCAGACTGCGGGACGATTGGTGACATCCTCGCTGCCCGTGCCCTGGCGCTCGGCGGAGCAGGAATCGTTACCGACGGCGGTATCCGCGATGCGCCGGGTGTGGCCGCGCTCGCGATCCCCGCCTATTTCACAGCGGCGAATGCGTCGTCGCTGTGGACGTCGCACATCCCGATCGACATCGACGTTCCCATCACCTGCGCGGGTGTGTTGGTGATGCCCGGCGACGTGCTCGTCGGCGACGCGGAGGGCGTCGTCGTGCTGCCTTGCGCGCTCGCGGAGGAGATCGCCCATGACGCGCTCGAGGTCGAGCGACGCGAGGCGTTTGCACTCGAGCGGGTTCGCGCCGGAGAGAGCTTCCGCGGGCTCTACCCGCTGTCGACAGCGCGCGAGCAGGACTACAAGGATTGGCTCGGGCGGCGGGGAGAGGGCGAATGACTAGTCGCTTCGCCGCCAATCCAGACGCAATACGGGGAGCCATCACGCCGCTGATCACCCCGTTTTGTGATGACGGTTCACTTGACCTCGAGTCAATCCCGAAGCTCATCGAGTGGCAGCTCGCGCGTGGCTCCCACGGCATCTCGGTCGGCGGCTCGACCGGCGAGCCCACGTCGCAGACGGTCGCAGAGCGGATCGATGTGATGCGCACCGCCGCCGCCGCGATTGACGGTCGAGTCCCGTTCCTGCCGGGAACGGGTACGGCGCTGATGCAGGAGACGCTCGAGCTGACGGCCGAGGCAGAGCGGCTCGGCGCCACCGCCGCTTTGGTCGTCACGCCGTATTACGGCCGGGCTCAGCAGGACGGGCTCTACCAGTGGTACTCGACGGTCGCCCGCGAATTCCCGGCGCTGCCCATCCTTGTCTACAACGTGCCCGTGCGGGCGGCGGTCGACATCTCACCCGTGACCGTGGCGCGGCTCGCCCGCGATCACGACAACATCGTCGGGATCAAGGAAACGACGCGGGACTTCGAACACGTTTCCTACGTCCTCGACCACTGCGGCGGCGACTTCATCGCCCTGTCGGGAATCGAACTGCTCTGCTATCCGATGTTGTGCCTCGGGGGACGGGGGCATCTCAGCTGCGTCGCCAACTTTGCCCCGGAGCCCGTCGCCGAGCTCTATGACCGCTTCGCTGCCGGCGATCACGCCAGGGCGATGCGGCTCCATTACGACCTGCACGCGCTCGTAGACGCCGCATTCGCCGAAACCAATCCGGTGCCGGCGAAATGGGTGATGAAGCAGCTTCGCTTGCTTGAGTCCGACCACGCGAGGATGCCGCTCGCGCCGTTGAGCGACTCAGGTCGGACGAGGGTTCGCGAACTGCTGGCGAGCAGCGCGCACGCCGACCTCGGGCGCTAGCGGCAACGCGGCACGGTCTGCGTCGTCTGCGCCCGAACTTCCCCCCCTTTCTGGCCGGACCGGCTGCCACAATGTTTGTCGGTACGCCGGGCGCCGGCGGGTCAGACCTTCTGCGCCGCCGACGGCGCAGGAATCGTGCTGGGAGGCTCGATGGCCGCTCCTCGCCCGACAGCTGCCGAGCGACCCGCCTGCTCGCGGGAACCGCCGCGAGTTCCTGATCGGCGGCTGCGTGTCTAGGTCCGCGGTTGCCACGGCCGCAATGCGAATCGCTCGTCGATCAGTTCGGCAGCGCGTGTGAGGAGCGAGAGCTCGGTCGGTGAAAGGTCGGCGAGCCGGCTGGAAATGAGCTCGATGCGCCGCTGGCGTGCCCGTGCGAGCACCCGACGGCCGCCGGCTGTTGACGCGACGAGCACGGCGCGGCGATCTCGAGTGTGCTCCCGGCGTCGAACAAACCCGGCCTGTTCCAGTCCGTTGACGATCCCGGTCATCGTCGCCGAGCGGACTCCTTCGGTCCTCGCGAGGTCGCCGAGCGTCAGCGGGCCACGAAACACAACGACAGACAGAGCCGACAACCGCGCCGCAGTAACGCGGCTTTCCGCGTCGTCTTCGGTGGCGCGTCGAAGCACGTGGATTGCGGCGGAGTGGAGCCGATCGGCGGTTTCCTCAAGTTGCGACACGACGCTCGTATAGGTAGGCTACCTATATAAGCGGCGGCGAGAAAGGGAGGAAGATGAGCGAGGCATTGCGGGCCCTGTTCGAGGGCGATATCACTCGTGCCCACGAGTCGCTGGGACCCGATGACACGCTCACCGTGTTCGATGCGGCAGCATTCGGACGCGTCGAGAGACTGGTCGAGCTGATCACAGCTGATCCCGCGGTTGATAGCGCGGTTTCCGCCGACGGCTTCAGCGCTCTCCATCTGGCGATTTTCGGCGGCCAGGCCGAGTCGGTACGTGTCCTCATCGCCGCCGGCGCCGACGTCGACCGACGCTCTTCCGGTCCGATCGCCGAGGTTCCGCCGCTCGGAACGGCCGCGTTCGTACGCTCGGTGGCGCTGGCCAAACTACTGTTGGACGCAGGTGCAGACGTCAACGGCCGCGCGGCCGGCGGCTTCACGGCGCTGCACACCGCAGCGCAGAACGAGGACATCGATCTTGCCCGAGAGCTGCTCGCGCGCGGCGCCGATCCGACCTCGAGATCGGCGGACGGTCGAACTGCCTCTGATCTGGCATCAGGAGCCGAGCTCCTCGCGCTCCTTGCACGGCACGAGCTCTGAGACATAGGAGACTCCGCGACCGTCCGGCGGGGGCCCCGGATTGGCCTGAGAGCTATCTCCCTGGTGGAAACGCCACGGCATGTTTCCTCCGCCGCTTGACTGCCAGACGCTCGTCCGACGAAGAACGCAATCGAGGCGATCCAGGCCCCTAAGATCCTCCGGTCTGCTCGACCTCATCGTTCGCCTGTGCGGTAGGGAAACGACCGTCTCATCCCGCTCCGCGTGGATCCATGCTCTAGCAACTTCGGGTCCCGAAGAAGGTCCCGAACTGCGCGAATTCGAGCGCACCCGAGCGACCCTCAGCGAACACAAGCGCTGCAAATAGGCCTAGGCAGACTGCTCAATCGGCAACTCATAACCCGAAGGTCGCGGGTTCGAATCCCGCCCCCGCTATTGAAGAGGTTGACGTCTGCCGCCCCATATTGAGGGCGGCGGGAGCGACTGGGTCCTGTCTCTTCGCTTACAGGCATGAGGAGGCCATTCTCGACCCGGACCGTCCACGCGCCCTCGTCCTAGAGTTGCGCCTTTGGGTGATCTGGCTTTGTTGTCTGCTCGGCCGAGAAGGACGACGCCGTAGTTCAAACCGTCCCATCCGTGCGCAACGGCTGTGGTCTCGGTCGTCGAGCGCTCGTATCAGTGCCGGTTCCCATGAAATCTGTGGGCGTCCCGTTCGGTACTGCAAATAACATGGCAACGTGCAAATCGCTACGGCATTTGAGCCTCGAGACTGGCAACGGAAGGCGTTCACCGCCTGGGAGCATCACCACCATCGCGGAATAGTCGCCGTCGTTACCGGAGCCGGAAAGACACGGCTCGCCGAGATCTGCATCGCGGACTTCTTCGGCGGCGGCCAGAGGCACGAGTAATCATCGTCGTCCCGACCGTCACGCTCGTCGGCCAGTGGGCGGTGGGGCTCTCAGAGGATCTCGGAATCTCCAGCGACGGCATCGGCCGCGGCGGGGGCCAGCATGTTAAGCGAGTAAGCGGCGACGCCTTGGCCCACTCGAGCCGACGTCCGTGGCTGACCGACCATCGAGCAAGGCCAACGGCTCCGCCCGCCTCGGGGGTATGCACCGAGGACTTCGGCTGCCACCACGAGTGGACTCACGAGCCCATCCGGTGGAAGCCTCCGGTGTTCGTTCCTCACTACTAGCTCTTCGTGTTCAGGTAGTGCACGGGCCGCAGCGGCAGAAGTAGCCGCTGCGCGTCGCCGACCTCGTCGTAGTGCTCGATCCAGAGTTCGACGAGGCGCTCGAGGTCAATCAATGTAATTCGCCGGTTTTCCTGCGTACGGGCTTCCGTCTCGGTGTCGCGGGTGAAGCCGCCGCTCGCGACAAAAATCCCAACGTCCTTGCCACTGAGCACCGCCATGAATGACCGAAGCTGATCGGGGCTCGTGCGCGTGTCAGGCCGGTGTTTGACCTGGACCTTGATCCGAGGATCCTTGATCCCAAGCGGATCGATGCCCGCAACGATGTCGATCCCGCGGTCTGGCCCTGGCGGCGCGATCCAAGCGACGTGGTAGCCCATCGCTTCGAGGAGCGCTGCGACCAAATCTTGAAATTCGTAAGGGCTCATCGCGCGGAGACGCGCACGGATGTCTGCCCATGCCGATTCCTCGGCCTCTTCCAGCGTGCCGGTTGCGGCGATGCTCTTCGGAGTCATCGGTGATATCGGACAACCCGTCGGCGACTGGCTCTGCTGGCCGTGCTCTCGCCCAGGCTTGGTAGAGCGCGACCGCCGCCCGCATGAAATCCGCGGGGTCTGGATGCGCCTGATCCGCGGCTCGGCCTTCATCCGACACGCTCCAGGCGCCCTCGCCGCCCACGGCGGACCCTCGCGTGCTTAGACGGACTGAGTTCCATTGCCACATCGGGGCGCGTTAACAAGCGGTCAGGCGGCGGCAAGAAACTGGTCGAATCGCACTTCGAGACGCTCGGGATCAGGGCGCTCGGCGAGTCGGCTCGGCTGCAAGATGGCGGCGCCGTGAAAACCCTGCAGCCCAGTTCTGAGCATCGGACCGTCGTGTTCGCGCAACAGCCGCCCCGACACATGGACACCCCCGCGGGCGTCGATGCCCATCAGGTTTCGGTCGTATGCCAGGTGGTGGATCGCGCACAAAGCGATCCCGTTCACCACGGCTGCCACACCGCGCGGGTCGCGGTCCTCAAGGATATGGGCGGCCTGGAGCAGGTCTGCTTCTCGCAAGGCGCAGACCGCGCATCGGCCGCGGTAAGCCCGCAACACGAGCGCACGGAACTGGTGCTGATGCAGACGTACCAGGGCCTCCCGTGTTGCGTACCGGCGAGTGTCTTCAGCCGGGTCGACGTTCGGTTCCGGCGCAACAAGCGCGATGGCGGGGTCACCGATGAGCAGCGACGCCTGGAGCTCGACCCGCCGTCGCGCCGGGTCGTCGCGGGTGACGAACGCCGGCGCGACGGCCGCGTACTGGCCGGGAGCGATCCCGCGGAAGTAGATCAGAGGTACGTTGAGCTCGGCGGCTGCGCGGAGAGCTCGGTTGTCCGCCTCGGCGGCACGCACGGCGCCCGTCGAATCGCTCCGTGGTGAGCGGTAGTGGTAGACGAACGCTTCGCCGAGCCGTCGAAACCGTCATCGTATGGCGCGGTCCCGGCCACCTTCGGCGGCGCAGTCGTCAGACTCAAGGCTGCCGGTCCGCGCATCTGTCGGGGCCCGAAGATTCCGCTGTAGAACGTGCTAAAGGGCACGCGTTCCCCTCGAAAGCGAACTCCCTCTCGCAGCGCATCGACCGGGATGAGATCCTCGTACTGATACGAGAGCTCGTTCACGCGCGCGATCGCGACGACGCGAAGCTCGTAGTCCAAGTCGTCCGGCACGAGCGCAGCATCGCTCCGTCACGGGCGTGATGCAAGGTCGAGGGCAAGCCGCCGTGTGGTTTCGTGGGAAGAGCGTCAGCGAGGACCCGCGTATCTGGGCCCGCGCCCGCGTGGCCGTGGTCCATCGGCTGCCCGGCATACTGGCGCGATGGAGTCCTCGGGAAGCGTGCTCATCCAGCTCGGTGACCTTCACATCGGCGCCGACTGGGTCGAACGGGACCCGCTGGAGACGCTATCGGCCACTGTCGATGCGATCCTCCGACTAAGCGCTCGCCCTGGTGCGGTGCTTGCGCTTGGCGACCTCGCCGAGCACGGGTCCGATGTCGAGTACGAGGCCGCGTTTGCCGAGCTCACCCGTCTCGGCGCCCCGATCTACGTGGCGATGGGAAACCACGACGACCGTGAGAGGCTTCGCCTCTGCTTCGGACTCGAAGTCGCCGACGACGCGCCGCTGCGTTACGTGACAGACATCGGCCCCGTTCGCCTGGTTGTGCTCGACACGACTGTTCCCGGCATGGAGGCGGGCAACCTTGACGGTGAGAGTCTCACCTGGCTTGACTGCGAGCTCAGCGACTATCCGCAGACGACAACGCTGCTCGCGCTGCACCATCCGCCCCTCCTGACCGGCTCGGCTGCCTTCGATCGCATTGCGTTGACGGCGGACTCACGGTGCGCCCTTGCACGCGTCCTCGAACGGCACCCACAGGTGCGTCGCATCCTCGGCGCTCACCTGCACCGCCCGCTGCTCACAGAGTTCGCTTCGCGACCCTTGCTGGTCGCGCCGAGCACCTACGTGCAATTTCCGCTCGACCTGAACGCGGTCAAGCTTGTTGCGGGCGAGGAGCCGCCCGGCTTCGTCATGCACTCAGTCAACGCGGATGGCTCGCTGATCTCCACATTTCAGACGGCGCCGGACCGCCGCACGGGCGGATCCGCCTAGCCTGGACGCCGTCCCCTGCGGAGTGAGTGCGTTTGACGGATCACGCCGCTCTTGCTCGGGTCGGCGTGTAGTGAGGGGAACGCTGCGCGTGGGCGCGAAGCCCGAGCGTTCGAAGGCGCCGGGAGACCGCGTTGTCCGAGCGGTCAGCGAGCCACGAGAGCCGACCGTGGTTAAGAGCGGAGTGAAGGCGCAGTAGTTGCTGCGTGACCTCGGTGCCCTGATTCGAGAGCACGTGCGCTTCGAGGAGCGCACGCTCTTTCCCCTGATAGAACAAGCGCTCTCCCAAGCGGAGCTGGAAGCCGTGGCCACCGCATTGGCCGCGGCAACAACGGCCGAGCTTTGATCTGAACCTAGGAGCGCGCTGAGATGAGCGGCACCGATGAGCTGCTGGAGAACAACCGGGCCTACGCCGCGGACTTCGATCGAGACGGACTGCCGTCGTCGCCGGCGAGGAAGGTCGCTGTGGTGGCCTGTATGGACGCCCGTCTCAATGTGTACGCGGCGCTCGGTCTGGGCGATGGGGACGCGCACGTGATCCGAAACGCCGGCGGCGCGGTGACCGATGACGTGATTCGCTCACTCGCGATCTCGCAGCGATTGCTGGGTACCGAGGAGATCGTCCTGATCCACCACACAGGCTGCGGCATGCTCAGCTTCACCGACGAGGAATTCAAGGACGCGATCGAGTCCGACACGGGCATCCGTCCTCCCTGGGCCGTTGAGGCCTTCGCCGATCTTGCCGCCGACGTTCGCCAGTCGATCGCGAGGGTCAAGGAGTCGCCGTTCATCCCACGCAAGGACTCGATCCGCGGCTTCATCTTCGACGTCGAAACCGGCGAGCTCAGCGAGGTGAGCTGACCTACGCCTGGCCGCTCAGGCGCTTGCGAAACTCGGGCAGGATCCCGCCGCCGAGCGCGCTGATCGTCAGCAGTGTGCCGAAGATCACGACGGCGTCGATGCTCTCGCGCCCCTTTGACGTCCAGTAGTCGTCCTCGAGGTTGAGCCACAGCGCGAACTCGTCAAGCGTCAGCGCGGCGCCTGCACCGTAGAAGTAGGAGGTGACGCGGGAAAGCCTCGCCGACGGCTTGTTCTCCACGCCGAGCTGAAGGATCCAGAGGTAGCCCACGACGAGCAGGCCGATGATCCCGAACGTCATGTGGTGGATGTGCGGGCCGCCCTTGCCGCCGATGTTGCGGAACGGACCTTTATTTGCGCGGATCGCGTGGGTGATCCCCCGTGTCAGTGCGAACGTCACGAAGAACCCGATCGAGGCGATGAACTGCCGCTCGCGGCGGTGCTCGTCGAAATGCGCGCTGTAGGCGTCGCGAAGATGCTGGATCGGCGAGAGGTCGGGCTCTTTGTCTTTCTTTGTCATGACGCGATCCTACGCCGCTCCGAGGCTATGATCGCCGCGGCCCGAGCCCGATGCTGATCGGTCGCAGCGCCGAAGACCAATGGCCCGTCGCGTCAACAGTGAACTGCTCCTCGTCGGAAGCCTCCCAGCGGAGTCGACCGAGGATGCGCTGCGCGCCGGCGCGGAGCTCCTTGGCGACATGGTGTTCGCGCTGCCCGACGGGGAGACCGGCCCACGCCGCGGCTGGGTCGGCTATGAGCGCGAGTCGCTCGTGCGACCTCACCCCGACGTTGAGATGGTCACACCCACCCCCTCGCCGACCGGGATACCGCGCCACGCCTACGAGACGCCGGTCTTCCGCGTCCGCCCGGGCGTAACCGAGCTGCGCTTCGACCCCTGGCCGCGCATCGACGACGCGATCGCCTCGTACCAGACCTTCTGCGCCCTTCGGGATGAGGGCGCCATCCCCAGCCACCTGCGCTTCCAGGTCGGCCTGCCGTTCCCGCCGAGCGCGCTCAATGGATTCAAGGCCGACTGGGCCGCCGACTACCCGATCGTCGAGCGCGCTTTCGAGGATCTTGTCGCCCGGGAGCTCGTGCGGCTGGTTGAGGCGATACCGGCGGGCGACCTCGCGCTCCAATGGGATCTCGCCTACGAGGTCCAGGACATCGAGGGCGTCCTCGCCTGGACCGCGGAGGGCGCGTGGGAGCGCTTCGCCGGTCCGGTCCGGCGGCTCACACCCCGGATTCCCGAGGAGGTCCTCGTCGGCTACCACCTCTGCTACGGCACGTTCCCCGAGTGGCCGATGTATGAGGCGCGCGACCTCGGGGTGCTCGTGCGGATGGCCAACTACGCCGTCGCCAACTCGGGCCGCACTGTCGACTGGGTCCACATGGCCGGACCGCGCTACCTGCGGAGCGAGGACCGAAGCTTCTTCCGACCGCTCGTCGACCTGGACGCCGGCGACGCGCGCGTCTTCCTGGGGATCGTCCTCCCGCTCGACGGCGCCCCGGGGCTCAAGCTCCGTCACGCCACGGCATCCAGGTACCTGAGCGACTTCGGCGTGGCGATGTACTGCGGCTTCGGCCGCCAGCCCGGCGATGATCCGAGCAAGACCATTCGCGAGCACCGCGACGTCGTCCGCTCGATCCGCTGAGGCCTGGGCGGATTGCCAGTTTGCCGCGCGGCGACGCGGGTAACTGGCGCGCCGCGAATTATTGATTAATTATTAAAAGGCGGTGAGATACCGCGCCTTCGAGCGGCGGCTGTTGTTTCCGAAATTTGGGGAACGACAGCGTTCAAAGGAGGATGTGGTGAAACGCCTGCTAATCGCGGCAATCTGCTCGATTCTGATGACCGCCACGGCGGCGAGCGCGGCGAGCGCTCCTGGTGCAACGACGGGGGCGTCCTCGAACGTGACGGCGTCCGGCGCAACGGTGGCCGGCTCGGTCAACCCGAACGGCACCTCGACGACCTACGCCTTCCAGTACGGAACGACGACGAACTACGGCTCGCAGACGCAGACCATCTCGGCCGGCGCCGGTTCGAGCGATACGTCCGTCCACGCGACGTTGAGCGGCCTTGCCTCGCATACGACCTACCACTACCGCCTCGTCGCCACGAGCGCCGCGGGCTCGACGTCAGGTTCCGATCAGACCTTCACGACCTCGGCGGTCCCGCCGACGGTCAGTGCCGGCTCGCCGTCGCTTGTGACGAGCGACTCGGCGACGCTCGTCGGTTCGGTCAACCCGCATGGCAAGTCGACGACGTATTCCTTCCAGTACGGCCCGAGCACGAGCTACGGGCTGCAGACGGCGTCGGCCTCGGCGGGATCGGGGACGTCGACGATGACCGTCCACGGTTCGCTCTCGAACCTCACCTCCGGCACGACCTACCACTACCGGCTCGTCGCGATCAGCTCCGACGGCACGAGCTCGAGCTCCGACGGCACATTCGAGACGACCGGACCATCGTCCTCGCCGAACGGACCGCTGCCGGCCGTCTCCGAAGCCGGAGCCGTCAAGGTCACCTCGAACTCGGTGCAGCTGAACGGCGCCGTCAACCCCGAGGGGCCGAAGACGACGTGGTACTTCCAGTACGGCCTGAGCACCTTCTACGGGCTGCAGACCGCGCCCCAGGCGATCTCGGGGTTCGGCGCCCGCGCGATCAATGCGCAGCTGTCCGGCCTGTCGCCGAACACGACGTACCACTTCCGTCTGGTCGCCGATAGCGCCAACGGCCTCTATGTCGGAACTGACGGGACCTTCACGACCAAGAGCGCCGGGCGGGTGCATCCGCGTTCACTCGCGCTCCACTCGCGTGCGCAGCACCGCCGTTCGGGCGTGATGCTGACGGCGTCCGGCACGCTGAAGCTGCCCGCCGGCGTGAACCGGTCGCTCGGCTGCAACGGCACCGTCGACGTGCAGGTCGAGCGCCACGGCTCGACGGTCGCGCTTCACCGCGCGAGGCTGCGTTCCAACTGCACCTACGAGCTGCACATCTACGTCTCACACGGCACCCTTCGCCACGCGCGGCGGCTGAGCCTGATCGGGCGCTTCGAGGGCAATCAGTTGCTGCTGCCCGCGAGCACGCGGCGCACGGTCTCGGCCTGACAAAACGTGATGCGGGGCGGCAGGGCGCCGCCCCGCGTCACGCTCGGCTCGCGGCAGGCGCACCTCGAGTTCGCCGGCCGGCCCGCGCTCTGGCGCAGGATCCGCACGCGGGCCGCGACGGACGTCCGCTCGCGACAGCGACCCGCCCGAGGACGCCGGAGCCGCTCAGGCGCCGCTGCTCGGCACCGCCGCGCGCTCGCGCGCGGGCGCTGAGCTCGGCGTCTTCGCCGGGATCCATTTGGCCAATGTCTCGGCCAGCTGCGTGGAGCGGATCGGTTTGGTGACGTAGTCGTCCATGCCCGCATCGAGGCACCGTTCACGGTCACCGGCGAGGGCGTGCGCGGTGATGGCGATCACGGGGATGTGCGCGCCGCTCGTTCGCTCGCGACGGCGCAGCTCCGTGGTCGCGGCGTAGCCGTCGAGCACTGGCATCTGGCAGTCCATCAGGACCGCGTCGTAGTGGGTCTGCTCGAGGGCGTCGAGTGCCTCGCGGCCGTTGTTGACGACATCGGCGCGGTAGCCGCAGCGTTCGAGCGTACGCACGGCGACGATCTGATTGACGGGTGCGTCCTCGGCGACAAGGACGAGCGGCGCGTTCTCCAGGCGGTCGGCCGCGGCGAGGCTGGTTCGCTGTTCGCTGGGCTCGTCCGTCCTCGCCGGCTCGGCCCGCCGCGCGAAGGGGAGTTCGAACCAAAACGTCGAGCCCGCGCCCGGTTCGCTCGTGGCGCCCGAGACGCCGCCCATCATGGTGACGAGCTCACCGACTATCGCCAGGCCGAGCCCCGTTCCGCCGTATTTGCGCGTGGTCGAGCTGTCGGCTTGCGTGAACGGCTCGAAGAGCCCCGCGAGCACTGCGGGGTCGATGCCGATGCCGGTGTCCGCGACCGACACGCGCACCCGTGTCGCGTCGGCCTCCTCGGTGCCGCTGGCGGACACGGTGATGCGCCCCTCGGCGGTGAACTTGCTCGCGTTTGAGAGCAGGTTGGTGAGGACCTGGCGGAAGCGCACGCCATCGCCGTGGACGTGGCGGGGAACGCTCGCATCGATCGCCCGCTCGAGCCCGACGCGCTTGTCGCGAACCGCGACGGCGGTGGCGGCGCAGGCTTGCTCGATGGTTTCGTGAAGGTCGAAGTCGGTCGGGTCGAGCTCGAGGCGGCCGGCCTCGATCTTTGAGATGTCGAGTATGTCGCTGATCAGCGCGAGCAGTTGGCCTCCGGCGAGCACGAGCTGCTCGGTGAGCTCGCGCTGGTCGCCGTCGAGGTTGGTTTCCATGAGCAGCTCCGCGAGGCCGATGACGCCGTTCATCGGCGTGCGGATCTCGTGGCTCATGTTCGCCAGGAACGCGGACTTGAGGTTGGATGTCTCAACCGCCTTCTCGTGTGCTGCCGCCAGCGCCTCCGCGGCACGCTTGCGCTCGGTGACGTCTTCGAAGAGCGTGAGCCGGCAGGGGCGCCCGTTGATCGTGACGTTGTCGCTCGCGGTCTCGACGTCGATGACGGTGCCGTCCTTGAGCTGATGGCGCCAGCCCTTGGGGCCTGCGCCGGGCTCGGTCACGCCCGGGTCGCGGGCGAGATGCGTGGTAACACTCGGAACGTCCTCCGCGACGAGCAGATCCAAGCCCGTCATGGCCAGGAGCTCCTCGCGGGAGTAGCCGTACTTGCGCATCATCGCGTCGTTGACGTCGACCAACCGCAGCGTTTCGCGGTCGTAGACGACCATCGGCTGGGGGTTTGACTCAAAGAGCAGCCGGTACCGCTCTTCGCCGACGCGCAACTGTTCGCGGGCGTGCTCGAGGTCGGCGAGCGCGTGGTCGTGGTCGGAGACGACCTGGCAGACCAGCAGGCGGCACGCCATCCCGTCGATCATCAGGTCATCGCCCATGACCTGCACGCCGATCACCACCCCATCCTTGCGGCGATGCTGGCGCGGAGGGCCGGTGAACAATCCGGGCGCGTCGAGTGCGAGCCATTGCTCCTGGAAGCCGTCCCACGCGTCGAGCCCCTCGTGGGCGACGAGGTCTCGGATCGTGAGCGACGCGAACTCCTCGCGCGAGTAGTCGTATGCGGCGACCGCCCCGTCGCTGACCGCCAGGATGCGCAGCGACGGCCGCTCGTAGACGATGATCGGCTGCGGATTGCGCTCAAAGAGGAGCCGGTGCGGAAGCTCCCCCCATTGGGTGGCCGAGGCAGCCGGCTGCGGCGGCTGACCGCTCTCGCGCTGTCGCGGCCCACCCGCGTCACCCCACGGACGCGTGGCCTTCATCAGATTGGTATCGACCGTTGGCGCGCGGCGCTTAAGCGACCGTTGCGGGCGATTCTCGTAACGGTCGAGACGCTCAGCGGCGCCCGGGACGCGCCGTCCGCGTCACGCCCGCCGCCGCGGCAGGCGCACCTCGCGCCCGCCGGTCAGCCCGCTGGGGCGAAGGATCAGCACGAGCGCCATCACGGCGCCGATCGTGACCAGGCGCGTCCCCGTCGGCAGCGTCAGCTGAAAACCGATGTTGACGCCCTGCTCGGCGTCGGCGAGGAACGAGTTCAGGCCGCTGATCAGAAGCGCGCCGAGCACCGCGCCGAAGAGGCTCGAGGCGCCGCCGACGACGAGCATCGCGAGCGTCGTAAAGGTCAGCTCGACCGACGCCTGGTCGGGTGTGATCGAGCCGAGCTGGTGGATCAGCAGGCCACCGGCGAAGCCGGCCAGGGCGCCGCTGAGGACGAACGCGTAGAGGCGCTGGCGGTGGACGTGGATGCCCGAGGCCTGTGCGGCCAGCGGGTCCTCGCGGGTAGCCCGGAGTTTTCGCCCGAACGGGCTGATCTGGTAGGCGAAGGCGATCGCGATCGCGATCAGCGCGCCGACCATGAAGACCCAGATCCCGTTCGTCGGCACGAGCGCGAGTGCTGTGACGCCGGGGCCGATCTTGTCCCAGTAGCTGATGATGTTGGTCGTGATGCCGAGCACCGCGAACGTCGCGATGCCGGCGGGCAGCCCCGAGAGGCGCATCAGCGGACCGCCCGCGAGCAGCGCGAACAGCGCCCCGGCGGCGGCCGCCAGCAGAAGCGACACCGGCGTGCTGGTCTGCGAGTGGCGCAGGACGCCGAACATCGTCGGCAGGATCAGGTTCTTCTGCTCGGCCTCGAGCGTCAGGATCCCCGACAGGTAGGCGCCGACGGCGACGAAGCTGATGTGCCCGAACGAGAGCACGCCGGAGTTCCCGACGAAGATGTAGATCGCGACGACGATCGCGACGCTCACCAGGGCGCTGCCGAACTCGAGCTGGCGGACCGGGTTCAGCTGCGAGCCGACGACGGCGACGACCACGACCAGAAGCAGCGGCGCCGCCAGTGCGACGAGGCTGTCGACGCGGCTCCTCATACGCGTTCCGCAGCGGTCGCGCGGCGGCTTGCGAAAAGGCCGCTCGGGCGGACGACCAGGATCAGGATCACGAGCCCGTACACGACGGACGGGAGGTAGGCGCTGCCCGAGGAGGGCAGGAGGTCGCCGACGAAGGCGTTTGCGAAGCCGATCGCGAAGCCGCCGAGCGCCGCGGTGACGAGGCGATCGAGGCCGCCGACGACGACGCCGACGAGCGCGAAGATCGTCACCGAGACGCCGTAGTCGGGCGTCACCAGCGGCGACTGGACGGTCAGCAGGATCGCGACCGCCGCCGCCAGCACGCCGGAGATCGCAAACGCCGCGGTGATCACGCGGTCGGCGCGGACGCCGAGCGTGCGCGCGGTGCGCAGGTCGGCGGCCGCCGCGCGCAACTGCAGGCCGATCATCGTGCGGTTGAGGACGAACGTCAGGCCGGCCAGCAGCGCCGCGCCGACCACCGCCGCGACGATCGTGATGTAGCGGATCCGAAGCGAGCCGATGGCGATCGCCTCGTTGAGCTGGCCGAGCGTGCCGACGGTCGAGCCGCGCGAGCCGAAGATCAGGAGGTAGACGTTCTGCAGGAGGAAGCTGACCGCGAACGTCGCGATCAGCATCGTCGCCGGCGATGCCCCGCGCAGTGGGCGAAACGCGATTCGCTCCTGGATCAGGGCGAGCGTCACGACGACCGCGAAGCAGACGATGATCGCGACGATCGCCGGCGCGCCGCTCAGCAGCGCGAGCGTGTACCCGCCGGCGGTGATCAGCTCGCCGTAGGCGAAGTTGACGAGCCGCATCACACCGAAGACGAGGCCGATCCCGACCGCCACGACGGCATAGACGGCGCCCAGCCCGATTCCGTCGATCAGCGATTGCAGGAAGGTCATCTGGTCAGGAAAGGTAGGCGGCGGTCAGCTGCTCCGTCAGGTGCTGCGTGTCGCCGGCGTCGCCGGGCCCGAGCGTCAGGCGCAGCTCGGCGTTCGCGAGGACGTGGGTGCGGTCGGCGAAGCCCACGGTCAGCGCCCCGCGCTGCTCGACGAGGAGGATCGAGACGCCGCCCTCGCGGATCGTCGCGAGCGTCTGAAAGAGCGTCTCGACGACGATCGGTGCGAGGCCGAGCGAGGGTTCATCGAGGAGCAGGACCTCGGGGCGGGCGATCAGCGCGCGCGCAATCGCCAGCTGCTGCTGCTGACCGCCCGAGAGCGTCCCGGCGACGCGGTGGGCGAACTCGCCGATCACGGGGAAGAGGCTCGTCACCCACTCGCGGTCCGCGGCAGTTCCGTCGGCGGAGCGTCGTGCCGAGAGGCCGAGGCGCAGATTCTCCTCGACGGTCAGCGACGCGAAGATGTGGCGACCCTCCGGGACCAGGCCGATCCCCGAGCGCGCCCGGTCCTCGGGCCGCCCGCGCAGCGGCGCGCCGCGCAGCGCCATCGTCCCCGAGTGCAGCGGAACGAGTCCCATGACCGCGTGCAGCGTCGTCGACTTGCCGGCGCCGTTCGGTCCGATCAGGCCGACGATCTCGCCGCGCTCGAGCGTCAGGCTGAGATTGCGCACTGCTGGCAGGCGCCCGTAGCGGATCTCGACCTCGCGCAGCTCGAGCACCGGCTCAGGCATTGCCTGCCGCTCCCAGGTAGGCGGTCGCGACGTCGAGGTTGCCCCGCACCTCCTCGGGCGTCCCGACCGCGAGCGTCGTGCCGCGGTCGAGCACGTGGACGCGATGGCAGGCGTCCATGATCAGCCCGATGTTGTGATCGATCAGCAGGATCCCCGCGCCGAACTCCTCGTGCACGAAGCGCAGCGCGGCCGCGAAGGCCGGGATCTCAGCCTCGTGGAGACCGGCCGCCGGCTCGTCCATCAGCACGAAGCGCGGGCGAAGCGCGAGCGCTCGCGCGACGCCGAGCTTGCGCTGGTCGCCGTGGGGGAGGAGCCCCGCGGGCGAAAGCGCTCGGTCGGCGAGTCCCAGCAGCTCGAGCAGCTCGCCCGCGCGCCGGCGCGCCTCGCGCGGCGCGCAGCCGACGCCGAGCGCGGCGACCTCGACGTTCTCGGCGACGCTCAGCTCGCCGAACAGCCGCCCGTGTTGGAAGGTGCGCGCCAGGCCGGCGCGACCGCGGCGATAGGGCGGCCAGCGGGTGATGTCGCGACCGCCGAGCTCGACCCGGCCGTGCGAGGGCAGATCGAACCCGCTCAGCAGGTTGACGAGCGTCGTCTTGCCGGCGCCGTTCGGACCGATCAGGCCGAGGACCTCGCCCGGAGCGAGCTCCAGGTCGATGTCCGACAGCGCCGCGATCCCCTCGAAGGATCGCGACACGCCGAGGGCCCGAAGCGAGTCGGGCCCTCGGTCGGTCGCGTTTGCCGACGCAGTCAAAGTGCGTCCGGCATCCCGCTCATCAGTGGATGTTCGGGATCTTCTGGGCTGTGTGTAGTCCGAGGTACTTGGCGACGTTGTTGTTGACCTCGATGACTCGATACGGGCGGCCCGTCGCGCTGTGTGGCGCCTCCGATGAGCCGAAGCTGATCGGGCCGCCGAGGGTCTGGAACTTGTGCAGGTGCGACAGGATCGCCGCTAGTTTCGCCCCGTTCGTGGACCCGCCCGCCTTGCGTATCGCGTACGCGATCGCGTCGACCGCGTCGGCCCCGGTGATGAACCCGCCGGTCTGCGCGGGTGCCCCCGTCGCCTTCATCTTCGCCTCGAAGGCGTTGACGGACGCCGCTGGATCAGGCGTCAGTGCCGAGGCGTAGGTCAGGAAATAGAAGTTGGTGATCTTCGGATTCTTCGACCACCAGTACGCGCCGTCACTCGCCCAGCCGTTGATGATCGGCGTCTTGTTGTTGAGCGTGCGCAGGCTGTCGACGAACGAAGGCGCGTCCGTTCCGAACGACGTGCAGAAGGCGATCACACTCGCCGCCTTGCCGTTGATGCGCGTCGCCACGTTGCCGATCGTCTTGTCGCCCTGGGTGAAGGACTCCTGGTCGACGATCTTGCCGCCCAGCTGCTGGAAACGCTGCGTGAACGCCTGGCACACGTTCTGGAAGTACACGAGCAGCTTGTCGGTGACGACATCTGCGGTGTGCCAGCCGCGGCTGTAGGCGTACTCGGCCATCGCGGCGCCGTCCTGCTGCGCCGGGTTGCCGAAGGTGAATGCGAGGTTGCCCGCCGCACCGAACTTCGACGGCCCCATCTGATCGGTGCCGATGCACGGCGAGACGGTCAGCAGCTTCGCGGACAGGAACTCGGTGATCGCCGGCGTCGCGTAGTCGACGTCGCATGTGACCCAGCCGATGTTCACGCCCTCGTCGACGAGCTTCAGCGCGTCGGACTTGGTCTGGTTCGGATCGAGCTGATCGTTGATGTCCTTGATCGCCAGCGGGTGTCCGTCGACTCCGCCCTTGGCGTTGATCTTCTTGATCTCGATCTGCGCCGCCTCGAGCGCGGGAGCGTCGAATGGCGCCATGTTCTTGGTCAGGTCGATTGCCGCGCCGATGACGATCGGCTTCCCCTTCGCGGCGTTGATCTTCGCCGCGCTCGTCGTGGCGACGGCGACCAATGCCACGATCGCGGCGACGGCGATTGCTATCGCCGCCAGTCTGCGATGCCTCATGCCGGCTGTCCTCCTCGTTTGTTGAACCTATGCGGGCGCCGCGACCCCGCGCGGCTCGCCCGTCGCCGCCGCATCGGCGGCGCGAAAACGCGGCGCCACCTCGTCGGCGAAGATCTCCTGTGTCTTGATCGCCTGCCAGTTGGCGAAGCCGCCCGGGTTGGCGGTGATCGCGACCTCGGTCAGCCCGGGGCAGATGTCGATGATCTCGGCGACGCGCGCTGCGACGTCGTCAGGGGTCCCGACCCATACGATGTCGCCCTCGATCATCTCCTCATACGGCGTCGCGGCGAGCTGCTCCATGATCCCCGAGGTGTAGAAGCCGTAGCCGGCGGCCTGGAGCTCCTCGGTCGGGCCGAGCTCGGTCAGCGGCGAGGCGTTGCCTTGAAGGAACTGGCGCATCCCGGTCTCTGCGTCGCGCTTGGCGGTCGCGCGGTCGGCGTCCATGTAGCAGGCGTGGATCCAGACGATGTCGGGCTCGTTGCCGTGCCGCGCGCAGCTGTCGCGGTAGATGTCGAGCTGGCTTCGCAGCGCCTCGTAGGGCAGAAGCGGCGGGACGGCGACGGCCCAGCCGCGCTCGCCGGCGAGTTCATAGGTCGAGTCGCTCGTGCCGCCGACGAAGATCCGCGTTGGCGCGGGAGGCGGCGGGGCGAGGTGCGAGTCGTGGACCTCGTAGAAGCGGCCCTCGTGCGAGAAGCGCTCGTTCTCAAGCGCCTTGAAGAAGACCTCGAAGGACTCCTCGTAGAGCTCGCGGACGTCGGCGATCCGCACGCCGCCCTTCGGCGGGACCCAGCCGTGCCCGCGCCCGACGCCGAACTCGTAGCGCCCGCCGGTGAGGATCTGCGCGGCGGCGATGCGCGAGGCCAGCACGGTCGGGTTGTGGTAGGGCAGGACGTGCAGCATCGTGCGGAAATGGATGCGGCTCGTTCGCGGGGCGACACGCGCGAACAGCGCGAGCGGGTCCGGCGCGATCGAGAAGCGCGGGAAGAAGAAGTGCTCAACGACCGCGTAGGCGTCGTAGCCGAGGCGGTCGGCGTGGATGATCTGCTCCTCGACCTCGGCGTAGAGTCGCTCAGGCGACTTGCCGGGCCACAACTGCATCTCTGAATAGATGCTGAACCTCACGCTCTCCTCCTGGGCGTGGCGACGGCGGCGGGCCTGACCGCGGCTGAAGCTATAGCCCGTCTGATCAAATGTCAAATGTCAAACAAGGGGGCTCAGGTGGCGGCTGACAGCTACGACGCGGTGGTGATCGGTGGGGGGCACAACGGCCTGGTGGCGGCCGTTTACCTCGCGCGCGCCGGATGGCGGACGGTCGTTCTCGAGCGTGATCCAACGGCCGCGGGCGGCTGCGTGCGAAGCGAGGAGCTGACGCTGCCCGGTCACATCCATGACGTCTTCGCGACGAACATGAACCTCTTCTGCGGCTCGCCGGTCGCCGCCGAGCTGGGCGCCGAGCTCGCCCGCCACGGGCTCGAGTTCGCGACCAGCGCAAAGCCGTTCGCCAACGTCTTCCCCGACGGGTCCTGGCTCGGCGTGCACCAGGACAGCGCGCGGACGCTCGCGGGCCTCGGCGAGGCAGACGCCGCCGGCTGGCGCGAGCTCGACGCTCTCTACGAGCGCCTCGCGCCGGCCCTCTTCGGACTCTACGGGGCGCGCCTGACCAATCGCGCGCTCGCGAAGATCACACTCGAACAGGGCCGGCGACTTCGCGGCGCGGGTACGAGCGAGCTCGGGCGGCTGCTCGCGAGCTCAACGCGCGAGCTGGCCGACGAATACCTCGCCACCCGCGAGGCCAAGGCGCTCCTTGCCTGCTGGGGGATGCACCTGGACTTCGCGCCCGACGTCGCGGGCGGGGCGATGTTCCCGTTCCTTGAGGCGTTCACCGACATCCGCACCGGGATCTCGCTCGCGCGCGGCGGCGCCTCGCGGCTCACGGACGCGCTCTGCGGGCTTCTTCGCGAGGCGGGCGGGGAACTTCGCCTCGGCGCCGACGTCGCCCGCGTGCGCGCCGGCGGGGGTCGCGCGGTCGCCGTTGAGCTGGCCGGGGGCGAGCGCATCGGCGCGCGGCGGGCCGTGATCGCAAACCTCTCACCGGCGGTCCTCTACGGGCGGTTGCTCGGCGGAGAGGAGCTCGCGCCGCGCGTGCGCCGCGGGGCCTCGCGCTACGCCTACGGCCCGGGCACGATGATGGTCCACCTCGCGCTGTCCGAGCCCATTCCGTGGGCGGGTGGGCCGGAACTCGGCGACTTCGCCTACGTCCACATCGCGCCCTACATGGATGACCTCGCGACGATGTACTCCGAGGCCTGCGCGGGGATCCAGCCGGTCGAGCCGCTGCTCGTCGTCGGTCAGACCTCGGCCGTCGATCCGACGCGCGGCGGCCATGTGGCGTGGATCCAGGTCCGCGCGCTCCCGGCGCAGACGCCCGAGTCCTACGCCGAGCGCGTGATGGAGAAGCTCGAGCGCTACGCCCCAGGCGTGGGGGCGCGCGTCCTCGCTCGCGCGGTGCTCACGCCGGCCGAGCTCGAGCGGCGCAACCCGAACCTCGCCGGCGGCGACTCGCTGGGAGGCAGCATGCACCTGCGCCAGAACTTCCTGTTCCGCCCGTTCCCCGGCGTGCGCGACTACGAGAGCGGCGTCAAGGGCCTCTACATGACGGGTGCGAGCACCTGGCCGGGCGCCGGCGTCAACGCGCTGTCGGGCTACAACGTCGCCCGCAAGCTGCTGGGGCGGCGTCGCTAGAGAGGCCGGAAGCGGCGCCGGCGGCGGGCGTCGGTGAGCGCCTGCGCGGCGACGATCCTTCCTGAGGCGGCGTTGAGGCCCGGGCCCGGGAACGTCGAGGCGCCGCAGTGGTAGAGCTGGCGCAGCGGCGTGCGGTGTGAGCCGTAGCCGGCGAGCGGGCGCCAGAGGTAGGCCTGGTCGATCTCGCAGTCGCCGGCGTAGATGTCGCCGCGCACGAGGTTGGGGTTGCGCCGCTCGATCTCAAGCGGTGAGAGGGCGGTCACGGTGCCGCGCGCGGCGTACCAGTTGCTGACGTGGGCGGCGATCGCCGAGAGGACGCGCTCGGCGAACGCGCTGACGAGGGCCGGGTTCTCCCAGCCGCCTGTGACGTCGATCTCACCGGCCGCGTCCCCGCTCGGCGCGTAGGGGACCTGCTGGAGTTGGATCCACAGGATCGAGCGGCCCTCGGGAGCGCGCGAGGGGTCAAGGACGACCGGCTGGCCGGTGACGATCGTCGGCTGCGCCGGCAGGAGGCCGGCGGCGGCCTGCGCGCAGGCGAGCGCGACGCTCGCTACCCCGTCTGAGACGTGGACGATCGGCACCGCGTCGAGGCGGCTGTCGCGCCAGCGGAGCGGCTCGCGCAGCGCCACGTGGATCTGCATCCCGCCGCGCGGGCTGTAGCGGAAGCGAAGCCCCTGAGCGCGCGCGCGATCCGGGACGGAGCCCGTCTCGAGCAGCCGGCCGTAGAGCTGTGTCGGAGTGGTGTTCGCGATCACGGCGCGGCGCGCTTCGCGTTCGCGCCCGCCCGCCATCACGGCCACCGCGCTCCCGCCGCGGACGACGATCCGCTCGGCCTCGACGCCGGTCTCGACGCTCCCGCCGAGGTCGCCGATGAGCGACTCGAAGGCGCGCACAAAACCGGCCGAGCCGCCGCGGACGACCGGCAGGCCGACGGCGTGCAGTGACCCGGCGATCGCGAGCGCCTGAAAGCCGCTGCCCGAGGCGTCCGGTGAGAGGCCGGTGTGAAGCGCCCACGGCGCATACAGCTCGGCGACCTCCGAGCCCGCGAACGTCGTCGCGAACCAGGCTCGCGCGGAGGCCAGCACGCTGGCGGTGAACTCGAGCGTGCCGCGACGGCGCAGCCGCCGGGTGAGGCCGAGCGCGAGGCGTGCCGCGCCCGCCGAGTGAAGCTCGCTCCCGAGCATCTCGCCGACGATCGGGATCGTCTCGCCAAAGCGCGCCATCTCGGACGCGTAGGCGGCGCGGTCGCGCGCGTCGAGGCCCTCGGCAGTCTGCTCGATGTCGCGGTAGGCGACGATCGCCCGGCCGTCGGCACGCACGTTGGCGGTCGTCGCCTCGGGGCTCTCAGCGTAGACAAGGCCGCGCTGGGCGAGCTCCTCGCCGAGCTCGGCGAAGGCGGCCGAGAGCTTGAAGAGCGGGTGCCAGGCCGAGAAGGTGTCGTGGAGGTAACCCGGCTCGGTCAGCTCCTCGGTGGCGATCGCGCCGCCGGCGGTGGCATTGCGCTCGAGAACCTCGACGCTGTAGCCGGCGCGCGCGAGATAGGCGGCGGCGACTAGGCCGTTGTGTCCGGAGCCGATGACGATCGCGTCGCTCATGCCTTGCGCGCGGCGGATCGTAGCGGTGCGATCAGTGCGCCCGGGGGTGGACCTCGACATCGATGCGCGCCTGGTGTGAGCTCCAGCGCAGCGTCAGCTCCCAGCACCCCGCCCTCGGCAGATTCACGTAGGAGGGGTAGATCTCGCCGGGCGAGGAGTTGTCGGGCCACGAGCTCTTGGCCGTCACCGCCGTGTTCGCCCCGTAGCGTCCGCTGATCCTCAGCGGACTCCCGTCGCGCGCGTAGCGCACCACCCAGAGGACCTTGTTGGCGGGGTTGCTCGGATTGCCGGCGCGAAGCGTCGGCGCGAAGAAGAACGCCGCTGCGGCGGCGTGGCCGCTGACGGCGAAGGGCGGCACATGGCCGCCGGTCGACGGTCCGAATGCCGCGCCGGTCCAGGCGGGCGGTGGGCCGTGATGGATCGCGGCGGGGGAGCAGGCCGTCGCAGCGACTCCGCCGGCGGGTGACGCCGCCGCGGCCACGAGGACCGGTGCGAGTACGCACAGCAGCACGGCGAGTCTCTTACGCATGGGTGTCTCGCCTGGATGATTGCGCGTGCCGGCACTCTTGGCGAGGGCGCCTTAACGCGCGCCGGGCCGGCTTGAGCGGCTACTAGGGGCGAAGCAGCCCGCGAGCGAGCGAGTAGCGCACCAGCTCGGCGCGCGAATCGAGACCGAGCTTCTTGTGGATCCGCGCACGATGTGTCTCGACGGTACGCGGCGAGAGGCGCAGCTCGTCGGCGATCTCGACGCTCGTGTGGCCGTGCGCGATCAGCCGCAGGACCTCGAGCTCGCGGGGTGTCAGACCGTCGCTCCCGCGCGTCCGCCGCCCGGCGCGCAGCTCGCGTTCGACGCGCGGGCTGAGATAGCGCTCGCCGAGCGCCGCGGAGCGGACCGCCGCCGGCAGGTCGCGCTCGACGGACTCGCGTGCCACGAACGCCGAGGCGCCCGCGTCGAGGACCGCGCCGGCGCTGGCCGCCTCGCGCTCGCTTGAGAGCACGACGATGCGCGTGTTGGGCACGCGCCGGCGCAGCGCGGCGAGCGCCTCGATCGCCTCGCGGCGGGGCTTTCCGAGGTCGAGCACGAGCACGCCCGGATCCTGGGCCTGGACCTCCTGCGCGAGCGAGGCGACGTCGTCTGCGCCGGGGAGCAGCTCGATGTCGGGCTGCTCTTCGAGGACGCTGCGCAGATCGCCGCGAAATAGCTGCCAGCCGTCCGCGAACGCGACGCGGATCGGCGCGTTGCCGTCCTCTGCGCGCATCGCGCGACCCTAGATCGGCGCGCTCGCGCTGTCATCGGGGCAAATCCGCAGCCGCCGCTGCGGGCTTCTACGGATCCGTGGCCGGCTCGCCGGCCGCGCTGCTCAGTGGCGGGGCGGGAGGAACGGCCGGATCGCGATGACCCGCCGCGCGCTGCGGCCGGTCGCGTCCTCGCGGCGGTCGGCGCTGCCGAGCGTCGAGATGATCGCCTTGGAGGCGAGGTAGCGAAGCGGCTCGGGCTCCCAGCGGCGGCTGCGGTGCCCGACCCAGGGCATCGTCACAAGATCGCTGTCGCGGCCGAGGATCAGGTCGGCGACCGTCCGGCCCGAGAGGTTCGCCGCGGCTAGGCCGTGGCCGGTGTAGCCGCCGGCGGTGACGATCCCGCGCGCGCGGTCGTAGCCGACGCTCATGCTCCAGTCGCGCGGCGCCGCGAGCGGCCCGCCCCAGTGGTGGGTGATCTGCGCCTGGGCGGCGGCCGGGAAGGCGCGCTGGAGGCTTCGGATCAGGCGCGCGCGGACTCGCTCGTTGCGCTCGTTGCGGACGTCGATCGGGCTGAGCAGGCGGTAGGGGGCGCCGCGGCCGCCGATCGCGATCCGCCCGTCGGTGGTGCGCTGGGCGTAGAAGAAGAGGTAGTGGACATCGTCGACCAGCAGGCCGTCGGGCCAGCGAAGCGCCTGCCACGTCGCGTCGCTGAGCGGCTCGGTCGCGATCATCAGCGAGTAGAGCGGCAGGTAGCGCATGCGCTGACCGGGCAGCTGCGTGGTGTAGGACTCGGTCGCCCGCACAACGGTCTCGGCGCGAAGCGTTCCCGCGGCGCAGCGAACGCGGCTGGGCTCGATCGCCGGCGCCGCGGTGTGCTCGTGGATCGTCACACCGAGACGCTCGCAGGCGTCGGCCAGCCCGCGCACGAGCCGCGCCGGGTCGATCCGCGCGGCGAGCGCTGTGAAGCGCCCGCCGTAGAGGCCGGGGACGGCGACCATCGCCTCGGTCTCCGCGGCTGATAGCAGCGTGCCCTCGCCGGGGGCTGACTGCAGTCGCTTCCACTGTGGCTCGCTTGTCGCCACCGACAGCGCGCCGGCCTTGAGATAGCCGCAGTCGATTCCCTCGCGCCGCGCGACCTCGCCGATCTCATCGACCGCGACGTTGGTGACAGCCACCGCGCGCGCGAGCTCCGCGCCGTGCAGCCCGAACACGCCGGCCGGTCCGACGAGGCCGCCGAGAACGAAGCCGCCGTTTCGCCCCGACGGCCCGAAGCCCGCGATCTCGCGCTCGAGGACGGTCACGCGCAGATCGGGCTGCAGGCGCTTCAGGTAGTAGGCACTCCACAGCCCGGTGAAGCCGGCGCCGACGATCGCGACGTCGCAGTCTCCGTCGCCCGCGAGAGCGGGGCGCGGCGTCAGTTCAGATGGCAGGCCCTCGAGCCAAAGGCTCCGCGAGCGGTAGTCGTCGGGGTCGGCGGGCGCCACCATGGCGGCGCCGAGTGTAGACCCCGGCCGCCACCCTCCGGCCGACGCTGCGCCGGAGGATGGTTCGCCGAGATCGCGCCTATCGGGACGTCAGGTCGTAGACCGTGACGCCGCCGATCGTCTGTGCGCTGTAGTGGGAGGCGACCCAGGAGGCGATCGAGCTCGAGCTGCCCGAGGCACCTGCGAACCCGCCGCCGCCACCGCCACTTCCGCCGCCGATGAAGTAGTGGATCTCACCGGCTCGCACGTAACGGATGAAGGCCGCGAGGCTGAGATTGCCGCCGTTGCCGTTGAAGCCGCCGATCGCCATCACCGGCTCCCCGCCGCTCGCCAGCTCGTAGCTCGCGGCGCTCATCGAGCCGTCGGCCGCCGCGACCCAGCGGTAGGCGGAGGCGTTTGACTCAAGCGCCCTGACGAGCGCCGAGCTGACGCTCGCGGTCCCACCGCCGGGGCCGCCGCCTAAGGCTCCGCGCGCGCCACTGGACGGAGCGCCGCCGAAGGCGCCGCGCGCGGCGCCGCGTGCGCCGGATGAGGGCGCGCCGAAGCTGCCGGCGGCCGGCGGACCGCCGGTGGCGCTCCCCGTCGGCGGGGTGCCGCTCTCACCGCCGAACAGGCTGACGCCGCCCGACCTCGCTCCGCCTGGGCTGAGGCCACCACGGCCGCCGAAGCCGCCGAAGCCGCCGAGCGTGCCCGCGGCCGCGGCCGGGCCGGCCGACGGGGTCGAGCCCGAGTGCGTCGCCGAGACGGTCGCGATCGCGTAGGCGGTCGGGCCGGCGAGACCCGCGACGAGCGCGGCGAGGGTGCCGACGATCGCCGTGTGTCGGAGGTGTGCGCCCTTCAGCAGCGAGGCGACGATCGCCATCACCGCGACGACGGTCGCGACGACGACGAGCACCCGGATCCAGGGCTGCCAGCTCGAGGTTCGATCGAGCAGGGCGTAAGACCAGGCGCCCGTCACGCCGACGGTCAGCGCGGCGCAGAGTCGTGCGGCGGCGCTCTCGCGCCGCCGCCAGGCGATGTGCGCGCCGATCGCCACGAGCGCGCCGATCGCGGGCGCGAGGGCGACCGTGTAGTAGGTGTGGATGATGCCCTGCGAGTAGCTGAAGACCGCGGCCGTCACGAGCAGCCAGCCGCCCCAGACGATCAGCGCCGCGCGCGTGCGGTCGGTGCGGGGCGCGGAGCGCGTTGCCCAGAGGCCCGCGAGCAGTGCGATCAGCGCCGCCGGCATCAGCCAGGAGGCCTGGCCGCCCATCACGTCGTTGAAGAGGCGAAGCGTGCCGCTTGGGCCGCTGAAGCTCGCCCCGCCGCCACCGCCACCGCCGGATCCCGGCCCGCCCGAGCCGAACAGGCGCTGTAGGCCGTTGTAGCCGAAGATCAGGTTGAGGATGTTGTTGTCCGGGGAGCCGTCGATGAACGGCCGCGAACTCGCCGGCAACAGCGCCACGATCGCGACCCACCAACCGCCGCTGACGATCATCGCGGCGAGGCCCGCGACGCAGTCGCGCAGCCGGCGGCGGAACGTCGTCGGCGCGGCGAGCAGGTAGGCGCCGCCGAAGGCCGGCACCACGATCAGCGCCTGGCCCATCTTCGTCAGGAAGGCGAAGCCGAGCAGCGTGCCGGTCGCCACGATCCAGCGCGTTCCCGCCGACTCGATCGCGCGTGTCAGGCAGTAGGCGCTTGCGACGAGCAGCAGCACGAGCAGCGCGTCGGGGTTGTTGAAGCGGAACATCAGCGCTGCGACGGGGGTCAGCGCGAGCACGAGCCCCGCGCCGAGGCCGGCGAGCGATCCGAACCAGCGCCGTACGGCGGCGTAGAGGAGACCGACCGC
Source organism: Solirubrobacteraceae bacterium (assembly GCA_036267075.1). Taxonomy (GTDB): domain Bacteria; phylum Actinomycetota; class Thermoleophilia; order Solirubrobacterales; family Solirubrobacteraceae; genus Palsa-513. The sequence continues at coordinate 30,911 of DATAWT010000030.1, forward strand.
CGCGACGCCCTCAAGGGCCTGCGGGACGAGCATGCTCCAGCTGCTGAAGCCAAAGATCCGCCCCGATAGCGCCATCACCCAGATCGAGGCCGGCGGCTTGTCGGTCGTGATGAAGCTCGAGGAATCAAGCGAGCCGAAGAAGAACGCCTTCCAGCTGTGCGTTCCGGCCTGGACGGCCGCGGCGTAGAAGCTGTTGGCGTCGCCGGAGGCGCCGAGATTCCAGAGGTAGGCGATCGCCGTCAGCGCGAGCAGGGCGAACAGGGCGACGCGGGCGCGGCGCTGCGTGACGGTGCCGGCGCGCGGGCGCCACAGCGGCTGGGCCGCCAGTTCGGGCGAGATGGTCGTGCTCATCGAGGGTCCTTTGTTCTCGGCTGCGGGATGGCGGCGATCTTGAGCCGCGCTCCTTGAGTGACCCTCCGTGGAAGCTGAGGAATTCCTGAGTGCGCTTCTCCGCTAGGCTCGCAGCCGACGATGAGCGACGCCCCCTGCGAGCACCTCGCGCACCTCAATCCCGACGTCGAGCCCGACAGCAAGGCCGGCTGCACGGAGTGCCTGGCGATCGGCTCGACATGGGTTCATCTGCGCGAATGCATGACCTGCGGCCACGTCGCCTGCTGCGACTCAAGCCCCAACCAGCACGCGACGCGCCACCACCGAGCGACCGGCCATCCGGTGATCCGCTCGCTCGAGCCGGGCGAGAACTGGCTGTGGTGCTACGTCGACGAGATCGCCGCGACCTTCGGCTAGACCCCGGCGCGCGCGGCGGTGTGCGCGTCGATGAAGGAGAGGGTGCGCTGCCAGGCGTCATCTGAGGCGTCCTGGAACTCCTCGTGGAGGCGGTCGAAGAAGCTGTGCGGGGCGCCGTCGAAGCTGACGACCTCGTGCTCGACGCCGGCGGCGCTGAGCGCCTCATCAAACGCCTCGTTGACGTCGGCGCCGATGTGCGCGTCGGCTCCGGCCTGAAGCGCGAGGATCGGCGCGGACATCCGGTCGACGGCGCCGATCGGGCCGGGATCGCCGTTGCGCTCGCCGGGCATGCCGTAGAAGCCGACCGCTCCCGCGAGATCGTGCCCGCCGGCCGAGGCGAGCCACGAGTTGCGGCCGCCGAAGCAGAAGCCGACCGTGAAGACGCTCTCGACGCCGAGTGAGCGCAGGTGCTCGACGGCGGCGCTGACGTCGGCCTGGATACCGGCCGGAGTGGTCTGCGCGACATGCTCCATGTAGGGGAAGTCGTCGTCGCGCTTCGAGACGCCCGCTGTGCGGCCGAAGTAGTCGATCGCGATGGCCGCATAGCCGCGCTCTGCGAAGCGCAGGGCCAGCTCCTCGTAGAAGTGGTAGAGGCCGCGCACGTCGGGCAGGATCACGACGCCGGCGCGCGCCTGCTCGCCCGGTGTCGCGACGAACGTCGCGAAGGAGTTGCCGTCGGCGGCGTCCAGCACGACGTCCTCGTGGTTGACGGCGGCCCCGGCGATGACGGGGATCGGCGGCGCGGAATCAGGTTCGTGGCACATGCGGGGCTCCTTTGCGGGTCGGTCTGCTGATCGTAGATAACGTGGCGAAGATGCTCCTTGAGCCGCCCGCCCGCCCCGGCGCCTGGGCCGTGTCATTCCCCGACGGCCGCCTCACCTACGCGGAGCTCGACGCCGCCGCGGCGCAGCTGCGAGCGCGGTTCCCGGCGGGCGATGCGCCGCTCGCGCTGTGGACCGCGCCCGAACTCTCGACGGCGATCTCGCTCGTCGCGGGCCTTGGCGGCGGACGCCATCTCGTGCCGATCGATCCGAAGAGTGGACCGGCGGAGCTCGAGCGGATCGTCGCGGTGAGCGGCGCGGCGGCGCTGCTCGCCCCGCCCGGCATCGCGATCGCGGGCCTCGCGACGATCTCGGCGGGGGACGGGGATCCGGGCGGCGCGGCGGCGGATCGCCTGGACGAGGGCGGCCTGATCGTCTTCACGAGCGGCACGACCGGGCCGTCGAAGGGCGTCGTCCTCTCGGCGGCGGCGATCGAGGCGAACCTCGCCGCGCTCGCGGAGGCCTGGGCCTGGAGCGGGGCGGACGTGCTCGTGCATGCGCTGCCGCTCTTTCACGTCCACGGCCTGGTGCTCGCGACGCTCGGGACGCTTCGCCTCGGCGGCGAGGTGCGCCACCTCGGCGGCTTCGATCCGGCGGCGATCGCGCGCGAGTTCGCGGGTGACGCGACGATGCTCTTCGCGGTGCCGACGATGTACCGCCGCCTGGCCGACGCCGCCGCGGAGGGGCCGGCGATCGCGCAGGCGCTCTCCTCGGCGCGGCTGCTCGTGTCGGGGTCGGCGGCGCTGCCGGCGGCGGAGCACGCGCGCTTCGAGCGGCTGACGGGGCAGCGGATCGTCGAGCGCTACGGGATGAGCGAGACGCTGATGATCGCCGCCGTGCGCGCCGGCGGTGAGCGGCGTCCCGGCCACGTCGGGCTCCCGCTCGACGGCGTCAGCGTATGGATCGTCGGCGAGGACGGCGCCGAGCTTCCCGCCGACGGCGAGTCGATCGGCGAGGTGCTCGTCCAGAGCCGCTCGCTCTTTGACGGCTACCTCGGGGCGGAGGCGGAGACGCGGGCCGCGTTTCGCGACGGCTGGTTTGCGACCGGCGATCTCGGCGTGCTCGCGCCGGACGGCTACCTGCGTCTGGTCGGCCGCCGCGGGACAGATCTGATCAAGACCGGCGGCTACCGCGTCGGGGCGGGCGAGGTCGAATCGGCGCTGCTCGAGCACGACTGCGTCGCCGAGGCGGCGGTGCTCGGCCTCGCCGATCCCGAACTCGGCGAGCGGATCGTCGCCTGGGTCGTCGTGCGGTTGGACCGAGCGGCGCCGTCCGAGCGCGAGCTGATCGATCACGTCGCGACGACGCTGACGCCGCACAAGCGCCCGCGCGAGGTGCGCTTCGTCGCGGAGCTGCCGCGCAATGAGATGGGAAAGCTCCGCAAGAGCCTGCTGGTACGGGGCTGAGCAACACCGCGAGCGCCGCAAAGGTGCGTCGGGCGCTTGCGGGTAAGGCTGCAATTTGCGGGAATCTTGGCGCCGCGAGCGCGCTGCGCAAACCTGCGCGTGTCTTCGGGGCGTGCTAGATTGCCGCGCACACAGAGCCGAATCCCTGGCACGGCGCCGGGGAACCGGGGAACCAGGTTGTTGGGGCGAATCGTGCGGCGGTTTCCACACGGAGCGCAGCTCTTTCAGCGCTAGCCCGTCAGCTAACCCGGGAGGCTCAAGAGAGAGGTATCTGTGCGGCTGCGATACGTCGGCAGCGTTGGTAGTGCCCTGTTGGCTATTGCCACGTTCGCCCCGGCGGCGCTCGCCGACAGCTCTCCCACCCCCTCACCGACGGACGCCGGCGGCGCGACCGCTCCGATCGGCGCGACGGGCGCGACGGGCGCGACCGGATCAACGGGCAGCACCGGAGCCGGCAGCGGCACCGTGACGCTCCCCGACCCCACACCGGCGGCCCCGCCGAAGGCGCCGATCGTGCTCGGCAAGCACCAGTCGCCGGACTTCACCTACCACGGACCGGTCTTCGTCCAGGCGCCCGGTGGCGTGCTCGAGCCCTACGTGCCGAACACGATCGTCGCGAGCGTCAGCGGCGGGACGGTCGCCGGCGTCGCAAGCAGAGGCCTTCCGCATCTCCTCGTCCCGGGCGATCGGGGCGAGATCATCCACGGCCTCGCGGCCGCGCCCGAGGGCGCGCCGCTGGCCGTCAAGAAGATCATCTGGGCCGCCAACAGGATCATCGGCCGCCCCTACGTCTTCGGCGGCGGGCACCGCTCGTTCATCTCCAACGGCTACGACTGCTCGGGAACGGTCTCCTTCGCGCTGCACGGCGCACGCCTGCTGAAGTCGCCGCTTGACTCGGGCCAGTTCATGTCGTGGGGGGGCGGCGGTCAGGGGCAGTGGGTGACGATCCTGACAAACCCCGGCCACGCCTATCTCGATATTGCCGGGCTGCGCCTCGACACAAGCGCCGCCGACGACCCAAACGACCAGCAGGGTCCCCGCTGGCGGCCGCTTCGCCCCGGTAATGGCGGGTACACGATCCGCCACCCGTTCGGGCTCTAGTCGATCAGCCGCCCGCGCAGGCGCCAGATCGCGAGGCGCCACATCAGCAGCGCGAACAGCACCAGTACGCCGGCGTGCGCGAGGTCGGCCGTGCCGAGGTTGCTGAGCGCGGCGTCGCGGACGAGCTGCACGCAGTGGTAGAGCGGGTTGAACTTGGCGACCACGCGGATCCCGGCCGGCAGCGATGAGACCGGGAAGAAGGTCCCGGCGACGAGGAACATCGGTGTCAGGACGGCGCTGGTGATGTAGTTGAAGTTGTCGATCCGCTGCGCGATCGCGGCGAGCAGGACGCCGAAGCCGGCGAAGCCGAAGCCCGTGATGAAGCCGATCGGGACGACCAGCAGCATGCCCGGCTCGGGGTGCAGGCCGAAGACGATGCCGACGACGAGCGGCGCGAGGCCGTAGACGCCGGCGCGGATCGCGATCCAGAGGATCTCGGCGGTGACGAGCTCCTCGACATCGACGGGCGCGGCGAGCATCGCGTCGTAGGTGCGCTGGAAGCGCCAGCGGATGAAGGTGTTGAACATGCCCGGGAAGGCGGAGGAGAACAGCACCGCCGTCGCGACGACGCCGGTCGCGATGTAGTCGAGGTAGCTGACGTGGCCGATGTGGGGGACGAGCGAGCCGATCCCGGCGGCGAACGCGAGCAGGTAGATCGTCGGCTGGACGATCGAGGAGAACGTCGTCGCCTTCCAGTAGTGGCCGAAGAGGACGACGTCGCGGCTCATCACGCCGGCCAGCGCGGCCGGCTCGAGGCGGCGGACGCGGCGCGGCTGCGGCGGTGGCGCGGGTGCGGGCGCCGGTGCGGTGAGCTCGGACAGGCGGCCGACCCTACCCGACTACTCGATCTCCGCGCCCGTCAGCGCGACGAAGGCGTCCTCGAGGTTGGCGGGGCGCTGCGTGCCCTGCGGAGCGTCATCGCCGAGGCGCTCGGCGGCGAGGATCGCGACGGCGGCGCCGCTTCGGCGGCTCCTCCAGCCGCGGCGCGCGGCGTCCTCGCTCAGCGCGGTCAGCTCGGCCGGTGAGCCGTAGACCTCGAGGACGCGCTCGCCGGCGTGGGCGCGGGTCAGCTCGGCGGGCGTGCCCTGGGCGATCACGCGCCCGGCCGACATGATTGCGACGACGTCGGCGAGGCGCTCGGCCTCCTCGATGTAGTGCGTCGACATCAGCATCGTCACGCCCTCGCTGCGCAGGCCGTCGATCAGCGTCCACAGCTCCTGTCGGATCTGGGGGTCAAGGCCGACGGTCGGCTCATCGAGCAGCAGCACGCGCGGGCGGTGGATCAGCCCACGCGCGACGAGCAGGCGGCGGCGCATCCCGCCCGAGAGCTCGTCGACCTTGGTGTCGGCGCGCGCGGCGAGGTTGGCGATCGAGAGCGCGCGGTCGACGGCGGCGCGGCGCTCGCTGCGGGCGACGCGGTAGAGGCGCGCGAAGACGCCGAGGACCTGGCGCGCGGTCAGCTCGACGTCGAGGTTGTCGAGCTGCGGTACGACCCCCATCTCCATCCGCGCCTGCTTTGACTCGCGCGGCAGGCGGTAGCCGAGCACGCTGATGTCGCCGGAGTCGGCGAGGGTCTGGGCGGTCAGCATCCGCATCGTCGTCGACTTGCCGGCGCCGTTGGGTCCGAGCAGCCCGAAGCAGACGCCGGTCGGCACGGCGAGGTCGAGTCCGTCGACGGCGGTGATCGCGCCGTAGCGCTTGATCGCGGCGCGGATGTCGATCGCGAGGTCGGGCATGCGACAGGCGAGGATACGGGGGCGGACGGGTCGGTCCGGCCTCGCCCCACTAGTCTGTGGGGATGACCGAGTCGACACTGATGACCGCCGAGGACCATGCGGCGCTGACGGCCGAGCTGGAGACGCTCGAGGGCGACGGCCGCCGGGCGATGGCCGCGCGGATCAAGACGGCGCGGGAATGGGGGGACCTCAAGGAGAACTCCGAGTACCACGACGCCAAGAACGACCAGGCGCACCTGGAGACGAAGATCGCGCTGCTTCGCGACCGCCTCTCGCGCGCGAAGATCGTCGAGGCGGAGCACGAGAAGGGCGTGGTGGCGTTCGGATCGGCGGTGCGCGTCCGCGACGAGGAGGGGCGCGAGCAGCGCTTCGAGATCGTCAGCCAGCAGGCCGCCGATCCGGCGAGCGGCAAGATCTCCGTCGAGTCGCCGGTTGCCCGGGCGCTGATCGGCGTGGCCGTCGGCCGCGAGGCGCTGGTGACGCTGCCGCGCGGGACGCGCCGCTACACCGTGCTCAGCGTCGAGTGACCGGCAGGGTGTAGGTCAGCCACTCGCTGCGCTGGGCGGCGGCGAAGGTGTCATAGACGGACTGGGCGCGGGTGTTCGAGTGCGCCGTCTGCCATTCGAGGATCGCCACGTCGCGTGAGGCGCACTCGGCTTCGCAGGCCCTGATCAGCGCGGCGCCGACGCCGCCGCGGCGCGCGCCGGGGGCGACGTAGAGGTCGTTCATGATCGCGATCCTCGTCGCCGAGAGGGTCGAGTAGGACCAGAAGATCGTCGCGAAGCCGAGCGGCGTTCGGTAGGCGTCGTCGCGGGCGATGAGCTGAAGGCCCGCGCTGTCGGGATCGGCGATCAGCGCCTGGCAGAGCGAGCGCAACTCGTCATCGCTCGGCGCGACCTCGTAGAAGTCGCAGTACCCGCGCATCAGCGGGAGGAGATCGTCGAGGTCGGCGGAGCCGACGCGCTCGATCACGCCGGGTGATGGTGGGCTGCGAAGTGCTCGTCGAGGATCGCCGGATCGGCGACCTGCGGCTTGCGCTTAAAGAAGTCCGGCATGAAGATCCACTGCGCGGCCAGGAAGATGAGGCCCAGCAGCAGGCCGCCGATGCCGACCACGATCGGCAGCTGGACACCCGCCACCGGTGCTGAGTAGTTGTAGTCCTTCTGGTAGCTCACCGTGAAGAAGGACTTCACGAAGACGTAGGCCATCCCGCCGAACCCGGCAAACGGGACGAGGCCGACGAAGATGAATCGGCGCACGCTCTTGAACAGCTCGCGGCGGAAATAGATCGCGCACGCGAGGCCCGTGAAGCCGTAGTAGAAGAGGATCGAGAAGCCGAGGCCCGTGATCGAGTCGCCGAGTGCGTTGTTCGGTGAGGAGGTCAGCAGCAGGGCGACTGTCCAGACAATCGAGATGCCGCCCATCGCGAGCGTTGAGACGCTCGGCGTCTTGAAGCGCGGATGGCAGCGGGCGAAGACCTTCGGGAGCGCACCCCAGCTGGCCATCGAGATGGTCGTGCGGGCCGTCGGCAGGATCGTCGTCTGGGTCGACGCCGAGGCGGAGGTAAGGACCGAGAACAGCAGCAGCTTGTCGAGGATCCCGCCGCCGAAGACGCGCTTGCCGAGCACGCTGAGGACATCGTTCTGGTTGTTGCTCAGGAAGCTGGTGCCGTGGTCGGCCTGGGCGGCGACCGCGACCAGCACGTAGATCAGCACGAGCAGGATCGTCGACAGCACCGCCGCTCGGCCCGGGCCCTCGGCTGAATTCTCGGACTCCTCGTTGACCGCGACCCCGGAGTCCCAGCCCCAATAGATGAAGATCGCCAGGAGGATCCCGCCGGTGAACGCGGTGGCGCTCAGGTTGAACGGGTTGAACCAGTCGAACTGCGGCTTGACGGAGCCGTGCAGGCCGCTGTAGGTGTTGATCAGCGCAACGACCGAGAAGATGCCGAGGATCGCGCACTCGATGCTGAGCAGCGCGGTCTGGATGTGCGCCGAGAGCTCGATCCCGCGGTAGCAGATCCACGTCATCAGCACGATCCAGATGACGCAGCCGATGATGATCGCGGTCGTCGAGTTCTGGGCCGAGGTCCAGCCGACGAGTGAGAAGGTGTAGGTCGAGGCGATGTCGGCCAGCGAGGCCATCACGATCACGTCGGCGATGACGATCGCCCAGCCGTTGATCCAGCCCATCTGCGGACCCATCGCACGCGTCGTCCACGCGAACGTGGTGCCGGCGTCGGGATCGGCGAGGTTGAGATAGCGGTAGGCGAAGGAGATGAACAGCATCGGGATGAAGGCGACGATCAGCACGGCCGGCGCGTGCGTGCCGAGTCCGGGGACGGCGACGATGAACCCGAGCGTCGTCGCGAGGCTGTAGGCCGGTGCCGTCGAGGCGACGCCGATCACGACGTTCGAGACGTAGCCGATCGCGCCGGTCTTGAGCCCCTTCTGCCCCGGTGCGCTTCGGTCGATGGCTACGGGTGCGGCTGGTGCCGTCGTCGCGCTGCTCTCCACCGTCCGTTCCTCCCTCGCGTGGTGGTTCTCCCGGGCGGAAAGCTAGACCGGCACCCCCACCACCGCAAGGTGCCGATACGCCTAAAGACCGGCTGATCTTTGTACGTAGTGTCCGAAGCCGATTCGATAGATCGGCCGTTTCGGAAGGTTGCACGTACGCCTTGGCAGCGATAGCCTCGCCGACAGGGACCGGGAACGCAACGAAACGGAGCAACGACATGGCCGATACGGCCCGCGCCTATTCGACGGCGGAGCTCTCGACAGCCGCCCGCCGCCACCTCTGGATGCACTTCACGCGGATCGGCAACGACCCGCACGCGCCGCTGCCGATCATCGTCTCCGGCGACGGCTGCTACGTCTATGACGCCGACGGCAAGCGCTACTTAGACGGACTCTCGGCGCTCTACTGCGTCAACGCCGGGCATGGCCGCCCGGAGCTCGCCGAGGCCGCCGAGGCGCAGTTGCGCGAGCTCGACTTCTTCACGACCTGGAGCTACGCCCATCCGCGGGCGATCGAGCTGGCGAGCCGGATCGCCGCGCTCGCGCCCGCCGACCTCAACCGCGTCTTCTTCACCTCGGGCGGCTCGGAGGCTGTCGAGTCGGCGATCAAGCTGGCGCGCGCCTACCATTTGCACACGGGCAACGCGCGCAAGACGAAGGTGATCGCGCGCGAGATCGCCTACCACGGGACGACACACGGCGCGCTTGCGCTGACCGGCGTAACGGAGCTTCGGCGCGAGTTCGAGCCGCTGATGCCCGGCGCCCTGCATGTCCCCAACACCGGCTCCTACCGCTGGCCCGCCGATCGCATCCCATTGTGGGCGGCCGAGGAGATCGCCGCGCGGATCGAGTTCGAGGACCCGAGCACCGTCGCCGCGGTGATCCTCGAGCCCGTCCAGAACGCCGGCGGCTGCATCCCGCCCCAGGACGGCTACTTCCAGCGCGTGCGTGAGATCTGCGACGAAAACAACGTGCTGCTGATCTCCGATGAGGTGATCTGCTCGTGGGGCCGGATCGGCTACTGGTTCGGCAGCGAGCGCTACGGCTACACGCCGGACATCATCACGACCGCCAAGGGCATCACGTCGGCGGCGATCCCGATGGGGGCGATGATCGCCTCCGATCGCCTCGCCGAGCCGTTTCTGACCGAGAAGGGCGTCTTCAATCACGGCTACACGTTCGGCGGGCACCCCGTCGCCGCGGCCGTCGCGCTCGCCAACATCGACATCATGGAGCGGGAGGACCTCTGCGGCCACGTGCTCGAGAAGGAGGCCGAGTTCCGCGACATGCTCGAGGGCCTGCGCGACATCCCGATCGTCGGCGACGTGCGCGGGGCCGGCTTCTTCCAGGCGATCGAGCTCGTCAAGGACCGCGACACCAAGGAGACCTTCAACGACGCGGAGTCCGAGGGCCTTCTGCGCGGCTTCGTCTCGGGAGCGCTCTATGAGAACGGCCTGATCTGCCGCACCGATGACCGCGGCGACCCGGTGATCCAGTTCGCACCGCCGCTGATCGCAGACAGCGAGCAATTCTCAGAGATCGAGCAGGTGCTGCGCACCGTGCTCACCGCTGCGAACGAGCGTCTCTGAGCGGTCGATGCTGACGGTCAACGACCTGGCCGGCGCTCTCGAGCTCGAGATCGTCGCCGGCACGCGCGGCGGCGGCGCGCCGATCCGCTGGGTCCACGTGTCCGAGCTCGAGGACCCGACACCGTGGCTCTCGGGCGGCGAGCTGCTGCTCAGCACGGGCATGCAGCTCGGCAGCGAGGAGGCCCAGAGCGCGTACGTGCGCCGGCTCGTCGGCCACCACATCGCGGGCCTCGGCTTCGGCGTCGGCTTCGCCCACGACACGATCCCGCAGGCGGTCCTCGAGGAGGCGAGCGGGCTCGACTTCCCGGTCTTCGCGGTCCCCTACGAGATGCCGTTCATCGCGATCGCCGAGCGCGCTTTCGGGAGCATCGTCAGCGAGCAGCTCGACGTGCTGCAGCGTGCGGTCGCGATCCAGCGGCGGATGGAGCGCCTCGTGCTCGAGGAGCGAAGCCTCGGCGAGGTCGTGCGCGGCCTGGCCAACTCGATCGGCGCGACGGTGCTCGTCCTCGACGCCGCCGGGCGAACGCTGGCGGTCCACGCCTTCCGCCGCGAGCTCGACGAGTCGCTCGCCGCCGGGCTTCGCGAGGAGATCCTGGCGCGCTCGCGCGGCGGTGAGCCGCCGCGCCCTTTCGTCCCCGGTCCGTCTGAGCTCGCGGGCCGCGCGCTCGCCCTGCCCGTGCCGGGCGGCACCCGCGCGGCGCCGCCGTGCTGGCTGGTCGCGGTGCCCGAGAGCGAGAGCGCCCCCGAGTATGAGCGCTTCCTGGCGCACCACGCGGTGATGGTCGTCGCGCTCGCCCAGATGCGCGAGCGCGTCGTCGCCGAGACCGAGCGCCGCCTCGCCGGCGACGTGCTCGGCCTCGCGCTGACCGGGCGCATGGATGCCGAGGAGATCGCCGCGCGGCTGGCTCCGTTTGGCATCACGGGGGAGGCGGCCGTGTTGGTGCTGGCGGTCGAGGACCCCGACTCGATCGAAGACGAGGTCGAATCGCTGCTCGCGGAGGCGGGCGTGCGCTCGATCGTCGCGACCGTCGCGACCGCGCGGCGGCGGCTGCTCTGCGCTGTCCTCTCCGGCGCCGATGACCCCGCAGCCGCCGCCGCGCATCTGCGCGAGCAGCTCGTCGCGGGCGGGCGCAAGGCGCGCGCGGCGATCAGCCACACGGCGGCGATCGAGAATCTGCGGCGGAGCTTCCACGAGGCGCGCTGCGCGCTTGAGATCGGCGCGCTCGCGAACGGCTCGGCGCCGGCCGTCGCCTCGGCCGACGATCTCGGCGCCTACCGTCTGCTGCTCTCGCTGCAGGACGATGACGGCCTGCGCCAGTACTGCGACGACGTGCTGACGCCGATCGAGCGCGCCCGCAGCGGCAACGGCGAGGAGCTGCTTCGCTCGCTCGAGGCGTTTCTCGAGCACAACGGAAGCTGGGAGGCGGCGGCGCGCTCGCTGTTCTGCCACCGCCACACGCTGCGCTACCGCATCGCGCGCATCGAGGAGCTGACCGGGCGCCGTCTCGACCGCGTCGAGAACCGGATCGAGTTCTGGCTCGCCCTGCGCGGCCGCGAGCTGCTCGGCATTCAAACGTGACCCAATACAAGGAGGAACCGCGGTGAAGGTCGGAATCCCGAGCGAGACGAAGGCGGACGAGTACCGCGTCTCGATGGTGCCGGCGGGCGTACGCGAGCTCGCCGAGCGCGGCCATGAGGTGATCGTGCAGTCAGGCGCAGGGACGGGCGCCGGGTACAGCGACGAGCACTTCAGCGCTCAGGGGGCGACGATCGCCCCCGATGCCGACGCGGTCTTCGAGCAGGCCGAGATGATCGTCAAGGTCAAGGAGCCGCTCGACCCGGAGGTCGCGCGGCTGCGCCCGGGCCAGATCCTCTTCACCTACCTGCACCTCGCGCCGGCGCCGGAGCTGACGAAGGCGCTGTGTGACAGCGGGGCGACGTGCATCGCCTATGAGACGGTCGAGGACCGCCACGGCCGCCTGCCGCTGCTCGCGCCGATGTCTGAGATCGCGGGCCGCCTGGCGACGCAGGCCGGGGCCTTCATGCTCCAGAAGCCGCTCGGCGGGCGCGGCGTCCTGCTCGGCGGGGTCCCGGGCGTCGCCGCCGCCAACGTGATGATCATCGGCGGCGGGAGCGTCGGCTACCACGCCGCCGCGGTCGCGATCGGCATGGGCGCCGACGTGTTCATCTACGACGTCTCGATCGACCGCCTGCGCGAGCTCGAGGTGGCCTTCGGCGGGCGCTGCTCGACGGTCTTCTCATCGACGCTGGCGATCGAGGAGCTCCTGCCGCGCGCGGACCTGGTGATCGGCGCCGTGCTCGTCGTCGGCGACCGCGCGCCGTACGTCATCCGCGAGCGCCAGCTCGGCCTGATGCGCCCGGGCACCGTGATGGTCGACGTTGCGATCGACCAGGGCGGCTGCTTTGAGACCTCGCGCCCGACGACCCACCACGCGCCGACCTTCGAGGTCGACGGGATCCTCCACTACTGCGTGACCAACATGCCGGGCGCCGTCCCAGTGACCTCGACCAGCGCGCTGGCGAACGCGACGATGCCCTACGTCCTCGCGCTCGCAGACCAGGGCGTCCTCGGCGCGATCCAGGCCGACCCGGGGCTGGCGCTGGGGGTCAACGTGGCCGCCGGCGTGCCGACGCACCCGGCCGTCGCCCGAAGCGCGGGCGTCGAGTGCGTCGATGTCGAGACCGCGCTCGCCGGGGCGCCCGTCTAGCTTTCGCGAAGCAACCAAAGAGAGGACACGAGGATGCGCACGCTTTCCAACTTCATTGACGGCGAGTTCGCTCCGCCGCTCGACGGCGCGACCGAGCCGGTGCTCAACCCGGCGACCGGCGAGGAGATCGCGCAGGCGCCGCTGTCGACCGCCGCCGACATCAACGTCGCCGTCGCGGCGGCGAAGCGCGCCTTCGAGACCTGGTCGCAGACGACGCCCGCCGCGCGCGCCGACGCGCTGCTCGCGCTGGCCTCAAAGATCGAGGAGCAAGGCGAGGAGCTCGCGCGCGAGGAGGCGATCAACGCCGGCAAGCCGATCGCCGGGGTCCTCAGCGACGAGGTCTCCGTGATGTGCGACAACCTGCGCTTCTTCGCCGGTGCCGCGCGCTGCATGGAGGGCCGCGCCGCCGGCGAGTACCTGGAGGGACACACCTCGATCATCCGCCGCGAGCCGGTCGGCGTGATCGGCCAGGTGACGCCCTGGAACTACCCGATGCTGATGGCGATCTGGAAGATCGGCCCGGCGCTTGCGACGGGGAACACGATCGTGCTGAAGCCCGCCGAGACGACGCCGGTCACGACGCTTCGCCTCGCCGAGCTCGCCGGTGAGATCCTCCCCGCCGGGGTCTTCAACGTCGTCTGCGGCCACGGCGAGCCCGCCGGGCAGCCGCTCGTCGAGCATCCCGATGTGGCGATGGTCTCGCTGACCGGATCGGTCGCCACCGGCAAGCGGATCGCTGCCGCCGCCGCGGCGACGCTCAAGCGCGTCCACCTCGAGCTCGGCGGCAAGGCGCCGGTGATCGTCTTCGACGACGTCGATCTCGACGCGGCGCTCGAAACGATCGCCGGCACCGGCTACTACAACGCCGGCCAGGACTGCACCGCGGCGACGCGCGTGCTGGCCTCCGAGCGCGTCTACGACGACGTCGTCTCGGGCCTCGCGGCGCAGGCGTCGGGCTTCGTCGTCGGCGACACCCTCGATGAGTCCACGACGCTCGGTCCGCTCAACTCGGCGCGCCAGCGCGAGCGCGTCGAGGGGCTGCTCGAGCGGCGCTCGAAGGCAGCCGAGGTCGTCACCGGCGGCGTCGAGCCCGACCGCCCGGGCTTCTTCCTCGAGCCGACGGTCGTCGCCGGCCTCGTTCAGGAGGACGAGCTGATCCAGCGCGAGATCTTCGGGCCGGTCATCACCGTCCAGCGCTTCAGCGACGAGGCGCAGGCGATCGAGTGGGGCAACGGCACGCCCTACGGGCTCGCCTCCTCGGTCTGGACGCGCGACGTCAGCCGCGCGCTGCGGGTCTCGAAGGCGCTGCGCTTCGGCTGTGTGTGGATCAACGATCACATCCCGCTCGTCAGCGAGATGCCGCACGGCGGCTTCAAGGAGTCCGGCTACGGCAAGGATCTCTCGATGTACTCACTCGAGGACTACACGATCGTCAAGCACGTGATGGCCAATCTCGACTTCTAGGCCGGCGGGAGCGCCGCCTGGGCGGGTGCGCGCAGCGAGTCTGCCAGCAGCGCCAGGTAGCGCTCCCAGCTGCCGGTCCCGATCGTCGTCGCGACCATCCGGATCAGCAGCGGGAGCTCCTGCGGCGCGAGGTCGGCGCGGACCGAGCCGGCGGCCTGCGCGCGCGCGAAGACCTCATCGAGCGGCATGAAGACGCGCGCATGGAGCTCGGCCTTGAGCTTCGGCAGGACGCCCGCCTGCGCGAGCGCCTGAAGCAGCGCCATGTGGCGGGCCTGCGCGTCAAGGACGGCGTGCATCCCGGCGACGAGCCCGTCCCACGGATCGGCCGCCGCGCAGGCGGCCGTGATCAGCGGCTCGAGCTCGTCAAGGCGCGCGTCGAGGATCGCGCGAAGCAGCAGCTGCTTGCTCGGGAAGCGGCGGTAGAGGGTTGCCGGCCCGACGCCCGCGCGGCGCGCGATCTCCTCCATCGAGACATCGAGGCCGAGCTCGGCGAGCGCCTCGTGGGCGGCGACGATGATGCGATCCTGGTTTCGCTGCGCGTCGGCGCGCAGCGGCTTCTCGCCCGTGGTTGTAGCCATCTTGTGACGGATGCTACCAAAGCGGAAGACCGTCTCTCACTTGTGCTAGGGTCCTCGGTCAGGTGGGGGAAGCCAGAACCAGCGTGCGGAGGTAGCAAAAAATGAGAGCTCTCGCGAGATGGTGCATCGCGCACCGGCGTCTCGTAATCGTCGGCTGGGTCATCGCCCTGATCGCCGCAAACGGCATCGGGCAGGCGGTCGGCTCGGACTACAACAGCAACTTCAAGGGGCAGAGCAGCGCCGGATCGCAGCGCGCAATCGATCTGCTCCAGAAGAGCTTCCCGGTCCGTAGGGGCGACTCGGCGACGATCGTCTTTGACTCCAAGGGCTCGGTCACGAGCGCGGCCACGCGCGCGCAGATCGACTCGCTGCTGACGAAGATCTCGCACTTCCCGCACATCAGCGGCGTCGTCTCGCCGTTCGCGCCGACGGCCAGCGCCGTGTCGCGCGACGGTCACATCGCCTACGCGACCGTCCTCTTCGACGAGCGCTCCTTCCAGCTCCCGACCTCCTCGATCAACCGCGTCATCAACACCGCCGAGCACGCGCGCACGCCGTCGATGCAGATCCAGCTCGGCGGCTCGCCGATCGAGCAGGTCGAGCCGCCGGGGACCGGTCCGGCGACGATCATCGGCATCCTCGCCGCGATCATCATCCTGCTGGTCACCTTCGGCACCTTCGTCGCCGCGGGGCTGCCGCTGATCACGGCGCTGCTCGCGCTCGGCACCGCGATCGGGCTGATCGCGGTGCTCACACACGCCTTCGATGTCGTCAACTTCACGCCCGAGCTCGCGGCGATGATCGGCCTCGGCGTCGGGATCGACTACGCGCTGTTCGTCGTGACGCGCTACCGATCCGGCCTCGACGCGGGCCTCGAGGTCGACGATGCGATCGTCACCGCGATGGACACCTCGGGCCGCGCCGTGCTCTTCGCGGGCGTGGTCGTCGTCGTGGCGATGCTCGGCCAGCTTTTGACCGGCGTGAGCTTCCTGCGCGGGCCGGCGGTCGGCTCCTCGCTGACGGTCCTCCTGACGATGTTCGCGGCGATCACGCTGCTTCC
This sequence comes from Solirubrobacteraceae bacterium, assembly GCA_036267075.1. Taxonomy (GTDB): domain Bacteria; phylum Actinomycetota; class Thermoleophilia; order Solirubrobacterales; family Solirubrobacteraceae; genus Palsa-513. Next base: position 46,658 of record DATAWT010000030.1, read on the forward strand.
GGCCGTGCTCTCAAAGCTCGGCCGCGGAATCGACCGCGGCGACCCCTTCCGCCTGCGCCGTCGCAAGCGTCCCGACCGGACGTTCTGGGAGCGCTGGGCGGCGACGATCCAGCGCCGGCCGCTGATCGCCGCCGGTGTCTCACTCGCGGTCCTGCTCGTCCTCGCCTCCCCGATCCTGAGCCTTCGCCTCGGAGCGGCCGATGCCGGCACCGACGGCAAGTCGACGACGACGCGCCACGCCTACGACCTCCTCGCAAAGGGCTTCGGGCCCGGTTTCAACGGCCCGATGCAGCTCGTCGCGCAGCTGCCGACGCCGCACGACACGGCGGCCGTCGCCGCGATCACCGCGGGCGTCTCGGGGGCGCCCGACGTGGCGCGCGTGATGCCGGCGGTGTACAGCCCCAACGGCCGCCTCGCGCTGATCAACGTCGTCGAGAAGACGACCCCGCGCGCCGCCGCGACGCAGACGCTGCTCGATCGATTGCGCAACACGCTGCTGCCGCCACTTGAGCGCCAGACGAAGACGACCGTCTACGTCGGCGGGACGACTGCGCTGTTCGCCGACTTCTCGACCTACATGGCGAGCAAGCTGCCGCTCTTCATCGGCGCGGTCGTGCTGCTCTCGGCGATCCTGTTGCTCGTCGTGTTCCGCTCGCTGTTCGTCGCCGTCAAGGCGATCCTGATGAACCTGCTCAGCGTGGCCGCGGCGTTCGGTGTCGTCGTCGCGATCTTCCAGTGGGGCTGGCTCGGCGGGATCGTCGGGATCTCGACGACGTCGCCGATCGCCGCCTTCTTACCCGTGATGGTCTTCGCGATCGTCTTCGGTTTGTCGATGGACTACGAGGTCTTCCTGATGTCGCGCATGCACGAGGAGTGGGAGCGCACGGGCGACGCGGCGCATGCCGTGCGTCACGGGCTCGCCGCGACCGGGCGCGTGATCACCGCCGCGGCGGCGATCATGGTCTGCGTCTTTCTGTCGTTCGTGCTCGGCGACAGCCTGACGATCAAGCTGTTCGGCGTCGGGCTCGCCTCGGCCGTCTTCCTCGACGCGTTCCTGATCCGCACGATCCTCGTGCCGGCGCTGATGGCGCTGATGGGGCCGCGCGCGTGGTGGCTTCCCTCAGGGCTCGCGCGGCGGTTGCCGCACCTCAACGTCGACCCGCAGATCGACCTGCCGGGCGAGGCGCGCGAGCCGGCCCTGGCAGGCTCCGCCCGCTAGCGGACCGAGAAGATCGTCAGCGTGCCGCTCGTCGAGTGGTCGTTGGCGTCTCCGCTCGGCACGATCAGGTGCCCGTCGACGGCGATCGGGCTGTTCCAGTGGCCGCTCGGCACGCTGAGCGTCGCGACGACGCGGCCGCTGGCGGGCCTGTAGACGACCAGCGAGCCGCCCGGGTTGTAGACGTAGAGCAGCCCGCCGGCGAGGATCGGGCTCGTCCCGGCCGTCCCGTTCGCCCAGATCTGCTGAAGCCGGCGGCCCGCGAGGCGGTAGGCGATCGTCCCGCCGCCGTCGGCGACGAACAGCAGGTTTCCGTCGACGGCGGGGGTCGTGAAGACCATCTGGTTGCCGGGCGTCGGGAGGTCCTGCAGGTCACCGCCGGTGTGCGGCGGCTTGCTCGGCGGGCTGCCGTCGAGGGCCGCGAGGTTCAGCAGCCGCTGGATGCCGTCCTTGCCGGCGATCCATGCCAGATCGCCCGGCAGCACAGCGGGCGAGCCCGAGCCGAGGTCGAGGTCGCTCGAGTTCAGCCGCGCCTGGTCGGTCGGCGTGTAGGCCTGGCGGAAGGCGAGGTTCGGCAGCGTCAGCTCGATCACGCTGTCGCCGAAGTCGGTGCGGCCGTTGTAGGGCGCGTTGCCGGTCGCGACCAGCACGCGCTTTCCGCCCGGCTCGACGACCGGACCGCTGCGCGAGAGGATCGCCGAGTCGCTCGCGCTGCAGGTCGATGCCGCGACGATCTCGCGGCGATTTGAGCAGAGCGTGTTGAAGACGGCGTGGATGCGCCCGCTCGAGCGGTCGATCGCCACGACGTGGCCGATGTAGGGCGGCGCGTCGCCGATGTAGCCGCCGGTGCTCGCAAGCAGCTGCGCACCGGCGATGTTCAGCGACGCGGTCAGCTTCTCGTGCGTGGGGTCGGTTGTGATCTTTGCCGGCCAGCCGCGCTGCTCGCGCCCGGCGGCCACCGAGAGCTTGTGGACCTCGCCGTTGGGCGATGTCGCATACACGTAGGCTCGGCCGGGGTCGGCGATCGGGCTCGCGGTCGTGATCTGAGCGCTCCCGCTCCAGTCCTTGATCCCGGGCGGTGCGAAGGTCCAGAGGATCCGCCCGCTGCCGGCGTCGATCGCGAGTGTGATCCCGTAGGTCGTCGTGACGAAGATCGCGTTGTGGGTCGCGCCCTTGATCTTCACGCCGTGCAGGTAGATCGGCGAGCTGTCGACCGTGCCCGGCAGCGCGACGGTTCGAGAGCGCAGGTGTGAGACGTTCGCGGCGGTGATCCCGGTGGAGGCGGCGGTCGAGTTGGTGCGCTGGGGGTTCAGGCCGAACTCGGGCCAGTTACGAAGCGCCGGAGCGGGCGCCTTCGCGGCGAGCGCGACGCCGGCGGCGGACGCCAGAACCAGCGCGAGCGCGGCGGCGAGTCGGATCGGCCGGGGCATCCAAACAGCCTACGGGGTCAGTGAAGCTGCTCGGGCGCGGCGGTCAGCGAGATCGTATGGCCGTCCACAGAGCCGATCACGGGGATCACGACGTTCGTGGAGGCGTGGGCGCCAAGCGCGGTGACGATCGCGCGCCCCGCGCCGACGACGCTCTTGCCGTGGAGGATCACGACATAGACCGCCAGCTGGCGCTGCGCGATCGCCGAGCGGTTCGACACCGTCGCCGACACGTGCGGGCCGGGGAAGCTCGCGCTCGCGCTGACCGCGCCCGTCGCGATCACCGGCGGCGCGCTCGGCGCCGCGGCGGCGGAGGCGCCGACGGCGACGCTGACCGACGTCGGGGCGGTGGCGAGCACCTCGTTGTCGACCCACCAACCGGTGCTGTGCGCGGGCAGCAGCGCGAGATGTTGCAGCGATGGCTCGATGCCGCCGGAGTCGTTTCGGTAGACGGTCTCACCGCCGGCGTTCTTGACGGCGATCAGCACCGGGAAGGCCGCCTGCGCGTGCGCGGCCGGGTTCGACAGCTCGACGGCGACGGCCGACTGGCCGGCCGCGCCCAGAAGGACGCTTCGCAGCACGCGCACCTGGCGGTTGGCGGCGCCGAGCTTCAGCGTCGCCGCAACCGCGCTCTGGTGGCCGAGTGAGCGCCCGATCCGCGCGCTCAGCTCCTGCGTCGTCTCACAGCCGCTCGCAAGCAACGCCGCCGCCGCGGCGAGCGCGACCGCGCGTCTCATCCGAAGGCGCCGGCGACGTACTCGCGCGTTCGCTCCTCGCGCGGCGCGTCGAAGATCTGATCGGCGCTGCCCTGCTCGACGAGGTCGCCGAGGTACATGAACGCGACGCGGTCGGCGATCCGCCGCGCCTGCTGGAGGTTGTGGGTCACGATCACGACCGCCAGGTCGCTGCGAAGCGACAGGATCAGGTCCTCGATCACCGCTGCGGAGCGCGGATCGAGCGCCGAGCACGGCTCGTCCATCAGCAGGATCTCGGGGCTCGTGGCGATCGCCCGGGCGATGCAGAGCCGCTGCTGCTGGCCGCCCGAGAGCCGCAGCGCCGGACGCTCGAGGGCGTTCTTGACCTCGCCATAGAGCCCGGCGCGCTCGAGCGCCTGCGTCACGAGCGGCTCGAGATCGCGCCGTCGCGGCCGCCGCCGGGCCTGCTCGCGCAGGGCGAAGGCGACGTTGTCGAAGACCGACATCGGGAACGGATTGGGCTGCTGGAATACCATCGCGACGCGCGCCCGAAGCTTCGTGTCCTCGAGGTCGTCGATGTCCTCGCCGTCGAGTGTGATCTGACCGCTGTGGGTGGCGCCCGGGGTCAGCTCGGTTAGGCGGTTGAGCGTGCGAAGCAGCGTCGTCTTGCCGCAGCCGGACGGGCCGATCAGCGCGAGCACCTCGCCCTTTTGGATCGACAGCGAAGCGCCGCGCACCGCGGGCACGTCGTCGTAGAAGACGCTGACGTCGCGAAGGCGCATCCGCTCGGGGCCTGACTGGCGCTCCTCCACTACGCGCAGCGCGGTGGAGGAGGTCACCGGGCGCTCAATGATCAGCGGATCAATCGACAATATAGACATTGTGACCTATCGGGCGGGTGGTTGGCAAGCACGGGGGAGACGGGCTCGGCTCAGAGGCTGAGGCGCCCGGCCGCCATCGCGACGTCGGCGCCGCGGCGCGAGAAGCGCGCCACGGCGGCGTTGAGGATCAGGACGATCAGGATCAGCACGAACGCGGCCGCATAGGCCTTCTGCGGCGCATTGCCGTCCCCGGCCGGGGAGTTCTCGAAGATGTAGCTCGTCAGCGTCGAGCCGGTGCCGCGCAGGAAGCCGAGCAGCGGCACGCTGCCGGTCGGGTTGTTCTGCAGGCTGTCGCCGAGCAGCAGCACGACGATCGCCGTCGAGCCGATGATCCGCCCGAGCCCGAGCACCGCTCCGGTCGCGATATCGGAGCGGACCTTCGGCAGGAGCACGCGGCGGATCGTCGCGATCCGCGTCTTGCCGAGCGCGTAGGAGGCCTCGCGCAGCTGGCGCGGCGCGGCGCGCAGCCCGTTGCGGGTCGCCGCGTAGGTCAGCGGCAGCGCGATCAGCGACATCATGATCCCGGCCGCGAAGAACGAGCGCCCGTAGACGCCGCCGCCGCTGGCCGTGAACGAGAGCGGCGCGAAGATTCCGAACTGAAACAGCGCGAGCCCGAAGATCGCGAGGACGATGTCGGGCGTTGCGGCGACGATCTCGATCGCGGTCTCGACGAGCGCTGCCAGGCGGCGGGGGCGGCCGTATTCGACGACCCAGAACGCCGAGGCCACCGCCAGGGGCGTGGCGAGCACGGTCCCGATCACGGCCATCGTCAGCGTCCCGATCATCGGATCCAGGAACCCGCCCGAGCCGGCCTGGTCGGCCGACGGGCTCGGGCTCGTAACGAGCAGCGACGGGCGCAGGTAGGCGAGCCCCTTGACGGCGAGGAAGACCACGATCGCGCCAGCGACCAGGCACAGAAGCGCCCCGGCGAGCCACGCCAGCAGCCAGACGACCTGATCGCGAACGCGCCAGCTTCGCACCGAGGAGCGCCGCCCGTGGCGGCGGCGGGGGGCGCCCGCCTGCGGGGGTGGCAGCGCAACGCTGCCCGCCATCAGCTGCTCAGCTCGTATTTGCGAAGCGAGCGGCGGATCAGCCGCGAGGCGACCGACAGCAGGAAGCCCGAGAACATCAGCAGCAGCGCCAGCGCATAGACGGTCGATCGCACCGACGGGATCGAGAGGTTGTCGCCCTGGTCGATGATCGTCGTCGCCGCCGTGCGCAGCGGCTCATAGATGAAGATCAACCCGTCGGCTGGGTTGGGGCTGAACGCCTTGCCGCCCGAGACCATGTCGACGGCGATCGCCTCGCCGAGCGCGCGCGCGGCTGCGAGCGCGGTCGCGGCGACGATCGCCGGGCGGATCGCGCGCAGCGACACCGTGATCGTCGCCCGGACCGGGTTCAGGCCGAGCGCGACCGCGCCCTCATGCCAGGAGCGCGGCACCGAGGCGAGCGCCTCGATCGTCAGCGCCGTGATGATCGGCGTCACCATCACGGTCAGGATCACCACCGACACCAGCAGGCCGGCGCCGGTCAGCTGGATCACGTTGAACACCGACTCCTTCTGGCCCGTCGTGATCAAGTCGTTGCCGACGAACGGCACGAGCACGAGGATCCCGATCAGCCCGTAGATCACCGACGGCACCGACGCCAGCAGGCGGATCACGGGAAGCATCAGCCGGCGCACGCGCCGCGGGGCCAGATCGACGATGAAGATCGCCGTCAGCAGCGAGATCGCGAGCGCCAGGAGCACCGCCAGGGCGCTCGTCAGGAGCGAGCCGTAGATCAGCGGCCAGACGCGGACGTGGACGTTCGCCGCGCCGCTGACCATCGCGCCGATCTGCGTGTCGACGTTGCCGCCCGAGCCGAGCCAGGACAGGCCGTTGTGGGCGAACGTCGGCGCCGCGCGGGCCGTCACGAAGACGACCATCAGCACGATCCCGACGAACGTCAGACACGCGATCGCGCCGAGCAGGTGCTCGGCGCGATCGTCGCTGCTTCCCCGGGAGCGAGGTCGGACGGTGAAGTTAGGAGCTCTTGACAACGGGCGCGATCTTGCCCAGCGGGATCCAGTTGCTCTCGATGATCTTCTTGGCCACCGCGCTGCTCTGGATCCAGTAGATGAAGGCCTGGTTCTGGCCCTTCGCCGGGCCCTTCGTCACCTCGTAGAAGTCGGACACGCCGGGATAGGTGCCGCTGACCACGTTGGCCACGCTGCAGGCGGTGCCCGCGTAGCCGACCGGGTTGAGCCCCGGGGCCAGCGCGAAGTAGTCAGACAGGAAGCCGATTCCCGAGGCGTCCTTCTTGACCGCGTTCTGCATCAGGCCCTCGCTGGCCTCCTGGGTCGCGAACGTGCCGACCTTGCTGTTCGCGAGCAGCGTGTTCTGGAAGGTCGTCAGCACACCGGCGACGGAGGTGCGGCTGTAGACGTCGATCGGCCCCGTCGCGGTGGCGCCCGGCACCTGGCTCCAGCTGCGGACCTTGCCGGTGAAGATCTGCTGCGCCTGTGCGGCCGTCAGGTTCGAGAGCTTGTTGGACGAGTTCGTGACGATGCAGACGAAGTACTTGGCGACCGGGTAGAAGTAGAGCCCCGCGGGGTCGCCGGTCTGCGGCGCGCGCGATGAGTTGCCGATGCTCACGCGTCCGGCGGCGGCGTCTGAGATGCCGACGGTCGCGCCGCCCTGGGAGATCTTGAAGCTCACCCTGCCGTGGAGCTTGTGGTACTTCGCGGCCAGCAGCTCGAGCAGCGGGAACGACGCTGTCGCACCTGACATCGAGATCGTCGTCGTCGCTCCGTAGGCGACGGGAACGGCAACCAGGGCGGCGATCACTACGAGTGCGGCGGTGAGGTGACGTCGTCTGCGCATCTGCTGGGCGGCTCCCTTCCCGGTTGGCACGAGGCCGGTGAGTTTAGCATAATGACTACAATATTGATGAGGATTATGAGGTTTGCGCAACGCTGCGCAACCGATCCCGCCCCCACACGAACGCCACCACCCGACCAGGAGGACACATTGCCCAGACCAACTCGCGCCACTCGGCGGGCACTCGCCGCGCTCGGCGTCGCCGTCGTCGCCGTCGCGCCGGCGGTCCTCGCCCCGTCGCTCGGGCAGGCCCACGGCGTGGCGCGCGTCGCTGACAGCTCAACCGCAGCGACCGGGGCCACCCCGCCCAGCGACGATCCCAACAACTACAGCTGCGCCGGGCACATCCAGAAGGGCGTCGCCGAGCAGGGCGTTCCCGGGAGCCAGGTCAAGTACCAGTTCTCCTGCGACGGGCCGATCAGCGGCTACCAGCTGGAGACTGAGCCGCACCAGATCCAGTACTTCGACCAGTCACCGGTCGTCGCGCTGAAGGGCGTCGTCTCCTCATTGGACAGCTTCTCCTGCAACGCGTTCGTGCCGGGCGTGCAGGTCAACTGCACCGGTCAGGCATCACAGCCCTTCGAGGTGATCACCGGCCAGTTCGCGATCGCCGGCAAGGACGGTCTCTGCACCGAGCCGCGCGTCGATCCGATCCTGACGGTCACCTACGCCACCGCGACGACGACGCTCGGCGGGACCAAGGCCGCGCCGACGGCGAGCGCCACCGTCACGCAGTACATCTCCGGCCCCTATGACCTCGGGCGCCCGTGGGGCTGCAAGGGCGACAGGTTCGGCGCCAACACGCGGCTTGGAGCCCACCCGCCGAAGGTCGAGCTGTCAGGCGGCGCGGAAAGGCCCTGACGCGCGTACGGCCGGGCGGCCCCGAGCGGGCCGCCCGGCCTCGCTGCTCACCCAGCGCCGGGGCCCGGCTGCGCTCAGTCGGCCGCTGCGTGGGCGCTGTGGCGGCGCATCAGCTCGCCCTGGGCGTTGACCTCCGCCTCGCCCTCGCGGCGATGGCGGCGCACCCAGACGCCGTCCCCGTGGAGGTCCCAGGCGTTGTGGTTGTCGGCCAGGCAGAGATCGAAGACGTCCATGACCTGGGCGCGCAGGGCGGGGTCATCGATCGGCACGGCGAGCTCGACGCGGTTGTCCAGGTTGCGCGGCATCAGGTCGGCCGAGGAGATGTAGACCTTCTCGGCGCCCGCGTACTGGAAGGCATAGATGCGGGAGTGCTCGAGGAAGCGCCCGACGACGGAGACGACGCGGATGTTGTCTGAGAAGCCGGGGATGCCGGGTCGCAGGCAGCAGATTCCGCGCACGTTCAGGTCCACTTGCACGCCGGCCTGCGAGGCGGCGTAGAGCGCGTCGATGCAGGCGCCGTCGACGAGGGCGTTGATCTTGATCGCGATCCGCGAGGGGTTCTGCGGCGAATGCGCGTCGATCGCCGCCGCGATCTCGGCGAGGATCGCGTTGCGCAGATAGCCCGGCGCGATCAGGACCTTGCGATAGCTCGACGGCCGCCCGAAGCCGGTCAGGTAGTTGAACAGCTCGGCGACGTCAGACCCGATCGCCTCGTCGGTCGTGAAGAGACCGAAGTCGGTGTACAGGCGCGCGGTCGCCGAGTGGTAGTTGCCTGTCCCGATGTGGACGTAGTTTCGGACGCCGTCGCCCTCGCGTCGGACGACCAGCGCGCACTTGGCGTGGGTCTTCAGGGCTGGGTGGCCGTAGACGACGTGGACGCCGGCCTGCTCGAGCGCCTTAGCCCAGTGGATGTTGGTGCGCTCGTCAAAGCGCGCCTGCAGCTCGACGAGGCAGACCGCCTGCTTGCCGCGCTCGGCGGCGCGGATCAGCGCCGGGACGAGCGTCGAGTCATCGCTCGTGCGGTACACGGTCTGCTTGATCGCCAGCACCTGCGGGTCGTTGACGGCCTGCTCGATGAAGCGCTCGACGGAGGTCGCAAACGAGTCGTAGGGGTGGTGCACGAGCAGGTCGTGCTCGCGCATCGCGCCCATCACGTCGGGGTGGCGCTCGTCATCCCCGGGGACGTGGGGATAGGCGGCGGGGGTGAACGGCGGGTCGCGGAGCTCCGCGTAGCCCGGCAGGCGGGTCAGCTCGAGCAGCCCCGTCAAATCGAGCATGCCCTCGACGGGGTAGACGTCGCGCGGCGACACGCCGAGCGCGGTCGTCAGCTCGCCAAGCAGCCGTGCGCTGATCCGCGCGCCGACCTCGACGCGCACGACCTCGCCGAGCCGGCGGCGGCGAAGCTCGTCCTCCACCGCCTGCAGCAGATCGTCGGCCTCGTCGGAGACCTCGAGATCGGCGTCGCGCGTGACGCGGAAGAAGTCGTAGTCGGCGATCTCCATCCCCGGGAAGAGCGCGTCGAGGTGGTGGGCGATCACGTCCTCGAGCAGCACCGACGCGCCACCTTCGCCGAGTGAGATGAAGCGCGGCAGCACCTCCATCGGGACCTTCACGCGCGCGAACGTGTTGTGGCCGCTCTCGGGATCGCGCGCGATCACCCCGAGGCTCAGCGACAGATTCGAGATGTAGGGGAAGGGCTGGCCCGGCCCGACCGCAAGCGGCGTCAGCGCCGGGAAGATGACGCGCCGGAAATGATCGGCGAGCGCGGCGCGCTGCTCCTCGTTGGCGTCGCTGACGCGCTGGACGACGATCCCGTGCTCGGCGAGCGCCGGCAGGAGTGCGTCGGCGACGCAGCGCGACAGGCGCGCGCCGTTTTCCAGCACGCGCTCGCGGATCGCCTCGAGCGTCTGTCCCGGAGTGCGGCCGTCGATGCTGACGCGCTCGACGCCGGCCTCGATCTGGTCGTGCAGCCCGGCGACGCGAACCATGAAGTACTCGTCGAGGTTCGAGCAGTAGATCGACGCGAACTTGACCCGCTCGAGCAGCGGAATCGAGGCGTCCTCGGCGAGCTCGAGCACGCGGCGGTTGAAATCAAGCCACGAGACCTCGCGGTTGAAGTAGTTGTCGGAGTCGCCGGGCTCGGGCGCGGGGCTCTCGGCGATCTGCTCTATGGCGCTCATCGCAACGAGTGATTATGCGCTGAGCGCCTCCTGCGGAGGTGAATAGAACGTGCTCGCAAGAAGTCTGTCGCGCAGCCCGGATTCCTCGATCTCGCTCCACAGAGCCGTAAAGCCCGCAAATACGGTGCGGCGCCGGTCACGCGTTCGGGCGGCGAGATCGTCGAATCCGACCGCTTCGCGCTCGCGGCTCGCCGCGATTCGCTCGAGCAGCACGTCGCAATCGTGGACGTCGCCGAGGACCTCCTGGAGCTCGCGTGCGCGTACGCGAGCCTCCTCGCCGACCTCACCGAAGCAGAAGCCGACCAGGTCGAGCAGGTAGCGCAGGCGCTTGGCCGCGATGCGCATGTCGTGCATCACCGTCACCGAACGCTCCTCGAGCGCCTCGGGGACGAACGCGTAGAGCTCCGCCGTGCGCACGGCGACGATGCGCCGCGCGGCGTCCTCGAGCGGCATGCTCGCCTGGAGCCCTGAGACGGGGTGCGCCTTCATTGCGCGAGCTTCTCCAGGCGCTGCTGCAGCCGCTCGCCGCGGACGCGGCCAAGCGCCTTGGCGAGCTCGACGTTGGCGTGCTGCTGCTCATCGCGCAGCTCGGCGATCAGGATCTCGACCGCGCGGCGCTCGGCTCCGGCCGCGGCGGCCTTCAGCTCCTCGAGTGCCTCGAGTTGCACGTCGCGGTCGCGGCGCTCGCCGAGCGCCTCGGCGAGGATCTTGACGGCGTGCAGCGCGCGCTTGCCGCGGCGTCTGTCTAGCGCCGGGGCGAAGACCTCGAGCGCCGCGCGCAGCCGGCGCGTCGCGACGCGCATCTTGTGCACGTTCTCGATGTCGCCCAGATCGAGGACATCGCGGCTGTCGCGCTTGAAGAGGGCCGCGGTGCGCTCGGCGATGACCTCGCGCGCCGCGTCCTCGAAGGCCGTCAGGCGCTCCATCCGGCCTCCATCAGCATCTCGAGGATGACGCCCTCGCGCAGGCCGCCGCGCCCGACCAGGAGCGGTCGCTCGAGGCGGTCGGAGATCTCCTCGAGCACGAGCATGCCGGCCGGCAGCAGGCGGACACGCTCGACCTCCATCTCGAATGCCCGCGCCACGACGTCGCTGGGCGTCGTCGCAAGGATGCGCAGACCGCGCTCGAGCGACTCGTGATCGAGAACGCCGCCGACCAGCCGGCGCAGCGACGTCGAGCTGCCGCCGACGGCGACCGCCAGCTCGGGGGTCGGGAGCGTGAAGCCCTCGAAAACCCCGCCGACGTGGGCACGGACGCGCTGGAGCTCCTCGACCGTCGGGGGATCCTGATGCAGGTAGGAGTCGGCGAGGAAGCCCGAGCCGATCCGAAACGAGCTCGACGCCCGCACGCCGCCGACGATCGTGCCGATCGCGATCTCCGAGGAGGAGCCGCCGACGTCGATGACGGCGATGTCGCCGTCGGGCGGGTGATCGAGCGCGCTGGTCGCGCCGACGAAGGCCAGCCGCGCCTCCTCCTCGTCGCTGAGGATCTCGACCGCTACGCCGCAGCTCTTGACGATCGCGCGCGTGAACTCATCCTGGTTGGCCGCCTCGCGGATCGCCGCCGTCGCGACGGCGCGGATCTCCTCGGTGCCGAGCTCGCGCGCAAGGCGCACCTGGGTCGCGACGACGTCGGCGACCTCGGCGATCTTCTTCGGCGGGATCCGGTCGTCGCGGCGCAATCCCTTCGCGATCCGCGTGAACGCGCGCTGGCGCAGAAGCTCCCGAAGGCGCCCGTCGGCGGGCTCTGCGACGAGCAATCGCGTGGTGTTTGAGCCGATATCGATGCAACCGCAGATCATGGGCCTGAGGCTATAGGCTCGCATGCGTGGCAAGGACGATCTGGCTGCTCCGCCACGGCGATGCGGAGCCGCATGGGACGCGCGAGGACTTCGACCGCCGCCTGACGCCTCGCGGCGAGCGCCAGTCCCGCGCAGCGGGCCTCGCGCTGGCGCGTCTCGGCGTGCGCTTCGACCACGTCTTTGCGAGCCCGCGCGTGCGCGCGCTGGACACCGCGCGGCTGGCCTGCAGCGAGCTGGGCCTCGAGCCGGTGATCCACGAGCCGCTCTCCGGCGGCTTTGATGAGCGCGACAGCGACGCGCTCCTCGCCGGAACCGCCGCCGGCGCGTCGCTGCTGCTCGTCGGGCACGAGCCGGACCTCTCGCACCTCGTCGGGGCGCTCACGGGCGCGCGCGTCGAGATGAAGAAGGGCGGCATGGCCGCGATCCGCGGCGGCCAGCTCGTCGAGCTCTTACGCCCGAACGAGATCGAGCTCGTCGCTGGGCTCTGATTGAAGCAAGGGCGGCGCCGCGAGCGCCGGTCCGCTGACGGGCTCGGCGGCGAAGCGGTAGCCGATCCCGAAGTGGGTGTGGATGTAGCGCCAGTCGGGGGAGACCCGCTCGAGCTTCTGGCGCAGCTTGCGCACGAACACGTCGACCGAGCGGTCGCCGCGAACCATCGCGTAGCCCCACAGCCGCTGGTAGATGAACTCGCGCTCGAGCACCCGCCCGCCGGAGGCGGCGAGCAACTCGATCAGCTCGAACTCGCGGCGCGTGAGGTCAATGCTCACGCCGTGGACGAAGGCCTGGTACTGCTCGCGCATGATCTCCACCTCGCCGGCCAGCAGCGGCTCGGCCGCCAGCGCGCTCTCGAGCCGCCGGCGCCGCCGCACGACCGACTCGACGCGGGCGATCAGCTCCTCGGGGTGGCAGGGCTTGGTCAGCCAGTCGTCGGCGCCGAGCCGCAGCCCACGCACCCGCTGGGCGACCGTCGAGCTGCCGGTGCAGACGATCACGCCGAGCTCCGGCAGCGCCGCGCAGAGGCGCTCGAGCCACTCCCAGCAGCTCGGGCCGAGCACCGCGAGGTCGACCACGATCGCGCTCAGGCGCATCGGCACGATCGTCTCCGGCGGCACCGAGGAGCCGAGCACGCGGTACTCCATGCCGGCGCGCTCGAGGCGCTTGCCGAGGACAGCCAGGAAACCGGAGTCGCGATCGAGCACCGCGACGCGCAGTGTCAGCGAGTTGCCCGCGCTGACGGCCGCCTCGGCCGACAGGAGCTCCTCCGTCGCGGAACCATGCTCGACCATCTAAAGCGGATTCTAGGCAGCCGGTCGGCTCGCCGTGGCGAGGAGTCACCGGATGTTCACATCTGAACGCGCTCAGGATGGCGGAACGTGCGCCGGAAGCGTGAACTCCGGGAACAGGCCGGTCACGACGAACGCGGTCTGCTCGCCGATGTCGACAGCGTTGTCGCCGATCCGCTCGATCGCGCGCGCGACGAGCGTCATGTGCATCGCCCACTCGCGCATGTCGACGTCGTCGCCGGCGTCGATCGCCATCCGGAAAATATCGCGCTGGATCTGATTGACCTCGCGGTCCTGGCGGACGAGGTCCTCGGCGAGGGCGACGTCGCGCAGCTCGAACGAGCGGCGCGCCTGCGAAACCTCCGAGCGCGCGATCTCGCCCATCCGCAGCAGGAGCTCGAGGATCTCGGGCCGCGTCGGCGGCTCATGGCCCGACAGCGGCAGCAGCTTGCAGATGTTCACGCACTGGTCGCCCATCCGCTCGATTCGGACGATCACGTGCAGCAGCGCGGCGACGAGGCGCAGATCGCCGGCGACCGGCGCCTGGCGCGCGAGCAGGGAGAGGATGCCCTGGTGGACCTCGAGGTAGCGGCCGTCGACGCGGTCGTCGTCGGCGATCACCATCGCGGCGAGCTCGACGTCCTGGTGGGCGAGCGCCTCGAGCGTGCGGTCGAGCTGCTCGAGGACGATGTCGGTCCCGCCGAGCGCGCGGCGCTCGAGATCGCGGAGCTCCTCGTGGAAGCGCGAGCGGGTGCCGCTATTGGCCGACCGTAAGGCGGGCATGTCCCTCCGGACGTGGATTGGGCACGGGGTTGAGGCTAGCGGTCGCCATCGGTGACCGCCACGTCCTCGGCTTGGAAGCGGTAGCCGAAGCTCGGGTGGGTGTGGATGTAGCGCCGCGCGGGGACGGCGGCCTCGAGCTTGGCGCGCAGTTTGCTGACGTAGACGTCCACGGAGCGGTCGCCGGGGCGCAGCTCACGCCCCCAGACGACCCGGCAGAGCTCCTCGCGTCCGACGATGCCGCCGCTGTGCTCCGCCATCGCCACGAGCAGCTGAAACTCCCGCACCGACAGCGTCAGCACGTGTCCGCCGGCGCGAACCAGGCCCTCGCCGGGGGTTATCTCGAGATCGTCGACGCGGATCGGAACTGCGTGATCGCCGTCCTCGGCCATTGCCGACGCAGGCTCGCGTGTATCGGCGTCAGGGGGGTGAAGAAGCTGTGATTCAGTCGTGAAGATGTCGTGAAGGCCGTGCGTCGTTGCGCAGCGACGCGTAGTGTTGGCCGATCATGGCGCTGTGGCGCAGAACAGCGGACGAGACGCTGCTCGAGTTGATCGCCGAGTCCGGCCGCAACGTTCTTCGCACGGCGCTGCTGCTGCGCGACGTCCTCGCCGACTACCCCGAGCGCGCGGCGCTCGCACAGGATGTCCGCCAGTGTGAGCACGAGGGCGACCGAATCACCCACGACATCATCTACCGACTCGCCGACGCCCACCGGTCACGGCTGCCGTTCGACCCCAGCGAGGGGCATCGCCTGGCGACGGCGCTTGACGACATCGTCGACCACGCCGAGCAGGTCGCGGACACGCTCGGCCTCTACGCGGTCGAGGCGACGATGGAGCAGGCGATCGAGCTCGCCGAGGTCCTCGTCGGCGCGGCCGAACAGGTCTCAAAAGCGCTCGGCTGCCTGCAGACGGGCGTCGACCTGGCCCCGCATCTGGTCGAGATCCATCGCCTCGAGAACGAGGGCGACCGCCTGCGCCGCGACGCCGTCGCATCGCTTTTCGCGAGCGGCACCGATCCGATGGTCGTGATCCGCTGGCGCGACATCTTCGAGTCGCTCGAGGCCGCGGTCGACGCGTGCGAGACCGTCGCCCACATCCTCGAGGGAATCGGGCTGCGCCGGCGCTAGAGGTGCTTGCGAGCCGCGTGCTTGCGAGTCGCGCGGTGGTTGCGAAGCGCCGCGTGTGAGATCGCCGTCGGGACGCGTGGTTCCTGGATCTGCTGAAGGCGCGTGTCGAGCTGCGACCAGCGCGGACTCGACAGCGCGAAGCCCGCGGTGAACGAGGCCGCGACGGCGAGCGTCTGCGTCTGGCGCTCGGGCGCGAAGGAGATGACGAGCTTGTCTGAGACCAGCAGCTCGCTGAGCGCCGGGCGCTCGGCGCGTGGGAGCGTGCGCAGCGCGTGCTCGGCGACGGCGGCAACGCTTGAGGTCGGGGCGCGACCCTCGAGCGCTGCCAGTGCGACCGCGTTTCCGGTCTTCAGCAGCGCCGGCGTGTGACGGCGAACGTGGGCGTTGGAGGAGCACCACGCGCCGGACACGGTCGGGTCGATTCCGTGCAGGACCAGCACCTCGAGCGTCGCGAGGACGCGCCGGTCGACGTTGCCGCCGGCGATCGCCGTGCGCTCGCAGGCCGGCAGCGATACGCGCGGGTCTTGGAGCACGATCCGCTCGAGGTCGACCTGGCTCGCGCGCAGCGTCGGCCCGACGCGACGGGCGTCGAGGTTCGGGCCGTAGACCGGGGCCGCCGCGAAGGAGTCGCGGTGCAGCTCGAGCGTCTCGAGCTGTGACCACGAGTCAAGGAACGGCCGCGGGTCGATCAGCGCCTCGCCGGTACCGGCGGGACGCACCTCGAAGATCAGGTGCGGGCGACGCTTGCCGTGCGTCGCGGCGAGACGGCCGAGGATCGTCCCGGCCAGCACGTGCGAGCCGACGTGCAGGCGCGCGAGCTCGAGCGCTGACAGCGGCAGTCCGAAGGCGCCCGTGAAGTAGCGCTTGAGCAGCTGGGAGGCGCGGCGGCGGCTGAGCGCGTGGTGGTGGCTGCCGGCGAGCGCGTGGCTGATCTGCGCGAGGCTCGGGATCAACGTCGAGGCACTGGGCCTCGAGGCCAGGTTGATGGTTGCGACCAGCGGGGCCGTCGGTGCCGCAGGCGCGCTGGCGCTGGCGTGCGCCTTGGCGCCGAACAGCGTCTTGGGGGCCGGCTTGCTCTTCGGCTGCGCACCCGCGGTGGCGGGGCCGGTCGGGCGCGGCCCTGCGCCAAGTGACGCGGGCACGGCGGCCGAGAGGATCGCGCTGCTCGGATGCGGGCGGCGCGGTGCGGGGTAGAAGGGCGAGACCGACGCCAGGTGGGCGTAGGTGAAATGGTCGCCGAAGGCGTTGCGAAGGACTACGTAGCGGCCGAGCTTGCGGCTTCGCCCGATCGCCGTGATCGTTCCGTCCTGGACCGCGACGACCGCCGCGTGGGAGTCGGCGTAGATGTCGGCGACGGGCGTGCGCTTGACGCCTGCCGCCGCGGCGCCGACGACGCCCGGAGCCGGAGCGCTGCCGCCGGAGGCAGCCACGGCGGCAGGAGCGTTGCTGGTCTGAAGCGTGCCGGGGCGGTAGCTCGAGTGGTAGCGCAGCTGCACGGGGAAGTCGCCCTCGGCGAGCTCTGTCACCGAGCTCAGCAGCGCGCTCGGCTCGCCGGCGAGCAGCTCCGCGCGGTCGAGGACCGACTGGACGTAGGCGTGCGAGTGGTTGTAGGCGAAGATCGCGTGCGAGAGGTTGTGCGCGGCGCCGGCCGCGGCGAGGTAGCGCGCCGCGGCGAAGACCGCGTCGGCCGCGTTGTAAGGATCGCGCGCGCCCGCTCCGCTCGCGTCGACGCCGTAGCGCTTCCACGTCGAGGGCAGGAACTGCATCCAGCCGATCGCGCCGGCGGTTGAGGTGTCGAGGTTCGTGCCGTAGTTGGTCTCGACCTCGTTGATCGCCGCCAGCACCTGCCACGGCACGCCGTACCAGGAGGCCGCCGACTGGTAGATCGCGAGCAGGAACGGCGGGATATGGAAGTTCTCGACGTAGAACTGGGGAACCTCGGCGCCGCCGGGGACGATGAACGGGTCACTCCACGAGCCGGGCAGGACGCCGGCGAGCGGGTTGGCTCCGGCGAAGAGCGAGGGCGGCGGAGCGCTCGGGCCGTTCGCCGCGGCGCCGTGCTGGCCGAGGTGCGAGGCCCCGCGCGGCGAGACGGTCTGGGGCTGCGCTCCGATCAGGGAGATCGACGGCCCCTGCGTCGAGTGGTGGCTTCGGTGATGGTGGCGATGGCGGCCGATCCCGCTGCCGCTGCCGGTCGACTGCACGGAGCCGGTCGAGCCCGTCTCGCCGAGCGGACCGGTCGGCGTCACGGTCGGCGTGCTCGTCGCCGGGCTTGTGTTCGTGTCGGGAGCCGGCGCGCCGCCGTCTGTGGGCGGGGGCGGCGTCGGCGCCGTGGTTCCCGTGGCGCCGACCGCTGCGGTCGCGCCGGTCGCACCCGTCTGGCCCGATGGGCCGCCGGATGCCCCGGAAGCGCCGAACGTCGCGCCGCCATTTGACGGCACCGATGAGCCGTTGATTACCCCAGCACCGCCTGGTGCAGCGCCCGCCGTCGCGGCGATCGCTCCCACGGCGCCCACAACCGCGACGACCAGCGCCGTCCGGCGGACACGATTCAGTTGCATGCCTGGCGCGTTGTATCACGCATGCGCATGCTTATGTGCAACGGCTGTTTCCGCTCAAGCCGGAGTGACGGTCGTTTCCTTGCAGAGCTACGCCGCAGCGGCCAGATCGTCGTAGGTGACGCACTCGCGCTGAGGCGTCGCGTGGCGGATCACCGCCTCGAGGGCGAGCATGTGGCTTGGCGAGGCCAGGTCGCGCGGATGCACGTCGACGCGCAGCGTTGAGCCGGCGAGTCGCCCGAGCGCGCGCAGCAGCGCCGGCGAGAGCGATCTGCGCAGCGGCCCCGCGGCCTCGAGTGCGACGGGCGGCGCGCCAAGGCGCTGGTGGGCGCCGCTGCGCGTCGGGTGAAGCGCCCACGCGCCCGCCCACCAGGCAAAGCGCGTGCGCAGCGAGTCGCGCAGCTGGGGCGTGTAGGCGTAGGCCGGCGCGACGAATCCGCGCGGCTCGAGACCCGCGAGCTTGAGGATCCGTCGCCCGGCGTCGAGCGCGCGGACAGTCTGGCGCTGGTCGAGGCCGACGAACTCCGGCGACTCGCGCGCCATCGCCGCACGCGGATGAAAGCCGCGCCGCGGTGACTGGAGATGGTGGAAGCCGTGCTGGGCGAGGGCGTCCCCGCAGCCGACGCGCTCAAGGAGCCAACCCGCAACCTCAGGTCGACGGTCAGACAGCGGGTGGAGGTCGGCCGCGGGTATGACGAGCAACGTGACGCGGTCGACGCCCAGGTCAGCGAGCCAGTCGCGGATCAGAGCCGCCCGCTCGAACGTCGCCGGCTCGATGTCGTGGACGGCGACGGCGATCCGGCGCTCAGGCCGCATCGCGAACCGCCTCCTCGCCCGGGGCGATGCCGAGCGCGCCGCGGTAGCCATCGGCGAGACGTGCAAGCGCCCGCTCCCACGTCCGCGCCTCGACCGCCGCACGGGCGTCCAGCGCGAGAGCCGCACGGCGCTGGGGCGAGCCGGCGAGGGAGATCAGGGCATCGGCGAGCGCCTCGGGCGAGGGCGGCACGAGCAGCCCGTCGACGCCGTCGTGGATCAGCTCGCGCGGGCCGCCGCTGTCGACCGCCACGACGGCGGTCCCGCTCGCCTGGGCTTCGAGCACGACCTGGCCGAAGGTGTCCGTCTCGCTCGGGAAGCAGAAGACGTCAGCGCTCGCGTAGGCGCGCGCCAGCGCCGCGCCCTCGAGCCAGCCGAGGAAGGTCGCATGCTCACCGAGCCGCTCGCGCAGGCGCGGGAGCTCCGGCCCACCGCCGGCGACTGACAGATGCAGGCGCGGATCGCGCGCGTGCGCGAGCAGGAAGGCGTCGGCGAGCAGGTCGATGTTCTTCTCCTTGCTGACGCGGCCGGTGTATAGAACGCGAACCTCGCCAGGAAGCAGCTGCTCTTCGCGCAGGCGCGGATCGAAGCGGCTCGTGTCGACGCCGCGGTCCCAGCGGATGACCCGCTCGCGGTCGATTCCGAGCTGGGCGAGCGCCTCATCGGCCGCCGCGCTCGGTGAGAGGACGCTCGCGCACTGCGCGTAGAAGGCGGCCACGACCATCGAGGCCGTCATCTCGAGCTGCGGGTCGCCGCTCCGCAACCCCGCGTAGGCGGCGAGCTCAGTGTGGTAGCTGCCGATCAGCGGGATCTCCATCGCGCGCGCCAGCAGCGCGGCCGCAACGCCGCTCGGCCCGGGAGCGCAGACGTGGATCAGGTCGTAGCGCCCGTTGGCGATCGCCTCGACGGCGGCCGGAAGCGTTGGCACACCGATCTCCATTCCCGGGTAATGGGGGATCTCGACATCGGCGACGGCGGCGAGCCGGCGATCGACGTTTCTGTCGGTGCCGATCACCTCGATCTCGAATCCCTCGACGCCGCGCTCGCGAATCTCCTCGATCGTCCTCGTCACGCCGTGCATCGCGCCGATCCCGTCGGCGACGATCGCCACGCGCTGGCCCTCGCCCTCGCGGCTTGAGAGCTTCGCTCGCTCGCGCGCGATGAAGGCCGCCGAGGGTGCGTAGGGAATCGCTGGGATGCAGGCGCCGAAGAGCACGGCGCCGATCTCCTCGATCTCTCCGCGCCCGGCCGCGTCAACGGCCGTGGCGACGCCGTCGCGCAGCAGTCGCTCGTGGGCGCGCGTCGCGCGGCGGTGAAGCCCGGCGTGCGTGAATCCGTCGCGCTGCATGTAGGCGACGAGGTCGGCCTCCGAGAGCTCGCCGAGGCCGACGGAGTCAAGCCACGCGCGAAGCAGCGCGCGCGCGTCGGCGGGCGTGAGGTCGCCGGTCTCGCGACCCTCGCGCCGGTCTCCGTCGCGCAGCACCCGCTCGGCGATCTCGAGCACGCGGGCCGCCTCGAGCGTCGCGCGCTCCCCGTCGCGACCGAGGGCCCGCACCGCGAGTGCCATCGCGGCATGCGCCCACTTCTCGGCGCTGCCCTGCTCGCCCGCCGGTGCGACACGGCCGGCCCGCACGTGCTCCAGAAACTCGGCGGCGCTCGCCGCGTGTGGCGCCTGCGTGAACGTGCGCCCGATGTCGATCCCGGCGTGGTCGTCGCTGCCGCCGATCGCGATCCCGCCGTGCGTCTCGACGTAGATTGCGGCCGGCATATTGAGCTCGCGCGCGCGGGAGCCGTTGCGGGTCTCCCAGATCGGGAAGAGCTCGGCGAGGCGACGGCGATGGCGGCTCGTGAGCGCTGCGGCGACGGAGTAGAACGGATGCGCGAGAGCGCTGACGATCCCCGTCGAATCCAGGTACTCGGCGCAGGCCTCGATGTCATCCGAGTTCGACTGCAGCCAGTCGTGGTCGTCGGGCGTCATGCCCAGGCACAGCACGTGAACCGCCTGGGGCTCGCCGCGAAAGCTCGCCGTCAGCTCCTCGGAGATGAACGTGCCGGGGAGATCGGCGATCTCGAGTGCCCCGTCGATGGTGTCGTGGTCGGTGATCGTCACGAAGTCCATGCCGCGGCGTCGCGCCAGCTCATAGACCTCGAGCGGCGGCGTCGCGCACTCCGGTAGCCCGAGCGCGCGCTGCACGCCGAGCCGCGAGACCGCGGAGGCGCTCGAGTGGCAGTGAAGGTCGGCCCGGCTTGGTTGCTCCTCATCCCTCGATGTATTCATGCATCACAGATTCGGCTGCAAATCGGGCCTTTCTGTGACCAGCTCGTGAACACCGCGCGCCGCTATCAGGATCTTCACGTCGAAGGACGCGTGCGCTGGTGTTAATGCCCGTGCGAGTCTGACCAGCTCGCAGCGAGCTCTCGACCAAGATGACCCCGCGGGTCGTGCACGAGGGCCTCTCTCAGCCGGCGCCCTGGGCTCCCTAACGGTGAGCCCGGGGCGTGGCTGCTGATCTAGTCGAGCGCCAGCTCGAGCGCGGCGACCGTCGCCGCCGAGGGCGCCGGCGGGATGCCGTTGACGAGCAGGAAGCGGGGGTTTGCCTGCGTCAGGCGCCAGGCCTGAAGCGACGAGGCTCCGGCGCGCTGGGCGAGGACGAAGCCGAGCGCCAGCGTGTGGTCGCGCGTACCCGGATGGCCGTCGGATGCGATCACGTAGGCAAGGCCGTTGCGCAGCAGCGACACGGCGGTCTCCTGGACGGTGAGGCCGTTGTTGCCGAGCAGTGAGCAGACGTTCACCTGAGCGAGTGCCCCGCTCTCAAGCAGTCGGCGCAGCGCCGCCTGTCCAGCGGGCGTCTCGGCGCCGCGGGCGCGCTCGGGGTGGGCGAGCACGAGTCCGAAGCCGCGCGCGGCGATCGCCGCGCAGTCGCCGGCGAACTCATCGTCGAGTCCGCGGAACGGCGCCTCGACGAGCAGCCAGCGGCTGCCGGGAGGTCCCTGGGCGATCGTCTCAAGCTCGGCGTCGCCGAGCCTGCGCGAGTGGCGCGCGTCGAGTTCGCCGCCGGTGTGCACGCGCACGCCGATGCCGTGCTCGGAAAGCGTTGCTGCGAGTCGCTCGACCCGTTGCGGGATCGAGGCGATCTCGAGCGGGAAGTGGCCATTGATGTGAGGCGTCGCGGTTACGTCGCGGACGCCCTCGGAGGCGAGCCGGTGCGCGTGCTCAAGCGCCGCGCGCTCATCGGCTGCGCCGTCATCCACCCCCGGCAGCAGGTGGAGGTGCAGGTCGACGTATGACATTTGTTGTTCCTTTCCGTGGGGCGGATCCTCGGTGCCCGCCCGGCAGCGTTGCTATGGTCGTTTTCCCCACGGTAGCAGCCTGTTCTTTCCTTCTTGCCGGGGTTTCACGGCTTTGTCACAAGCGAGCGACAAGCAGCAGGGACCGCGGTGGGCGCCCGGCCGGCGCCGCGAGGCGCTGCTCGAGGTCGGCGCCACATTCGGCCTGACGCCGCGCGCGATCCGCCGCGCGCGGCTGCAGCTGTTGGTGTTCGGCCCGCTGTTTGCGGGCGTGATCCTGCTATGGGAGTACCGCTTCCAAGCATTCAGCCTGAACCACTGCGGAACGCGGACGAACCCGCAAATCTGCTCGGACGCCGGCACGACGACGCTTCAGATCTTCGTCGTCCTCGCGCTCTTGATCCTTGGCTGGGCACTCGCTCGAGACATCGGCCGCGGCCTCGGGCCGATCCTGTTCCGGCGCATGGACGCGGCCACGGCGGGAACGGCCGGCTTCGTCGTGCGCCTGTTCGGCCTGATCGTCGCGCTCGTCGTCGCGCTTCGCATCGCCGACGTGTCGCTTACGGCGATCGCGATCACCGCCTCGGCGTCGGCTGTCGTGCTCGGCCTCGCCGCGCAGCAGACGCTCGGCAACCTGATCGCCGGGATCGTGTTGCTGAGTGCGCGGCCTTTCCGCGTCGGCGACACGATCCGCCTGCAGGTCGGCGTCCTCGCCGGCCAGATCGAGGGCGTCGTGACGTCACTCGGGCTGATGTACACGACGTTTGACTCGGGAGGCGACCCCATCATGGTCCCGAACAGCGCCGTCCTCGCCGCCGCTGTGCGACCGCTTCACGAGCCCGAGGCGGTCTCGCTGCGCGCGCGCGTGCGCGACGGCCGCACCCCGATCGAGCTTCAGAAGGCGATCGAGGAGCGACTCACGGTCGCGATCCGCCGCCACCCGCGCGTGGTGCTCGAAGAGGTCGACGAGACCGGGATCCTCGTGACGATCACCGTCGCTCCGCAGAATCCCGCCGAGGGCGGCAGACTCGCGAGCGAACTGCTCGAGGCGGTGACGCGCGAGGTCGGCGACCTCTCCGATGAGGGGGCTCAGGAGGCGGAGCGGCTGACGTAGTGCGCGTAGAGCTCGTCGTCGTTTGAGAGCAGCATCAGCAGCTCGAGACGCTGCGGCTCGTCCAGCAGGTCCCCGGCGAGGACAGTCGCGTCACTGCCGCCGACGAGGATCGGTGAGATCGACAGGAACAGCTCATCGATCAGCGACTCGGAGGCCAGCGAGGCGTTCAGATGCGGCCCGCCCTCGCAGATGATGCGCCGCACGCCGTCGCGTGCGCCGAGCTCGACCAGCGCCTCACGCAGTGTGTCGCTGCGGATGTACTCGATCTGTGCGGCGCACCGAGCCAGTTCGCGATCGGAGGCGGTGACGATGACGACGTGGGAGTCCGGGTCGCTGAGCAGCGGAAGCTGCGGATCTAGCTCGACCTGGCGGGTCACGATGACCGCGATCGGCTGTTCGGGCTCGCCACGCGCGGCGCGTTCCGCGCGTGTGCGCTCGTTTCGGATCGTCGGCCCGTAGCGCTCCGCGCGGACCGTCCCGGCGGCGACCATGACGGCGTCCGAGCGGGCGCGAAGCGCATGGAAGAGGGCCCGGTCGTGGGCGCTCGAGAGGGGCGCCGAGCGTCCGTCGACGGCGATCCGCCCGTCGGCGCTCGCGATCATGTTCAGGGCGAGGATCGGTCGCTCGCCCACGGCCGCGGTACGCAGCCCTTCGACCGCCTCGGGGGCGGTGAGCGTCTGCGTCGGTTGTGGAAGCAGGCGGCGGAACTCCGCCGCCCCTTCCTCGCTCACTCCGTCTCTTGCGGCTCGAACGTGAGCGCGGCGGAGTTGATGCAGTAACGCAGGCCGGTCGGATCGGGACCGTCCTCGAAGACGTGGCCGAGATGGCCTTCGCATGTGCTGCACAGCACCTCGGTGCGGCGCATCAGCAGGCTCTTGTCATCCTCGGTCGCGACCGCGTCGGAGTCGCGCGGCCGATAGAAGCTCGGCCAGCCCGTGCCGGAGTCGAACTTCGCCTCGGAGCTGAACAGCTCGGCCCCACAGCCGGCGCAGCGATAGGCACCCGCCGCCTTGTTGGCGTTGAGCTCTCCGGTGAACGGCCGCTCGGTCCCCTTGCGGCGCAGGACCTCGTACTGCTCGGGCGTCAATTCGGCCCGCCATTGCTCGTCTGTCTTGTGGACCTGTTCTGTCATGAGCGCAGCCTAGCGCTTCGTTCGTGCGCGGTTGCGGACGGTTTTAGATTTGCTACCGTCACGCGGGACAGACGTCGGTGTTTACCGGCGAAAGCAGTGCGCTCGGCAGGTTGAGGCTTTTCAAGCGTCCTCCGCGTCGCAGCAAGCACACAGACATACAGTGGAGGAAACGCAATGCCCACGGGCACCGTTAAGTGGTTCAGTGACGACAAGGGGTTCGGCTTCATCACCCCCGACGATGGCGACAAGGATCTGTTCGTCCATCACACCGGGATCGTCGGCGAGGGGTATCGCTCGCTGCAGGAGGGCGCCAAGGTGTCCTTCGATGCCGAGGCCGGCGACAAGGGTCCGAAGGCGGTTAACGTCGTCACGCTCTGAGCGCAGCGACAACTGAACCTTGTGGAGCCCGCCTCGCGGCGGGCTCCTCTCTTTAAACACGGCACTGATTTATCGGTCGCTCATGGCGCGGCCGCTATCCTCCGCCAGTCCGGCGCGCCGCGGCGGATCGCTCTAGAAACGGATGTCGACCGAGGTCACAGAGGGCAGCCGGCTCCTCACCGCCGAACCGGCTGTGAGCGATCCCGGCTTGGCGCCCGAGCCCGCGCTCAACGGCAACGGCCACGGCCACATCTTCCGCGGCCATCTGCTGGCCGAGCGTGTCGAGAGCTGGCGCGACCCGTCCGGCTCGGATCTCTTCCGTTCCAAGATCGCGGTCGCCGCATCGGGCGTTTCGCTGGCGGTGATGGTCGTGGCGAGCCTGCTGCTCGTCTCGTTCGCCTCGGCGAGCGGCAAGGCGCTCGTACCGGTCTGGAAGCCCGGCTACTACCCGCGATGGATCGCCGGCCCGCTCGGCTCCCTGACGAGCTGGGCTCTCACCGCGAGCTCTCACACGGAGCGTGTGACGCTGACAGTCACCGTCGCGGCGATGCTCGTCGCCTACCTCGTCGTCGTGTTCTCCTCGCGGCGGCTGCGCCTCGGCTTCGTGGTCGCGACGGTCGTCGCCGTCCATGTGATCTTCCTGCTCGCGCCGCCGCTGACGCTGACGGACGTCTTCAACTACCTCAACTACGGGCGCATGGAGGCGGTCCATCACCTGAACCCGTACACGACGCTCCCCGCGCTCGAGCCGCACAACGACCCGACGTTCGCGCTCAGCAACTGGCACGGACTGCTCGACCCCTACGGGCCGCTGTTCACCCTCTTTGCCGCGGCGCTCGTGCCGCTCGGCGTGGCGAGTTCGTTCTGGGCGATGAAGGCCGCTCTGATGCTCGCGAGTCTCGCGACCGTGTTCCTCGTCTACCGCTGCGCGACGCTGCTCGGCCGCAACGCAGTGGCGGCGGTGGCGATCGTCGGCATGAACCCGATCGTGCTCGTCTGGGGCCTCGGCGGAGACCACAACGACTTCCTGATGATGTTCTTCCTGGTCTTCGCGTTCTGGCTCCTGCTGCGCGCCGATTCGATGCGCGTGGGCCGAAACGCCCGCCCCGCGCCACGAGGGCAGCGCGGGCCGGTGCAGCTGGTGCGACGCGGCTGGGCCTGGCTCGACGGGATGCCGCGACCGCTCGTCGCCGGCGAGCCGGCGGCGTGGATGGAGATCCTGGCGGGGGTGTCGCTGGTCGCGGCGGTCGCGATCAAGGCCTCCTCCGCGGTTCTCGTCCCGGTCATCCTGGCCGGCGCGTCGCGACGTCTGCGGGTTCTCGCGGGCGTGATCCTCGGCTCGGCGGCAGCGGCGGTGATGACCTACATCGCGTTCGGGTTCAATTTGCCCAACATCGGCCAGCAGAGCGCGCTCGTCGTCCCCGACGGCATCCCCAATCTGACCGGGCTTGCGCTCGGCTTCGGCGGTGCGACCTCTGAGATGCGCCAGGTGCTGTTCGTGCTGCTGGTCGCGGTGATCGTCGTGATGACGATCTGGACGTGGCGGACGCGGCGCTGGCTGACTTCAAGCGGCTGGGTGACGCTCGCTCTGCTTCTGACGCTGAGCTGGACGCTGCCCTGGTACGTCGCCTGGCTTCTGCCGTTCGCGGCGCTCGCCCGCTCTCGCGCGCTGCGCGTGGCCGCCGCGATGGTCGGTGCCTACATGTACGTCGTGTTCATGCCGTACTCCTCGGAGATCCTCGTTTTCCTGCACATCAACCCGGCGACGACGACACTCGGGCAACAGGAACAGACGTACATGAACTCGCTGCTCTTCTGACGCGTGGCCGGCCAGCCCGCAAGCGCCGACGAGGAACTCCTCTCCGCCGAAGCGCACAGCGTCGCCGCGATCCGCTCAGACAGCGAGCGCATCGAGCGGATCGGGCACGAGCTCGAGTTCGGCTTCGTCGCGCTCCGGCGCCTCGGCGCCGCCGTGTCGATCTTTGGCTCGGCTCGCACGCCGGAGGACAGCCCCGCCTACGAGCGCGCGCGCGTCGTGGCGCGAGCGGTCAGCGAGCGCGGATTCACGGTGATCACCGGCGGCGGGGGCGGCAGCATGGCCGCCGCCAATCGGGGCGCCGCCGAGGGCGGGGGGCGCTCGGTCGGCCTCAACATCGAACTGCCGCGCGAGCAGCTGCTCAACCCCTACTGCGACCTCGGACTCGAGTTCCACCACTTCTTTGTTCGCAAGGTCATGTTCGTCCGCTTCGCATGCGCGTTCCTCGTCCTGCCGGGCGGGGTCGGCACGCTCGACGAGCTGTTCGAGGCCGTTACGCTGATCCAGACCGAGCGCGTCCGCCACTTTCCGGTGATCCTCTACGGAAGCGAGTTCTGGGGCGGCATGCTCGATTGGCTGCGCACCAGCGTGCTCGCCGCAGAGAACATCAGCTCACACGACCTGACGCTGCTCACCGTCGCCGATGAGCCGGAAGAGGTCTGCGAGATCGTGGGCGCCGCCGCGGCTGCGCAGGGCCGCCACCCGCGACCGCTCGATCAGTGATCGGCGACGTAGCCGCCCTGCGGTGAGATCGGCCGGCCATCGGCGACCCAGGCCGCGATGCCACCGCCCATCGTGTAGGCGTCGTAGCCGGCGGCGCGAAACGCGCTGGCGGCCATCGCTGAGCGGGCTCCGAGGCGGCAGTAGAAGACGACAGGCCTGTCGCGGTCGATCCCCTCGGCCTTCGAGGCCAGCCGCTCGAGCTCGATGTGGGTTGTGCCCTCGATGAATCCGGCTTCGCGCTCGTAGGTCTCGCGAACGTCGATGAACGTCGCGCCCGCGGCGGCCATCTCGGCGGCGCGCGCCGCGTCGATCTCGATGTCGGGTGTCGCGAAGGCGCTCATCGCGGCGCCGAGGATACGCCAATCGCGCAGGGGTACGATTTGGTCTGTGGTTGCGCGTCTGAGGCTTTCACGGTGCAGGGCCCGATCTCGCCGCTGAACGCCGTCGCTCGCGCCCTCGGCGCCGCGCTCGCGGTGGCGCTGTCGATCATCCTGCTCACGACGCCCCCGTCCGGCTCGCCGCTGCTCGCGGCGCTCGAGCTGGTTGGGCTGATCGCGGTCGGGGTGCTGGCGCTCGCCGCCGTCGTCGCGCTGGTGACCGCACACCTGGCGCGCTGGGATGAGAGCCACGAGGAGTTCGAGCTGACGGTGCGCCGCGCCGAGCGGCTCGCGCGCGACGGGGTCGCCGCCGATCCGTTCGAGAGCGACTTCATGGCGCTTGATCCGCTTCGCGACGATGACTTCGAGGAACTCGTGCGCGACGCTCTGGACGAGCTGCCGGACCTCCTCCAGAACGCGCTCGATCACGTCGCCGTCGTGATCTCCGACGAGGGCCGGCGGCTTCACGCTTACGGCCTCTACCAGGGCGATTCGGGCGCCGGGGGCGGCAAGATCGTGATCTTCCGCGACACGCTGCGACGCGATTTCGGCTTCAACGGCGACGAGCTTCGCGAGCAGGTCGTCCGCGTCGTCCGTCACGAGCTGGCTCACCACGTCGGATTCGACGAGATGGGGGTCGGCGAGCTCGGCCTGTGACCTGCGCCGCCCAGGAGCCCGCGCAGGTTTCGGCGCACCGTGGGACACCCGACACGGGACGGCGAGTTCCGCCGCGATGCGACCTATGATCGCTGCTCGCGCTTGTGGGGGCAGTTGAGCGTCAGGAGAGAGACGATGGTCGAGGCTGTGATCGTCGACGCCGTGCGCACGCCGATTGGGCGCGCGTTCAAGGGGTCGCTGCGTAGCATGCGTGCCGACGAGCTGGCGGCGGTGCCGCTGCGAGCTCTGATCGACCGCAATCCGGGGGTGGACTTCGCCGCCACCGACGATGTGATGATGGGCGCCGCCTCGGCAAGCGGCGAGCAGAGCTACAACGTCGGGCGAAACGCGCTGCTTTTGGCGGGCATCGAGGAGACCGTCCCGGGCTGCACGGTGAACCGCTTCTGCGCGTCCTCGCTGCAGACGCTGCGGATGGCATTCCACGCGATCGCCGCCGGCGAAGGCGAGCAGTACATCGCCGCCGGCGTCGAGTCGGTCTCGCGCGCCGCGGCGGGCGCCGCGCCGGACGGGGCGAGCCTCAACGCGCGCCTTGACGGCTCGCCGGGGTCGATCTGCGATGTCTATGTGCCGATGGGCCGCACCGCCGAGAACGTCGCCGAGCGCTTCTCGGTCTCGCGCGAGGATCAGGATCAGTGGGCGGTGATCTCCCAGGATCGCGCCGTCAGCGCACAGCGCTCAGGGCACTACGACTCAGAGATCGTCGCCGTGCGCGCGCCCGCCTATAGCGAAGACGACGGCGAGGGCGGCGCCGTCGAGGTCGCGGAGGCGCTGGTCACGACCGACGACGGGCCGCGGCCGGGCACGACGATGGAGGTCCTCGCGGCACTCGAGCCGGCGTTCATCGCCGGGGGCACGGTGACGGCCGGGAACTCCTGCCCGCTCAACGACGGCGCGGCGGCGGTGCTCGTGATGAGCGCCCCGCGCGCCGAGCGGCTCGGGTTGCAACCGCTGGCGCGGATCGTTGCCTCCGCGGTGGCGGCGGTCGAGCCCGAGTACATGGGCGTCGGGCCGATCCCGGCGATCCGCCAGCTGCTCGAGCGAGCCTCGCTTCCCATCGATGACGTCGACATCGTCGAAATCAACGAGGCCTTCGCAGCGCAGGTCGTGGCCTGCATGCGGCGGCTCGGCATCGCCGAGGCGCAGCTCAACCCGTTCGGCGGTGCGATCGCGCTCGGCCACCCGTTCGGGATGACGGGCGCGCGGATCATGACGACGCTCCTGAACGGCCTCGAGAAAACGGGCGGGCGCTACGGCATCGATGCGATGTGCGTCGCCGGCGGCATGGGCCAGGCGATGCTGATCGAGCGCCTCTAGGTGACGTGCTCACCTAGGTTGCTAGGCGCGCCGCGCGAGCGACAGCGCGAACCAGTCGCTCGGATCGGTGTGCCAGGCGAGCAGCTCAAGGCCGGCCGCCTCGAGCTCAGCCTGAACGCGCTCGCGCGTGAACTTCGCGCTGACCTCGGTGCGCAGCTCCTCGCCCTCGGCGAAGCTCACCTTCAGCTCGATCGCGGGCAGCTCGACCTCTTGCGCCGCGTCTGAGCGAAGGCGCATCTCGATCCACTCCTCCTGCTCGTCGAAGCGGGCGATGTGGGTGAACGCCGCGGGGTCGAAGTTCGCGCCGAGCTCGCGGTTGAGGACGTGCAGGATGTTGAGGTTGAACTCGGCGGTCACGCCGGCCGAATCGTCGTAGGCGGCCTCAAGCACCGCCCGGTCCTTGACGAGGTCGGTGCCGAGCAGGAGGTGGTCGGCGGGCCGCAGCAGCCCGGCGACGCTGGTGAGGAAGCGCAGCCGCGCGGCCGGCGGGAAGTTGCCGATCGTGCCGCCGAGGAAGGCCAGCAGCCGCGGCTCACGCGGCGGCGGCAGGTGGTCGAGGTGGCGCTCGAAGTCGCCGATCAGCCCGTGCACCTCAAGGCCCGGGTACTCCTGGGTCAGCTCGGCAGCGCTGTCACGCACGGCCTGCTCGGTGACGTCGACGGCGACGAAGCGGCGGAGCGTGCCGGCGGCGGCCATCGCGTCAAGCAGCAGGCGCGTCTTGGCGGCGCTCCCCGAGCCGAGCTCGACGAGCTCACCAGCCGAGGTCGCGGCGATCACGTCCGGCGCGACGCGCTCGAGGATCGAGCGCTCAAGGCGCGTCGGGTAGTACTCGGGGAGCTCGCAGATCTGCTCGAAGAGGGCAGCGCCACGCGTGTCGTAGAGGTGCTTGGGCGGGAGTTCCTTGAAGGGCCGCGCGAACCCCTCGCGGGCGTCGTCGGCGAGCGTGCGCGTCGCACCGCCGTCGAGCGCGTTGTGGAGGCTCACGCCGGCGACCGGAGCGGTGTCGGTCATCGCGGCGCCGCCACGCGCAGGCCGGCGAAGATCTGGCGCCGTCCGGGTAAGTCCCAGTTGCGAAACGTCGGCGTGGCGACTAGGGCGCTGGTCGCAAACGACCCGCCGCGCAGCACGCGGTAGCCCTCGCCGAAGAAGACCTCGGAGTACTCGGGATAGGGGTCGGCGCGGAAACCCGGATAGCCGCCGAACTCAGACGACGTCCACTCCCAGACGTCGCCGATCATGCCGAGCGCTCCGCACGGCGTCGCGCTCGCCGCCGACGGGCGCGCGGTCGCAAAGCGGCTTTCCTCGATCAGGTTGCCCTCGGCGGGTGCGCGCTTGACGCCCTGCGCCTGGTCGAAGGTCGCCGCGAGTTCCCACTCGACCTCGGTCGGGAGGCGCACGCCGCGCGCACGGGCGAACGCATCAGCCTCATACGCGCTGACGTGGACGACCGGACGTGCCGCGTCGAGCTCGCGCAGCCCAGCCAGCGCGCGCTCGCCTCCGTCGGCGGTCCAGTGCAGCGGCCGCTGAGCATCCTCGGCGCTCCGCCACTTCCAGCCGGCATCGCTCCACCACTCGCGCCGCGCGTAGCCGCCGTCATCGATGAAGGCGAGCCAGTCGCCGTTTGTCACCGCGACGCGGCCGATCGCAAAGGCTTCGACCTCAAGTTGATGTTGAGGCTTCTCATTGTCATAGGCGAAGCCGTCGGTCGCCGCGGCGCCGAGCGCGAACGCGGGGCAGGCAGGCAGGTCCACGAACTCAAGTCCGCTCGGCGCGAGCACGGGCGGCTCATCGGCGGCGCGCGCCGGTGCACTCGGGCGCAGACCCGCGAGAGCCAGCGTCTGGAGCATCGTCTCGGCGTGCTGGCGCTCATGGCGTGCGACGAGCTCGACATAGGGGTCAGAGTCCTCGAGGCCGAGCTCGGCGACGCGCGCGCGAACCTCCTCGAGGTAGCGCTCGGCGCCGGCGCGGCGCAGGTGGGGGAGGTCGCCGCGCTGCGCCCGCGGCGTCTCGAAGGCGTCATAGACCTCGGCCAGCTCGCCGTGGAGCAACTCGAGGCCGCCGCGGCGATGACAGAGCCAGAGATCCTCAAACGCCGCGATGTGCCCGAGATCCCAGACGAGCGGGCTCATCAGCGTCGAGTGAACCGCCTCGAGGTCCTCGTCCGAGAACCCTTCGACTAGCGCGAGCGTCTGCGCGCGGGCCTCATGCAGCCGGCTGTCGGCGAGCACGGTCATGCGGTCGGCATATCCTAGTCGGCGGCCTCGCTGACGCTACCGGTCGCTACGCTCAGCCCCACGAGCGAAGCACGCGCCGCTCGTGCTCGTGGCCGAGCACGCCGATCCCGGCCGGCGCGAGTACGAACAGCGCGCCCTGCGCCGCCTCGAGGCCGAGCCAGCGCGCGGTCAGCACGCGCGAGAAATGGCCGTGCGAGAAGACGAGCACGTCGCCCTCGGGAGGCAGCGTCGCGAGCAGCGCGTCGGCGCGAGCGCCGGCCGCGGCTGCGTCCTCGCCGCCCGGGCAGCCGTCGCGCCAGATGTCCCAGCCGGGGCGTGACTCGCGGATCTGCTCGGTCGTCAGCCCTTCGTATTCCCCGTACTCCCACTCTCGCAGCCCGTCGCGCACGAGCGGCTCGAAGCCGGCAAGCCGCGCCGTCTCAAACGTCCGTTCGCGGGGGCTGCTCCAGACGGCGGCGAAGCTGCGTCCCGCAAGGCGCGGCTCGAGCGTCGCGGCGCGCTCGATGCCCTGCTTGGTCAGCGGCAGGTCGGTGTAGCTGGTGTGGCGACCGTTGGCGGTCCACTCGGTGTCCGAGTGGCGGACGATCACCAGCTCACCGCTCATCCGCCGAGCGCCGCCTCGTCGGCGATGACGACGAGGCGCTCGCGCTCGAGCAGGCTCGCCGGCACCGCCGTGGTCGGGTCGCCGAGCGCTCCGGCGAGCGCCTCGGCCTTGCCCGCGCCGCTGACCAGGAGGATCGCGCAACGCGCGAGGCGAAGCACCTCGAGGCTCATCGAAACCCGGTCGGGGGGCGGCTTTGGCGAGTCGTGCACGGGGACGCAGACGACCGCTCCGGCCTGCAGCGTCGCGGCGCCGGGGAAGAGCGAGGCGGTGTGGCCGTCCTCGCCGATCCCGAGCAGCACGACGTCGAGCACGGGCAGCGGCCCACCGGCGCGGGCGACGAGGAGATCGGCGTAGGCAGCTGCCGCGGCCTCGGCGCCGCGCTCGCCCTCGATGCGGTGGACGAGCGCTCCCTCGGCGTGGTCGAGCAGCGTCTGCTCGACCATCAGGTAGTTGGACTGCGGGTCCGCGGGACCGACGCAGCGCTCATCGCCGAACCACAGCTCGACGCCGGCCCAGTCCGGCAGTGACAGGCGGGCGTAGGCGCCACCCGGCGTGTTGCCGCCGGCGAGCGCGAGGTGCGCGCGGCCGCGCTCCTCGAGCGCCTCGGCGAGCAGCGCCTCGATCAGCGCCGCGGCCTGCTCTGAGACGCCGCCGGCGTCCGCGCAGCGGATCAGTCTCACGTGAGCATTCCCGCGGCGGCGTCGAGTGACTCGGCGTAGGTCGGGTCGCGAAGCAGCGTCTGGCGGATCCCCTCGCCGAGGATCCCGCCCTCTCCGCGCGAGGCCCCGAGCAGCTTCCAGGTGCGCTCCGAGCCGTCGGCGTCGGTCTGGGTGGCAAGCAGGCCGCCGTCGCTTCGGTCAAGCGAGAGCGAGCTTGAGTCGCGGAAGCCGAGCGTCACGCCGCCGAGACCGGGAACGTCCTGGCGCACCGACTCAAGCGCCACCGAGACCGGCCCCATCGATCCGAGCGCGCGGCCCTGGCCGTCGCGATGGAGGCTGCCCCGCGGCCAGCCGAGGCGCGTCGTCAGCCAGCCGCACAAAAGCAGCGCCGCGGCGCCTGACTCGGCGACGTTGCGGATCCGAAGCGAGGTGATCTCCTCGAGCAGGCCGCGGCGCGAGGGCGGGTTGAAGAGCGTCGCGATCCGCTCGCGCCACGGAGTCGAGCGAAGCCAGGCCAGATCGACGACGTAGCGATCCGCGAGCAGCCGCTGCGCGCGGCGCAGCGCGCCGCCCACGTTGGGGTCCTCGACGGAGTCGAGCAGGACGCACTGCGAGAGCTCGCGCAGCGCCTCGACCGCCGCCCAGTGCCCGTGCGGAGCCCAGACGACGGTCGTCAGATCGGTGACCACGAGCGGGTCGACG
This sequence comes from Solirubrobacteraceae bacterium, assembly GCA_036267075.1. Taxonomy (GTDB): domain Bacteria; phylum Actinomycetota; class Thermoleophilia; order Solirubrobacterales; family Solirubrobacteraceae; genus Palsa-513. The sequence goes on from DATAWT010000030.1 coordinate 80,165, forward strand.
ATCGACGCGAGGCGCTCGATGTGTCCCTCGCCGACGTCGAGGATCACGAGCTCATGCGTGAGGATGTGCTCCCCGTCGGTCGGCAGCGCGTCGGCCGCGACGGAGGCGACCGCGTCGATCGTGGTCCGCCCGTTGCTGACCGCGCAGACGATCGTGCGCGAGGGGTGGTAGCGGCCGACGCGGCGCAGGCGGTTTGCGATCTCGCCGCTCCATTGGCGCTCGACGATGCAGACGAGGTTGAGAACGCGCGCCGGCACGTAGCCGTCGCTCTCGCTATGGCGCTCGATCAGAAGATCGCGCAGCGCCGCCTCGACCGCCGCCGGTGAGGTGTTCTGCGCCGCCCAGACGGTGTCGTTGACTGCCGGCAGGGCGCCTGACTCAGATCGCGCGCCACTGCGCGCCGTCGAGGAGGAGCTCCGCCGCCTCGGCCGGGCCCTGGCTTCCTGCGGCATACCTCGCAAGCCTGCCGCCCCGCGCCCAGGCGGAGACGATCGGGTCGCAGATGCGCCACTGGGCCTCGACCTCGTCGTTGCGGGTGAACAGCGTCGCGTCGCCGCGCATCGCATCGAGGATCAGCCGCTCGTAGGCCTCTGGGGACTGCGAGAGGAACGCCGTCCCGTAGAGGAACTCCATGTTCACGGGGCGGATCTTCATCCGCGTGCCCGGGATCTTGGCTCCGAGTGAGAGCGAGACGCCCTCGTTTGGCTGGATCGTCATCACTAGCTGGTTGGGGCGGACGCCGAGCGATCCGGCCTGCTCGAAGGCGAGATGGGGGACGGGTCGCAGCGTGACGGCGATCTCGGTGATCTTGCGCGCGAGGCGCTTGCCGGTGCGCAGGTAGAAGGGGACCCCCGCCCAGCGCCAGTTGTCGACCTCGAGGCGAAGCGCCGCGTAGGTCTCGGTGTGGGAGTCATCGGCGACGCCGTCCTCCTCGAGGTAGCCGGGCACGGACTCGCCCCCGCTGACCCCGGCGGCGTACTGCGCGCGAACCGCCATCGAGGGGATCTCCTCCGCGCGCGGCGTGCGGATCGCGTGCAGCACCTTGACCTTCTCGTCGCGCACGTCGTCGGCGGTGAAGCTGACCGGCGGCTCCATGCAGAGCAGCGTCAGCAGCTGAAGCATGTGGTTTGAGACGAGGTCGCGCAGCGCGCCGGCGTGGTCGTAGTAGCCGGCGCGGCTCTCGATCCCGATGTCCTCGGCGGCGGTGATCTGCACGTCGGCGATGTAGTTGCGGTTCCAGAGCGGCTCGAACATTCCGTTGGCGAAGCGGAACGCCAGCATGTTCTGGACCGTCTCCTTGCCGAGGTAGTGATCGATGCGAAAGACCTGGCTCTCATCGAACGCCGCAAGGACCTGCTCGTTGAGCGCGCGCGCCTCCTCAAGCGACGTGCCGAACGGCTTCTCGATGATCGCCCGCACGTCGCGGTCCTCGGCGACGGTCAGGCCGGCCGCGCCGAGCTGGCCGACGATCACAGCGAAGAACTCGGGCGCCGTCGAGAGATAGAAGACGCGCGCCATCGCGTCGCCGGCGGTGTCGTCGAGCTCGGACAGCGCCGCCGTGAGCGCCTCGTAGGTCTCCGCTCCGTCGAAGGTCCCGGATACGTAGCGCAGTTCTGAGAGCAGGCCGTCGAGGACGCTCTCATCCGGCGCGGTGCGCGAGAAGCGGCGGATCGACTCGGCCGCGATCTCACGGTACTCGGCGTCTGAGAGCTCGCCGCGCGAGACGCCGACGAGGTTGAAGCGGCCGGGCAGGGCGCCCTCGTGGGCGAGGTTGTAGATCGCCGGCAGCAGCTTGCGGCGCGCGAGGTCGCCCGTCGCGCCGAATATCACGAGGTTGGTCGGCGCGACGGGGAGGCGCTCGAGGCCCGCGGCGAGCGGGTTCTCTCCGAGATCCGCGAGCGTCACTTGCCGGTCGTCTTGACCGCGTGGCCGCCGAACTGGTTGCGCAGCGCGGCGAGCACGCGCGCGCTGTAGTCGCCGAGCTCGCGCGAGTAGAAGCGGCTGTTGAGGGCGGCGCTCAGCGCCGGCGTGGGGACGCCGTGGTCGATCGCGTCCTGGAGCGTCCAGCGCCCTTCGCCGGAGTCCTCGACCCAGCCCTCGAGTCCCGCGAGCTCGTTGCCGTCGGCCTCGAACGCGCGCGCCGCGAGCTCGCAAAGCCACGAGCGGATCACCGAGCCCTGGTTCCAGAGGTGGGCGATCTTGGCGTTGTCGAGCGGGTACTCGGACTGCTGGAAGAGCTCGAAGCCCTCCGCGTAGGCCTGCATCAGGCCGTACTCGATCGCGTTGTGGACCATCTTCACGTAGTGGCCCGCGCCGGAGGGTCCGAAGTGCTGCCAGCCGCGCGGCCCGATCGAGGCGACCGAGTCCTCGGACGTCGGCGGCGCGAGCACGTCGAGGATCGGGGCCAGGCGCCGCACGGCGCGTGCCGGCCCGCCGACCATCATGCAGTAGCCGACCTCGAGGCCCCATACGCCGCCCGATGTGCCGACGTCGACGTAGTGGATCTTCGAGCCGCGCAGCATCGCCGCGCGCTCCTTGTCGTCGGTCCAGCGCGAGTTGCCGCCGTCGACGATCGTGTCGTCGGGCGACAGCAGCTTGGCGAGCGACTCGACGGTCTTCTGGGTCGCCTCCCCGGCGGGGACCATGATCCAGACCATTCGCGGCGGATCGAGCGCCTTGACCAGCTCGCGCAGGCTCCCGGCGCCACTCGCGCCGGTCTTCTCCGCGCGCGCCACGGCCTTTGGGTCGAAGTCGAAGGCGACGACCTCATGGATCGAGTCACGGCGGATCCGCGCGACCATGTTGCCGCCCATCTTGCCGAGCCCGACGAAGCCGATCTGCATCAGAGCATCTCCTTGATCCGGTTGTGCAGCGCGCGCAGCGCCTGCGCCGCGTCGCCTTCGAGGTGCACGATCTCGGCGGGCAATCCGTGTGAGCGCAGCGTCTCGAGATCGCCGAGCGCCTGTGCCGTCTTGAGCGTGCGGAACGTGTACGGCGCCCCCGGGATCTCGACGTCAGGCCCCTCCTCGCCGATCATCGAGAGGAAGCGCCCGACCGGGGCGCCGCCCTTGTGCAGCTGCCCCGTCGAGTGCAGGAAGCGCGGGCCGTAGCCAAAGGTCGTCGCGAGCTTGGTCGCACGGGCGAGCGTCTCGCGCAGCGCGCGGACCTCCTCGTCGAACTCAAGCGACGGCGCCACGTAGCCCATCAGCGCGATGTAGGAGCCGGCGGCGCCGCCGGTCAGCAGCGCGCGCAGCGCGTCGTCCTCGGCGTAGGTGACCTCTGGCAGCGAGCCGGAGGCTAGGACGCGCTTGGTCGCGTCCTTTGCCTCCTGGACGTTGGGCTGATCGAAGGGGTTGATCTCGAGCACCCAGCCCGCGACCGCGGTCGCGAACTCGGCGGTGAAGAACATCCGCCCGAGGTCCTCGGAGCCGTTCACGCTGAGCGTCAGCGTCGGGTGGCCGGCGGCGGCGAGCGCCTCGACGCGCTTGTCGGTGTCCTCGTCGACGCGCTCCTCGTCGCGCAGGTGGACGAAGACGCGGTCTGAGCCGTAGGCGTCGGGCTCGAGCAGCGGCTCGTCGGCGACAGGGAGGATCCCGCGGCCCTTCTTGCCGGTGCTCTCGGCGACGAGCTGCTCGGCCCACAGCCCGAAGCTCGGCGCCGGCTCGCCGACGACGAAGGTCAGCTTGTCGCGGCCCTGGCGGGCGAGCTCACCGAGCGCCAGTCCGAGCCAAAGGCCCGGGTTGCTGGCGCTTGAGTCGAAGTGCGAGCTGGCCTGCTCGGCCTGCTCGGCGCGGTCGAGCAGCGCGTGCACCGGGGCGCCGATCAGCGCCGCCGGGACGAGGCCGAACAGCGACAGCGCCGAGTAGCGCCCGCCGATGTTGGGGTCGTTCTCGAAGGCGGCGCGGAAGTTGTGCTCGCGCGCGAGATCGAGCAGCGAGCTGCCGGGGTCGGTGATCGCGATGAAGCGGCTTCCGTCGGGCACGAGCGAGTGGAAGTGCTCAAACAGCGACAGCGTCTCGATCGTCCCGCCCGATTTGGTCGAGACGACGAACAGCGTGCGGTCGAGATCGATCTGCTCCTGCACGCCGAGGATCGCCGCGGGATCGGTCGAGTCGAGCACGTGCAGCGCGAGCCACTCCTGCTCGGCGCCGAAGGTGCGCCAGAGCACCTCCGGCGCGAGGCTCGAGCCGCCCATGCCGAGCAGCACCGCGTCGCGCAGACCGTCCGCGGCGCAGGAGCGGGCGAACTCGACCAGCTCGTCGGCGCGTTCGGCCATCGCGTCAGAGATCGTCAGCCAGCCGAGGCGATCGCCGATCTCGGGCACGCCCGGCCCGCCCCACAGCGACTCGTCCTTGGCCCAGACGCGGTGCGCGACGCGCTCCTGCGTCGCGGTCGCGACGCGCTTCGCGACGGCCTCCGAGAGGCCCTTGTCGAGCGAGGCGGCGATCGCCTGCGGGCGCCCGGTCAGGATCGCCTGGCGCTCGCTCTCGATGCCGGCGAGCAGCTTCTCCATCGGCGTGACGAAGGCCGCGATCCCCGCCTCAAGGAGCGTGTCGGTGACGTCGTCCATGTCGATGCCCGCCTCGGCGAGGGCGGCGAGCGCCGGGCCCGCGTCCTCGCGCGCGGTGCCTTCGACGATCGTGCCGCGCTCGGCGACCGCGAGCAGCGTCTTCATCGGCATCGTGTTGACGGTGTCCGGGGCGATCAGCCCGTCGACGTACATCGTCTCCGGGTAGGCCGGGTTCTTGACCCCGGTCGAGGCCCACAGCGGCCGCTGGACGAGCGCGCCGGCCTCGCGCAGGGCGGCGAAGCGCTCGCCGCCGAAGATCTCCTCGCAGCGGGCGTAGGCGGCGCGGGCGTTGGCGAGCGCGGCGGTGCCGGCGAGGTCCCCGCGCCCGAGCGCGGCGAGGCGCTTGTCGACCTCGGTGTCGATGCGCGAGACGAAGAAGCTGGCGACCGAGTGGACCTCGAGCGAGAGCCCCTCCGCGGCGCGGCGCTCGAGCGCGCGGAGGTAGGCCTCGGCGACCTGCGCGTAGCGCTCGACACCGAACAGCAGCGTGATGTTGATGTTGATGCCCTCATAAAGCGCCTGCTCGATCGCGGGGATGCCCTCCTTCGTGCCCGGGATCTTGATCATCACGTTGGGGCGGTCGAGGCGCTGCCAGTAGTCGCGGGCCTGGGCGAGCGTGGCGTCGGTGTCGGTGGCCAGCGTCGGCATCACCTCGAAGGACACGAAGCCGTCGCCGTGCTCATCGAAGACCGGGCGCAGGATGTCGGCGGCGTCCTGGACGTCGGTGATCGCGAGGCGCTCGTAGAGCGCGCCGGCGTCGAGGTCCTCGTGGGCGAGCTCGGCGAGCGCCTCGTCGTAGTCATCTGAGCCGAGGATCGCCTGCTCGAAGATCGTCGGATTGGAGGTGACGCCGCGCAGCGAGCACTCGTCGCGAAGGCGCGCGAGCTCGCCGCTGGTGATCAGTCCGCGGCGGATCTGATCGAGCCACGGGGCGGTCCCGGCCGCGACCAGCGCGGCGAGGTTGGCGTTGACGGTGTGTGGTGCGCTTGCCATCTGGCCTCCTAGGTGCTCAGAAGCTCGTGGGCCTTCTCGACGATGGCCGCTTTCGTTATGCCGAAGTGCTCATAGACCGCCTCGTAGGGGCCTGACGCGCCGAAGCTGCGCATCCCGATCATCGCCCCGCGCTCGCCGATCCAGCGGTCCCAGCCGAACGGCGAGGCCGCCTCGACCGCGATGCGCCGCGTCCCGGGCGCCCCGAGGACGCGCTCGCGCTCGGCGGCGGGGGCGAGCTCGAAGCGGTCCATGCAGGGCATCGAGACGACGCGCACGGCGATCCCCTCGCCGGCGAGCTCCTCGGCGGCGTCGAGGCACAGCGAGACCTCGGATCCGGTCGCGATCAGCACGAGCGCGGCGGCACCGGGGCTCTCGCGAATCACGTAGGCGCCGCGCTCGATCGCGTCGTGGGGGATCGACTCGGCGTCGAGCACCGGCAGCGACTGGCGCGACAGCGCGAGCACGGTCGGCGTCTCGGTGGCCTGCAGCGCGAAGCTCCAGGCGAGCGCGGTCTCGTGCGCGTCGGCGGGGCGGACGACGTTGACGTTGGGCGTCGCGCGCAGCGCGGCGAGGTGCTCGATCGGCTGGTGCGTCGGGCCGTCCTCGCCGAGGCCGATCGAGTCGTGCGTGTAACAGAAGATGCTCGGGATGCGCATCAGCGCCGCGAGCCGCACCGCGCCCTTCATGTAGTCGGAGAAGACGAGGAAGGTCGCGCCGAAGGCGCGGAAGCCGCTCAGCACGAGGCCGTTGACGATCGCGCCCATCGAGTGTTCGCGGATCCCGAAGTGGATGTTGCGCGCGCCGTAGCTTTCTCGCTCGACGCCGCCCTCGCCCATCAGCGTGAGCGTCGAGGGCGCGAGGTCGGCCGCGCCGCCGACGAGCTGGGGCACCTCATCGGCCGCGACCTGGAGGACCTCCTGGGAGGCCTTGCGCGTGGCCATCTTGGCGCCCGTCTCAAAACGCTTGAGGAAGCCCGCCGGCAGAGTCGGGACGGTGCGCGCGAAGATCGCGTCGAGCTGTGTCGCCTCCTCCGGGAAGAGCTCGCGGTAGTGGGCGTAGCGCTCCTCCCACTCACTCTGCAGCTGCGCGCCGCCGGAGGTCGCCGAGCGGACGTGCTCGAGCGCCTCCTCGGGCACGTAGAAGGACGGCTCGACGGGCCAGCCGTAGCCCTCCTTGGTCAGGCGGATCTCCTCCTCGCCGAGCGGTGAGCCGTGGGCACCGGCGGTGTCCTGCTTGTTCGGCGCGCCGTAGGCGATGTGCGTGCGGCAGACGATCAGCGACGGGCGGTTCTCAACCGACATCGCCTCGCGCGCGGCCTCCTCGATGCGCTCGACGGTGACCTCCTCGCCGAGGTGCTGGACGTGCCAGCCGTAGGCCTCATAGCGCGACCCGACGTCCTCGCTGAAAGCGAGATCGGTGTTGCCCTCGATCGAGATGTGGTTGTCGTCGTAGAAGGCGATCAGGCGGCCGAGGCCGAGGTGGGCGGCGATCGAGCTGGCCTCGGAGGAGATGCCCTCCTCCATGTCGCCGTCGGAGGCGATCGTGAAGGTGTGGTGGTCGATGACCGCGTGGCCGTCGCGGTTGTAGCGGGCGGCCAGCATCCGCTCGGCGAGCGCCAGGCCGACACAGGTCGAGATGCCCTGCCCGAGCGGGCCGGTCGTCGCCTCGATCCCGGCGGCGTGGCCGTACTCGGGGTGCCCGGCGCAGGGTGAGCCGATCTGGCGGAAGTTCTCGATGTCCTCGAGCGTCAGCCCGTAGCCGCACAGAAACAGCGTCGAGTACAGGAGCATCGACGCGTGCCCGCAGGACAGCACGAAGCGGTCGCGGTTCGGCCACGCCGCGTCGGCGGGGTTGTGGCGCATGACCCGCGTGTAGAGGGTGTAGGCGACGGGGGCCAGGGCCATCGGCGTGCCGGGGTGTCCGGAGTCGGCCTTCTGCACGGCGTCCATCGACAGCGTGCGGATCGTGTTGATGCACAGCTCGTCGATGCTCGTTGCCGGCGGTGCTGCGCTCATCTGGCTTCTCCGTTCTGGCTCTTGAGTTCGCTGCGCGCGAGCAGCCCTGCGCCGCGCACGCCCGCCTTGGGGCCCGAGCGCGCAATGCGGATCTCCGTGGCGCTACCCACTCCGTCGAGCACGTATTCGAGGGCGGCGGCGCGAAGCGGCCCGAGCAGCAGCTCGCCTGCTGACGATACGCCACCGCCGATCGCGACGACGTCGGGGTCGAAGACGTTTATCGCGTTGGCAACACCGATCCCGAGGCGCCGGCCGAGCGTCGCGACGCAGCCGACCGCGATCTCATCGCCGGCCTTGGCGGCGGCGACGGCGTCGGGGCCTGCGACCGAGCCGCTCTCGGCCGCCAGCTTGCCGAGCGCCGAGCCGGGGTGGGCGGCCGCGGCCTCGCGCGCGAGATGGTCGAGCACGTGCCCCGCCGAGAGCGACTCAAGCGACCCCGGCTGGGGAAACGAGGTGGCCTTCGGGATCACGGGGTCGATCGCGATCAGCGTGTGGCCGACCTCGCCGGCGGCCCCGGTCGCGCCGCGGTAGGAGCGCCCGTCGATCACGATCCCGCCGCCGACGCCGGTGCCGACGGTGAACATGAAGAGGCTGTGCACGTCGACGCCGCCGTGCTCGTCGTGGGCTTCGGCGAAGGCGGCGACGGTCGCGTCGTTGTCGACGAAGACCGGCACGCCGAGGCGCTCGCCGAGCACCGCCCGCAGCGGGACGTCGCGCAGCGGCACGTTGACCGACGTCTTCGCGGTCCCGGTCGCGAAGTCGACGACCGAGGGGATGCCGATGCCGATGGCTGCGGCGGTGCGCTCGGCGAGGACCTCGGTGACCTGGTCGGCGATCTGCTTGATCAGGGCGTCTGAGCCCGAGGTGTCGGTCGGGCGGATCAGCGGTTCGCCGGTGCGGCCGTGCTCGAGCGCCGCCACGGATACCTTGGTGCCGCCGACGTCGACTCCGATCACCAGGGCATCGGCGGTCATTTCGCGCTCAAGCTATCAGCAGCGCCGCGCCGTGCCGGCCGGCGTATACGCTGCGTCGATGACGGAGCGGCCGAGCAGCACACCGCCCGATCGCAACCTCGCTCTCGAGCTGGTCCGCGTGACCGAGGCCGCCGCGCTCGGCGCGGCGCGCCTGATCGGCCGCGGCGACAAGGAGGCCGCCGACCAGGCCGCCGTCGACGCGATGCGCCACATGCTCGACAGCGTCCACATGGACGGCGTCGTCGTGATCGGCGAGGGCGAGAAGGACGAGGCGCCGATGCTCTTCAACGGCGAGCGGATCGGCGACGGGACGCTTCCGTCGGTCGACATCGCCGTCGACCCGCTCGAGGGCACGACGCTGACCGCGCGCGGCATGCCGAGCGCGCTGTCGGTGATCGCGCTCTCCCCGCGCGGCACGATGTTCGACCCGGGCCCCTGCGTCTACATGGAGAAGATCGCCGGCGGCGCCGAGATCGCCGATCTGCTCGACCTCGACCGCCCGCTGGGGGAGACGATCGGCCTGGTCGCCAAGCGCAAGGGCATCGACGTCCACGACGTGATGGTCGTGATGCTCGACCGCCCGCGCCACGCGCAGGCGCTCGAGGTGATTCATGAGGCCGGTGCGCGCGTGCGCCTGATCAGCGACGGCGACGTCTCGGCGGCGCTACTGGCCTGCGGCGAGGGCGGGCCGGTCGATCTGCTGTGGGGAATCGGCGGGACGCCGGAGGGGGTGCTCTCGGCGGCGGCGATCAAGTGCATCGGCGGGCAGCTGCTCGGGCGGCTGTGGCCGCGCGATGACGCCGAGCGCCAAGCGGCGATCGACGCCGGCTATGACCTCGAGCGGGTGCTTCACCGCGACGACCTCGTCGCCGGCGACGACTGCTTTTTCTCAGCGACCGGCGTCACCGACGGCGACGTCCTCCAGGGGGTCCGCTACCAGGGCGCCGTCAGCGCGACGACGGAGTCGCTGGTGATGCGCTCGCGTTCGGGGACCGTGCGGCGCGTCCACGCGCGCCACGACCGCGCCAAGCTGCTGAGCTACTAGCGCTCGCGGGGCGCGGCGATGGCGAGCGCCCGCGTCTGCACCGGCCCGCGCCGGGCGGCCGCGCCTACTGGGCGCGTGCGAAGCGCCCGGTCCGCGACTTGGCGAGGTGCAGGCTTGCCAGCGAGCGCAGGAAGCCGTGCGTGACGAGCACGTGGATCGCGGCCTGGGTGCGCTCGTAGAGCCCTGGCCCGAGCGTCGCGATCGCCGGGTAGAAGCTCAGCACCGCGACTTCGACGTGGATCGCCTGGTAGCCGTCGCGGGGCGGCTCCATGCGGCGCACGTCGATCTGCAGGAACCCGCCGCGGCGCTCCTGGCGGTGGGAGACGAGCGCCCCGCCGCGGATCCGCCAGCGCACGACGCCGCGCTCGTGGTCGAGCTCGTACTGCGGCGAGTCGAAGCGGATCAGCACGAACGGCCGGCAGAGCAGGACGACGGCGCGGTCGTTGGGGCCGTAGGCGACGCGAATCAGCCCGAGCGAGCAGCGCTCGAGGAAGCGCCAGTAGGTGCGCGCGAGCCGCTCGAGGGCCTCGGGCGACCACAGCTCGAGCGCGTCGGGGGTCGGGATCGTCAGCTCCGCCGCCTGGACGGAGCGCGCCGCGCCCTGGGCGTCGATCGTCGGGGCGCCCTCGGGGTCGACGATGCGGATCTCCGCCGGGAGGCGGGAGCGGCGGCGGATGACGAGCGCCCAGAGCGCCGCCACGAGCGCGGCGACGCGCGCGATCAGCGATCCCATGGGCGCGGATGCTGCCAGCTTGCGGAGCGGATCGCGTCGGCGGCGCGCAGCCGCGGGCGCCGCCGCGTCACCCGCGGTGCGGGAGCGGCTCAGCTGCTCGGGGCGGTCGCGCCGCCGGCGACCGAGGTGGATCCGGAGGATCCGCTCGTCGTCTGGCTGCCGGGGGCGATCCAGTTCGTTGGCGCCAGCAGCGGGCCGGCGATCGCGAGCATGTCGACGCTTGAGGTCTCGGTCATCCCGAGCTCCTGCGCGGCGGCGTGGGTGAGGTCGAGCGTCGCGCCGCCCGAGAAGGGCCCGCGGTCGATCACCGCGACGGTCAGCGTCGTTCCGTTGTAGGTGAGCGTCACCGGGGTGCCGCAGGGGAGGGTGCGGTCGGCGACGCCGACGATCGTCGTCGTCAGGGTCTCGCCGCAGGCGGTCTTGTGGCCGTAGAAGCCGGGGCCATACCAGGTCGCGATGACCGGGGCGTAGACCGACAGGGTCACCGACGGCGTGCTCGCGACGGCGCTCGTCGAGGCGATGGCGCCGTGGACGACGCGCAGCTGGAGCTGACCGGCGCGGGTCGCGCGCCAGGGGATCGTGAAGGCGCCGCTGGCGGTCGCGGTCGCGGTCGCGACGGTCGCCCACGTGCTGTTGGCGGTGCGGACCTGGAGCACGACGGCGAGCCCGCTGCCGGCGATCGGCACGGTTCCGGTGACGGTCGCGACCTGGCGGCGGATCACCGACGTCGGGGTGACCGCGAGGGCGCCGCCGGTGGCGGCCGGGGCGGTGCTCGGTGCCGGCGATCCGGTCGGCGGGGCCGCGGCTCCGCCGCTTGTGCTTGCGAGCGCGGCGGCGGGCAGCGCGAGAAGGCCGGCGCAGAGCCCGGGAACAGCCCATCGAATAGCTATATGCGCGCCCTTCATGTACGGGGCCGCGCCTACGGGGTGAGCTGTCGGGCTCGCGCTCTATGCGCTACGGCCGCTCACGCGGCCGATTCGCCCCAGCGAGATGGCATACCTCGCATTTGGGTCCCCCGCCCACGGCGCGCGGACGCACCATGGCTCGGCGTGGTGGGCGCGAGTATATGCATAGCGGCCGCGCGCGTGCAGAAACCTCCGATCGCCGCGGTCTCGAGGCTGAGATTCGGCGCCGCTCGGTTAATTCCTTCATAACCGATGGAAACCTGAAACATTCGGCTGCGTTATGGGTATGAGCAGTGCAGATCGCTCAAGTCAGGAGCGCCCAAACGACGTTGACTACACAAAGTAAAGCGCGTACAATGAATACAGCTGGCGGGCTCGCGGGAGCGGGGTCGGCCGGCCACCTCAGCTAATCGCGGATGCAGGCCCATGTGGCCGGCATGTCTGCGCGACGGAAACGGGAACAGATGTCAGTAGCGGAACTTCAGGAGCTCGAAGAGGTCAAGGGGCTGCTCACCAAGGGGCAGCAGGTCGGCGTGCTCAGCTACGCCGAGATCCAGGGCGCGGTCGCCGAGCTCGATATGGACGAGGCCGATATGGAGGAGCTGCACGGCTTCCTCGAGCGGTCCGAGATCGAGCTGGTCGAGGACATCGACCCGGCTACGGCGGCCGGGACCGAGGTGGAGCGTGCGCCGGATCGCCGCGGACGCCGCAAGGCGCGCACGGCGCTCGACCTCAAGCCGGACATGACGACCGACTCGCTGCAGCTGTTCCTCAAGGACATCGGCAAGGTCCGCCTGCTGACCGCCCAGGAGGAGGTCGATCTCGCCAAGCGCATCGAGCGCGGCGACCTCGACGCCAAGCAGAAGATGGTCGAGTCCAACCTCCGCCTCGTCGTCTCGATCGCCAAGAACTACCGCAACCAGGGCCTGCCGTTCCTCGACCTGATCCAGGAGGGGACGCTCGGGCTGGTGCGCGCGGCCGAGAAATTCGACTACCGCAAGGGCTTCAAGTTCTCGACGTATGCGACCTGGTGGATCCGCCAGGCGATCGCCCGCGCGCTCGCCGACAAGGCGCGCACGATCCGCATCCCCGTCCACGTCGTCGAGAAGCTCAACAAGATCGGCCGTGCCGAGCGCAAGCTCGTCACGGAACTCGGTCGCGAGCCGACGCCTGATGAGATCGCCGCCGTGACCGGCATCGATCCCGAGGAGGTCGACTCGATCAAGCGCTCGGCGCAGGCGCCGGTGTCGCTGGAGAAGCCGGTCGGCGACGAGGAGGAGTCAGAGTTCGGACAGTTCATCGCCGACGAGCGCGCCGAGTCGCCGTATGAGCGGGCCGCTGAGATCCTCACCAAGGAGGCGCTGCGCGAGGCGCTCGAGAACCTGTCCTACCGTGAGCGCCGCGTGCTCGAGCTGCGCTATGGGCTGGGCGGCGAGCATCCGCGCACGCTGGATGAGGTCGGCCGGACCTTCAACGTCACGCGCGAGCGGATCCGCCAGATCGAGAACCAGTCGCTGAAGAAGCTGCAGAGCCTCGCGGAGGCGCAGAAGCTTCGCGACGTCGCCTGAGTTTCAGGCGGCCGCTCTCAAAATCGCGTCGGCGGCGCGCTGTCGCGCCAGCCCCCCGCGGCCACGCCCTAAAGCGTGCAGCGGTGGGCGTCGATAGGGGCTAGAAGGGCTTTGATCGGCGGCCGGTGCACGGCGGCCTAGAAGTCCATAGCGCCACCGCGGGGTCAACTTCCGCGCCGGCGGAGCCGACCGTTGACAAGGTCAGTGATAGATATCGACCAGGCCCTTTGCGCGCTAGTCGCATGCGATGGGTCCGACCTGCACCTGAAAGTCGGATCCGTTCCGCTCGCGCGGGTCGACGGCGAGCTCGCTCCGCTGTCTGAGGACACCTGGCCGGTGCTCGAGCCGGCCGACACAGAGCAGGCGCTGCACCAGCTGCTCGGCAACAGCGTGCGGATGGCGGAGTTCGACGTCGAGAACGAGATCGACCTCTCCCACGACATCCCCGGCGTCGCGCGGTTCCGCGTCAACGCCTTCCGCCAGCGCGGCGCGGTGTCGCTCGTGGCGCGCGCGATCCCGCACCGGATCCGCACGACCGCGGAGCTGGCCCTGCCCGAGGTGATCACGAGCCTCGCTGATGAGCAGCGCGGGATCATCCTCGTGACCGGCACGACCGGCTCCGGCAAGTCGACGACGCTGGCGGCGATGATCAACCACATCAACGTCACGCGGTCCTGCCACATCGTCACGATCGAGGACCCGATCGAGTTCCTGCACCGCGACATCAACTCGGTCATCAGCCAGCGCGAGGTCGGGACCGACACGGCGTCCTTCAAGCGCGCCCTGCGGCGCGTGCTGCGCCAGGACCCCGATGTGATCCTGATCGGCGAGATGCGCGATGAGGAGACCGTCGCGACGGCGATGTCGGCCGCCGAGACAGGCCACCTCGTGCTCTCGACGATCCACACGATCGACGCGGCGGAGTCGGTCAACCGGATGCTCGACTTCTTCCCGCCCCACCAGCACCAGCAGGTGCGGGCGATGCTCGCCGGCACGCTCAAGGGCGTGATCTCGCAGCGGTTGGTCGCGGCCGCCGTGGGCGGCCGCGTCGCGGTCTGCGAGGTCTTGAAGATGACCGGCCGCGCGCGCGACATGATCCTTGACCCCGACCAGACCGGAAGCCTCGGGCAGGTCATCTTCGACGGCGGCTACTACGGGATGCAGACCTTCGACCAGGCGCTCTACGCGCACGTCAAGGCGGGCCGCGTGAGCGTCGAGGACGCGCTGATCGCGGCGACCAGCCCGCACGACTTCAAGCTGCTGCTCGAGGCCGAGGGCCGCCGCGGGACGACGATGGACGACGTGCCCGACGAGAAGCCCTCCCGTCCCGCGGCCGAGCCGCCGCCGCCCGCCGCGGGCGGACCGCTGTCGCTCGTGATCTAACGCACCAACTCTCGCTTCAGTTGGTAAAGTTATGGAGCGATGCCGTCGGACGACACCTGTCCCGTCTGTCACACCACCGAGCTCGTCGGCGGAAAGTGGACCCTCCTGCTGGTCCGTGACCTCGCGGCCGGCAACAGCCGCTTCTGCGAGCTCGAGCGCTCGCTCGCCGGGATCAGCCCGCGCACCCTCTCGCTGCGCCTGCGCGCCCTGGAGGAGGACGGGATCGTCGAGCGCCACACCTACCCCGAGGTGCCGCCGCGGGTCGAGTACTCGCTGACCCAGAAGGGTCGCGACCTGCTGCCGATCATCGACTGCATGCGCGACTACGGCCGCCGCTGGCTGTGCAGCGAGATCTCGCAGGCGCCGCGTCTGCTCGCGGCGTCCGAGCCGGTCGCAGCGTAGGGGGTTCGCGCGGCGTAGGGCGTTCGCGCGATCGCGCGGGGGTCTGCACGCGCGGGGGGTCTCGCGGCGTGGGTCTCGGCAGGTCTCGCGGGACCTGCAACAGTCGCTGCGCGTTGCAGGATTAGGCCCGGCGGCGGGCGAATCGCGCCCCATGCCCTCGCGCTCGCTTCACGCCGCGCTGCATGCCTTCGCACTCGAGGCCTCGGCGGCGCTGCGCGCCGAGATCGCCTCAGGCGATGAGGTCGGCTTCGAGGTGATCGCCGCCGGCGCCGGCCGCGAGCGCCGCGGCCTCTACTGCTACGAGCCGCTGACCGCCGAGTTCATCGAGCGCCACTGGAGCGCGTTGCTGTCGCTCGCGAGCGCGCACGAGGCGCAGATGGAGCTCGCCCAGAGCGGCGGCCTGGATGAGTACCTCGACTCCTACGCGCGCGAGCGCCGGGGCGGCGTTCCGGTCCTCCACGACGCGCTGCGCTGCTTCACGCTGCGCGTCTTCAACGACGGCGGCGAGAGCTTCGAGGTCGACGCCGAGCGCTTCGAGGCGGCGTTCGCTGAGATCGCGCGCGAGGCCGAGGAGGACGGCGAGCTGGCTCTGCTCGCACTGCTGCGGGGGATCGTCTGCAAGCCGGCGGAGGTCGCGATCGACGACGGCGTGATGCTCGCCCCGCTGGCGGAGCTCGAACTGCTTCCGCCCGACCCGCTGTGGCGGCGCGAGCACGGACCGGCGAGCGTCGTCGCGCTCGTTCCCGGCCGCTCGCCAGGCTCCTTCGAGGAATCGCTCGGGCGGCTGCGCGACCTGCAGACGGCGCTGCGCCTCTACGCGCCCGGCATCTCGCTCGCCCCGCTGGCCTGGATGCGCGGGCGGCGCTCGGTCTGGCGCGCGCTGCCGATCCCCGGCGCGGGGCGCTGCGACGGCGCCGTGATCGTGACGCCCGAGAACGAGGGTGAGCTTCGCGCGTTTGCGGCGATCGTCGCGCGCCGGCGCCCCACCGAGGGCGAGCTGGCGTGGGCGCTAGAGCGCTTCGAGCTCGGCCAGGAGCGCGAGGACCCGCTCAGCGGGCTGACCGACAATCTGCTCGCGCTGCGCGCGCTGCTTGAACCGGAAGGACCGCGCAGCGGCCGCCTGGCGGGGCGGATCGCGGCGCTCTGCGCGCAGCCCTCGCAGCGGATCGCGGCGACCGAGCG
The DNA here is from genome assembly GCA_036267075.1 of Solirubrobacteraceae bacterium. Classification (GTDB taxonomy): domain Bacteria; phylum Actinomycetota; class Thermoleophilia; order Solirubrobacterales; family Solirubrobacteraceae; genus Palsa-513. The sequence continues at coordinate 95,935 of DATAWT010000030.1, forward strand.
GGTCGCACACGCGATCTCGCTCGAGCAGTCGCTGATCGCGGGGGTCAGCGTCGGGCATGACGCGGGGGCGCTCGCTGAGGAGATCGAGCAGCACCTTCGGGCGCTCCTTCGCGACGTGATCTGCGGGCACCTCGACGGCGACCTCGCCGCGCTCGCCGACGCGCTGCTGGCCGAGGGGGGCGGTTCGGACGACGCGGCTATGGATGCCGGCGCGGGCGCCGGCGAGTCGCGCGCGCTCGAGGAGATCCGCGCCAGCCGGCGCCGAGCGCCCGTGGCGGCGGAGCCGGCCGACCCCGACGACTGGTTCGCGGTCGATGAGGAAGTCGACTACTGCGCGACCGAGGGCGAGCCGACGCTCTTCAAGTAGGCGCCGAGGCGGTCGAGCTCGGCGAGGTTCGACATCTCGGCGCCGAGCTCTGGGATCAGGACGGTCGGGAGGCCGGGCAGCGCGGCGCGCAGCCGCGCCAGCGAGTCGCCGTCGGCGGCGGCGCGATCGCCGAGCTCGCGGACGCTCTCGCGGACGAGCTCCGCCAGGCGCGCGCCGAGCAGTGCCTCCAGTGAACCGTCGGCGTCGCCGTTCGCCGCCATGTGGACGCGGTTGACCGCGAGCGCGCTGAGCGGGAGCCGCGCCTGCGCGAGCGCGGCGGCGAAGGCGATCGCCTCCTCGACGGCCTCGCGACGCGGCGAGGTGACGAGGACGAAGCTCGTCGCGGGGTCGTGCAGCAGCGCCTCGACAGCCGCGGCGCGCGCGCCGAGGCCTTCGACCATTCCGCCGATCGCGCTGAAGAAGGCGACGATCTCGCGCAGCACGCCGGCGCCGGCCAGACGCCCGAGCACGCCGAGCAGCGGCGCCCCGGCGCGGGCGGCGACGCGCGTCGCCGAGCCCCCCTGGGACATCAGGACGCGCGCGGCGCGGCCGTCGAAGAAGCGCATCAGCCGCGCCGGCGCGTCGAGGAAGTCGAGCGCGTTTCGTGACGGCGGCGTGTCGAGGACGATCGCGTCGTAGAGGCCGCTTCGGTCGAGCTCGTAGAGCTTGGCGACGGCGCTGAACTCCTGCGAGCCGGCGACGGCCGCCGAGAGCTCGCGATAGATGCGGTTTGAGAGCGCGCGGTCGCGCGCGCCCTCATCGGCGGCGAGGCTCGAGATCAGCTCATCGAGCGTGCGCTTGGCGTCAAGGCGCATCGCCCACAGCTCGCCGGCGCCCTCGACGCGCTGCGGCTCGCCGCCGAGCACGGCGAGTCCGAGCGCGCGCGCGAGGGCCGGCGCGGGGTCGATCGTCACGACCGCGACGCGCTCGCCCTGGCGCGCGCGGGCCAGCGCGAGCGCCGCGGCGACGGTCGTCTTGCCGACGCCGCCGGCGCCGACGCAGACCGTGAGGCGCTCGCGGGCGACCGTCATGCGATCGCCGACAGGCGGTCGGCGAGGAACTCCAGGCCGGCGCGCGAGACGGGCGCCGGGCCGATGTCCGGGAGCTCGAGTGTCTGGGCGTCGAAGCGGCCGATCTCGCTGCGGCGCCGCTGCGCCGCCTCGGCCTCGGCGGCGGCGGCCTGTAGCGCGGCGCGCGCGGCGGTGTCGAGGTCGCTGCGCGCGAGCGCCTGCTCGAGCGCGGCGCGGTCCTCGCTGGTGTAGCGCTCGGGGCCGAGCGCGTTGATGAGGACGGCCCCGAGGCGCCCGTGCAGTGTCGAGCGCAGCTCGAGCGCCTCATCGACGGCGGCGGGCTCGGCGGTCGCCACGGCCAGGACGGCGGTCTGCGCGCGATCCTCGAGCGTCGCGGCGATGATCGCCCCCTGGCGGGCGATCGGCCCCTTCCCGGCGGCGTCGGCGAAGGTCCGCGGCGCCGCGAGCAGGGCGAGGCCGTGCCCGGTGGCCGGGGCGTCGACGATGACGAGGTCGTAGGGCAGCGCGCCGGGCGAGCGGCGCTGGGGCTGCGCGAGCTCCCAGACCTTGCCCATCGTCAGCAGCTCGCGCAGCCCCGGTGTCGCCGCGGCGACGTAGCCGAAGGCGTTGCTCGACCCGACGACCTCGGCGAGCGTGCGCAGCGGCAGCTGATCGACGAGGTACTCCTCGAGCGCCACGCGGGGGTCGACGTCGAGCGTCCAGACACCGTCTGTGAGCTCCAGCTCGACGCCGACGCGGCCGGTGGCGCCGAACAGGCGCGGGACGTCGCCGCGGCCGCTGACCTCGACGACGGCGGTGCGGCGGCCGGAGCGCGCGCCGAGCAGGCCGAGCGCCGCAGCCAGCGTGGAGCGGCCGACCCCGCCCTTGCCGAGCAGGAAGACCAGCCGCCGGTCCAGCACTCGCCCGGTTGTTTTCGCCTCGAGAGGGATCGTGGCCACAACCTAGTGGACCCTAGGGGCGTTTTCTCGCGGCGGCGACGACGGCCCTGCATGAAGGATTCCTTTCAGCGCGTGCGAATAAGGCCGCGTAGGTGTCCCCTCGACGCTGGAGCGTTCTTCCGTGACCAAGCAGGCGAAGGTGATCGCGTTCGCCAACCAGAAGGGCGGCGTCGCGAAGACGACGACGACGCTGAACCTCGCTGCCGCGTTCGCCGAGGAGGGCCACCGCGTGCTCTGCGTGGACATGGACCCGCAGGGCAACCTGACGATGTCCCAGGGGATCGACCCCGACTCGCTCGACCAGTCGATGTACGACGTGCTGGTCCACCACATCTCGATCCGCGAGATCATCCGCAAGCGCGAGATCGACGTCGCCTGCGCGTCGATCGACCTCGCCGGCGCCGAGATCGCGATGGCGCCGATGATCGGCCGCGAGCGCGCGCTGCAGCGGGCGTTTGACCCGATCCGCGAGGACTACGATTTCATCTGCATCGACACGCCACCGAGTCTCGGGCTGCTGACGATCAACGCGCTGACGGCGGCGCACAAGGTGATCGTCCCCGTCCAGTGCGAGTATCTCTCGATGCGGGGGCTGATCCAGCTCCAGAACACGCTTTCGATGATCCGCGAGAACCTCAATCCCGACGTCGACATAGAGGGCATCCTGCCGACGCTCGTCGACTCGCGGACGATCCACGCCAAGGAGGCGATCGAGATCCTTGAGGAGAACTTCGGCGACCGCGTCTTCGCGTCGCGGATCCGCAAGACCGTCCGCTTCGCCGAGGCGCCCGTGAAGGGGATGTCGGTGCTCAAGTACGACCCCAACGGCGTCGCCGCCCAGGCCTACCGCGACCTCGCGCAGGAGGTCCTCTACGGCCGCCGAGTTCCTTCTGAGGAGGCGCTCCGATGAGCAACAAGCGCGCGAGCATGCGAGAGGGGCCGCTCGCGGCCCTGTTCCGAAAGACCGAGCAGGACGGACTGCGCGCTCCCGACGAGGAGCTTGAAGCCGCCGTCGCGCCGCCGCCGTCGCGGGCACCCGAGCACGACGAGACCGAGCACGCGCCGGCGCCCGTCGAGCCGGAGCTCCCTCCGCCGGCGACGATGCCCGCGATCGAGCGGATGTCCGGCGTGCCGACGCCCCAGGAGCGCCTGCGCGCGGCGTTCAGCTCCGAACTTCCCGATGACATGCTCGATCGCCGCTCCGCGGCGCAGATCGACGTCTACGCGCGCGGCGACTACGACCCGCGCCCCTCCTCGCCGGTCGGGCGGCCGCGCCTGCGCGTCGTCGGCGTCGGCGGCGGCGGCGTCAACGCCGTCAACCGGATGGTCGAGGCCGGCGTCGCGGGCGTCGAGTTCCTGGCTGTCAACACCGACCTGCAGTCGCTTCAGCAGTGCATCGCCGACGTCACGATCCACATCGGCGCGCAGGTCACGCGCGGGCTCGGCTCGGGCGCCGACGCAGAGCTCGGCCGTCTCGCCGCGATGGAGGAGTACGACAAGATCAAGTCGCTGCTGAAGGGCTCGGACATGATCTTCATCACGGCCGGCGAGGGCGGCGGCACCGGCACCGGCGCCGCGCCGGTGATCGCGCGGATCGCCCGCGAGGTCGGATCGCTGACGGTCGGAATCATCACCAAGCCGTTCGGCTTCGAGGGCAGCAAGCGCGCCCAGCAGGCCGACGCCGGCATCGAGGCGCTGGCGGCCGAGGTCGACACGCTGATCGTCGTGCCCAACAACCGCCTGCTCGACGTGCTCGACAAGCAGACCTCGATGATCGACGCCTTCCGCGTGGCCGACGACGTGCTGCGCCAGGGCGTCCAGGGGATCTCCGATCTCGTCACGCTGCCCGGCCTGATCAACCTCGACTTCGCCGACGTGCGCACCGTCATGTATGGAGCGGGCACGGCGCTGCTCGGCATCGGCATGGGCCACGGCGAGCACCGCGCGCTCGACGCCGCCGTCGCGGCCGTGTCATCGCCGCTGCTTGAGACCTCGATGGACGGGGCGCGCTCGATCCTGCTGTCGATCACCGGCGGCAACGACCTGTCGCTGTGGGAGGTCAACGAGGCCGCGAAGGCCGTCAACGAGGCCGCCCACCCGGACGCCAACATCATCTTCGGCGCGACGGTCGATGAGAACCTCGGCGACCAGGTCTGGGTGACGGTCGTCGCGACCGGCTATGGCGATCGCGGCGGGCGCCGGCCACGGCGGCTCGATGAGCCGATCGGTGAGCCTCGCATCAAGCGCACCGCCGCCTCCGCCGCGCAGCGGCAGGGAAGCGCAGGCTCGCGTGGGCACCTTTCTGTAGCCTCGCTCGACGTGCCCGAGTTCGTTCCGCGCCACTAGCGCTTGCGCGCCGCCGCCGCCGCATTCACGGCCGCCGCCCTGGCAGTGGCGGTAGCGGCCTGCGGGGGGCCCGCCGCCGACCTCTACGAGGTGATCAGAAGCGGCACGGCTCCCGGTGCCGACATCACGCTCGTGCCGAGCGGCGACGGCAGCGTGCTCTGCAACCACCGCAGCGTCGAGCTCCCCGACAAGCTGCTGTTGACAGCCGAGAACTTCGACTTCACCTACCACGCCAAGCGCCACGACGCCTACCCCTCGGGCCGAAACCCGGTCTACACCTACGTCGTGCGCACCCAGGACGGTACGTTCAGCTACAGCGACGACTCACCGCACCTCGGCAAGCAGCTGCGCGCGCTGGCGGCCTGGACGTTCACGGTCGCCAAAACCGTCTGCCACTAGCGCCGCTGCGCCTCAGCCGAAGCGGACCTTGCCGTTCGAGCGCGCGCGGGCCTGCGCGCGGTCGACGAACTCGAGCCGCTTGAGCGCCGCGCGCATCAGCCGCGCGAGCAGGCGAAGGCGCGCGTTCTCCGAGCGCAGCTCGAGCAGGCCCTGCTTGGCCTCGAGGCCGAACTCGACCGTCGCGGCCATGTCGTATGCGGACATCGCGTCGAGGCGCTCTGCGTCGGGCTCGCTGTCGGTCGCCTCGAGCACGAGCGCCGCGTAGGCCTCGCGGGCGGCCTGGCGCGCCTCCTCGTCGGGCTCCTCCTCGCGGTCGCCGAGGAACTCGACGGTGCCCGCCGGGTAGGCGAGGTCGTCCTGGCGCTCGATCAGGCGAAACGGACGCGTGCCGCGGGTCAGGATGTTGACGCGGCCGTCGTCCATCTGCTCGAGCACGCGCTCGATCGCGACGGCGCAACCGATCGGCTTGAGCTCCTCATCGGAGAGCCAGACGATGCCGAAGTCCCGCTCGCGCTCGAGGCACTCGGCGATCATCGTGCGGTAACGCGCCTCGAAGATGTGCAGCGGCACGTACTCGCTCGGGAGCGCGACGAGCGCCAGCGGGAAGAGCGGGAAGCTGCGCTCGATCGGGCCGTCCATCGACTAATTATGCGGGTGCTCGCGCCGTTGCCGCTGCGATGATCCGCCGGCGATGGATGATCTGGCCAAGCGGCTGCTCGAGGGCGACCGCCGCGCCCTCGCGCGGGCGATCTCGCTCGTCGAGGACGGCGACCCCGCGGCGGCGGAGCTGGTTGCCGCCGTCTACCCGCACACCGGCGGCGCGGCGGTGACCGGCTTCACCGGGCCGCCGGGCGCCGGCAAGTCGACGCTGATCGCCGCGCTCGTGCGCCGCCGCCGCGAGCAGGGCGCGAACGTCGCGGTGCTGGCGGTCGACCCCTCCTCGCCGTTCAGCGGCGGGGCTGTGCTCGGCGACCGGATCCGCCTCGCCGAGCATTTCCTCGACGGCGGCGTCTTCATCCGCTCGATGGCCGCCCGCGGCGCGCTCGGCGGCCTCGCCGAGGCGGCGCTCCAGACGCTCCTGCTGATGGACGCCTCGGGGCGCAGCGAGATCGAGCTCGAGACGGTCGGCGTGGGCCAGGGGGAGATCGACGTCGCCGGTCACGCGGACACGATCGTGCTGGTGCTGGTGCCCGGCTCGGGGGACTCCGTCCAGGCGCTCAAGGCGGGCGTGATGGAGATCCCCGACGTGATCGTCATCAACAAGCGCGAGCACCCGCTGACCGACCTCTTCGTGCGTGAGATCAAGGGCGTGCTCGCGCTCGCGCCGGCGCAGGACGGCTGGCAGATTCCGGTTCTGACCACCGAGGCCGCTAGCGGCGCGGGCGTTGAGGAGCTCGAGGCGGCGATCGCCGCCCATCGCGCGCAGCTCGGCTCAAGCGGCCTCGAGGAGCGCCGGCGGCGAAACCTGCGCGAGGAGGTGCTGGCGCTCGCGACCGCACAACACCGCCGCGAGCTCGAGCGCCGCCTCGAGGGCGACGCGTCGTTTGCGGCGACGATCGAGGAGGTCGCGGCGCGGCGCCTTGATCCGGCGAGCGCGGCGCGGCGCCTCGGCGGCTGAAGCGCGGCTGCGGCGCTAGGACCCGCTCAGGCGCATCCCGAGCAGCATGATGTCGTCGCGCGAGCGGCCGCTGACGCGCTCGAGCGCCGCGGCGCGGATCCGCTCGAGCAGCGCCTCGAGCGACTCGCCGCTTGACTGCGCGCACAGCTGCGCGAGGCCCTCCTCGCCGAGGCGGTCGGTCGAGTGGCCCGCGTCGGTCACCCCGTCGGTGTAGAGGAGCAGCGTGTCTCCGAGCGCCATCGCGACCTCGACCTCGTGGACCTCGATCGGATCGACGACGCCGAGCAGCGTCCCGGTGCGGCCGATCGCGCGCGTGCCGCCGCCCGGGTCGATCAGAAGCGGCGGCTGGTGGCCGCCGAGCGCCACGTCGAGGCGCGCGCCGCCGTCCGCGCTGCGTGTCATCCGCACGATCGCCGCGGTGCACAGGCTCTGGGCCGTCGGCTGCAGGCGCATCGCGGTGTGGAGGGCCTGGAGCATCGCCGCCGGACCGCCTCCGCCGAGCGCCGCCGCGCGCAGCGTGTGGCGCGCGAGCGCCGTCGCGGCGGCGGCGTGCGCGCCCTTGCCGCAGACGTCGCCGACCATCAGCAGCCAGCTGCCCGACTCGCCCTCCTCGAGGATGTCGTAGAAGTCGCCGCCGACCTCGTTGAGCTCTCCGGCGGCCTCATAGAGCGCGTGGACCTCGACGCCGGCGGCCGAGGGCAGCGCGGAGGGCAGCAGCGCCTGCTGAAGGGTGTGCGCGATCAGCGCGCGTTCGGTGAAGGCGCGAGCGTTGTGGACGGCCGTGCCCGCGCGGCGCCCGAGCTCCTCGGCCAGCGCCACCTCGGCATCGCCGATCCGCCGCAGCGGGTCGGAGGAGACGAGCGCGATCGAGCCAACCGTCCGGCCGGCGGCGGCCATCGGCACGAACACCATCGTGCGGGCCCCCATTTCGCGCAGCAGCTCGAGGTGCTCGTCGCTGCGCGCAAGATCCTCGATGCTCTCGCGCGAGCCTTCTCCGTAGCGACGTGAGCGCCCGGTGCGGATGACGGCGCCGACGCCGGTCGTGTCGCCCAGCTGCGGCGCGACGACTCGCTCGAGGCCCTGCGCCTGCGCGGCGGGGCCGTCGCCGGTCGAGTGCACCGCGACGCGCCGGATCTCGTTGTTCTCCTCGAGCACGCTGACGGAGCACCAGTCGGCGAGCTGAGGGACCGCGAGGCGCGCGACGCGCCGCAGCGTATGGCCGTAGTCCAGTGAGGACGCGAGGATCCGGCTCGCCTCGGCGAGCAGCCGCTCGGCGCGCTCGGCGCGCTTGACCTCCGTTATGTCCTCGAAGACATTCACCGCGTGCGTCACCTCGCCCGTCTCGGCGTCGCGGATCGGTGTGGCGCGCACGATCAGCCAGCGCTCCCGACCATTGCCGCGTGAGATGTTGCGAACCAACAGCGGTGGCGGCTCGGTCTCGCCGGCGAACAGTCGCCGGGCAGGCATCTGGGTGAGCTCGAGCTCGCGCCCGTCCTCGTCAAGGACGATGAAGCGTCGCATGATCGAGCCTGGCTCGGACTCGACGAGCTCCTGCGAGGAGTCGAATCCGAGCAGGTCGGAGGCGGCGCGGTTGGCGAACACGGTGCGACCGCCGCGCTCGACGACCGTGACCGCCTCCGCGAGACCGACGAGAATCGCCTCGAGCCGCTGCTCGACCGCGCGCAGCTCGGAGAACAGGCGCGCGTTGTCGATCGCCAGCGCCGCTCGGCGAGCGAGCTCGCAGGCGATGTCGAGGTCCGCCTGCGCGAAGGGCTCGCATTCGCCGAGACGCAGCACCGAGATCGCACCGAGCATCCGCCCCCGCGCCGGAAGGGGGGCCACGATCGCCGAGCGGTACTCGCTGGCGATCATGAAGGCGGCGTGCGCAGGGCCGCGCGCGATCGCGCGAAGAAGCTCGTCGGACATCTCCTGGAGGAGGACCGGCTCGCCGCTGCGGATCGCCTCGGCGACGGGGTGGTGCTCCTGTGGATCGACGGGGTGCTCTTCGCGCAGGGCGATCAATCCCGCCTCGACGGCGGGGTCGGTCGCGACGACCGCGACATCGCGGATCTCGCCGGCCTCGTTGCGCAGGTCGATCACGCACAGGTCGCCGAGCCGCGGCACGGTCAGCAACGCGACCTGGCGCATCGTCACGCGAGGATCGAGCGATGAGGCCAGGACGGCTCCGGCCTCGACGAGCAGATCCGTCGCGGAAGTGTCTCCCATCGGGCGCTCTGGGGGTCGTTGCGGCATCGCCTGCTAGGGGCGCAGTCTAGCCCCGCCCTTGCCGTGTTTCGCGCGCGACGCTCCGGGTACGAGCCGTGTAAACGATTGCGGAGGTGGCTGACGATGGCAACGAAGCTCGAGGGACGCAAGATCGCGTTTCTGGTCGCCCAGGAAGGAATTGAGGAGGTCGAGCTGATCGAGCCGCGCAAGGCGGTCGAGGAGGCCGGCGCGAACACCGAGCTCGTCGCGCCGCAGGCCGGTGAGGTGCAGGCCTTCGAGCATCTCGACAAGAGCAACACCTACAAGGTCGATCGCAGCCTCGACGAAGCCGACGCCGGCGACTACGACGGCCTCGTGCTGCCCGGCGGCGTCGCCAACCCAGACCAGCTGCGGATGGATTCGCGGGCGGTTCGCTTCGTTGCCGACTTCTTCGCGGCCGGCAAGCCGGTCGGCGTGATCTGCCACGGGCCGTGGACGCTCGTCGAGGCCGACGTGCTGCGCGGACGCAGGATCACCTCGTGGCCGTCGCTTAAGACCGACATCCGCAACGCCGGCGGCGAGTGGGTCGACGAGGAGGTCGTGGTCGACGACGGGCTCGTCTCGAGCCGCAAGCCCGACGATCTGCCGGCCTTCTGCGAGGCGATCGTCGAGGAGTTCGCGAAGGCCGAGGTGGCTGCCTAAGCGACGCCGTCGGCTTCGAGGCGCTCGAACAGGCGAAGCCAGATCTCGCTGCGCGCCGGAAAGACTGGCATCGCGTGGCGGAGCTGCTGAACCGGCAGCTCGCCGACGACGGCGATCGTCGCCGCGTGAAGCCAGTCCACGACATCGCTGCCGGTGAAGGTCGCGCCGACGATCACGCCGCGCGCGGCGTCGAGGACGAGGCGGCACGTGCCCGCGGTGTTTCGCCCGTGGAAACTTGCGCCAGGCGTGGCGGAGGTCTCGACGTCATACGCGCGGGCGTCGATGCCGCGCTCGCGCGCAGCGGCGAGCGTGAGTCCGACCGCCGCGACCTGGGGGTCGGTGAAGATCGCCCGTGGCGCCGTCGAATCGTCGTGTCGCACACGCGCGTCGTCGTCGCCGAGGATGACGTCGGCGGCGACGCGCGCCTGATACTTGGCGACGTGGGTCAGGAGCGCGCGCCCGTTGACGTCGCCGATCGCGTAAAGCCATGGCAGGCCTCCGGCGCGCATCTGTTCATCGACCTCGATCTCCTCGCCGCCGCGCAGGCCGACGCTCTCGAGGCCGAGATCGTCGGTGAGCGGCCGGCGGCCGGCGGCGACGAGGATCTCGTCGGCTTCGACGCTCGAGCCGTCATCGAGCTCGGCCGACACTGCTCCGTTGCGCTCGACGCTCGTCGCCTTGACGCCCGTTCGGACATCGACGCCGGCCGCGCGGAGCGCGTCGGCGAGCTGCTCGGAGGCGAACTCCTCCTCGCGAGAGATGAGCCGCTCGAGCGGCTCGACGAGCGTGACGGCGGCGCCCAGCGAGGCGTAGGCGTCGGCCATCTCGACGCCGACCACGCCGCCGCCGAGGATCAGAAGCCGCGGCGGAACGCGCTTTGAGGTCGTCGCCTCGCGGTTTGTCCAGGGGCGCGCGTCGGCAAGGCCCGGGACATCGGGGATCGCCGCCGCGCTGCCGGTCGCGATGACGATCGCGTCGCGCGCGGTCAGCCAGTGCTCGCCGGCGAGGACGGAGCGCTCGCCGTTCAGGCGCCCGTGTTCGCGCACGAGCGTGATTCCGCGCTGCTCGAGCCAATCGAGGTTGCTCTCGTCGTGCAGGTCGTGGACGACCTCGTCGCGGCGGCGCAACACCGCCTCGACGTCGAGTGAGCCGCTGGCCGCCTCGGCTGCGCCCGGCACGCGTCGCACCTCGGCAAGCAGCTCCGCCGGGCGCAGCAGCGCCTTCGAGGGCATGCAGGCGTAGAAGGCGCATTCGCCGCCGACCAGCTCGCGCTCGACGAGCGCGACGCTCCGGCCGTGCTCGGCGAGCCGTCCCGCGACGACCTCGCCGGCTGGCCCTGCTCCGATCACGACCGCGTCGTAGCGGGCGGCGGTCACGCTCATGCCATACCCGCGTGCTGCTTTCCCCGAAACGCGCCCGGGTAGGAGGGGTCCGTGGAACGCGACAGAAAGGGAGGTGGCGTGATGCCGCCGCGCGGAGTGAAGAAGGGCAGCAAGCGGGCACGGCAGTACGAGCACATCAAGGACAGCGAGCGCGCGAGCGGCGCGTCGGAGGCTCGGGCTGAGGAGATCGCGGCGCGCACCGTCAACAAGGAGCGTGCTCGCGCCGGCGAGTCGCGCACGCGCTCGCGAAGCTCGGTTTCCGACATCTCCTCAGGTCGCCGCGGAGGCCTGCGCTCGGGGCGCAAGGGGCCGCGCGGACGCACGCGTGTGCAGCTCTATGCGGAGGCGCGCAAGCTCGGGATCGCCGGGCGCTCGACGATGAACAAGGCGCAGCTGCAGCGCGCCGTGGACGCCCGCAAGAGCTGAGATGAGCGGATTCCAAGCGTGACCTGAGCGGGCCCGCGTAGCGGCCGCGCATGGGCAGGAGGACAACACGAGGAGGGACGATTCCCATGACAGTCATCGCGATTGCCATTGTGAACGCGGTCGCCGACGTGGCGATCCTCAGCGCCCTTGCGCTCGTGATGCGCGCCGCCGGCTTCCTGGCGCCGCATGGCCGCCCGGCGCAGCGGTCGATCAGACCGCTCGTCAAGGCGCGGCGAGCCCAGTACCGCGCTCAGTACCCGGGCCGGCTTGCCGCGGCGCGCTGTTAGGCGAAGCGCCGTTGGGGCACGCAGCTGGGGCCGGCGACCGCCGGACCCAGCTGTTCTGAGGGCGGCCTGCCGGGGCGTGGCGCGGTTTGGTCCGGCTTCGCGCCCTGGTCAGATCGGGTGCGGGCGCTCTGGGCGAGTTGTTGCAGCGCGCTCTAGGGCAAATAAAAGCGGGGCCGGCCTGCACACCGGCCCCGCACTTACTCTCTGGCGTCCAGCGTGGGGAGAGAGAGGAAGCCCAGACGCCAGGGCTGATCTTCCCGCCTGAAATTGGGTCCAAACACAAATTTTCCGCTCGGCATTTCTCATGCACGAGCTGGTCTGTGCGTGAGCCGGTCCGCCGGTGCGTGCGGGCGCCAAACCGCCCTTGCGGCGGAGCGACGCGGGTCGCTCAGGCGGCCTCTCGCTCCCAGCGGTGAACGGTTCGCCGCAGTGCGATGTAGCCCGCGATGCCCGGCAGCGTCGGGAGCCAGAAGGAGATCGCGCGGTAGGCGAGCACGGCGACGACCGCCTGGCCGCCGTTGACGCCGAACGCCACGAAGGCGCCGATCATCGCGCCCTCGACGCCGCCGATCCCGCCGGGTAGCGGCAACAGGCTGCCGAGCGTGCCGAGGAAGTAGCCGAGTACCAGCACCGCGATCGTCGGGTGCCCGCCGAAGGCGCGGAAGGAGCAGCCGAGCGCCGCGATGTCGAATCCCCAGTAAGCGACTGCCCCGAGGAGCCCGGGCCGGCGCTGGCGGATCAGATCAACCGCCGTGCGCATCCCGGCGCCGAGCGCCGTCGGCGCGGCGGCGAGCTTCTCGACGAGCTTGCGCCACCAGCGCGGACCGGAGGCGACGGCGCGCAGTCGCCGCTCGAAGTCGTCGGGGAGAAGTACCGCGCTGACGACCGCGCCGGCGAGCAGGATGCTGAGCAGCGCCGGAAGCACCGTCAGCTCAAACGGCGCGGAGCCGGGCAGCGCGCCGGCGGCGAGCAGCACGCCGAACACGACGAGCGCCCCCAGGTAGACGGCGTATTGCAGTGCCAGGTTGGCGACCATCCGGGCGGCGATCACGCGCGCCTCCATCCCGGCCTTGCCAAGCGCCCACACGGTGACGGCGACGCCGCCCGCTCCTGCGGCCGCGATGAGGCGGATCGCGGCGATGCCGGCGAGTGGGATCTGGGCGCTGGCGCGCCAGTCGAGCCGCGGCATGTCGCGCCCGAAGACGGTTGCGAACAGCAGCGCGTAGCCAGCGATCGAGAGGATCTCAGCGGCGGCCGCGACGGCGAGCCAGGCGCCGTTGCCGTGGCTCAGGCGGCCCCAGGTCTGGTTGAGGCCCGCGAGCTTCGGCAGCAGGAGGTAGAGCGCGACGAGCGCGACGACGATCAGCGCCGCGGCGATGATCAACCGCCGGCGGCCGAAGGAGCTCGGCAGCTCGGCAGAAGCTGCGCTGACGGCCAGGTCGGCTCCTTCCTCGGCCGGGGCGAGCTCCTCGTCGTGCACCTCCATGCCGCTCTCCTTACCCATGGCCGTGGAACGTCACCCGCCGCCCGCGAGTTTTTGCGCCCGGGACTTAGGGTAAAGGGCGCGTGTGACGCGAGAGCCCGCGAAGTCTTCCGATCAGCTGCCCGAGGACGGACCGCCGGAGGTTGCGATCGACGACGACGCCTCCGCCGAGGAGGGCGCGGCGCGAGAGGCGGCGCGCGAGCATGCCCGCCGTGCGAACCGCAGCGGCCACAGCCCGGGCGACGCGCGGGCTCCGGACCGCGATGGACGCTGACGACGGGCGCGCCGAGACCGAGCACGAGCGGCTCGATCGCAATCTCGCCGAGCTGACCGGCGAGCTGCGCGTCGTCGTGACCGGGGTTCAGGTGCTGTTCGCGTTTCTGCTGGTCGTCCCCTTCGACAGCGGCTTCGCGGATCTGCGCGACTACGAGCGCAAGCTCTACTTCGCGACGCTGCTGCTCGCAGCGCTCGCCGCGATCTTCACGATCGCGCCCTCCGCGCAGCATCGGCTGCTGTTTCGCCACGACGCCAAGGCGTATCTGGTCGCGCGCGCCACCAACCTCGCCGTCGCGGGCCTGGTCTGTCTGGCCCTATCGATGTGCTGCGCGCTGGCGCTTGTGGCCAGCTACCTGTTCGGCGCTCTGGCAGGCGCGATCACCGGCGCCGCGATCGCCGTGCCGTTCGCGGCGCTCTGGTTTGCGATGCCGCTTCGCCGCGCCGGTCGGCGCGGGCGGCGCACCGGTCCCTCGGCCCCTGTTGCGTCCGCGCGCCGGTAGGTAGGGGCCGCCGACCGTGTCGCTGCGGCTTCGACTGCTCTTCGCCGTAATCGTCGGCGTTGTCGCGGGCATCGCCTGCGCCTCCGCCGACGGCGCGCGCATCGGGGCGCTGAGCGGCCTTGACGCGCTCAACTTCTGCTTCCTCGTGGGCGCCTGGCTGACGATCTGGCCGATGGGGCCGGAGGAGACCGAGCTCCACGCCAAGCAGCAGGACCCCGCGCTGGCGCTGCGCGATCTGATGCTCACCGGCGCCGCGCTCGCGAGCCTCGCCGCGGTCGCGTTCGTGCTGGCCGGGGCGGCCAAGGTCGGCGGGACGGAGCAGGTCGTGCGGCTCGTGCTCGGTGTCGGCTCGGTGGCGCTCTCGTGGGGCACCGTGCACACGCTCTTCACGCTTCGCTACGCGCGCATCTACTACAAGGGGACCGTCGGCGGCGTCGAGTTCAACCAGCGCCTGCGACCGTCCTACGCCGAGTTCGCCTACCTCGCCTTCACCGTCGGAATGACCTTCCAGGTTTCCGACACCGCGATCAAGACCGGCGAGATGCGCCGCGCGGTCCTGCGCCACGCGCTACTCGCCTACCTGTTCGGCGTCGGAATCATCGCGACGACGATCAACCTGATCGCCACCGTGACGAGCAGCTGAGCGCTAGTCGATCGGGAGGGGGTCGACGTGCGGGTCCGGGCGGGTGTCGGGCGGTTCGGGGTCAGGCGAGCCCGGAACGTCCGGCATGGGCTCCGGGGGCAGCGCGGGCGGATCGACGGGTGTGGGGTCGATCCCCGGATCCGGCTGCGGCGGCCGGTAGGCGTCGGCAATTGGTTCGAGCACGGCGAGCACATGCATCGCGCGGTCCTTTCCGTTGGCGTAGGACCTGTCGTTACCCGCCGCGTGCGGGCGCCAAGCGGCTCAGGCCGAGCGCATGTGCAGCCGAACGGTGCTGCCCTGCGGTGTGCTGCGCATCTGCACGAGATCGCAGACCTGGTTCACGAGCCACAGGCCGCGCCCCCCGCGCGCCGTGGCGGCCGGGCGGCGGCGGCCGGCGAGCGGGTCGTCGATGCGCCCGCCGTCGCGGACCTCGCAGATGATGGTTCCGTCGGACTCCCAGATCGCGACCACACCCTCTCCGGCACCGTGCACCAAGCTGTTGGTGGCAACCTCGTTGGCCGCCAGGAGAAGGTCTGAGATGCGCTGCTGGGCGAGGCCCGCCTCGCGCGCGTAACCGGCGATGAAGGCGCGCACCTGACGCAGCTGCTCGCGGGCGTTGAAGGCCAGCTCGGCGATCCCGAGCGGCGGGTCCGACAGGGGAGCGTCGAATGGTGAGTCGAGCGCCTCAGCGCCGGCGTAGGCGGCGCTCTGTCCGATTCTCGCCCCCTCGCGCACGAAGGGGTGCGTGCGGTGCGCGTCCTCGATCACCTCGTCGGCGAGCGTGTCGGTGTCGTAGGGGCACAACAGCGAGAACTGCGGATCGGGGAAGACGAGGTTGAGGAGCTGCTCATGCCGGCGGCATTCGGCGAGCTCGGCGCCGGTGCGCCCCGCCCAGACCGGCTCACCGATCCCCCAGATGCGGCGGTCGGCGTCGGCGTTTCGGTCGACGAACTCCTGCCAGACGGGAATGATCCGCGCCGGGTTGGCGCCGACCTCGGCCATGTCGGCGAGCTGGAGGTACTCGTCGCAGTCGCTGCCGAGCTCATCGCGCAGCGCGGCGAGCTTCGCCTTGCCGACGACGACGAGGATCGGTTCGCCAGCTTCGGTGGCCGCGCGGATCAGCGGCACGGTCCCGGCCATGAACCCGTCGATCCCGGCGTAGAAGAACGCCTCGTGTCGGTAACCGCTGTGGCCGTGCGCCGCTACCGCCGCGCCGTCAGGACCGAAGCGAGTCGGGTTCGGTTCCCGCATCTCGTCAATGCCTTCCAGTGCGTCAGTCTAGGCCCTGCGGGGGACGGTGGGGTCATCTCCATCGCCGTCGCGAGGCGTCGCCTCGTACCCGCGTCTGCGGGCCACGCGCCGTGCGTGCCCCTGCTGCTCGGCGGCGCGCAGCGACTCGCCGAAACGGCCCGGCCCCCACTGCTTCGCACCGACGGCTCGGCCGAGGTCGGCCCGGCGCGTGGCGCCGCCGCGTTCGCGCAAGACGGTGAGGATCTGCTCGACCTCGCGGTCGGGCGCGCGCGCGGGCCGCGGCACCGGCATCGGCATGCCGGGCCAGCCGAGCGATCCGCCGGGTCCGGGGCGCAGCCGCGCGCGGCGGGCGCGGCGCAGCGACTCCGCTTCGCGGGCGCCGGCGTCGGCGTCGGCGTCGGAGTCGGGGTCGGAGTCCGCCTGGGTGTCCGGTCGAGCGCCGCCGTCATCCTCGGCCTCCTCGGCGGTCAGTGGCTCGGCGATCTCCTCGAGCGGCTTCTGCTCGGAGCGCACGCCCAGGAACAGTTCGGCGATTCCGCCGAGCGCCATCACGCCGGCGCCGACGAAGAAGCCGATCGCCACCTCGCTGACCTTGCCGGAGTTGATCAGGTTGCCGAACAGCAGCGGTCCGGTGATTCCACCGGCGCCCGTGCCGATCGCGTAGAAGAAGGCGATCGCGAGCGCCCTGGTCTCCATCGGGAAGATCTCGCTGGCGGTCAGATAGGCGGCGCTGGCCCCGGCCGAGGCGAAGAAGAAGACGACGCCGACGAGGGCGATGAAGGACCAGCGGTCCAGCGACCCGCTCAGCATCAGCACGCCGAGCACGACCGATATCGCTGCCGACAGCAGGTAGGTGCCGGCGATCATCGGCTTGCGCCCGACCGTGTCGAAAAGGCGGCCGAGCGTCAGTGGGCCGAGCAGGTTGCCGGCGGCGAACATCGCGATGAAGTACGGGACTGCGGTGCTTGCGACCTTGAAGAAACCGGCGAGGATCGTGCCGAGGTCGAAGGTGATCGCGTTGTAGATGAACGCCTGGCCGATGAACAGCGCGAGGCAGAGGATCGCGCGGCGCGGGTACTTGCCGAACGCGACGCGCGCGATCTCGCGGAAACGGATCGACTCGCGCTGGCGGACCTTGATGCTCTCGCCCGGCTCCTCGAGCTCGGTGTCGGAGTCGCGTTCGATCTCGGCCTCGATGCCATCAACGATCCGTTCGGCCTCCTCCTCGCGGCCGTGGATGAACAGCCAGCGCGGACTCTCAGGGACGTTGCGGCGGACGAGGATCATCGACAGGCCGAGGATCGCCCCGACCGCGAACGACAGCCGCCAGCCGACGTTGATCGCGAAGATCGACGGGTCCAGCAGGACGATCGAGACGAGCACTGCGATCACGGCGCCGAACCAGTAGCTGCCGTTGATGATCAGATCGACGCGCCCGCGAACGCGTGCCGGAATCAGCTCGTCGATCGCGGAGTTGATCGCGGCGTACTCGCCACCGATACCCATGCCGGTCACGAAGCGGCACAGGAAGAAGTACCAGGGGGAGAACGAGAAGGCCGTGGCGACGGTCGCTGCCACGTAGACGGCGAGCGTCAGCGTGAAGAGGCGCTTTCGCCCGAAGCGATCGGTCAGCTGGCCGAAGATGAGTGCGCCGAGGCAGGCACCGGCGACGTAGATGGCTGCGGCGCTACCGAGCGTCGAGGGGTTCAGACCGACGCCGGCCTTCGACTGCGTCAGCGTCGCACCGATGCTGCCGACGATCGTGACCTCGAGGCCGTCGAGGATCCAGACCGTTCCGAGCCCGATCACGATGAGCCAGTGAAAGCGCGACCACGGGAGGCGATCCAGCCGCGCCGGCACCTTCGTTTCGATCACGGCGGAATCGGCTTGCGGCATCGCGCGACCGGTGGTTCCCTCGCGCACCAGGTGTGAAACGTCGGGCCGTGGGGAACACTTCGCACGTGCTCGCCTGCCGCCTGCTCGGACATCGCCCGCGCTTTGAGGTCGAGGGCACGCGGCTTCACTGGCGCTGCGGACGAGGCTGCGGCGCCGGCTCGACGCGCGAGTACCCGAGTGAGGAGGAGGCGCTCCGCTACGCCGCAGCGCTCAGCCGCGAGGGCCGCGACACGTTCGGCAAGCGTCCCCTGCTGAGCCTCCTGCCGCTTCGCCTGGCGCGCCGCGGGCGCTGAGCGTGCTCAGCGCGGATCGGTTTCGCGCGCGATCTCGCCGGCCTCGCCGATCTTCTCGACGACGACGTAGCCGTCGCGGTCCTCGACAACCTCTTCGACTGCGGCGATCTCGTGGCCGCGGACGAGCAGGAATCGCCGCGGATCAGATCGGATCCGCTCGTAGTCGGCGGCCGCGACGTCGACGAGCATGTTGCAGCTGAGCAGGCCGCACTCGCAGCGAAAGGCGATCGGCTCCTGCGGGTCGCCCGGCCACTGCCCGTGCGCGATCCGCTCGTTGATCTCGCGGAACACCGCTTCGTTGTGGGCGATGCGGTCGGCGGGGCTCGGCGGGCGATCATGCGGCCCGCCGTCGGGCGTCATCAGGGGGTGATCAGCGGGAGCCGCTCGCGCAGTCCCACGATGTCGAGCAGCCGCTCTACCGCCGGCGATCCGGCGATCAGGCGCAGGCGGCCGTCCTCGCCACCGCAGCGCTCGTTCGTGTCGATCACCAGGCGCAGGCCCGTGGAGTCGATGAACGCCAGCCCGCTGAGGTCGAGGACGATCGTCTCGGCGTCGGTCTGCTCGACGTCGCGCACGATCCGCTCGAGCTGCTCGGCTGTTGCGATGTCAAGCTCGCCCGAGGGCGCGATGTAGTGCGCATCCCCGCGACGCTCGCTGAAGATCGTGAGCGTCTCTCCGGTCACCACGGTGCAAAGAGCGGAGCGTTCACCCAGCGCAGTCTACTAGGGCGCCGTCGCGCCGGGTCGGCCGAAGATTGGCTCTATTCAGGCATAACGCCGCCGATCCTGGGTACATCCCTGTTGTGGCCCCTGCCACCCGATGCCCCCAAAACCCCAGGAGACGCGGATGACAACGGCGACTGAAGAGACCACAACGCAGGCGGCGCCCCCGCGCAGCGGAGACACCCGCACGAGTCCCCGTGAGCTCGACCTGCTGTGGCGTCACCGCACCGAGGAGTCGGCGCGGGCCGCGCTCGTCGTGCGCTTCATGCCGCTCGCCCGCAGCCTTGCGCGGCGCTATGAGCGCTCCTCGGAGTCGCTTGACGACCTGCTTCAGGTCGCCTCGCTTGGTCTTCTGAAGGCGATCGATCGCTTCGACCCAGAGCGCGGCAACGCGTTCGTCTCATTCGCTGTCCCGACGATCCTCGGCGAGTTGCGCCGCTATTTCCGCGACTGCTGCTGGGACGTTCACGTGCCGCGCGGCACGCAGGAGCGCACGCTCAAGGTCGAGGAGGCCGAGCGCCGCATGACGGTGGACCTGGGGCGCGCCCCGACCGTCAACGAGCTCGCCCAGTACCTCGAGATCGATGCCGAGCAGGTTCTCGACGCGATGGCAGCGTCACAGGCCTACGGCGCGCTGTCGCTTGACGCGCCGCGAAGCTCGATGACCGGCGAGCCGGCGACGAGCTACGCCGAGCTGCTCGGCGACGAGGACGAGCATTACGACCTGGTCGAGGACCGCGTGACGATCGCGCGGGCACTCGAGCACATCCCCGCGCGCGAGCGTCTCGTGCTGCAGCTGCGCTTCGGGGAGGACCTCACGCAGTCCGAGATCGCGGAGCGCGTCGGCGTCTCGCAGATGCAGGTCTCGCGCCTGCTGCGCCACGCGCTCGAGCAGCTGCGAATCCTCGCGCGCGCCGACGAGACCGAGGACTGAGCGCGGCCTCAGGGGGATGCGAGGCTCGCCAGGCGGCGCGAGTCCGGCGGCATCCTCTCGGATCGCTACCGTGCGCTCTCAATCGATGACCGCTGAGTCCTGCAGCAAGCGCACGCGACCGCGCTGGATGCGCGCGCGTCGGCGCGCCGGCCAATGACGGAGGGCGATCGGCCGAACGTTCAGCTGGCACTCGATGCCCGGGCGGAGAACGTCGTGCTCGTGCGCGAGGTCCTCGCCGGATTGGCTGAGAATGTCGCGCTCGGGAGCGCGCTCGACGACGTCAAGGCCGCGGTCAGCGAGGCCTGCAACAACACGATCATGCACGCCTACCCCGGCGGCGAGGGGCCGTTGGAGGTCGACCTGCGCGTGCTCGATGGCGAGCTGCGGGTCGTTGTCCGCGACTCGGGTACGGGGACCGTGCGGCGCGCCGAGGACGACGAGACGCCGGCCCGCGGGATCGGCCTGGCGGTGATCGAGGCGCTTGCCTCGAAACTCGAGATCCGCGCGACCCCTGGGCGCGGGGTGGAGGTCGAGATGGGCTTCGAGATTCCCGACGCCGGCCTCCCAGCAGCCGGCGGCGAGGACAAGGTGCCCGCCGTCATCGCCGACTGCGGGGTGCGGATCGCGATCAGCCCGACCGAGCTTTCGGGTTCGATCCTCAACCGGCTGATCAGCGCGCTCGCCGCGCGCGCGGGCTTCTCGATCGACCGGCTCTCGGACGCGCAGATGCTTGGCGACACCCTCGGCGCGCGCGTCGCGGCCGTTCTCGACGGCCACCGCGTGAGCGTCGGGCTCGACGCCGCCGATCGCGCGCTCGCAATGCGGATCGGTCCGCTGCGGGCGGGCGGAGCCGGGAGCCTCGTGGCCGCGGCGACCGTCGCCGACCTCGGCTCCGTCGTCGAACGCCTGGCCGACGAGGTCGGCGTGAGCGAGACGCCCGGCGGTGAGGTCCTGGCCGTCGTCATGCGGGCGAGCCCGCCGGGGGACGCGGGCAGCTAGGCCTGTTCGCGCCTGGTCTCGAGCCCTTCGCGCAGAGTCTCGAGGCTCGAGCGCAAAAGGCGTGAGACGTACATCTGTGAGAGGCCGACGCGGTTGGCGATCTCCGTCTGGGTCAGGCCTTCGACGAAGCGCAGGTGGAGGATCGTGCGCTCGCGCCGCTGCAGTGAGCGCAGCGCGCCCGAAAGCGCCAGGCGCTCGTCGACGGCGTCGCTGAAGTCCGCCAGCGGCGGCGCCTCGACCGGTCGCGGCTGCTCGCCTTCGGCGGCCGGCGGATCGAGCGGCAGCGCGTCGTGGGCGACGCGCGCGTTCAGCGCCTCAAGCGCCTGCTCGGCGGTGACGCCGGCCTCGGCGGCCAGTTCCGCCACCGTCGGCGCGGCCCCTGTCCGCCCCGACAGGGAGCGCTCGGCGCGTTCGAGCGCGAGGACCCGTTCCTTCAGCGCCCGCGGCACGTGAACGGCCCACGTCGTGTCTCGCATGTGCCGCTTGAGCTCGCCGACGATCGTCAGAATCGCAAACGGGGCGAACGGGGTGCCGCGCTGCGGGTCGAAGCGGTCGACAGCCTTCACGAGAGCCAGGCTCGCGACCTGCTCAAGATCCTCGCGGGGCTCCGGGGTGTAGCGGTAGCGCGCTGCCAGGTTGCGTGCGAGGACGAGGTGGCGTTCGATCAGCGCCGTCCGAAGCGCCGCGTCGCCGCTTGCTCGAAGCTCGGCGAAGCGCGCCTCGACCGTGTCATCGCTTGCTCCCAGGTCGGGGATGATCGCAGGAGATCTCGGCGTGGGCGATGGCCGATGCGGGTAGAGCGCGATACATGAGCATCCTCGCCGAAGTCGAGCAACCGGCCCCCGCGGAGGAACCGCAGGTGCCGGCGCCCGAGATCGAGCGGCCCGACACGAGCTCGCCGCCGCCGCCGAGCGAGGAGCCGACGCCCGCTGACCCGACGCCTGATCCGCAGGTCCCCGAGCCCGAGCCGGAAGTGGTGCCCGAGCCGCTTGAGCCCTCCGAGCCCGGAGCGGACTGAGTGCCCCGCGGGCGCTGCGGGTAGCAACGCTTGATCGAGCCGCCGAGGAGGCCCATGAGCTCGTCGCAGTCGCCGCAACCGCCCGCTGGCTCCGACATGCACGCTCCGGCGCTCTGGCGCTATGCGCCGCAGGCCCAGGCGGCGCTTGACGCCGGCGGCATCGAGGGGTTCGCGGTCGAGGCTGACGACGGACCGCTCGGGACGATCACCTGCGCCTGCGATGACGGCGAGGGCGCGTTCATCGTCAGCAGCGGCGGAGCTTGGAACGGCGGCCTCAGCGCAATGTTTCCCGCGGGCTTGGTCGAGCGCGTCGACGCCGCGGCGCGCAGGGTCGTGTTGCGCTGTTCGCGGGAGCAGATCCGCAGCGCTCCGGCGTTCGAGAACGACCGCTACCGCGACGGCGCCTTCCGCCGCGAGATGAGCAGCTACTACGGGTTTCTTTTCCCTTCGGCGTTCCCGCTGTTCGAGGCTGCAACACGCCGCGCGGGAACCCTCCTGTCGTTTGGTCGCGACACCCGCGGGTACCCCCAAGCGACCGTTTCATAGGTGCGAGCAACGCACGAAAGGGAGGACTGAATCGATGGTCGCTTTGATTGCCCTGTTGCTGATCCTCGCCGTATTCGGCGGGCTCGGCTTCGCCGCACACATACTCTGGATCGTGCTGCTGGTAGCGCTTGCTCTGTGGGCGTTCGGGTTCCTCGTCGGTGGCGGAGCAAGCGCCGGCATGGGCCGGCGCCGCTGGTACGGGCGCTAGGCAGCTGGGGGAATTCCGCGTGCCTCGCGGGCGGCTAGGACGCCGCCCCTGAGGCGGCGGCGAGCTCGATCAGGAGCCGCACGCCGAAGCCCGACCCGCCGGTATGGGCGTACTCGCGCCCGAGATGCCAGGCGGTCCCGGCGATGTCCAGGTGGGCCCAAGGCGTATCGCCGGCGAAGCGATGCAGAAACTCGGCCGCGGTGCTCGCGCCGGCGAGGCGTCCCGCGGGCGCGTTGTTGAGATCGCCGACGCCGCCGTTGACGAGATTCGCGTACTCGGCGTGCAGCGGCAGGCGCCACGTCAGCTCGCCGGTCGCCTGAGCCGCCGCGGTGACCCGCGCGCACCAGTCGTCGTCGTTGCTCAAAAGGCCGGCGTAGGTGTGGCCGAGCGCGACGAGGCAGGCGCCCGTGAGCGTTGCCAGGTCGACGATCCGCTCTGCGCCCTCGGCGATCGCGTAGGCGATGCAGTCGGCGAGCACCAGGCGCCCCTCGGCGTCGGTGTTGTTGATCTCGACGGTCAGGCCCTTGAGCGTCTTGACGATGTCGCCCGGCCGCACCGAGCGGCCGCTCGGCATGTTCTCCGTCGCGCCGACGACGCCGATCACGCGCACCGGCAGCTGCAGCTCGGCGATCGCGGCGATCGCCTCGATGACGCTCGCCCCGCCCGACATGTCGTACTTCATCTCGGCCATCGAGTCGGCGGGCTTGATCGAGAGGCCGCCGCTGTCGAACGTCACGGCCTTGCCGACGAAGCCGAGCACGGGACCGCTTGCAGCACCTTCGGCGGGCTCGTAGCGCAGCGTGATCAGGCGCGGCTCCTGGTAGCTGCCCTGCGCCACGGCGGCGAAGGCGCCCATCCCGCGCGCGACGATCTCCTCGCGCCCCTCGACGGCCACCGTCAGCGTCTCGTGCTCGGCGGCGAGCTGCTGCGCGCGCGCCGCAAGGTCGCTCGGCGTCATGTCGTTGGCCGGCGTGTCCTGAAGCGCGCGCGCGGCATTGGCGGCCTCGGCGGCGACGCGGCCTCGCTCGGCGGCGTCCGTCACATCGGCCTGCGCGCAGAGCGTCAGCTCCTCGAGCGGCTTCGGCGGCGGGTCGGTCTCGCTCTTCTCCTTGTAGCCGTCGAAGCGGTAGGCGGCGAGGATCGTGCCTTCGACGAGCGCTCCGGCGATGGTCGCCCCTTCGCCGTCGGGCAGGACCCAGCAGAGGTGCTGCCCGCCGAGCTCGGTGGCGCGCTTCGCCGCCTTGGCGGCGCTGACGCGCGCAGACTCGTGCGTGAAATCCTCGCGCTTGCCGAGGCCGGCCAGCAACCAGCGCCGGCCGTCATCGTGGGCCAGGGCGAGCGAGCCGCTTGCGCGCTTGGCCTCGCCGGAGTCAAGCAGCGCAGCCAGCGCTGGATACTCGACCTCGTCGCCCTCGAAGACACCGATGACGAGCGTGTCGGCCTCGGTCGCCGCTGGAGCCGCGGTCGTCACCTGGACCCTCATGACGCGCGCGAGCATAGCGCGGCGTCCGGCTCGCCCTCACGGCCGCCCCCTAAACTCCCATACGAGGTCCTCAGGTGCCAACCAGCGTAATTCTCGGCAGCGCGCGAACCCCGATCGGCAAGCTCGGCGGCGGTCTCGCGCCGCTCAGCGCCGTGGAGCTCGGCGCGAGCGCGATCGAAGCCGCGCTCGAGCGCTCGGAGGTCGCGCCGGACCGCGTCGAGCACGTCGTGATGGGGACCGTCCTCCAGGCCGGACAGGGCATGATCCCCTCGCGCCAGGCGCAACACCGCGCAGGCATCCCGATCGACGTCAGCTCCGAGACGATCAACAAGGTCTGTGCGTCCGGCATGCGCGCGGTCGCGCTGCTTGACACCGCGATCCGCGCCGGCGATCTCGAGGTCGGAGTCGCGGGCGGCATGGAGTCGATGTCGCAGGCCCCCTACCTGCTCCCCGGCGCGCGCTTCGGGCTGCGGATGGGCGATGCGACGGCGCGCGACTCGATGATCCGCGACGGCCTCGAGAGCCCGTGGAGCGGCAAGCACATGGCCGCCGAGGCCAGCGAGGTCGCCAGCGAACTCGAGATCACCCGCGCCGACATGGATCGCTGGGCGCTTCGCTCGCATGAGCTCGCGATCGCCGCGATCGACGAGGGGCGCATGGGCGAGGAGATGGTCAGCGTGACGATCCCCGGGCGCAGGGGCGACACCACGATTGACACCGACGAGGCGCCGCGGCGCGACACGACGCTTGATGGGCTCTCGAAGCTGCCGCCGATCTTCGTCGCCGACGGAACTCACACGGCCGGCAACTCTCCCGGCGTCAACGACGGCGGAGCGGCGCTGGTCGTCGCCGAGGAAGGCTGGGCTCGCTCCAACGGCCGCGAGGTGCTGGCGACGATCGTCTCCTACGGGCAGGCCGCCGACGATTTCCCATACCTCGCCCGCTCGCCCGCGCTCGCAGCGCGGCGGGCGCTTGAGAAGGCTGGGGTCGCGGCCTCCGATGTCGATCTGTGGGAGGTCAACGAGGCCTTCGCCTCGGTTGTCCTGAACACGATTCGGATGCTCGGGATCGACGAGGACCGCGTCAACGTCAACGGCGGAGCGGTCGCGCTCGGGCACCCGATCGGCGCCTCCGGCGCACGGATTCTCGCTGCATTGGTCCACGAATTGCGCCGCCGCGGTGGCGGCATCGGCTGCGCGGCGATCTGCTCCGGCGGCGCCCAGGGCGATGCCGTCGTCGTGCGCGCCTGACTGCGGGTAAGGTCCGTCGGCGGATGGCCACCGAGCACAGGATTCGCGTCGTCGTCGCCAAGCCGGGTCTTGATGGCCATGATCGTGGCGCGAAGGTGATCGCTCGCGCGATGCGCGATGCCGGCATGGAGGTCATCTACACGGGCCTGCATCAGACGCCCGAGCAGATCGTCTCAACCGTCGTTGACGAGGACGCCGACGCGGTCGGGCTGTCGATCCTCTCGGGGGCGCACATGACGCTCGTGCCGCGCATCGTCGAGCTGCTGCGCGAGCAGGGCGCGGGCGAGGTCGTGGTCACGGTCGGCGGGACGATCCCGGCCGAGGACATTCCGGCGCTGAAGGAACTCGGCGTGGCGGCGGTGTTCACCCCGGGCGCCTCGACCGAGGACGCGATTGATTTCATCCGCGGCGCGGTTGGCGGCGCGGCGAGCGAGGAGAAGCAGGCTTGAAGATTTGTGTGTTGGTGAAGGAGGTTCCGGATGCGGCGGTGCGTAAGCGGATCGATGCGGGTTCGGGGCGGCTTGATCGTGGTGGCGAGCGGACGTTGAATCCTTATGACACGCATGCGATCGAGGCGGCGCTTTCGATCCGCGAGGGCGGTGTTGTCGAGGTTGATGAGATCGTCGCGGTGACGATGGGGCCGCAGGGCGCGGTGCGGGCGTTGCACAAGGCGGTGTCGCTTGGCGCTGATCGCTCGGTTCATTTGTGTGATGAGGCGCTGGCGGGGTCGGATGTCGCGGCGACGGGTTATGCGCTGGCTGCGGCGCTTGAGCGTGAGCAGCCGGATCTGGTGCTTTTGGGCCAGCAGTCCGATGACGGCGAGTGCTACACGGTCGGTGCGATCGTGGCTGACCATTTGCGGATGCCGTCGCTGACGCAGGTGATCCGCCTGGATGTGGTCGATGGGGGTGTGCGCTGCGAGCGTCAGGCGGAGTACGGCTATGACACTGTCGAGGTGGCGCTGCCGGCCGTCGTCGCGGTTGGCGATGCGATCAACGAGCCGCGTTACCCGTCGCTGAAGGCGATCATGGGGGCCAAGAAGAAGCCGCTTGAGACGGTCGGCGTCGGTGACGTCGGGATCGAGGTGGCGCGCGTCGGCGGCGCGGGGTCGGGGGCTGTGTGGACGGCGGCGAAGGAGCCGCCGCGCAAACCGGCGGGGCGGATGATCGAGGATGAGGACACCGATGCGACGGTCGCTGAGATCGTGGCCTGGCTTGAGGAGCGCAAGCTGATCTGATGAGCGATCTCCTGGTCTACGCGCTGCATTACGAGGGAGCGTTCAACAAGAACTCGCTGGGCGCGGTGTCTGAGGCGGCGCGCGTGGCGTCCGAGCTTGGCGGCGAGGCGCACGTGCTGGTGCTGGGTGACAGCGCGACCGATGAGCTCTGCGCGGGCCTTGGCGCCTACGGTGCCGCGCGCGTTTTCCGCTGCGGCGGCCCGGAGGGCCTCGCCCAGCCGGTCGTTGACGCGATGGCGCAGCTGTTCGCCGGCGGCGATTACGGCTACGCGCTGTTCGGCGGCGGGCTGCTGGGCTTCGAGATCGGCGCGGGACTCGCGGCGCGCCTTGGCGCCGGGGTCGCGATGGAGGTCACGGCGGTCAGCGTCGAGGACGGCAAGCTGCTCGCCGAGCGCCCGATTCTCGGCGACTCCGCGATCTCGGTGATCTCCTTCCGAAAGCTCGGCATCGTGATCGGCCGTCTGAACGCCTTCGAGGCGCTCGAGCGCGACGGCGCCCCCTTGCCGGTCGAGGAACTCGACGTTTCCTTCTCTGACTTCTCGACACGCGCGCGGATGGTCACTCGCGGCGAGCAGCGCGGCGAGGAGGTCGACATCGAGGGCGCGAAGGTGCTCGTCGCCGGTGGCCGCGGACTCGGCCGCGCCGAGGGGTTCGAGCTGTGCAGCGAGCTCGCGGAAGCCCTCGGCGGCTCAAGCGCCGTGGCGGCCACACGCGCCGTCGTCGACGCCGGCTGGTTCCCCTACTCCGGCCAGATCGGCCAGACCGGCAAGACCGTCGCGCCGAAACTCTACGTCGCAGCCGGCATCTCCGGAGCGATCCAGCACAAGGTCGGCATGGCCTCCTCGGAGAACATCGTCGCGATCAACAAGGACGCCAACGCGCCGATCTTCGAGTTCTCAGACCTCGGCATCGTCGGCGACCTCAACAAGATCCTCCCGAAACTCTCCGCCGCCCTACGCGCCAGACACACCGGAGACTAAGATGGCGCGCGGGAAAACCGCCATCCCGGCGGACTACCCGCCGCCTGTTGACTCGCCGCGGGAATTCGTCAAGCGCGAGCTTGACGCGGAGGACGATCGCATCGAGGTCGGCGTGGCGATCGTCGGCGGAGGCACCGCCGGCCTCGCCTGCGCCAACCGGCTGCTGCAGCTGCTCGCCGGCGATCCGGCGACCGCCGAGGCGCTCGGCGAGGTGCCGGTCTGCGTGATCGAGAAGGCCAAGGTCTGCGGCGCGCACAGCCTGTCGGGGGCCCTGATGCGTCCCGAGCCGCTCGCCGCGCTGTTTCCGGACGTTGAGCGCGAGCAGTGGCGGCGCGAGGGGTTCGCCTTCGGCGAGGTCAAGCGCGAAGCGGTCTACATGCTTCCCGGCCGGCGCACGAAGATCCGCATCCCGACGCCGCCGCCGTTTCGAAACCATGGCAACGAGGTCGTCTCGGTCGCCGCGATGGCGCGCTTCATGGCGGCTCGCGCCGAGGAGGCCGGCGCCTACCTGCTGACCGAGACCTCGGCGGCGCAGCTGATCGTCACCGACGGCCAGGTGCGCGGCGTTCGCTCCGGCGACAAGGGCCGCGGCCGCGACGGCGAGCCGCTCTCGAACTTCGAGCCGGGCACCGACATCTCGGCTGCCGTGACCGTGCTCGCAGAGGGCTGCTGGGGTCATCTGACGGGCGCCGCGATCCGCGAGTTCTCACTCGCGCAGGACCGCGAGCCGCAGGTCTGGGAGCTCGGCGTCAAGGAGGTCTGGCGCGTGCCGAAGGCCCTCGATCGCGTGATTCACACGCTCGGGCCCTGGCCGCTACACCTGCGCGCGCGCGACGGGCAGATCGGCGGCACGTGGATCTATCCGATGCGCGACGAGCGAAGCGGCGAGGACCTCGTCTCGATCGGCTTCGTGATCGACCTCGACTACCGCGACGCGACGACCTCCGCGCACGACCTGCTCCAGCTGTTCAAGCTCCATCCGCTCGTGCGCGCGATCCTCGACGGCGGCGAGCGCGTGGCCTGGGGCGCCAAGGCGATCCCGGGCGGGGGCTGGTGGTCGATGCCGCGGCCCGTCATGCCGGGAGCGCTGCTGATCGGCGACAGCGCCGGGCTGGTCGATGCGGTGGCGCTGAAGGGCGTCCATCACGCGATCAACTCGGGAGCGCTTGCCGCACAGGCGATCTACCGTCAGCTGAAGGGCGAGCGCGACGGTCTTGACTCATACGAGGAAGAGCTCGAGCGCTCAGAGCCCGGGCGCGAGCTTCAGCGGGTTCGAAACGCGCGCCAGCCCTTCCAGCGCGGCTTCATCGCGGGCGCGCCGCTCGTGAATCTGGCGATCGCGACGCGCGGGCGCCTGCCGCCGGGGCGCCTGCCCTGGCACCGCGACGATGAGCAGGCGATGTTCGTCGGCAGCACCTCGCGGCGCTATCCCAAGCCCGACGGGCGCTACACCTTCGACAAGCTCTCCTCGGTCTACGTCTCGGGCAACCAGACGCGCGACGATGCGCCGAACCACATCCGCGTCGCGCGCAGCGTGCCCCGTGAGCTGGCCGAAACGTGGCGCTGGATGTGCCCCGCCGCGGTCTATGAGATTCCCGAAGACGCGCCCGCCGAGGGGGACGTCGAGGTGATCGTCAACTACACAAATTGCGTGCAGTGCGGCGCGATCACCGCCAAGGGCGGTCGCCTGACCGCTCCGGAGGGCGGGAATGGCCCCCACTACCAGCAAACTTGAGCGCAACCTATGCGTTCGCGCGGTGTTCATATGGTCGAAATGACTTCGTGTCGCCGTCTCCTTCTGCCGCTGATGGCCGCCGCCGTCGTGCTCGTGGCGATGCTCGCGCCGGGTGCGTTCGGCGCCCAGGCAACCGCCGCCAAGACCGGTCCGACCGGCCCGAGCGGCACGACCGGCTCGACCGGTGTCACCGGTCTGGTGGCGACCGTCAGCGCCTGCCACACCGACCCGGTCCAGGCCAACCGCTATGCGATCTTCCAGTCCCAGATGACGGCCGTCCCCGGCACGCGCACGATGGCCGTCAGCTTCGTGCTCCAGGTCGAGCATTCGCGCAAGGGCGGCTTCGCGACGGTCACGGTCCCGGGGTTCGGCGGCTGGGTTCGCTCGCAACCGGGCGTCGGGATCTTCACCTACAACCACGAGGTCACGAGCCTGCCCGCGCCGGCCGCCTTCCGGGTCCTCGTCAAGGCGCGCTGGATCGATCGCCACCACCACACGATCCGCCACGAGGACATCGACTCGACCGCCTGCGTCCAGCCGCTCCTTCAGCCCGACCTGGCGATCGGCGAGCCGCTCGCGCACAGCGCCGGCCCCGGTCCCAAGACCGTCGTCTACAGCGTCATCGTGCGCAACGACGGAACAGCGGCGGCGTCGAACTTCCAGGTCGGTCTGACCGTCAACGGGGTGGCGCAGCCGCCGATCGCGGTGCCGACTCTCGCCGCCAACTCGACGCAGCTCGTGGACTTCACGGCGCCGCGCTGCACCGCCGGGACGACGATCGTCGCGACCGCGGATGTGACCAGCGCGGTCAGCGAGCCGGCCAACGCGAGCCGCAGCCGCACGTTCGCCTGCGGCCACTGAGGGCCGCTGAGCCGGGCCGCTAAGATGTGTGGACGATGAAGGCCGAGATACATCCCGAGTACACGACCGCGATCGTGCGATGCACGTGCGGCAATGAGTTTGAGACGCGCTCGACGAAGCCCGAGCTTCGCGTCGAGATCTGCTCGAACTGCCACCCGTTCTACACCGGTCGCCAGAAGCTGATCGACACCGGCGGGCGCGTCGAGCGCTTCCAGCGTCGCGTCGCCAGAAGCCGGCAGCGCGCGGGCGCGACCTCGAAGTAGGGAGCACACGTGGCCGCCGCGCGCGGGCGCGATGCGCCGATCGGTGGTCAGGCCGTGCTCGAGGGCGTGATGATGCGCGGCGTTCGCACGTGGTCGGTGGCCGTCCGCGCGCCGACTGCCGAGCAGCTGGAGCGCGCCGAGCGCGAGGTTCCGGTCGGCGAGATCGCCGTCCAGACGTTTCCGTTCAGTTCGGCGCTGCGCCGCCACCGCTGGCTGCGCCTGCCGCTCCTGCGCGGGGTCGTCGCGCTCGGCGGCTCGCTCGCGATCGGGATGCGCGCGCTGAACATCTCGGCCAACGCGCAGCTCGGAACCGCTGCGCAGATCGGGGCCGCTGAGGAGGAGGACGAGGGCGGTGGTCTGAGCGGCGCGGCGTGGGTCGGCGCGCTGGTCGTGTCCTTCGCGTTCGCCGTCGGGCTCTTCTTCGTGCTCCCGGTCGGCATCGTCAGCCTGATCAAGTCGCAGCTGCATTCCTCGACGCTCTTCTGGCTGATCGAGGGCGTGGTCCGCACGGCGATCTTCCTCGGCTATCTGCTGCTCCTCTCGCGCCTGCGCGAGCTGCGCCGCGTCTTCGAGTACCACGGCGCCGAGCACAAGACGATCGCCTGCCATGAGGCTGGACGCGAGCTGACACCTGAGAACGCGGCGACCTTCTCGCGCCTGCATCCGCGCTGCGGGACGAGCTTCCTTTTGATCGTGATGATCGTCGCGATCTTCGTATTCGCGCCGATCGGCCTGC
This sequence comes from Solirubrobacteraceae bacterium, assembly GCA_036267075.1. Classification (GTDB taxonomy): domain Bacteria; phylum Actinomycetota; class Thermoleophilia; order Solirubrobacterales; family Solirubrobacteraceae; genus Palsa-513. The sequence goes on from DATAWT010000030.1 coordinate 126,950, forward strand.
CGGCCTGGTACTGGCTGCTGCTGACGCGGATCCTCGGCGTCCCGGTGATCGCCGGCATCTCCTTCGAGATCATCAAGCTCGCCGCCCGCTACCGCGACCACCGCTGGGTGCGCGCGGTGATGGCCCCCGGGCTCGCGCTGCAGCGGCTGACGACGCGCGAGCCCGACCTCTCCCAGCTGGCCGTCGCGATTGCCGCGCTGCGCTCTGTGCTCGATGTCGAGGCCGGCGACGGGGCCGGTGCCGCCGACCTCGTCGGTCTCGAGGTCGTCGCGTGATCGACGGCCTCGTCGAGCAGATCGAGGAGCGCTTCTCCGATCTCGAGGGCCAGATGGCGGACCCGGCGGTGATCTCCGACCGCGCCAAAAGCGCCGAGCTCGGCCGCGCCTACCGCCAGCTCGAGCCGGCGGCGAAGCTCGCCGCCGCGTGGCGCCACGCCCAAGACGATGCGGCGGGAGCCGAGGAGCTGCTCGCCGACGGCGCCGACGACGACGAGCTCCGCGAGGTCCTGGCCGGCGCGCGCGAGCGGATCGGCGAACTCGAGGAGGAGATTCGCATGGCGATGGTCACGCGCGACCCCAATGACGACAAGCACGTCCTCGTCGAGATCCAGGGCGGCGCCGGCGGGGACGAGGCGGGCCTGTGGGCCGGCGACCTGCAGCGCATGCTCATCCGCTACGCCGAGCGGCTCGGCTTCACGGTCGAGCCGCTTGACTCGGGCGAGGGCAAGTACACGTTCGCGATCAAGGGCGACGGCGCCTACTCGGTGTTCAAGTACGAGGGCGGAACCCACCGTGTCCAGCGCGTGCCACAGACCGAGTCGCAGGGCCGCGTGCACACCTCGACGGCGACGATCGCCGTGCTGCCGGAGGCCGAGGACGTCGACGTCCAGATCGACCCCGGCGACCTGCAGATCGACGTCTACCGCTCAAGCGGCCCGGGCGGCCAGTCGGTCAACACGACCGACTCCGCCGTGCGCGTCACCCACCGCCCATCGGGGATCGTCGTCTCGATGCAGGACGAGAAGTCGCAGCTGCAGAACCGCGAGAAGGCACTGCGCGTGCTGCGGGCGCGGCTTTATGAGCGAGCACTCGCCGAGCAGCAGGCGGCGCTGGCCGCGGACCGCCGCTCGCAGGTCGGCACCGGCGAGCGCGCGGAGAAGATCCGCACCTACAACTATGCGCAGCGCCGCGTCACCGACCACCGCATCAACCTGACCGTCTACAACCTCGACGCGGTCCTGGCCGGCGAGCTCGACGAGCTGACCGCGGCGCTGCAGGGCGAGGAGAAGCGCCGCCGCCTAGCCGAGCAGGCGGTGGCGTGACGCGGATCGGCGTTGTCAGCGTCGCCGAGGCGCTCGACTCCGCAACGATCGCGATCCGTGCAGCGGGCTCGCCGAGCGCCCGCCTCGACGCCGAGCTGCTGCTCGCCGACGCCATCGGCGGCTCGCGCGAGCGCCTGATCCTCGAGCCGGCCGCGCCGCTTGAGAGCGATGCGGCGCGGACCTTCCGCTCGCACGTCCGCCGACGCAGCGCGCAGCGTGAGCCGGTCGCCTACATCGTCGGCAGCCGCGCGTTCCGCCGCCTCGACATCGGCGTCGACGCGCGCGTTCTCGTGCCGCGCCCGGAGACCGAGTTGCTCGTCGAGCTCGCCGCGGGCGCACTGGCGAGCGGCGTCAGCGTGCTCGACTGCTGCTGCGGCTCGGGCGCCGTCGCGCTGGCGCTCAAGGACGAGCGCGGTGACCTCGCGGTGAGCGGCTCCGATCTCGATCGCGGAGCACTCGAAGTGGCGGCGGCCAACTCGCAGCGGCTCGGGCTCGAGATCGAGTGGTTGCAGGCCGACCTCCTCGAAGGCTTCCAAGCCGGACGCTTCGACGCCGTCGTCGCGAACCCGCCCTACGTCGCAAGCGATGAGATCGCGGCGCTTGAGCCGGAGGTCTCGCGCCATGAGCCGCGCCTCGCTCTCGACGGCGGCTCCGACGGCCTTGCGACGCTCGCGCGGCTGATCGCGCAGGCCGGCGCCGCGGGGGTAGGGACGCTGATCCTCGAGCACGGGGAGGGACAGGCGGACGCCGTCCACGCGCTCTGCGAAGCGGCCGGCTACTCCTCCTGCGAGCGCCACCGCGATCTCGCCGGGATCGAGCGGGCGCTGCTCGCGCGCCGATGACGCTCGCCGAGGTGATCGCCTCCGGAGGCGTTGCCGTGATCGGCACCGACACCGTCTACGGCGTTTGTGTCGACGCGCTGAACGAGGCCGCCGTCGAGCGCCTGCTGACGCTCAAGGGGCGCCCCGAGGGAAAGCCCGCCGCGGTCGCCTTTGAGTCCGTGGCCGCGGCACTCGCGGCGCTTCCCGAGCTCGGCGAACACGTCCGGTCGGCGCTCGCCGCGCTGTTGCCGGGGCCGCTGACGCTGCTCGTGGCGAACCCGGCGCGGCGCTTCCCGCTCGCCGGCGGCGAGCTTCTCGGCGTGCGCGTGCTCGACGGCCTCGACGCGGGCGGGCGGCCGCTCCTGCTGAGCAGCGCGAATCTCGCCGGGGGTCCTGAGGCGCGACGGCTCGAGGACCTCGACCCGGCGATCCTCGCCGGAGTCGACCTCGCACTCGACGCGGGCGAGCTTCGTGGAATCCCGTCCACGGTCGTCGACCTCGGCGGATTCGAGGACGATCGGAGCTGGCGGATCGTCCGCGAGGGGGCGGTTGCGGCTCGGGAACTTCAGCTCGCGCTGCTAGGCTCGTGAGCGGATGAACGAAGAGCTTTCGCCCGACGCCCTCGGTCGCCCGGTGGCGGAAGTGGACCCGCAGATCGCCGAGGCGCTGGCGCTCGAGCTCGAGCGCCAGCAGAACACGCTCGAGCTGATCGCGTCTGAGAACTTCGTGCCCCAGGCGGTGCTCGAGTGCCAGGGGAGCGTCCTTACGAACAAGTACGCGGAGGGCTATCCGGGCGCGCGCTACTACGGCGGCTGCGAGTTCGTCGACATCGCCGAGCAGCTCGCGATCGACCGCGCGAAGGCGCTTTTCGGCGCCGAACACGCGAACGTCCAGCCGCACTCCGGCGCCCAGGCCAACGCGGCCGTCTACCACGCGCTGCTTGAGCCCGGCGATGTGATCATGGGCCTCTCGCTGGCGCACGGCGGTCACCTCACGCACGGCATGAAGAAGAACGTCTCGGGCCGGCTGTATCGAATCGTCGCCTACGAGGTCGACCGCGAGACGAGCCTGATCGACATGGACGAGGTCGAGCGCCTCGCTCGCGAGCATCGCCCGAAGCTGCTGCTCGCCGGCTGGTCGGCCTACCCGCGCCAGCTCGACTTCGCGCGCTTCCGCGCGATCGCCGACGAGGTCGGCGCCTACCTGATGGTCGACATGGCCCACTTCGCCGGGCTGGTCGCGGCGGATCTGCATCCAAACCCCGTCGACTTCGGTGCGGACGTCGTCACGACGACGACCCACAAGACGCTGTGCGGCCCGCGCGGCGGGGTCATCCTCTGTCAGGAGCGCCACGCCAAGGAGATCGACTCGGCTGTGTTCCCGGGCCAACAGGGCGGCCCGCTCCAGCACGTCATCGCAGCCAAGGCGGTGACCTTCCACATCGCCGCCGGCGAGGCCTTCCGCGAGCGCCAGCGGCGCACGCTTGAGAACTCCCGGGCGCTGGCCGAGTCGCTGCTGAAGGCCGGCAACGGCATCAACGTCCTGACCGGCGGCACCGACGTCCATCTGCTGCTCGCCGACCTGCGCGAGAGCGAGCTGAGCGGACAGGACGCCGAGGACCGCCTGCACGAGATCCGCATCACCGTCAACCGCAACGCCGTCCCGTTTGACCCGCGGCCGCCGCGCGTGACCTCCGGTCTTCGGATCGGCTCGCCGGCGCTGACGACGCGCGGTCTCGGGCGCGAGGATTTCCTTGAGATCGGCGAGATCATCGGCGTCGCGCTCGGCGGGGAGTTCGAGACGCGCCGCGAGGAGCTGCTCGAACGGGTCGACGCGATCGTCGAGCGCTACCCGCTGTACGCGGAGCTGGAGGCTCCGGCCGCCGCCTAGCGAGGCGCCGGCCGGGACGGTTGCTTGCAGCTCGTCGCGTGGCGAGGTCATGGTGTCGGCTTGACGGGCGCGTGGCGCGGGTGAAACATCGCGCGCGTCTTGGCTTTCTCTTTAGGCCACGTGCTAGATCTATGAGAATGCTCTCAGCGCGCTTCTCGGCGCTCGTGGCGGCGCTGGCGGCGCTGGCGGCGGCGCCAACGGTCATGGCGGCGACGACGGCGCCCTCGCTGCCGACCGTCACCGTCTCACCGCTCAACGGCACGCTCGACGCGGCACCCTCGACGCAGATCAGCTTCCTCGGCGCGCCGGCATCGGCGTTCTCGCGCATCTCCGTGCGCGGCTCGCGCAGCGGCGGCCACACGGGCAAGCTCGAGCCCTACGCGACCGGTACGGGCGCGAGTTACGTGCTCAAGCGGCCCTTCACGAAGGGCGAGCAGGTGACGGTCAGCGCGGTCGAGACAGTCAAGGGCGCGAGCCGCACGATCGGGACGACCTTCACGATCGGCTACCTCTACCGGATCCCGACCGCGACGCCGAAGAGCCCGACAGGGCCGACGGGGCCGGTCGGCGCGACGGGTGCGGCGAGCTACGCGTCGCTGCCGACGATCCACCCGCCGGTCGTCACCGTGACGACGCCGGCTGCCAACCCCAAGCTCGGCGACATCTTCCTGACGCCCGTCGACGGCAGCATCCAGGCCGGCGCGATGATCGTCAATCCGCAGGGCCAGCTCGTCTGGTGGGCGCCTGCAGCGCCTCACCACCAGGCCACCGACCTGCGCGTGCAGAGTTACCTGGGCCACACGGTCCTGACCTACTGGACCGGGCAGGTCGCGCTCGGACACGGCATCAACGGGACCGGTGTGATCGACGACACCAGCTATCGCAAGGTCGCGCAGGTGCACGCCGGCAACGGGTTGACCCTTGACCTGCACGAGTTCGACCTCGAACCGAACGGCGTCGCCCTGATCACGGCCTACGAGCCGGTCTACACGAACCTGTCCTCGGTCGGCGGCCTCTCGAACGGCATCGTCGAGGACTGCGTGGTGCAGGAGATCGACGTTCGAACGGGTCTTGTGATGTTTGAATGGCACGCGCTCGGCCACGTGCCGCTGAGCAACTCCTACAGCCCCGTCCCGAAGACGCCCGGAGGCATCTGGGACTACTTCCACATCAACTCGATCAACCTCGAGCCGAGCGGCAACCTGCTCGTCAGCTCGCGAAGCAGCTGGGCCGTCTACCAGATCGGTCACACCCTCGGGGAGGTCCTGTGGACGCTCGGGGGCAAGCACTCGAGCTTCAAGCTCGGCCCCGCGGTCCGCTTCGCCTGGCAGCACGACGCGACGTTCGTATCGAGCAACTCGATCGAGATCTTCGACAACGAGGACACCCCCCAGGCCGGGCCGACGTCGCGAGCGATCGAGATCGGCCTCGACTTCGCGCACCACACGGCGACGTTGCTGCACCAGTACGTCGAGCCGGGCGAGACGGTGCTCTCGCCCAGCCAGGGAGACGTCCAGCAGCTGACCAACACCGACCAGTTCGTCGGCTGGGGACAGGTCGGGATCGCCTCCGAGTTCTCGCTACACGGCACCCTGACCTTCCAGCTGAATCTGCCGCCGCTCGTCGAGTCCTACCGCGCCTTCCGCTTTCCGTGGAGCGCCCAGCCGGCCACCCAGCCGGTGCTCGTTGGCGCCCGCGCCGCCGGTGCGACGACGACATCGCTTGCGATGAGCTGGAACGGCGCGACCGACGTGGCTGCCTGGCGGGTCCTCGCGGGATCCTCGCCGAGCGCGCTTGCGCCGGTTGGCGACCCGGTCGCCAACGCCGGCTTTGAGACCGACGTCAGCGCCCCGACGGTCGCCCCCTACGTGGCGGTTCAGGCGCTCTCGAGCAGCGGTCGGGTGCTGTCGGTTTCGGCCACCGCCTCGGTCTCCTAGCGGCCGCGGCACACCGGCCTTCGGCCGCCATGCGTGAGATGCTGCCCGCCGTGGCGACGGTCCCGTCGATCCCCTCGGAGCTCGACGCCGTCTACGCCTTCCTCGTCGCGGCGGGCGTGGCGCTGTTGGTGACGCCGCTGACGATGCGCTTCGCGCGCCGCGTCGGCGCGGTCGATCAGCCGCGCGAGCGCGGGCTCTCAGATCGTGAGACCCCGCTGCTCGGCGGGCTCGCGATCTTCGTGGCCGCCGCCGTCGCCGGAGCGATCTGGCTGCCCGCCGCGGAGCCATGGATCGGGATCGCGCTCGCGGCGGCGCTGATCACGGTCGTCGGAGCGCTCGATGACCGCTTCGACTTCCCGCCCTGGCTGAAGCTCGCGGGCCAGATCGGCGCGGCGGTGATCGCAGTCGCCGTCGGCGGCGTCGACGTCAAGGTCGTGACGCTGCCCTTCTTCGGCCACCTGAGCCTCCCCAACTCCGGTCACGTTCTGACCGCGATCGGGCTCGTGGCGATGATGAACGTCGTCAACTTCTCAGACGGCGTCGACGGCCTGGCGGCCGGGGTCTGCTCGATCGTCGCGATCGCCTTCGCCGTGATCGCCTTCAGCCTTGCTGCCAAGCAGGGGCAGCACCTCGGCGGCGTGCTCGCGGCGCTGACGGCCGGGGCGGCGATCGGCTTCCTCTTTCACAACTTCCCACCGGCGTCGAGCTTCATGGGCGACGCCGGCTCGAACCTGCTCGGGCTGCTGATGGGCTGCATCGCCGTGCAGGGAGACCTGAAGACCTCGGCGGTCGTCACGCTCGCGCTGCCGCTGATCCTGCTCGCGGTGCCGTTCCTCGACACAACATTCGTGGTCCTCAAACGCCTCAAGTACCGCCAGCCGGTCTATGTCGCAGACCAGGAGCACTTCCACCATCGCATGGCCCGAATCGGCTTCAGCGTGCGCCGGACCGTGCTGATCTTCTACGGCTGGACGCTGCTACTCGCCGGCTACGCGGTCGCGCTGCGCTTCATCCACTACTCAAACCACCACGGCCATCTCTACGCCGGCGGCACCGTGCTCGTCGTGGGTCTCGGCCTGATCGTCGCTGCGGCGAGCGTCTATCTCGTCTACGTGCTCGAGATCCTGAAGTTCAACCGTCGCAACCGCCGCTGAGAGGGCCTGTGCGAGAATTCGCCTAGGGCAGGCGTCGCGCCGAAGGCAGCGAAGGAACGACTCGGCGCGCCCGCCCGGACGCAACTTTTCCCACCCAGGAGGTCTTTAGGCCCGATGGCCACGGCCAAACGTGTCTTGCTGCGCCTGCTCGCGATCTGCGCGGTGACGCTGATCCCCGCGCAGGCGCTCTCGGCGACGACGTCCCATCACCCCGAGGTCGGGATCGGCGATGACAAGCCGGACATGTTCGCCGACCCGCGCTTCCTCGCGCTCGGGGTCAAGACCGTCCGCTACGACATGCACTGGGATGCGCTGAGCGTCGGCTGGGAGCGCAAGGCCGTGACCTTCTGGATGGACGCCGCGCACGCACACCACCTCGATGTGCTCGTGACGATCGACCACAGCGACAAGGTCATCTACAAGAAGGTCAAGGTCAAGAAGAAGGTCCACGGCAAGACCGTGACCGTGACCGAGAAGAAGGGCTTCAGCCAGACGCGCGTGCTGCCGAGCCCGACGGCCTACAGCAACGCCTTCAAGGCCTTCCATCGCATGTTCCCGTGGGTCAAGAACTTCGTGACCTGGGATGAGACCAACTTCAAGGGCGAGGCGACCTTCGACAAGGAGGCGCTCGTCGCCCAGTACTACAGGGCGCTTCGCAAGGACTGCTCGAGCTGCAAGATCCTCGCCGCCGAGTTCCTCGACGTCGACAAGCACGAGGCGACCCCGATGGCGACGTGGGCCAAGAAGTTCGTCAGGGCCCTCGGCTACCAGCCGGGCTACTGGGGACTCAACGACTACGAGGACGCCAACCACCTCGTGACGACGAGCACGCGACAGCTGCTGAAGGCCGTCAGCGGCAACGTCTGGCTCGCCGAGACCGGCGGCATCGTCAGCCGCAAGGCCCACCCGCACGCCGACTTCCCGCAGAACGCCGCGCATGCCGCGAAGGTCGACAGCTTCGTCCTCAAGACGCTCGGCTCGCTGAGCCCGCGGATCCAGCGCATCTACCTCTATGAGTGGGACGCCAAGACGCGCCACGACAGCTGGGACACGGCGCTGATCTCATACACCGGGGCCCCGCGCGAGAGCTACATGGTGCTCGCGAAGACCCTCTACTCGTGGGGCATCAAGCCGAACTGCTCGATCTCGCTGGTCCCGCCGACGTGCACCGGGATCGGCGCCGGCGGCAGCAAGGGCCCGACCGGCGCGAGCGGCTCGACGGGCGCGGCTGGTTAACCCGCCGAGAGCGGGTTGTGCACCAGCACGCGGATCGCGACCAGGTACAGGCACGCGACGACGGTCGCGGCGCGTAGTGCGCGGCTGTTGCTGAGCGACGCCGGCAGTACCGCCCACAGCCCGTACCACGGCCAGAGCCAGGCCGTTGAGCAGAGCAGCGCGAGCGTCGTCCAGCCGTAGCAATCAAGCCACGGCGCGCCGCGCAGGGCGCGGCGCAGCATCAGCGCGAAAACGCCGGCGAGTGCCACCAGGAACGCGATCCGCACGCCGAGCGCGAGCATGCCGAGGCCGAGCAGCTTGGAGACCTCGGAGGGCAGGCTGTGCCCGGCGACCTTGCCCTGCTGCGTGGTCAGCGCTCCGGCCAGCGCGGCTGGGTGGGCTCCGAAGGCGATGATCGCGATCGCGGCCACGCCGACGATCGCCGCGCCCATCGCGATTGCAGCGCGGCGGCGCTGCGTTGAGCCGATCAGCGCGAAGGGCAGCAGCAGCGCCGAGCTGGCCTTCACGGCCGCGGCGGCGACCGCCGCCACGCCGGCGCGCGCCTCGTGCCCGCTCGTGACCCAGACCGCGGCGGCGACCGTGAGCAGCGCGAGCAGCGCCTCGTTGTGGGCGCCGGGAACCGCGAAGACGACGACGACGGGATTGAGACCGAACAGCGCAATTGCCGAATGCCGCGAGCGGCCGAAGGCCGGCGCGGCACGCCAGAGGACGGCGACGGTCGCGAGACTGAGCAGCGCCGCGAGCACCTTGAACCCCCACACCGCGCCGGCGATGCCGAGCGGCACGAACGCTTCGCTCAGGAGTGTGAAGAGAGGGCCGTAGGGGGTGGTCAGCGTCGGCCAGCCGACGAGGGCCGAGATCGGGTCATGCGGCGCGGCGCCGGCGCCGACCAGGTAGGGGTTCAGGCCGTGCAGCGCCGCCAGCCGCGCGTAGCCGACGTAGCCGAAGACGTCGGCTGAGAAGAGCGGCGGAGCGAGCGCGCCCGCGACGTTGGCGAGGATGATCGCCGTCCACAGGCGCCGCGTTCCGAGCCTGCCGGCGCAGCGCAGCGCGACCAGGAAGCAGACGCAGGCGATGCCGACCAGGGCCTGGAGCGCGCCGATCGAAAGGGCCGGCGAGAGGCCGTGAAGCGGACCGGCGAGCCAGCCCGGAAAGAAGCCCGGGAGCGCACGTGGGACGATTGTCGATGGCGCGGCAGCGCTTGCTGCGGCAAGCAGCGCAATGGCCGCGACGAGTCCCGCCAGCGCCGCCGTACCGGCGAGTTCGAAACGCGCGGCGAACGCGGGCTCGCGCGGGCGTACCCGCAGTGTGCTGGTGGTCGCCACGGAGCAATCATTCCCTGTCAGCAGCGCCGCTGTCGTCTGCCGCGAAGATTGTGAGATTTCCTAGACAATCCTTACGTTCTGCTTGTAAGCCCGCTAAAGTGGGCGAATCCGCGAGCGCCGGTTGGGACTCGCTCCTGGCGCCGACTGGGCAGCCACCGCTTTTGCGCCTCCGCCAGAAACACACGTCACCGCTTCCGCGTGCCGCTGGACCACGCCGGGTGCTGATCCTCTCCGCCGACGTCGGCGAGGGCCATGCGGCGGCCGCGCGCGCCCTGCGCCAGCAGCTTGAGCGCTGCGGCGAGCCCGTCGAGGTGACCATCATCGACGGCCTTGCGGCGATGGGCGAGCGGCTGCGCTCGGTCGTCGAGGACGGCTACCGCACCCAGCTGCGCGTGTCGCCACGGTCCTACTCCGTCTACTACTGGATGCTCGAGCACCTCGCGCCGATGCGGTTCCTGACGCGGCTGGTGCTGTGCCGCCTCGGCGCGGCGCCGCTACGACGGGCGATCGTCGCCCACGATCCCGACGTCGTCGTCTCGACGTACCCGGCGATCACCGTCGTTCTCAGCAACCTGCGCCGCCGCCATCAGCTCGGCATCCCGACCGTCGCGACGATCACCGACATGACGGGCCTGTTCTTCTGGGCCCAGCGCGGCATCGACACCCACCTCGTCATGTACGACCAGTCGGTGCGCGACGTCGAGCGGATTGCCGGCGCCGGCAGCGCGCAGGTCGTCCGCCCGCTGATCGCGGCCGAGTTCCTCGAGCCGCGCGAGCGCGAATCAGCGCGCGCAGCGCTCGATCTGCCCGCGAGCGGTCGCGTGATCGTCGTGTCCGGCGGCGGATGGGGCGTCGGCGACCTCGAGGGCGCCGTCGAGGGGCTGGTCGGCATCCGCGATTCGACGGTCGTCTGCCTGACCGGGCGCAACGAGAGCGAGTACGCGCGCCTCATGGAGCGCTTCGCGAGCGCGCCTTCGGTGCGGGTGCTCGGCTTCACCGACCGCATGCCGGAGCTCCTCGCGGCGGCCGACGTCCTCGTCCACTCGACCGGCGGTGTGACCTGCCTTGAGGCGATGGCGAGCGGCTGCCCGGTCGTCGCCTACGGCCTGCCGGTCGGTCACGCCAAGCTCAACACCCGCAAGATGGCCGAGCACGAGTACGTTCTGCTGGCCGAGGACGCAGCTGAGCTGGTCGAGCGCGTCGAACGCGGCTGCGCCGCGTCGTCGCCGGTGCCGGCGATCAGCCGTGGCGTCGTGCTCGACGCCGCGTCGGCCGTCCTGAGCGCGCCGCGCCGCGTGACCCAGATCGCGCGCTGGCGCGTGCGCGCTGCAAGCATCGGCGTAGCGGCGGTGCTGTCGCTGGGCGCCGGGACGTGGGTCATGTCGACCGACGAGGTCGCCGCGTTCGCCTCCGTCATCGGCATCCATCCCGTCAAGACGGTCAAGACGACCTACTCGGCGGTCGGCGTGATCGTCTACGCGCCGAACGCCGCCCCGCCGGCGCTTGCGCATCGCCTCCACCGCGACGGCCTCTCGGGCTCGATCGCGCTGTCCATAGCGCCCGCCGCCGGCACCGAGCGCCGGCTGCACTCAGAGGGCGACATCGTGATGCCGACGATCGGCCACTCCGGCCTGCTCGGCTGGATCAAGACGCCGGCCCAGCTTCGCCACGAGGCGCATGCCCTGCATCTGCGACACCATTTCTTCTACCTCGAGCCGCAGGCGCCGTCGCTTGGCGATCTGCTGCTGGCGCGGACGGCCGGCGGGATACCGGTCCGCGGCTCGATGACGCTCGGCGCCGGCGCGTCGATCCCCGCGAAGTCGCTGCACGCCGGCGACGTCGTGGTGCTGACGCTGCGCTCGCGCCACCCCAAGCTCGCGATGATCGACCGCCTGGCGCGCGTCCTTCACTCCGACGGGCTGCTCGGGCTCCCGCTCTCCTCGCTGCTGAGCTGAGCAGGCGCCGGCGCGGTCAGCGCCAGCAGCGCCGGCGAGCGCGAGATCGTGATCGCCCCGGCGAGCACGACGAGCAGGCAGCCGAGCAGCGGGATCCCCGACAGCGGCGAGTTGACGAAGCTCGAATGCAGGACCAGCGGCGCGAGGAGGACGGGGGCCACCGTCTGGACGACGAACACGACCGGCGCGACGAGAATCGCGGGCCGCCGCTGGAGCGCGCTCATCTCCGCCGTCAGCCCGACCACGGCGGCGATCGCCGCGGCAGCCGCCCAGCCGATCGCGGGCCCCCACCGGCCGTTGGCCCCGGCGTCGGCGACGAACTGGTTGACGAGGCCACTCCAGCCGAACGCCAGCCCCGCGCCGACAATCGTCACGCCGGCGATCGGCCGGCGTAGGAACTGAAGCGCGAACGGGAGCAGCGCCGCGGCGCCGAGGACCGCGAGCACGACGACGATCGCCAGCCCGTGTGCGTGGCGCGTGCTTTGACCCGGCGCGAGCGCCGCGATCCCGGCCACGCCGGCGACGATCGCCGCGACGGCGAGCAGCTCGCGCCGCCCGGGCGACTCGCCGAGCATCCGCTCGCCGACCGCCAGCAGCACCAACAGGCCGAGTGCCAGCGTCGGCTGGACGACGACGAGGCCGGCGTAGGAGAGGGCGAGGAGCTGAAGCGGCCAGCCGAGCACCGTCATGCCGGTGCCGAACAGCCAGCGCGCGCGGGTCACCAGATGGGCGAGCAGCGAGAGTCGCAGCGCGTGGCGATCGGAGGCGTCGCGCGCGTCGAGTGCCTGCACGGCGATCCCTAGGCTGTAGAGCGTGGAAGCGCCCGCCGCCAAGACGACGCCGATCAGCAACGAGACCATGACGGGGAGCGATCATCGCAGCCCGCCGGTCGTGGGAGCCCTCGCCGTCGGCGCCTCGATTCTGAGCGGCGCGTACGCGTTTCCGGCCCTCGCCGGAGCGGTGCGGATGCTGCGCCCGCCGCTGCGCATCGCCGACCGCACGTGCGACGGGCGCGGCTTCGGCCTGACCTTCGACGACGGCCCCCATCGCGAGGGGACGCCGGCGATCCTCGAGGCCCTTGAGGCCGGCGGCGTCAAGGCGACGTTCTTCCTGGTCGGCGAGCAGGTCGCCCGCAATCCCTCGCTGGCCGCCGAGATCGTCGCCGCCGGCCACGGCGTCGGCCTGCACTGCGACCGCCACCGAAACCAGCTGCGGCTCGGGCCGCGCGCGGTGCGCGAGGACATCGAGCGCGCGGCAGCGCGGATCGAGGAGACGACGGGCGTCGCGATCGAGCGCTATCGCCCGCCCTACGGGATCTTCAACGCGGCCGCGCTCTCACTCGTCCACCGCAAGGGCTGGCGCCCGCTCCTGTGGACGCATTGGGGGCGCGATTGGGAGTCGGGCGCTTCCCCGGAGTCGATCACCAAGCGGCTCGTCGGTGGCCGCGTCCCCGAGGGCTCGGTCCTGCTGCTTCACGACGCCGACGACTACAGCGCGGAGGGCTCGTGGCGGCGCACGGCGGCCGCGCTGCCGGCGGTGCTCGAGTCGCTCGCCGAGCGCGGGCTGCGCGACTCACTCGACGTGTAGCGCGGACGCAGGCGCACCCGCGTGCCGTGCAGCGGCGCGAACGTCGGGCCGCGCCGCATGACCTTCTCGGCGCCACGCCGTGAGGAGACATCGAAACGCTCGAGCACCGCCCGCAGCACGACCCGCAGCTCAAGCTCCGCAAAGGCCGCGCCGAGACAGCGCCGCACGCCGCCGCCGAACGGGATCCAGGCGTAGGTGCCAGGCGCCTTGTCCAGGAAGCGCTCCGGCCGAAACGCGTAGGGGTCCTCGTAGAGGTCCGCTTGGGTGTGAGTCAGCCAGATCGCCGGCGAGACATCGGACCCGGTGGGCAGCGTGTAGCCGTCGCACTCGAGGTCGGCCGCGAGACGACGGCCGGCGAGCGGCACGACCGGGCGCAGGCGAAGCGTCTCGGCGATCACGGCGCGCAGCCACTGATCCCCGGAGCCGTCGCGCACCTCCTCGACCAGCCGTTCGAGCGCGGGCGGGTTGTGGGTCAACAGCTCGAACGCCCAGGCGAGCGCGGTCGCGGTCGTCTCGTGTCCGGCGACCAGCAGCGTGACGAGCTGGTCGCGCAGCTCCCAGTCGCTCATGCCGCGGCCGTCCTCAAAGCGAGCCGCCATCAGCATCGACAGGACGTCACCGGCACCGTCGTCGCCGCGCTCGCGCCGCTCGGTGATCTCATCAAGCAGGTCGCCGTCGAGCTCGCGAATCTGTGCGCTCAGCGCCTCGAGCGGGTCGGAGCGCCCGAAGCGTCGCGCGATCAGCACCCGCACGTTCGTCGACACCGACGCGCCGCCGTCGAGCAGGTCGGGGATCAGCGCGCGCATGTGCGCGAGGCGCGCGCCGTCGGTGACCCCCGCGACCAAGCGCAGGATCACTTCGAGGGTGAGCGCGCGCGTCAGCGGCTGAATTGCCACCTCGCCCTGCGGCCACACCGCGATCTGCGCCTCGGCGATCTCGCGCATCGTCGCCTCGAAGGTGCGCATCTGCTCGCCGTGGAAGGGCGGGAGCATCATCCGTCGGCGCTCGAGATGACCCGCTCCCTGCACAAGCAGGAGCGAGTCGGGCCCGACCATCGGAGCCAGCTGTGCGAAGCGCCCGGGCGGAAGCAACTGTTCGCGCTGCGAGTACAGCGCGCGGATCGCGCTAGGATCGGAGATCAGGACCATCGGCTGCTCGAAGCCGACGAAGCGGACGCTGAAGGTCTCGCCATGGCGTCGGCGGCAGCCCTCCATGAACTGGACCGGCGCGAGCAGCCATTGAGCGGTCTGCGTGAGGGCCGGGCTGGAGGGTCCGGGGGGGAGTGGGGTGGCGCTCGCGCTCATTGTCACAAAGTTGTTACAAACTCCTTCGCCCGCTAGACTAGCGCTGCCGTCGGGGGTGCTCGCCACCTCGTTCCCGCGGTCGGTTCCCACGTGGACCGTAGCGGCGTATAGGGTGCGCACCACGACGATGTCCGAACACGCCCATGCAGACGATCGACGGCCCGACCCTGAGGATGGACTACGGATGCGTCGCCGCCTAGCGGGGCGGAGGCAGGTATGCATGCGGCGCGCCCGGCGCGCGGTCGCAGCGACGAGGGCTGGGCGCCTGTCCCGCCGCCGTCGCCGCAGCTGCTGAGCGGTCGCCCATTTCCATGCTCGCCCACGCGACTCGCCAGGACGGCCTCCCGTCCGCAACCGATAGGCCCGGCGAGGCACCCAGCGCGACGCTCGCGCTGACCTTCCTTCGCTGGCTCGATCTGATCGTGATCATCGCCGCCGCGCCGTTCGTGCTGATCTCGAGCCTCCCCTCAGCGGGCTTCGCGATCGGTGCGGGAACCTGGCTGGCCGCGCGCCTGGTCGTCACGCACGTCGAGCGGCGCGCCTGGAACGCGCGCGACACGCGCTCCCGCGCGGCTCTGCACCTCACGGCGATTCTCGGCCGTGTCTGGTTCATCGCGCTCGGCGTCCTCGTCGCGCGCTTCGCGATCGGCACCCCCGACGGCATCGCCGCCGCGGTGACGGTGCTCGTCGCGTTCACGATCGAGCTGATGATGAAGCTGATGGTGCGCGGCCCGCTGATCGCGCCGCCACCGCGGAGAACGGCGTGAGCACGAAGAAGAAGGTTCTTCTCGGCTTCGTGATCTACATCGCCGTGACGGTCGCGATCGTCGCTGCGGTTGGCTGGAAGGGCCATAAGGCCACCTACTCGCCGACGGAGGAGTTCAAGCTCCACAAGTGGGTCGACCTCGGCGTGCTGTCGATCAACAAGGCCGTCATGTACCTGTTCATCGCCGGATTCCTGACGTGCGCGACGATGATCTACGTCGCCCGGCGTATGAAGCAGCGACCGAACCGCGTCCAGACGGCCGTCGAATTCGTCTTCCAGGGGCTCCAGAACAACATCGTCGGCGCGAATATGGATCGCAAGATGGCGGCGAAGTGGTTTCCCTTCATCGCGACCCTGGCGCTGTTCATCTTCTACTCAAACCTCGTCGGCTACATCCCGCTGCCGACGAGCACCGCGACCTTCAACGTCTTCGGCGCCCACATACCAGCCTTCTCGCTCTATGCCGCGACGGCGAACCTCTCGATCCCGCTCGTGCTGGCGATCGTGGTGTTCGTCTCCTACACGGCCGAGGGCGTGCGCAAGAAGGGGCCGATCGGGTATCTGAGGGGCCTGATCCCCGCTGGCGTCCACGGCGGCATGGCCGTCTTCATCTTCATCCTCGAGCTTCTCTCGAACTTCATGCGGCTGATCTCGCTGTCCGTACGACTTTTCGCGAACATCCTCGCCGGTCACCTGATCATCCTGTTCATGGCCGGAGCGCTGGCCGTGATTCTCGGTGTCAGCGCGCTTGGCTGGATAACGCTGCCGTTCGGGGTGGCGCTCTTCGCGTTCGAGGTCGGGCTGGTCGCGGCCCTGCAGGCGTTCATCTTCGCGACCCTCACCGCGATCTACCTCGGCGGAGCGGTCGCCGACCACCATTAATCGATCAGGAGGAAAACACGTTGTTGCATAGCGTCATCACATTGCTCGCGGCGACGGCCGGTCTCACGGGCGATATCGAGAAGGCCGGCAAGTCGATCGGCCTCGGTATCGGCGGCGGTCTCGGCGCCGTCGGCGCGGGTGTCGGCATCGGCATCATCTTCGGCAAGTCGATCGAGGCGACGACGCGCCAGCCCGAGATGCGCGACGAGATCGCATCGCTTCAGTGGCTCGGCTTCGCGCTCACGGAAGCCTGCTTCTTCTACGGACTTGTCGCCGGCCTGCTGGCGGCGTTCATCGTCTGAGGCCGATCGATGCCTGCTGCCAGCGCACACCTCGTCGTTGCCTCTTCGGGCAGCTTCCTGATCACGCCCAGCGTCGGGCTGATGATCTGGACGCTGCTCGTCTTCGTCGCGTCGATGCTTCTGCTTCGCCGCTACGCCTTCCCGGCGATCCGCGATGCCCTCGACCGCCGTCAAAAGGCGATCGAGGACTCGATCGACACGGCAGAGCGCACGCGCGAGGAGGCCGAGAAGCTGCTCGCCGAGTACCGCGAGCGCCTCAAGGAGGCTCGCAGCCAGGCTGAGGAGATCGTGACGCGCGCACGTCGCGCGGGCGAGGAGGCCGAGCACGAGATGCTCGAGGCCGCCCGGGCTCGTGGTGAGAGCCTGATCGAGCAGTCCCGTCGCGACATCGAGGCCGCCACCCACCGCGCGATCGCCGAGATCCGTGACGAGGTCACCAACCTGACGATCCTCGCCGCCGAGAAGGTCACCCGTAAGACCCTCGACAGCGCGGATCAGCGACGACTCGTCGAGGAGGCCCTCGCCGATCTCGACTTCGGCGCCCTGTCGGGCTCGGAGAGCCAGAACTGATGGAGCAGATCGCCGCCGTATACGCGCGCGCGCTGTTTGAGGCGACCGAGCAGGCCGGCCGCCTCGACGAGGTGCGCGAGCACCTCGGCCAGCTCGTCGACGCGCTCGAGGAGCAGCGCGACATGCAGATCTTCTTCTTCTCGCCGTACTTCTCAACTGAGGAGAAGCGCGACGGCCTGAACCGGACGGTGAGCGACGCCGATCCGCTGCTGACCAACTTCCTCGAGCTCCTGATCGAGAACCACCGCATGCCGGTCATCTTCCGCATGCGGCGCGAGCTCGACCGCCTCTGGGAGGAGCACAACCGCCTTCTGGGCGTCCAGGTCACGAGCGCGATACCGCTTGAGCCGGCCGCGGTCGCAGAGATCGGCCGGCGCGTCGGCGAGCAGACCGGCCGCCGCGTCGAGCTGACCAGCGAGGTCGATCCGGACATCCTCGGCGGAATCGTTCTGCGCGTCGGCAACGCGATCCTCGACGCCTCGATCCGAAACCGACTTGAACTACTACGCAAAGAGGTCGCCAGGGCCTAGCCCCTCGCCAGCGACGCAAGGAGCCCGATCCACGCTATGCAGATCAACCCTGACGAGATCACAAGCATTCTCAAGAGCCGCATCGAGGGCCTCGACCCCGGCAGCGCGACGCTGACCGAGGTCGGCACCGTCCTCTCCGTCGCCGACGGCATCTGCCGCGTCCACGGCCTGGACAACGCGATGTCCTTCGAGATGCTCGAGCTGCCCCACGACGTCGTCGGCCTCGCGCTGAACCTCGAGTCAGACAACGTCGGCGCGGTGCTGTTCGGCGAGTGGCAGAAGATCGTCGAAGGCGACACCGTCAAGCGGACCGGGCGCCTGCTCGAGATCCCCGTCGGCGACGCGCTGCTCGGGCGGATCGTCGATCCGCTCGGCCGCCCGCTCGACGGCGTCGGCGAGGTGGCGACGACCCAGACGCGGCCGGCCGAGTTCAAGGCCCCCGGCGTCGTCCAGCGCCAGCCTGTGGTCGAGCCGATGCAGACCGGCCTGAAGGCGATCGACTCGATGATCCCGATCGGTCGCGGTCAGCGCGAGCTGATCATCGGCGACCGCCAGACCGGCAAGACCGCGATCGCGATCGACACGATCATCAACAATCGCGGCTCCGGCCTGGTCTGCGTCTACGTCGCGATCGGACAGCGCATGTCCACCGTCGTCGCGCTGGCCGAGACGTTGCGCGAGAACGACGCGATGGAGAACACGATCATCGTCGCCGCCGGCGCCGACGAGGCCGCGCCGATCAAGTTCATGGCCCCCTACGCGGGTTGCGCGATGGCCGAGCACTTCATCTACAACGGCCGCCACGCGCTCTGCGTCTACGACGATCTCACCAAGCACGCCTACGCCTACCGGCAGATGTCGCTGCTGCTGCGCCGCCCGCCGGGCCGCGAGGCCTACCCGGGCGACGTGTTCTACCTGCACTCGCGGCTGCTCGAGCGGGCCGTCAAGCTCAACGACGATCTCGGCGGCGGTTCGATGACCGCGCTGCCGGTGATCGAGACGCAGGCCGGCGACGTCTCGGCCTACATCCCGACGAACGTCATCTCGATCACCGACGGCCAGATCTTCCTCGAGCCGAAGCTCTTCAACTCCGGCGTCCGCCCGGCGATCAACGTCGGCATCTCGGTTTCGCGCGTCGGCGGGAACGCCCAGATCGTCCCGATGAAGCGAGTCGCCGGCCGCCTCAAGCTCGAGCTCTCCCAGTACCGCGACCTCGAGGCGTTCGCGCAGTTCGGCTCGGACCTCGACGCCGACACGCAGCGCACGCTGGCCCGCGGCGAGCGCCTCGTCAAGTCGCTCAACCAGGGCGAGCGCCAGCCGCTCGCCGTGGCCGACCAGGTCATCCAGGTCTATGCGGCGACGAACGGCTTCCTCGATCGCATTGCCGTCGACCGCGTCCCGGACTTTTTGTCCGGCCTGGTCTCCTCCGCACACGCCCGCCACAAGGAGCTGCGCGAGAAGATCGGCTCCGGCGACTGGTCGCAGGAGACCCAGGACGCCCTCAAGGCGGCGGTCGGAGAGTTCGCCGAGGACTTCGGCTACGACCTCGACGAGGATGGCCAGCCGCTCGACGAGGACAGCCCGGAGCCGCGTCGCCCTGACAAGCCGGCCGCGACCGGCGCAGACGGTCCGACGAACGAGGACTCCGACGACGACAACGGCGATGGCGGCGATGACGGTGGCGACGACGACGATGACCCGAGCCCCTCCGAGCAGGCCGAGGAGGTCGCCGCCTAGCGGGCGGCAGACAAGGCGATGGCATCCCAGCGCGAGGTGCGGACTCGCATCGCGAGCTTCCGCAACATCCAGAAGATCACGCGGGCCATGGAGGCCGTCTCGGCGGCGCGGCTGCGCCGCGCCGAGCAGCGCATCGCGGCCCTTCGCCCCTACGCCGACGCGATCCGGCGGATGACCCGCCAGGCGGCTCGCGACGCCGGCGCCGAGGCCTCGCGCCTTGATCTGCTCGCGCGGCGCGATGACGAGAGCAAGGTCGGGATCCTGCTCGTCACCGCCGACCGCGGCCTCGCCGGCGCCTTCAACTCGCAGATCATCCGGGCCGGCCTGCGCCTCGGCGCCGACACCACCGGCGACGGCGGGACGCCGGTCTGGTTTGCCTCCGGCCGCCGCGGCGTCTCCTCACTGACGTTCCGCGGAAACGCGCTCGAGGGCGCCTACACCGGCTTCACCGACCGGCCGTCCTACGCCGACGCGCGCCGCATCTCCGACGATCTGATCGCCGCGTTCGTCGACCGCAGGCTCGACCGCGTCGAGGTCCTCTACAACGGCTACGTCTCGCCGCTGACCCAGCGCGTGACGCGCGAGACGCTCTTGCCGATCGCCGAGGCGACCGTCCTCGGCGACGACGAAGAGGAGTCCGAGGAGCAGAGCTCGGGCCCGCGCCCGCTCGTCGAATACGAGCCCGACGCCGAGGAGCTGCTTCGCGTGCTGCTCCCGGACTACGTCGAGATTTCGCTCTACAGAGCACTTCTTGAATCAACCGCCTCCGAGCACGGCGCGCGCATGACGGCCATGCGGAGCGCGTCGGAGAACGCCGGGGAGCTGATCGAGGACCTGGCGCTCGAGATGAACCGCGCCCGTCAGGCGGAGATCACGCAGGAAATAATGGAAGTCGTCGCCGGCGCCGAGTCGCTGGTCTAGGACTCGACGAGCAAAGGAGCAAGAGCAAGCGATGGAAGCAGCCACGGCAGTCAACGTCGGATACATCGAGGAGATCCAGGGCGTCGTAATCGAGGCGGTCTTCCACGACCGCCTGCCCGAGATCAACCACGCCCTGACGGTGCCGCGCGCCAGCGGCGACGAGGAGGCCGAGGGCATCGCCGCCACGGCCGACGAGCTGCTCGTCTGCGAGGTCCAGCAGCACCTCGGCGACAACCGCGTGCGCGCGGTGGCGATGGACTCGACCGACGGCCTGCGCCGCGGCGCGCAGATGACCGACACCGGCGGTCCGATCAGCGTCCCGGTCGGCGAGGCCACGCTCGGGCGGATCTTCAACGTCCTCGGCGAGCCGATCGACCTCGGCGAGCCGATGCCCGAAGGGATCGAGCGCCGCGGGATCCACCAGAGGGCGCCGCGCGTCGAGGACCTCACGCCGACGACCGAGATGTTCGAGACGGGGATCAAGGTCGTCGACCTGCTGGCCCCCTACGCCAAGGGCGGCAAGGTCGGCCTGTTCGGCGGCGCGGGCGTCGGCAAGACGGTGCTGATCCAGGAGCTGATCCACAACCTCGCCAAGGAGCACGGCGGCCTGTCCGCCTTCTGCGGCGTCGGCGAGCGCTCGCGCGAGGGCAACGATCTGTGGCTTGAGATGAAGGAGTCGGGCGTCCTCGACAAGACGATGCTCGTCTTCGGCCAGATGAACGAGCCGCCCGGAGCGCGCATGCGCGTCGCCCTGTCGGGCCTGACGATGGCCGAGCACTTCCGCGACGAGGGGCAGGACGTGCTGCTGTTCATCGACAACATCTTCCGCTTCGTCCAGGCCGGCTCAGAGGTCTCGGCGCTGCTCGGGCGGATGCCCTCGCAGGTCGGCTACCAGCCGACGCTCGAGACCGAGATGGGCCAGCTGCAGGAGCGGATCGCCTCGACGCGGGCCGGTTCGGTGACCTCGGTTCAGGCGATCTACGTCCCGGCCGACGACCTGACCGACCCCGCGCCGGCGTCGGTGTTCGCCCACCTGAACGCGACGACGGTGCTCTCGCGCGGGATCGCCGAGAAGGGCATCTATCCGGCCGTCGACCCGCTCGACTCGACGTCGACGATCCTCAAGGCCGACGTGCTCGGCGAGGAGCACTTCCGCGTCGCCAACCGCGTCAAGGAGATCCTCCAGCGCTACAAGGAGCTCCAGGACATCATCGCGATCCTCGGCATCGACGAGCTCTCCGACGAGGACAAGATCACCGTCGGCCGCGCACGCCGCATCGAGCGCTTCCTCTCGCAGCCCTTCCACGTCGCGGAGGCCTTCACCGGCACCCCCGGCGCCTACGTGCCGATCGCCGAGACGATCCGCGGCTTCGGCGAGCTGATCGAGGGCAAGCACGACGAGCTGCCGGAGAGCGCGTTCTTCCTCAAGGGCTCGATCGACGAGGTCGTCGAGGCCGCGAAGAAGGACTGATGGCGCGCAGCACCTTCTCCTGCGAGGTCCTGACCCCCGACGGGGAGGTCTTCAACGAGGAGGTCGAGATGGTCTCGACGACCACCACGACCGGCTCGATCGGCCTGCTCGCAAACCATGAGCCGGTCCTCGCGCGCCTCGAGCCGGCCGAACTGCGCCTCTACCGCACCGACAGCGACATCGTGCGCTTCGCGGCCGCCGAGGGCTACATCCAGATGTCTGAGAACCGCGCGCTGCTGCTCGTCGAGGAGGCGATCGCGCCGGAGCAGCTCGACGCGGGGGCGCTGCGCGAGCGCGCCGAGCAGGCGCGCTCGGCGGCCCAGGCGGCGCCCGAGAACTCCGAGGAGAAGGCCCGCGCACTGCGCGACGAGCGCCGCGCGGAGGCGTTTCTGGCGATTGCCGGCTCCGGTTCGACCCGGTGAGATAAGCCCCGTCTGGACGCCCGCCGCGTCCTCTAAAGTCCTTGGCGTCCGATGTCCCTGGCGCCGCGACAAACCAGCAGGTTCCGCCGCCGCGTGCTCGCGCTCGCGGTCGTCGTCATCGCTGTCGCGGCGGTCGCCGGCGTCTCTTCGGCGTTCGGAAACGCGATCCGAAACCAGGCCAGCCCGAACTGGGCCGGCTGGGTAGCCCTGCCGCAGGCCAGCTCGCAGCGCCTCGCCAACCATTTCACGACCGTCAGCGGGTCGTGGATCCAGCCGACCGGCACGTGCCCGCGGCACCGCTCGACCTTCGCCGCGTTCTGGGTCGGCCTGGGCGGCTATTCGCTGCACGCCAGGGCGCTCGAGCAGATCGGCTCGGAGGTCGACTGCAGCCGCACCGGCCAGCTCTTCTCCTACGCCTGGTATGAGTTCGTCCCGGCCGGGCCGGTGACGATCCACGCCATCAAGATCAGGGCCGGTGACTCGGTCACGGCGACGGTTCACGCGAGCTCCGATCGCGTCACGGTGATCTTCACCAACAACACGACCGGCAGCACCTACCACCACACGATCGTGATGCGCGACCCGGCCCCGGACACCAGCGCCGCCGACTGGATCACCGAGGCGCCCTCCAACTGCGACGGCGACGGCCACTGCAAGCCGCTGCTGCTCACGAACTTCGGCCAGATCGGCTTCACCGCCGCTTCGGCGACCTCGATCGGCTCCGGCGGACGCCACACCGGCGCGATCGACGACCCGCTCTGGAACTACGGCGAGATCGTGCTTTCGAGCAACGGCAACCTGCGCTACTCGCCGACCGAGAAGAGCTACGCGCTGCCGAGCCTGCTGAACGTCGACGGGACATCGTTCAACGTTCGCTACGGGCCCATTGGCCCGACCGGCCCGACCGGCCCGACCGGCGTCAGCGGCCCGACCGGCCCGACAGCCTGAAGCCGCCAGCCGCTCCGATAGCCTTTCCCGCCTTGTGAGCGGCGCCACACGGGAAGCGATCGGCGTGATCGGAACCGGTTACGTCGGGCTCGTCACGGCGGCCGGTTTCGCGGATCTCGGAAGCGACGTGTACTGCGTCGACGTCGACGCCGAGAAGGTCGAGCGGTTGCGCGCCGGCGAGGTGCCGATCTATGAGCCGGGCCTCGAGGAGGTGATCGCGCGAAACCGCGAGCGGATGCACTTCTCGACCGAGCTCACCGAGGCGGTCGCCAACGCGCGGCTGCTGTTCGTCTGCGTCGGCACCCCGGCGACCTACGCCGGGGACGCCGATCTGTCCGCTGTCAACGCGGTCGTGGAGGCGATGCCGGCCTCGACGGAGCACGCGCTGGTGATGAAGTCGACGGTGCCCTGCGGCACCGGTCGCACGATCCAGCGCACGCTGGCCGAGCAGGGCAAGCAGGGGCTGGCCTACGTCTCCTGCCCGGAGTTCCTCAAGGAGGGCTCGGCGCTCGAGGACTTCTTCCACCCCGACCGCGTCGTGATCGGCGGTGACTCGGGCGGCGGTTGGGCCGCCGTGGCCGTCGAGGGGCTCTATGAGCCGCTCGGGGCACCGACACTCCACACCGACGTCGCGAGCGCCGAGATGATCAAGCTCGCCGCGAACGCGTTCCTGGCGACGAAGATCTCCTTCATCAACGAGATCGCCAACGTCTGCGAGGAGACCGGTGCGAACGTGCTCGAGGTCGCCCGCGGCGTCGGACTGGACGCGCGGATCGGGCCGCGCTTCCTCTCGGCGGGGATCGGCTACGGCGGCTCGTGCTTCACGAAGGACGTCAGCGCGCTCAAGCTGCTCGCGGCCAACTCCGGCTACCACTTCCAGCTGCTGGGCTCTGTGATCGAGGTCAACGAGCTGCAGAAGCGCCGCGTCGTCGCCAAGATCGCGCGCCACCTCGGGGACCTCTCGGGCCGCCGCGTCGGTCTGCTCGGCCTGGCCTTCAAGCCCAACACCGACGACATGCGCGGCGCCTCCTCGCTGGTGCTCGCCGCGCGGCTTGCGGCCGAGGGTGCGCGCGTGCGGGCCTACGACCCGATCGCAACCGAGGAGGCGCGCAAGATCATGCCCAACCTCGACTACGCGCAGGCCGTCGAGGAGGTCCTCGAGGAGGCCGACGCGATCGTCCTGGTGACCGAGTGGCCGCAGTTCGTCGCACTCGACTGGCAGGCGGTCGCCGCCGCGATGAGCGGCAACGTCGTGATCGACGGGCGCAACGCCCTCGATGCTGACGCGGTGCGCGCGGCGGGCCTCGTCTACGAGGGCATCGGCGTCGCATGAGGCGATGCGCGCGGTGATCCTGGCGGGCGGGGAGGGGACCCGCCTGCGCCCGCTGACGAGCCGCGTCGCGAAGCCCGTCGTGACGCTCGTCGACCGCCCGTTCATCGTCTACATGCTCGACTGGCTGCGCCGCCACGGCGTCGAGGACATCCTGCTGTGCTGCGGATTCGGCGCCGGCGGCGTCCGGTCGGTGCTCGGCGACGGATCGCGCTACGGGGTGCGCCTGGCGTACGTCGAGGAGCAGGAGCCGCTCGGCACGGCGGGCCCGCTGGCGCTCGCCCGCGAGCAGCTCGAGACCGAGCCGCGCTTCGTCGTCTGTAACGGCGACGTCCTCACCGACATCGACCTCGGCGCGCAGATCGAGGCCCACGAGCGAAGCGGCGCCACCGCGACGCTGGCGCTCGTCGAGGTCGAGGATCCAAGCGCCTACGGTCTCGTGCGCACCGCCGGCGACGGCGCCGTCCTCGAGTTCCTCGAGAAGCCCCAGCCGGGCGAGAGCTCTGAGGGCGAGGGCAACTGGATCAGCGCCGGCGCCTACGTCCTCGAGCGCGAGATGCTCGAGCTGATCGAACCCGGGCGCGCCATCTCGATCGAGCGCGAGATCTGGCCGAAGCTCGTCGGAAACGGCCTCTACGGCTACCAGGCCCACGGCTACTGGCTCGATATAGGCACTCCGGCTCGCTACCTCCAGGGCAGCTTCGACATCCTCACCGCCACCGTCGAGGTCGGCGGCCCGGCGCCGGCGAGGGTGCCGGCGAGCTGCGCGATCGCCGCCGACGCGCGCATCGGTGAGCTCGTCGTGCTCGGCGAGGGCGTCCGCGTCGGCGCGGGCGCGACGATCGAGCGTTCGGTGGTTCTCGCCGGTGCGCAGATCGGCGCCGGCTCCCGTCTCAAGGACAGCATCGTGGCCGAGCGTGCGAAGATCGGCGCCAACGTCGAACTCGAGGAGGATGTCGTGGTGGGGGAGGACGCGCAGATCGCCGACGGCAGCCGCCTTGGCGCGGGCACCCGCGTCGGGCCGGGCGAGAGCCTGTGAGCGCGCTTGACCGCGCGGCGCTCGAGTCGCTTGACTCGGGGCGCATGATCGAGAGCATCGTCGGCATGCCCGGCCAGCTCGGCGACGCGCTGTGGCGCGTCGAGTCCGCCGCGATCGAGCCGCAGGACACCCCCGGCGGGCTGATCGTCGCCGGCATGGGCGGCTCGGCGATCGGCGGCTCGCTCGCTCGCGCGGCGCTCGGCGATCACGCCTCCCGCCCGATCCTTTACGCGCGCGGCTACGGCCTCCCGCCCTGGACGACCCCCGACACCACGGTGCTGTGCGCGAGCTACTCGGGCGAGACCGAGGAGACGCTCGCCTGCTTCGAGTCGGCCGGGGCGCTCGGCGCGCGGCGGATCGTCGTCACGACCGGCGGCCGGCTGGCCGCCGCGGCGCGCGAGGACGGCGTGCCGGTGATCCCGATCCCGGCCGGCTTCGAGCCGCGCGCGGCGGTCGCCTACCTGCTCGTCTCGGCACTCGAGGTCGCCGCGCTCTGCGGCGCGGCGCCGCGCATGTCGGCGGAGATCGACGTGACCGCCGCGCACCTCGAGGCGCTCGTCGCGCAGTGGGGCCCCGAGGCCGGCGAGGACGCCGCGCCCAAGCGGCTCGCGCGCGAGCTGCATGGCAGCGTGGCGGTCATCGCCGGCGCCGATCTGACGGCTCCCGTCGCCTACCGCTGGAAGACGCAGGTCAACGAGAACGCCGGCCTGCCGGCTTTCGCCGCGGAGCTCCCCGAACTCGATCACAACGAGATCGCGGGCTGGATCGGCGCCGGGCGCTACGGCCCCTTCAGCGCCGTCTTCCTCGACGACAGCGACTCGCACCCGCGCGTGCGCACGCGGATCGAGCTGACGAAGCGGTTCATCGACGAACACGCCCACTCGAGCCACGTGGTCTCGACGGTCGGCCAGAGCCCGCTCGAGCGCGTCTGCTCGCTGGTCCTGTTCGGCGATCTGCTGTCCTGCTACCTCGCGGCGCTCAACGGCACGGATCCCACGCCCGCGCCGCCGCTTCAAGAGTTCAAGCAGCTCCTCGCCGAGCGGGATTAGCCAAGCGGGTCTTTCCGGGCGGGCCGCCCACTAGGATCGCGCCCCGGATGGCCATCGCATGTCGATGATCCTCTCCTGGGTGCTGTTCCCGCTCGTGCTCGGCGCGGTCGGGCTCGGCTGGGGGTCGCTGCTCGCCTGGGCGGCCGGGGACGGCGACCTCGGCGCGCTGACGATCGCGCTCGGGCTCGGCGCGGCGATCGTCGTCGCGGCGCTACTGACGGCGTTCGAGCCGACCGCGCAGGCCGCGGCGCCAATCGTGGCGGCCGGAGCGCTCGCCGGGCTCGCGCGGGCCTGGCGGCGCGCGACGCTGCCCCCGCAGGCGATCCTCGCCGCGATCGGCGTCGTCTTCGTCTACGGCGCCCCGGTGATCTTCAGCGGCCAGGACACCTTCCTCGGCTACATCCGCCTCGACGACACGGCGCAGTGGCTCGGCTTCATGGACCAGTTCTTCTCGCACGGCCGCTCGCTGTCGAACCTGTCGACGTCCTCGACCTACTGGACGGTGCTCAACGCGAACCTGACGGTCGCCGGCTATCCCGCGGGCGGGTTCATGCTGACCGGGATCGGCCACTGGGTCACCGGGATCGACGTGGCCTGGATCTTCCAGCCGACGATGGCCGTCTGCGCCGGAGCGCTGGCGCTGTGCTGCTACGACCTGGTCACGCCGGTCATCGAGTCGCGCTGGCTGCGGGCGTTCGTGTCGTTCATCGCCGCCCAGTCCGCGCTGCTGTTCGGCTACGCCGCCTGGGGTGGGATCAAGGAGCTGACGATCGCGTTCCTGCTGGCGCTGGTGATCGCCGCGGCGGCGCGCCTGCTCGCGCGCGAGGTGCGCCCGGAGCCGTTGCTCGCCTCGGCGCGGGCCACGATCCCGCTCGCGGTCTCCGCCGCGGCGCTGATCGTGACGATCGGCGTCGGCGCCGGCGTCTACCTGGTGCCGGCCGCGGCGGCTGTCCTGATCGCGGTGGCGCTGCGGGGCCGCCGCGGCCTACCGCAGCTGTGGGGCTACCTGGCGGCGCTGCCGCTGACGGCGGCGCTGATGCTGCCCACGTGGCTCCTGCTCAACGTGTCGGTCACCTCGACGAAGGGCTTCGTGCCGGCCTCGAAGGGGGGGTCCGTCACCACCAGCCACGAAACGATGTACGGCAACCTGACCTCGGCGCTTCGCGCGATCCAGGTCGCGGGCGTCTGGCTGACCGGCGACTTCCGCACCTCGATCCTCGTCAATCCGCCGCCGAGCCTCGTCAACCACGTCCTCGTCTACCTCGTCTTCGCCGCCGCGCTGTTCGGTCTGGGCTGGATGGCGTGGCGGCGGACCCTCGGCCCGATCCTCTACGTCGCGGTCGCGCTCGTAGTGCTCGCCTTCCTCTCGGAGCGGGGGACGGTGCCGTGGATCATGGGCAAGTCGCTGGCGTTCTCCTCGCCCGCCGTGCTGCTCGCCGGGATGACCGGCGCCGCGGTCCTCTTCTCGCGCGACAACCGCTTCGCGCTCGCCGCCGGCATCGTCGCGCTCGGCGGGATCACCGGCGGGGTGATCTGGTCGAACTACCTCCAGTACCACAACGTCACGCTGGCGCCGCGCGCGCGGCTCTCGGAGCTGCAGGCGATCGCGCCGCTCGCCGCGCGCGAGCCGCCGACCTTCATCAACGAGTACGAGATCTACGCCGACCGCCACTTCCTGCGCGCCGGCCAGCCGATCGAGCCCGCCGAGTACCGCGGTCCGGCGCTGCCGACGCGCGGCAACGCCGTCCTGACGGACTCCGCGTGGGCCGATATCGACGCCTTCGGATTGGACACGCTGAGCCCCTACCGCTCGCTGGTGCTCCGCGTCGCGCCGACGCTCAGCCGCCCGCCGTCGATCTACGGGCGCGCCCCGGTCTGGTCCGGGCGCTACTACCAGCTCTGGCAGGAACCGCTTCATCCGAGCGAGCGCGTGCTCGATCACGTGCCGCTCGGCGACGTGATCACCGACTCCTACTGCGGCAGCGCCCAGAACGCGCCGGCGCAGTCGGACTGCCCGATCCAGCCCGCCGCCGTGCCGGCCTGCACGCAGGTCCGCTCGCTCGCCGCGACGGCGAGCCGCGATCACGCCGACCTTTTGGCCTACGAGCGATCGAACCCCTATGTCGTGCGCGCGACGCAGGGCGTGTGGTCGCCGCCGCAGTGGTACATCTCGGGCGCAACCCTCTCGCCGGCCGTCGCCGGGGCCAGCGAGACGGTGACGATCACGCTCGCGCACCCCGTCCACAACTACCGGGTCTGGCTCGGCGGGAGCTTCCAGCGCGGGTTCGACGTGTCCCTCGACGGCCACGCGATCGGCTCGGTCTCAGATGCTCTGGACCCGCCCGGCGCCTACGAGCAGGTCGGGCCGGCGCTCGACCTGCCGGCGGGCAAGCACACGATCACCGTGACCTACCCGAACGCGGGCCTCGGCCCGGGCAGCGCTGACAGCGAGGCCTACTACACCGAGCTGTTCGCGATCGCGCTCGCGCCGCCGATCGGGCAGGGCCGCTACATCCAGGCGACGCCGGCGCGCGCCGCGGCGACGCTCTGCGGCCGCACGCTCGACTGGCTCGAGGTCGTCGCCCCGCAATAGCGGCGGCGCGGCGAGCGCATCGCGTAGCCTTGACGGAGGTGCGGTTAGGACCCTCAGCGCCGGGGGAGCTCGCGCGCACGAGCGCCAGGCGCCGCTCGCGGCGCCGGCTGGCAGCCTTCGCGGCCGCGCCGCTGCTGGCGGCGCTCGGCCTCGGCGCGGTCCTGCAGGCGGCACCCGCGACGGCCGTCGTCCGCGGCGCGGCCGCGTCCGGCGCGCCGGTGGCGGTCATCGGCAGCGCCGCGATCTCCGATGCCGCCTTCACGCACTGGCTGACCGTGGCCAACGACTCGAGCCAGGCGAGCAGCGGCGTCGCCGCGCCGCCGCTCCCGCTTCCGCCCGGCTACACGGCCTGCGTCGCCGCGCTGCAAAAGCAGGCAGCGACCGCGGGCGACACGCCCGCGCAGCTGCGAAAGCGCTGCGCGCAGAGCTACCGCGGCCTCGTCAAGCAGGTCATGAGCTACCTGGTCCAGGCGATCTGGGTCCAGGGCGAGGCGAACGCCCGCGGCCTGACGGTCACCCGCGCGCAGGTCGACGCCGGCTTCGCCGCCCAGCGCAGGACCTCGAAGCCGTCGCTTGAGAGCACTGCCGCGCTCGACGCGTTCATGGCGAAGTCGGGCCAGACGCTCGCCGACCTGCACTGGCGCACGCGCCTGAACCTGCTGGCGACCGCGATCAGCCGCCAGGTCGAGGCGCGCGCGGGCCACGTCACAAGCGCCCAGGTCGATGCCTACTACGCAGCCCACCGCGCCCGGTTCAAGGGCGAGAGCCACAAGGCCGCCGCCGCGAAGATCAGGCAGCTCATCAAGCGCTCCCAGCAGACCAGGGCCGGCGCGGCGCTGACGCGGAAGTTCGCGACGACCTGGCGGCGGCGCACCGTCTGCCGAAGCGGGTTCGATGCGACATCCTGCTCGAAGGTCGCGGCGACGATCGCGCCGAACGCCGCGGCGCCCTACCCGGGGGCGATCGCGCTGCCGCCCGCGCGCGCGCAGACCCGTACGTTCACGCCGTCGGGGTAGGGGCCCCCGGCGAGTAGGACCGGGTGCATGCACCCGGTCCCGGGACCGTGCATGCACGGTCCCGCGGGTCGGCGCATGCGCCGACCCGACAGCAAACCTTGACATTTCTGTGGTAAGGTATGCGGCGACGTGATGGAGGCGCTGACGATCAACGAGGCGGCGCGGACGACCGGCTGGTCGCCGCGGATGCTTCGCTACGTCGAGCGCGCCGGGCTGCTCGAGCTGCGCCGCTCCGCGGGGGGCTATCGCCTCTACGGGCCGGCGCAGCTCCAGCGGCTGCGGACGCTGCGCGAGTTGCTCGCGCGGTTCGATCTCGGCATCGCCGAGCTTGGCTTCGCGCGCCGTCTGCGCAACGAGCCGGCGCTCGCCGCCGCCGTCGATGACTGGTTTCTGACCGAGCCGGCGCGTCCGCAATCCGTTCCCGCCGACGACTGGCTGCGCTGGGAGCAGGAGAAGCACCAGGCGCTCCTCGCCGCCGCCGAGACCCCCCAACTGGAGGCCGCATGACAGTAACCACCGAGGACTTCAAGGTCGCCGACCTCTCGCTCGCCGACTTCGGCCGCAAGGAGATCGAGCTCGCCGAGCACGAGATGCCGGGCCTGATGTCGATCCGCCGCGAGTACCAGGACGCGAAGCCGCTGCGCGGCGCGCGCGTCACGGGCTCGCTGCACATGACGATCCAGACCGCCGTGCTGATCGAGACGCTGGTCGCCCTCGGCGCCGAGGTGCGCTGGTGCTCCTGCAACATCTTCTCGACCCAGGACCACGCCGCCGCGGCGATCGCCCAGGCCGGCGTGCCCGTCTTCGCCTGGAAGGGCGAGACGCTCGAGGAGTACTGGTGGTGCGTCGAGCGCGCGCTGGCGTTCAGCGACGGCGGCGGCCCCAACATGATCCTCGATGACGGCGGCGACGCAACGCTGTTCGTGCACAAGGGCGTCGAGTTCGAGCGCGCCGGCGCGGTGCCGGACCCCGAGACGGCGGAGAACGAGGAGTTCGCGATCATCCTCAGCCACCTGCGCGACTCACTCGCCGAGGACGCGACGCGCTGGACCAACATCGCGGCGGGGATCAAGGGCGTCAGCGAGGAGACGACGACCGGCGTCCACCGCCTCTACCAGCTGGCCGAGCGCGGCGAGCTGCTGTTCCCGGCGATCAACGTCAACGACTCGGTGACGAAGTCCAAGTTCGACAACCTCTACGGCTGCCGCCACTCGCTCGTCGACGGCATCAACCGCGCCGTCGACGTGATGCTCGCCGGCAAGACGGCCGTCGTCTGCGGCTTCGGCGACGTCGGCAAGGGCTCGGCGGAGTCGCTGCGCGTCCAGGGCGCGAAGGTGATCATCACCGAGATCGACCCGATCTGCGCGCTCCAGGCGTCGATGCAGGGCTACCCGGTGCTGACGCTCGAGGACGTCGTCGAGACCGCCGACGTGTTCATCACGACGACCGGCAACAAGGACATCATCACCGTCGCCGACATGGCGCGGATGAAGCACCAGGCGATCGTCGGCAACATCGGTCACTTCGACAACGAGATCGACATGCTCGGGCTCGAGAACTTCCCGGGGATCGAGCGGATCAACATCAAGCCGCAGGTCGACGAGTGGCGCTTCCCCGACGGCCACTCGATCATCGTCCTCTCCGAGGGGCGCCTCTTGAACCTCGGCAACGCGACCGGCCACCCGTCGTTCGTGATGTCGAACTCGTTCTCCAACCAGACGATCGCCCAGATCGAGCTGTTCACCAAGAACGACGAATACGAGAAGCGCGTCTACGTGCTGCCCAAGCACCTCGACGAGAAGGTCGCGCGGCTGCACCTCGACCACGTCGGAGTCAAGCTGACGAAGCTGACCGACGATCAGGCCGCCTACATCGGCGTGCCCGTCGAGGGTCCCTACAAGCCGGACCACTACCGCTACTAGAGCGCGCGGGCGGTGCGCGGCGGCGGCGTGATCGCCGGCGCCGCCCCGCCGCAGCCATTCCGATGACGCCGCAGGCGGCCAACGGGCGCACGCGCAGCGGGCGGGGCGCCCGCGGCTCGGCGCTGGCCGCCGCCGGCGCGGCGCGGATCGCGTGGGCCGACGGGCAGATGCCGGTGCTCGCGGCGATCCGCCAGCGCTTCGAGGCCCAGCGGCCGCTTGAGAACCGCCGGATCTCGGCCTGCCTGCACATCACGGCCGAGACGGCGAACCTGATCCGCGCCTGGGTCGCGGGCGGCGCGGCGGTGTCGCTGTGCGCGGCGAACCCGCTCTCCACGCAGGACGACGTCGCCGCGGCGCTCGTCGGCGACCATGGCGCGCTCGTGCTCGGGCGCCGCGGCGAGGACCGCTCGGCCTACGAGCGCCACCTGCGCGAGCTGCTCGGCGGCGCGCCGGAGATCCTCGTCGACGACGGCGCCGAGCTGATCGTTGCCGCCCATGGCGAGGGCGCCGCCGACGGCGTGCTCGCCGCGACCGAGGAGACGGCGACGGGGCTCGTGCGGCTGCGCGCGATGGCCGCCGCCGGGGAGCTTCGCTGCGGCGTGCTGGCGATCAACGAGTCGCTCACCGAGCGCGTCTTCAACGACCGCTACGGGACCGGGCAGTCGACGCTCGACGGCCTGCTGCGCGCGACCGACCTGCTGCTCGCCGGGCGCACCGTCGTCGTGCTCGGCTTCGGCTCGGCGGGGCGCGGCGTGGCGGCGCGCGCGAAGGGGATGGGCGCCGCGGTGATCGTCTGCGAGGTCGACGCGGTCGCCGCGCTCGAGGCGCGGATGGAGGGCTATGAGGTGATGAGCGCGCTGCAGGCGGCGCGGGTGGGAGAGGTGTTCGTGACCGTCACCGGCGCGCCCGACGTGCTGCGCCGCGAGCACTTCGAGCTGATGCGCGACGGCGCGGTGCTCGCCAACGCCGGCCACTTCGACGTCGAGATCTCACTCGGCGAGCTGGCGGCGATCGCTGAGGGGCCGCCGCGCGAGGTGCTCCCGCTCGTCGATGAGTACGTCGTCGACGGGCGCCGCCTTCATCTGGTCGCCAAGGGCCGCGTCGTCAACCTGGCCGCCGCCGCCGGGCATCCGGCGTCGGTGATGGACCTCTCCTTCGCCGCCCAGGCGCTCACGGTCGCCGCGATCGCCGGCGCGGGAGAGCGCGCGGCGCCGGGCCTTCACGCGGTGCCGCAGTCGATCGACCAGGAGGTCGCGCGGCTCAAGCTCGCGACGCTCGGGATCGAGATCGACGTCCTCAGCGTCGACCAGGAGCGCTACCTGCGGCCGTTTCGTTAGCGTGGGGCGCGCGATGCGCGCCATGGTCCTCGCCGCCGGGCTCGGAACACGCCTGCGGCCAATCACCTACGAGATAGCCAAGCCGATGGTGCCGGTCCTCGACCGGCCTGTGATGGCGCACATCGTCGATCTGCTCGAGCGCCACGGGATCGATCGGATCGTCTCAAACCTCCATTACTTCCCCGATCCGATCCGAAGCTACTTCGGCGAGCGGATCTCGTTCCGCTACGAGGAGGAGCTGCTCGGGACCGCCGGCGGCGTGCGCAACTGCGCCGACCTGCTCGGCGATGAGACCTTCCTTGTGATCTCCGGCGACGCCCTGACCGACGTCGACCTCGACGCGCTCGTCGCGACGCACCGCGCGCGCGGCGCGCTGATGACGCTCGCCGCCAAGCCCGTGGCCGACACGCGCGAGTACGGCGTCGTGCTGCACGAGGCCGACGGGCGGATCACGGGCTTCCAGGAGAAGCCGGAGCCCGAGGACGCGCGCTCTGATCTCGGCAACTGCGGCATCTACTGCCTTGAGCCCGAGATCTTCGAGCACTTCCCGCCCGAGCCGTTCGTCGACTGGGCGCACGACGTCTTCCCGGTCCTGCTCGAGCGCTCCGTGCCCTTCTACGTGCACCGCGTTGAGGAGTACTGGAACGACATCGGCTCACTCGCCGAGCTTCGCCAGGGGACGTTCGACGCGATCAGCGGCGAGCTTCGGATCGCGGTCGAGGGCGAGCGCGTCGGGGACGGCGTGATCGTCGGGGCGGGCTCCTCGATCGACGCCGCCGAGGCCGTCGAGGGCCCGGTCTGGATCGGCCGCGACGTTGAGATCGGCGCGGGCGTGCGGCTGATGGGGCCCGTCGCGATCGGCGACGGCGCGCGGATCGGCGCGCGCGCGGCGCTTCGCGATTCGATCGTCTTCCCGGGCGGTGAGGCGGCTCCGGGGACGATCCTGATCGGCGCCATCGCCGGGCACTCCGACATCGCTGCAAGCCTTCGCCCGCGCGGCTCCTAGCGGCCCCGCGGATCGGCTTTGCCCGCTGCGGGCATTGCTAGGCTGAGGAGCTATGGGGATTCTCGACCGCGCCCTCAACATCGGCGAGGGCAAGCAGTTCCGCCGCTACGAGCAGCGCGTCGAGCAGGTCGGCGCCTGGGAGGCCGAGCTCGAGCTCGACTCAGACGAGGAGCTTCGCGCGCGCGCCGATGAGCTGCGCGAGCGCGCCCGCGCCGGCGGCGAGTCGCTCGACGACCTTCTGCCCGAATGCTTCGCGCTCGTGCGCGAGACCGGCCGCCGGCGGATGGCGATGCGCCACTTCGACGTCCAGCTGATCGGCGCGATGGTGCTGCACGGCGGGTCGATCGCCGAGATGCGCACCGGCGAGGGCAAGACGCTGACGGCGACGCTCGCGGTCGTTCTCAACTCCCTCGCCGGCGATGGCGTCCACGTCGTGACGGTCAACGACTACCTCGCGCGCCGCGACGCCGAGTGGATGTCGCCGATCTACGACGCGCTCGGCGTGAGCGTCGGGATCCTCCAGTCCGCCCAGCCGACCGAGGAGAAGATCCACGCCTACGCGTGCGATGTCACCTACGGCACAAACTCGGAGTTCGGCTTCGACTACCTGCGCGACAACATGGCCGGCGCGCTCGAGGACAAGGTCCAAAACGGCGGCCGCCGCGACGAGGACGGGCGGCCCGTCACCGCGCACACCTTCGCGATCGTCGACGAGGTCGACAACATCCTGATCGATGAGGCGCGCACGCCGCTGATCATCAGCGGCGCCCCCGAGCAGGCGGCCGAGCTCTACGTCCAGTTCGCGCGCCTCGCGCCCACGATGGTGGCCGGCAAGGCCCCGGAGGGCATGGACCCGATGTCGCGTAAGGCGTTCATCGCCGACTACGACTACGAGTTCGACGAAAAGCACAAGACGATCGCCGTCAGCGAGCTCGGCGTCGCCAAGGCCGAGCGCTTCCTGCACATCGACCATCTCTACCAGCCCGAGAACGGCCACCTCGTCAACCACCTCCACCAGGCGCTGAAGGCCGAGTCGCTCTACAAGCGCGACGTCGACTACCAGGTCCACGACGGCGAGGTGAAGATCATCGACGAGTTCACCGGCCGAACGCTCGAGGGGCGCCGCTGGTCGGAGGGGCTGCACCAGGCGATCGAGGCCAAGGAGGGCGTGCGGGTCCAGGAGGAGAACCAGACGCTCGCGACGATCACCCTCCAGAACTACTTCCGCCTCTACGACAAGCTGAGCGGCATGACGGGCACGGCGCTGACCGAGGCGACCGAGTTCATGAAGATCTACGAGCTGCCCGTCGTCCAGGTCCCGACCAACCAGCCGATGGTCCGCGACGACCGCAACGATCAGGTCTACAAGACCAAGGAGGGCAAGTGGTCGGCGGTCGAGCGCGAGATCGCGGCGCGGCACGCCAACGGCCAGCCGATCCTCGTCGGCACGATCTCCGTCGAGGTCTCGGAGCTGCTCTCGACGCGCCTGCGCCGGCGGGGGATCGAGCACTCGGTGCTGAACGCGAAGCCCGAGTACGCCGAGCGCGAGGGCGAGACGATCGCCGAGGCGGGGCGTCTCGGCGCCGTCACGATCGCGACGAACATGGCCGGCCGCGGCGTCGACATCAAGCTCGGCGGCAACCCCGAGCATCTCGTGCGCCTCGACCTCGCCAAGCTCGGCCTGCACCCGGGCGATGAGGGCTACGATGAGCACTTCGCCGAGCGCCTGCCAGCCGTCAGCGCGACCGTCGAGGGCGAGGGCGAGCGCGTGCTCGAGGCCGGCGGCCTCTACATCATCGGCACCGAGCGCCACGAGTCGCGGCGGATCGACAACCAGCTGCGCGGCCGCGCCGGGCGCCAGGGCGACCCCGGCGAGAGCCGCTTCTTCCTCTCCGCCGAGGACGATCTGATCCGCCTCTTCGCGGGCGACCGCATCTACCGCATCCTCGACCGCCTCGGCACCGTCGACGTCGAGGGCAACGAGGAGCCGATCGAGGCGGGCCTGCTCTCCAAGCAGATCGAGAAGGCCCAGCAGAAGGTCGAGGAGCAGCACTACCTGCAGCGCAAGCACACGCTCGAATACGACGATGTGATGAACGAGCAGCGCCGCGTGATCTACGCGCTGCGCGACCAGGTGCTCGAGGGGGCCAACCTCGCCCAGGCCCGCGACGAGGTGAGCGCGGTGCTCGAGCGCACGATCGAGGAGTACACCGCCGACGACTACGTCGAGGACTGGGACGTCGGCGCGCTCTACGGCGCGCTCGCGGCGATCTACCCGATCTCGATCGACCTCGCCGGCTTCGGCCGCGAGCAGGGCCGCGCCGACCACAGCGAGCTGGTCGACACGGTCATCGCCGACGCGATCGCGCAGTACGACGCGCGCGAGGCGGAGCTCGGCGAGGAGCTGATGCGCGCGCTCGAGCGCTTCCTGCTGCTGCAGACGATCGATGACAGCTGGCGCGAGCACCTCCACGACATGGACTACCTGCGCGAGGGCATCCACCTGCGCGGCTTCGCCCAGATCGAGCCGCTCGTCGCCTACAAGAACGAGGCCTTCACGCTGTTCGAGGATCTGATGAACAGCGTCTGGTCGGACTTCGCGCGGCTGATCTTCCACGTCCAGGTCCAGACCGAGCTCCCCAACGGCGCGGGCGGCAACGGCGCCGCCGCGCCGCAGGCGCGCTCCTACCAGCCGTCGGGCTCGGCGACCGGCGGTGCCAGCCGCGTCAGCTACTCCTCGGGGATCAGCGCCGGGTCGGGCGCGCTCGCCGCGGCCGCCGTCGAGGACGCCTCGGGCGGCGGCGAATACGTCGAGGAGATGCCCGCGGCGGTCGAGCAGCGGCGCGTCTCAAGCGACGAGCAGGTCGGCCGCAACGACCCCTGCTGGTGCGGCTCCGGCAAGAAGTTCAAGCGCTGCCACGGCGCATGACCGCCGCCCCCGCCGAGGAGCCGACGCCGGCACGGCTTGCGGCGATCCGTGAGCAGCTCGCGCTGCTCTCGGACTATCTTTGACCCGGCCGCACTCGAGGAGCGCGTCGGCGCGCTCGAAACGCAGATGGGGGAGCCGGGCTTCTGGGATGACTCCGAGGCCGCGGCGAAGGTTGGAGCCGAGCACGCGCGCGTGACGCGGCGCCTTGAGCGCTACCGCTCGGTCGCCACCGACGCCGACGACCTCGAGGCGCTCGCCGAGCTCGCCGAGGACGATGCGGAGCTGGCCGCCGAGCTCGACGAGCAGCTGCGCTCGATCGAGGAGCGTCTGCTCTCACTCGAGGAGGAGCGGCTCTTCTCGGGGACCTATGACGGCGGCGACGCGATCGTCACGATCAACGCCGGCGCTGGCGGCACCGACGCCCAGGACTGGGCGGCTATGGTGCTGCGAATGGAGATGCGCTGGGCGGAGAAGCGAGGCTTCGAGGTCGAGCTGCTCGAGGAGTCACCGGGCGAGGAGGCGGGGATCAAGTCGGCCTCCTTCCGCGTCTCGGGCGAGAACGCCTACGGGCTCTACAGTGCCGAGAAGGGCGTCCACCGCCTCGTTCGCATCTCGCCCTTCGACTCGGCCTCGCGGCGCCAGACGAGCTTCGCCGGCGTCGAGGTCGCGCCGGTCGTCGAGGGCGAGGGGGAGATCGAGATCGCCGACGACGACCTGCAGGTCGACACCTACCGCGCGAGCGGCGCCGGCGGCCAGCACGTCAACAAGACCGACACGGCGGTGCGGATCACGCACCGCCCGAGCGGGATCGTCGTGCAGTGCCAGAACGAGCGCTCGCAGTCCTCCAACCGCGCCACGGCGATGGCGATGCTGCGCGCCAAGCTCGCCGAGCGCGAGGAGGCGGCGCGGCGCGAGGAGATCGCGCGCGAGCGCGGCGAGGCGCTCGATGTGAACTTCGGCTCGCAGATCCGCAACTACGTCGTCCACCCGTACACGATCGTCAAGGACCTGCGCACCGGCCAGGAGACCGGCGACGTGCAGAAGGTCTTCGACGGCGACCTCGACGCGTTCGTGCGGGCCTACCTGCTGTGGGCCTCGCGCTCGTGAGCGAGGGCGCCCTCGCCGACCTCGTGCGGCGGGCGCTCGAGGAGGACATCGGGGCGGGGGATGTGACGGGCGAGGCGACCGTGCCCGCGGGGACGCGCGCGCGGGCGAGGATCGTCACGAAGGCCGAGGGCGTCGTCTACGGCGTCGATGCGGCGCTGCTCGCCTTCTCGCTGCTCGATCCCGGCGTGGTGCTCGAGGAGCGCGGCGTCGAGGGGCGCTGGGGCGAGCCGGGCGCGGTGGTGCTGGTCGTCTCAGGCGACGCGCGGGCGCTGCTCGCCGCTGAGCGGACGGCGCTCAACTTCCTCGCCCGCCTGTCGGGTGTCGCGACGGCGACGGCCCGCGCGGTCGCGGCCGTCGAGGGGAGCGCCACGCGGGTGCTCGACACGCGCAAGACGACGCCGGGGCTACGGATCCTCGAGAAGGCGGCGGTCGCCGCGGGAGGCGGCGTCATTTACCGGATCGGCCTCTACGACGCGGTGCTGATCAAGGAGAACCACATCGCGGTCGCCGGCGGCATCGCCGCGGCGGTCGCGGCGGCCCGCGAGCGGGCCCCGCAGGTGCCGCTCGAGGTCGAGGTGCGAGACGCCGGTGAGATCGACGAGGCGCTCGCGGCCGGTGCGCCGCGGCTGCTGCTTGACAACATGAGCGTCGAGGAGCTGCGCCGGGCGGTCGCCCAGGTGGACGGCCGCGCCGAGCTCGAGGCCAGCGGCGGCGTGACGCTAGAGACGCTCCGGGCAGTCGCGGGCACCGGCGTAGACTTCGTATCGATGGGTGCGTTGACCCACTCGGCACCGGCGCTTGACCTCTCACTGCAACTGGAGCTTCTGGCATGAACGCGCTGCCGATGGCCGGCGAGGCCGCGCCGCTTGACGGCGCGCAGATCGCCGAGCTCTCCGCCGAGGTGCGCTCGCTCGCCGCCGCGCGCGACGCGGTGATCCTCGCCCACAACTACCAGCTGCCTGAGATCCAGGACGTCGCGGACTTCGTTGGGGACTCGCTCGGCCTCTCCCAGCAGGCGGCGCGCACCGAGTCCTCGACGATCGCCTTCTGCGGCGTCCACTTCATGGCCGAGACGGCGTCGATCCTCTCGCCGCAGAAGACCGTCCTGATCCCCGACCCCGAAGCCGGCTGCTCGCTGTCAGACTCGATCACCGCCGAGCAGCTGCGCGAGTGGAAGGCTGAGCATCCGGGGGCGATCGTCGTGATGTACGTCAACACCTCAGCCGAGGTGAAGGCGCTGACCGACTACTGCTGCACGTCCGCGAACGCCGTCGCCGTCGTCCGCTACATCTATGCGACCCACGGCGAGGACAGCGAGATCCTGTTCGGCCCGGACATGTTCCTCGGCTCCTACGTCGAACGCGAGACCGGGCGGCGGATGCACGTCTGGGACGGCGAGTGCCACGTCCACGCGGGAATCCGCCCGGCCGACATCGCGGCGGCGCGCGCCGCCCACCCCGGAGCGGACTTCCTGATCCACCCCGAGTGCGGCTGCTCGACGTCGGTGATGGAGTACGTCGCGGCCGGAGACGTCGACGCCGATGGCGTGCGGATGCTCTCAACCGGCGGGATGCTGCGCTACGCGCACGACGCTGGGGCCGGGCGCAGCGCGATCGTCGCGACGGAGATTGGGATGCTCTACCCGCTTCGCCAGGCGGCGCCGCAGGCCGAGTTCATCGCCGCCAACGCCGAGGCCTCGTGCCGCTTCATGAAGATGATCACGCTGCCCAAGCTCCGCGACAGCCTGCGCGACGGCGTCGCCGAGGTCCGCGTGCCGGCCGAGATCGCGGCCGCGGCGCGGCTCGCGATCGAGCGGATGGTCGCGATCAGCGCCTAGCGCGGCGTCGCGACGCTAGAACTCGCCGGCGTCGTGGGGGCCGACGCAGGCCACGGCGAGCTCCTCGCTGATCGATCGCGCGACGGCGGCGACCTCGTCGAAGGTGACGACGTCGAAGGCGTCGATCGCGGCGTCGGAGTCGATGTCCTCGCCGTAGACGATCGAGTTGGTCGCGGCGTGGCGCGCGACGGCGCCCGAGTTCTCAAACGCCAGCACGAGCCGGCCGCTGCTGTAGGCGCGCGCCCGCTCGACCTCGGCCTCCTTCGGCCCGTCGCGGCGCAGCTCATCGACGATCGCGCGCATCCGCGCGTAGGCCTCGGCGCACTTCGCCGACTCAAGGCCGGCCCCGACGTTGAGCGTCGCCGCGTCGGCGTAGGTATGCTCAGCAGCCCAGACCGAGTAGCAGAGGCCGCGCTGCTCGCGGATCTCATCGAACAGGCGCGAGCCCATCGAGCCGCCCAGCAGCGTCGAGTAGATGCCGATCGCGGCGCGTGCACGAACCGTGCTCGAGTGGGCGCCGATGCGGTAGATCATCCGCAGATGCGACTGGTTTGAGTCGCGCTGCTCGACGAGCGTCTTCGGCTCAAACGCCGGCGCAGGTTCCCAGGCGTCGGGCTCCGGAAGGCTCGGGAAGCGCCCGAACAGCTCGCTCAGCTGCTCGTCGGGCGGAAGGTGCTCGGTGTTGCCGACGAGGAACGCGCCGCCGCGCCCCGGTGACCAGCGGCGGTCGCGGAAGGCGACGATCTCCTCGCGGCTGAAGCTGCGCAGATGCTCCGCGGGTCCGAGCACGGGTCGGCCCAGCGGGTGCTCGCCGTTGGCGGCGCGGTCGGCGAGGTGCGCCGCCAGTACCGCCGGCTGGTCGTCGGCGCGCGCGATCTCCTGGATCACGACGCCGCGTTCGCGGTCGAGCTCGGCGGGGTCGATGCGCGGGCGCCCGGCGATGTCGCTGAGCAGATCGATCGCCGCGGGGGCGGCCTCGGCGCGCGAGGTCACGTGGAAGGCGACGATGTCGTGGCTCGTGTAGGCGTTGATCACGGCGCCCATCCGCTCCGCCGTCTCGTTGACGTCGCGGTAGGTGGGGTAGGACTCGCCGCCCTTGAAGATGAGGTGCTCGAGGAAGTGGGCGATCCCGTTCTCCTCGGGGCGCTCCGAGCGTGCGCCGGCGTCGAAGGCGACGAGCGAGGTCAGCGCCCGCGTGCCCGGTATCGAGATGCGGTGAACGGGCAGGCCGCTGGCTGAGGTGATGGTCGT
Source organism: Solirubrobacteraceae bacterium (assembly GCA_036267075.1). Lineage (GTDB taxonomy): Bacteria > Actinomycetota > Thermoleophilia > Solirubrobacterales > Solirubrobacteraceae > Palsa-513. The sequence continues at coordinate 168,445 of DATAWT010000030.1, forward strand.
GATCGCCGGCATCGCGCACAAGCCTAGTGAGTGGCGGCCGCCGGTCCCTGCGGCCTGCGCGAGACGCCCTGCGCGCTCGGTAGGCTGAGCCGCGTTGACGGCGAAGTCAAATCCCACGGCCAAGGTCGTCGCGGTCCTGATCGTCCTCGCCTTCGGCATCTGGTGGGGCGGCCATCCGAGCGACCTGCCGGGCTTCCTGCGCAGCGCGTTCGTCGCCAACCCGCACGACACGATCATCAGCGAGGCGCTCAGCGACATCCAGCACGACGACTTCCGGCCCGTCGGGCGCACGGGGCTGATCAACGGTGCGATCGCGGGCGCCGTGGCGAGCCTCGGCGACCCCTATGCGACATACGAGACGCCGGCTGAGTACAACGCCTTCAACCACCCGACTCCGCAGCACTTCTCGGGGATCGGGATCGACGTCGAGAACGTCGCGAAGGGACTGCTGATCGAGAACGTCTTCCCGGGCGGCCCGGCCGCGAAGGCCGGGCTGCGCTCGGGCGACGTGATCACCGCCGCCGGCGGCCGCTCGCTGGCGGGGCTCAGCTCGAACGCGTCGACGAAGGCGGTTCGCGGGCCGGCCGGGAGCATCGTCAACCTCGGGATCGACCGCGGCGGCAGCGAGTTTCACGTGCGCGTCGCGCGCGGGGAGATCAGCGCCCCGATCGTCCTCGACAGCGTCACCTCCTACCACGGCGTGCCGATCGGGATCATCGATCTGCCGACGTTCGATGTCCCGGGCGTCCACGGCGAGGTTGCGCAGGCGCTTGACGCGGTGCTCGCCCGCCACGTCAGGGCGCTCGTGCTCGACCTGCGCGACAACCCGGGCGGCCTGGTGACCGAGGCCCAGCTCGTCGTCAGCATGTTCGTCGCCCACGGCAAGGTCGTGACGACGAAGGGCCGCACACAGCCGACCAGCACGCTCTATGTGACCGGCCACCCGATCGCGCCGACGCTGCCGATGGCGGTGCTCGTCAACGGCGACACCGCGTCGGCGGCGGAGATCACCTCCGGCGCGCTCCAGGATCACCACCGCGCCGTCATCGTCGGCACGCGGACCTACGGCAAGGGCGTCTATCAGCAGATCCAGCCGCTGACCAATGGCGGGGCGGTCGCCGTGACCGTGGGCGAGTACTTCCTTCCCAACGGCACCAACCTCGGCGCCGGCGGCCTGCGCCGCGGAGCGGGGATCAAGCCGAACGTGGTCGTCCCCGCGGGGCCCCCGGGCGCCCCTCGGGCAGGGGACCCGCAGCTGCGGGCCGCGCTGCGCCTGCTGGCGGCCAAAGCCGGGTGAGCGCTGGGTTCCCCGCCGTCCTCGAGCGGCGGGGTCGTTTCACCGTCGCCCGCGAGCTGTTCGGGCGCGCGTCGGGCGGCGGAGGGCTGGCGGTCGACGTGCGCCGCGCCAACGCGCGGGCTGGCGACCTCGTCCTCGTGCGCCTGCGCCAGACCCGCCGCGGCAGTCGCGCCGAGATCGTGCGGCGGATCGGGCGCCCGGATGTCGCGGCCGATGTGATCGAGGCCCTGCTGCTTCACCGCGGCCTCGCGCGCGGATTCGACCCGGCCGTCGAGCGCGCGGCGCAGAAGGCCGAGCCGCGCGAGGAGGCGGCCGGTTCGCGGCTTGACCTGCGGGCGCTGCCGACGATCACGATCGACCCGTCGTCGGCACGCGACTTCGACGACGCGGTTTCGGCGGAGCGGATGGCGGCCGGATCCTGGCGCGTGTGGATCCACATCGCCGACGTCTGCGCCTACGTCGGCGCCGGATCGCTGCTCGATCGCGAGGCGCGGCGACGCGCGACGAGCGTGTATGTGCCCGGGACGGTCGAGCCGATGCTGCCCGCGGCGCTCTCCAACGAACGCTGCTCGCTCGTGCCGGGCGAGGACCGTCTGGCGGTGACCGCGGAGCTCGAGCTCGCCGGCGAGCGCGTCCTGCGGGCGTCGTTCGCGCGTTCGACGATCCGCTCCGACGCGCGCCTTGACTACGACCAGGTCGATCGGATCTTCGCCGGCGAGGAGCAGGCCGGCGAGGGCTGGGCGGCGACGCTTGAGGCGGCGCGTGAGGCGGCCGCGGCGCTCGGGGAGGCACGGATGCGCCGCGGCGCGCTCGAGGTCGCCGGATCAGAGCCCGAGTTCGAGCTCGATCGCGCCGGGAACGTGCGCTCGCTGCGGATCGGCGAGCAGACCGAGTCGCACCGTCTGATCGAGCACCTGATGATCGCCGCCAATGAGCAGGTCGCCGGTCTGCTCGTCGAGCGGGGAGAGCCGACGCTCTACCGCGTCCACGAGGAGCCCGACGCGTCGAGCGTCGAGCGTCTCGTCGCGGCGCTCGCCTCACTGGACGTCCCGACGCCGCCGGTCGGCAAGAACCTTCTCCCCTCGCAGGCGGGCGAGCTCGTCGGGCTGATCTCCCAGGCTGTCAAAAGCTATGTTCGCTCGAGCGGACGCGGGCGGCGCGCGTTCTCCTCGCTCGTGCTGCGCTCGCTCAAGCAGGCCTACTACTCACCGCGCAACATCGGCCACGCCGGGCTTCGCTCGGCGCGCTACTGCCACTTCACCTCGCCGATTCGCCGCTACCCCGACATCGTCTGCCACCGGGCGCTGCTTGCCGCGGTCGGCGCGGGCGAGCTGGCTCCGATTGCCGGCGAGCTCGCGGAGCTCGGCGAGTGGACCTCGTTTCGCGAGCGCGAGGCGGTCGATATCGAGCGCTCCGCGGACGACATCGCGCGCTGCTTCCTGCTCACGCGCGAGGACTCCGAGCGCGTCTGGGAGGGTGAGGTGACCGGGCTGATCGGCGCCGGTGCGTTCGTCGCCTTCGGCGACGGCTTCGAGGGAATGGTCGCGGTGCGTCGCCTGCGCGCCGGTGCCGGCTCGCGCGAGTGGTGGGAGCTCAACGACGAGGGGACGATCCTGCACGGCGAGCGCGCCGGCGCGGTGATCCGCCTTGGCGACCCGCTCGCGGTGCGCGTCGAGAGCATCGACGTGCTGCGCGGCCGCGTCGACCTGGACGTTGGCTGAGCCGCTACTGTCGGATGATGGCCAAGGCCAAGAAGAAGGTCGCGCCGGGGGACGTTGCGTCGAATCGCTACGCGGCGCATCGCTTCAACCTGCTCGAGCGGATCGAATGCGGCATCGTGTTGACGGGGACCGAGGTCAAGTCGCTTCGCGACGGGAGCGCCCAGCTGAAGGACGGCTACGCGACGATCGCGGGCGGCGAGCTGTGGCTTCGCAACGTCCATATCCCGCCCTACGGCCCGGCGAGCCGGGAGAACCACGAGCCTGAGCGCGAGCGCAAGCTGCTCGTGCACCGCCGTGAGCTCGACCGGCTCGGCGCGCGCGTCGCCGAGCGCGGCTTGACGCTCGTGCCGACGCGGATCTACTTCGCCGGGCCGCGAGCGAAGGTCGAGATCGCACTCGCGCGCGGCAAGGACGCCCACGACAAGCGCGAGACCCTGCGCCGGCGCGACGCGTCGCGCGAGATCGAGCGCGGCCTGCGCGAGGCGCAGCGCGGCTAGATCGTGCGGTGCAGGTAGGTGAAGTGCATGCCCACCGCCAGGCCCGCGATCAGCGCCAGGTAGACGATCCCGACGAGCACGCGGTTGCGCGGCGAGACGCGGTAGTAGGCGCTCTGCAGCGCGCTCGGGGAGTTGCGCCGGTGCCAGCGGTTGTAGAGGTCGTACGCGGCGACCAGGCAGATGATCAGAAGGATCGGGTTGGGCTCGAGAAACTCGAGCAGGACCAGCCCGCCGAAGCCCGCGAACCAAAGCCACGGCGCCATCGCTGCCATCGCGCGCCCGCCGTCGAGCGGCGTGACGGGCAGGAGGTTGAAGAGGTTGAGCAGGAAGCCGATGTAGCCGAGCGCCTCGAGCAGCTCGGTGTGCGTGGCGAGACCGACGATCGCCACGACCGCCGATGCCAAACCGCCGGCGATCGGACCGGCGAGACCCACACGGGCCTCGGTCAGCGCGTCGTTACCGAGCGAACGAGCCCAGATGACGGCCCCCATGAAGGGAATGAACATCGGCGCGCTCGCATGGATGCCATGGCGGCGAAGGGCGACGACGTGACCCATCTCGTGGATGAAGATGAGAACCACGAAGCCGACCGCGAACTGCCAGCCCCAGATCGACGCGTAGGCGGCGACCGAGACGAGGGCCGTGCCCGCTGTCGCCAGGAGCTTGATCTTGGGCAGAAACAGCAGGACCGCCTTGACCTTCGCCAGCAGCGCGACGATCGCGGCGCCGGCGGCGCCGAGCTTCTCGCGAAGCCAGGAGCGCTTCGGTCTGCCGAATGCTTGTGCGGCGCCCGCTGCAGGCGGGGGCGTCGTGGTGACGGGCGGTGGCGGATCCAGCAGCGACCACCCGGAGGGCGATTCCATGGTCCTCACAGTGTGGCACGCCGCCCCTACGGGGCTCCTAAAGAGCAATTTTTCCGCACTATGCGGGATCGGCGTCGCGGCGCTCTTGCATCGGATCGGGGGCCGCCGTATGTTGCACCCAGACGCGGATTTGAGCCGTAAAGAGCGAGGCCACCGAGGTGTAAGGCCGCGCCACCCAGAGACCGGCAGCCCTTCGGGGCAGTCGGAGGAGGGTCCCTCAAACGGCTCGGTCCGCGTCGCTTTCGTTTAAGCGCGGCGCGGGACGCAGGGGAGGGGCCCGATCGCACGCGCTACGATCTCTCGGCAGCATCGAAATACCCCCGGGGACGACAGGCTTCGACGTGGTCGGTTCGTGGGGGTGGTCGCGAGTCGAGGTTCCGGGCGGCCTCGTAAATCACCCGGAAAACCAATACGTGCGGACTCTCACGAGTACGCCCTCGCCGCCTAGCAACAACTAGGACGATGAGGTCTCGGCCCCCGCAGCCTGCGGCGGGGATCACCGGGATCAGATAGCAGGCTAACCCGGCGCGGTCCGCCCGCGCCAAGCCGGGGAAAGTTCAGTGGGCTGGTCCCCCGCAACCCCGCCGGCGAGGCGAGCGGGGGACGAGATCAGAGCGCCGGCTACGCTCGTAGACGCCACCTTCACGCGGTCGCGGACGTGGGTTCGATTCCCACCGTCTCCATTTTGCAGGGTTTTTAGAAACGCCGCCGGGAACGATTTACTTTAGGTGTCCTCGGAGAGCACCTGCGCCATCGTCGCCGTGAGCGCGTCGATGTCCCAATCGGCGTAGATATCTCCCGTCGTCTGAATTGACGAATGTCCGAGGAGTTTCTGCACCGCCTTGAGTTTCCGGTCGCGTCGAGCACTCGCTGACCGGCGGTGTGGCGGGCCTTGTGCATCCGCTCGCCGTTTGTGACGCCCTCGGCGACGACGCCCGCAACCTGGAGCCGGCGATACCACCAGTCATGCAGCCCGTGGACGCCCATGGCCTTCGTCGGGTCCCTGATGACGCGAGCACCGTTGCCCTTGACGCGAGCCATCACGTAGTGCTGCGGCTGCGCCTGTACGTCGAGGATGTGGCGCTCGAGGTCGAGCAGCTTGCCGCGCAGCACCGCGAACTTGAAGAAGTCGCGGAGGATGGACAGGTTCTTGTTGTAGGTCCGGGGCGAGCTCGAGCCCCACTGAGCGTAGGAACTGCTCGACGCGCTCCGTACCGACCGGCGGCTCGAAGTCGTCGAGGTCGAGGTCGGGGAAGTGGCGCGCGAGCTTGTCGAGACAGCCTTCGTAGTCGCGGTAGCTCGACTCGGTCAGCCGCGTGCGCTTGGCCCGTAGGTAGCTGGCGGCCTCGTGGCCCATCGGCGTCAGTTGGTAGCTCTTGTCTCGCGTGGCCTCACGCATGATTCGAGCGGCCTGCGCAAGCGTCAACGGGGAACTCTGCACCGGGCTGATTGACGAGGGTAAGGTCGTCGTCATGCCGCCACCCTCCGCGTGATCGTCAGCGGTACTGACCAATGAGTCCATATCGGGACTGGCGCGGATAGGGTCACGCGGGGCAGGTCAGACGTGCCCGTTTGAGGCCCGTACACCGGGTTTCCCCGGGTTTCTTTCGCGTCGGAGTACCTCTGCCGTGATCGGCACCATTCCGAGCACCAGCGCGCTTGTGAGCGCATACCCTCGAGCGAGTTGTCGCAGCCCTCTCGGGCGCAGGTTCGATGTGCGTTCATAGGGAGCGGCCTCCTTGCCGCGGAGATGGGGAAGCGCGCATCCCCGGCCGCCTGGTTAGGAGCCCGGTGGCGGCCGGGGAATCTGCGCGTGGTTGCGAGCCGCGAACTGAGGTTGGAGGTGCCCACAGACAGGGGCCCTCAGTTGCGGCGGGCGGGCGAGGCGGACCTCTTCAAACGCGCTCGAACACGACTGGACTACAGCACTACCACTTCGGCTCGGGCTCTCCTACGACTGGACTACAGCACTACCACTCCGGCTCGGGCTCTCCTTGCCTTTGGATTGATGCGAGTGACGCAACCGCACGCGATGAGTACGTGTGATAGGACTCCGTCTTGTTTACGACTGAGTCTTGCCTATGCCTGGGAGCTGCTATGCACTTGCGTTGGATCGCTGCCGTTGTCGCGATAGGGGGACTCGTCGCAGCTTGTGGTGGCGGGAACCAGGCCACGTCGAAAGGCGGCCGGATTGATGTGGTCGCGGCCGAGAACTTCTGGGGCAGCATCGCCAGCCAGCTTGCGGGCGGCAAAGCGACCGTGCGGAGCATCATCGTCAACCCGGCCACGGATCCGCACAGCTATGACCCGACCTCAAGCGACTCGCGCACGCTGGCATCAGCGAAGCTCGCGATTGTCAATGGCATCGGCTACGACAACTGGGCGAGTCAGCTCGTCAAGGCCAATCCGCTCCCGGGCCGGATCACGCTCGACGTCGGCGATCTGCTCGGCCTCAAGGACGGCGACAACCCGCACCAGTGGTACTCGCCCAGCCACGTCGCGCGAGTCGTCTCGGCGATCACCACGGACCTGACCCGTCTTGCCCCAGCCGACGCCAGTTACTTCAGGCACCGCCGCACCGAGTTCGTGGACGACGCGCTCAGCCGCTACCACGAACTGATCGCCGAGATCCGCCGTCGCTTCAGCGGAGTTCCGGTCGGCTACAGCGAGAGCATCTTCCAGCCTCTCGGGCAAGCCCTCGGCCTGAAACTCGCCACGCCCTACAGCTTCGTGAAGGCGGTTGCCGAAGGAACCGAGGTCAGCGCCAGCGACATCGAGACTGTCGACCGGCAAGCGCAGCAGCATGAAATCAAGGTATGGATCTTCAATAGCCAGAACGCGACGCCGGAAGTTGCCCACGTCAACGCGCTCGCCCGCGCCGCTCACATTCCCATTGCAACCGTCACCGAGACCCTCTCGCCAGCGACCGACAGCTTCCAGCAATGGCAGGTCGCTGAGCTACTCGGGCTCGAAAAGGCGCTTCACCGGGCTACTGGGCGCTAAGAATCGCACGCCTCGACGTCCGTTCGAGGTTCGGGCCTAAGGGGTGAGATTTGCCACCTTTGGAGGCTGCGGGCTGGGCCGAAACCTCCGACAGAGGGGTTAGCGCCCGGCCCTATTCGCACTGCAACGGCTCGAAAGGACAGGAATCACGGATGAACTCGCGTTACCGCCACTTGCTCACCACGGCCGGCGTAATCGCAGGCTTCGCCGCCAGCGCATCGGCGGCTGACGCAGCAACCGCCAGCAGCGCGCTGCCAGCGGCGACCGCCGCTTGCGCCGCGCCAAGCTTCTTCCAGGGGTTCTCAGCGTTTCACGACAACGACTGGTACACGCTGACGCCCGGTGAAACCACCGACAACTTCGACGGCGGCGGTTGGACGCTCTCAGGCGGCGCGAGCATCATGACCACGACACTCGCCGACGGGCAGACCGGCTCCGTCCTCAACCTGCCAGCCGGTGCTTCCGCCACGAGTCCGGTGATGTGCGTGACCTCCGCCTACCCGAGCGCGAAGATGATCGTGCGCGACATCAACACGCCGCCCGGGGTCAGCCTCGGCGTCAAATACCTCGCCGGCTCGCCGGCGACCAGCGCCAACGTTCCAGGCACCCCGAACGGCTGGAGCATCTCGCCGCCGCTGAACCTCAACCCGGCCAACACGCCGGGGTGGCAGCCGGTCCAGTTCACGATCACCGGCAACCCGAAGAACTCGGGGAGCTACCAGGTCTACGACTTCTACGTAGATCCCCGCTGCATGGGCGCCTAGCGCCCCGGAAGCTGGGGGCGCCGGCCGGATCGTTGGGGAGCCCAGACCCGGCCGGCGCAGTTTGTCGTCTTGCGATGGGTTGGTCAGCCTTGAGTCGCAAGAGGATCGTTGCGGCATGTACGGGCACGCCAGGGCGGCTTCTTTCCGCCCATCGGCCCGAGGCGCGCCGTCTGAGAGGAGGTAGCGCCGGACCGATAGCGCTCGTGTACCCAGGAGCGACACGAAGCCAACGCACTGAGACCGAACCTTTGAGCCCACTTTGCGGGGTTTCCGGTTGGCTACTCGGGATCGAGGTACTCGCGGAGCGTCTGAGCGTGCTCGCTCCAAAAGAGGAGGTGCGACTTGCGGCCGTTGAGGATGGCCGTCTCCCCGGTGAGGGTGCCGGCGGCTGCTTCGGGCTTCATGACCTCCCACGCCGCCTCGAGCGCATTCCCGAGACGCGAGCCGCTCCTCAACCACCTACAGCTGCTCGGCCGCGAGCGCCGGCGGCTCAAGCGGGCCGGTGACGGTCACGATCAAGCGCGACGCCACTCCGCCGAGTATCACCTACACCGGCAACCCCGGCGCCTACACGGTGGATCAGACGATCACGATCGCCTGCACGGCCGCCGACGCGCTGTCCGGGGTTGCCTCAAGCACGTGTGCGAGCAACAGCCTCAACGCGGTACCGGCGTACACGCTCGCGTTGGGCGCACACAGCCTCTCCGCGACCGCGACCGACAAGGCGGGGAACACGGGCACCGGCAGTGCGGGCCGTTTCGGTGACGCCGGCGAGCCTGTGCAGGCTCACGACGCAGTTCATCGAGGGCTCGGCCAGCTAAAAGCGGCTGTCGGCGAGCCAGCAGGCCAGCGTCAACAAGCTGGCGAGTGCCGCATGCCTCGAGGTTGCGACCCTCACGGCGCGAACGACGCCGCTTGAGAAGGCGGTGTTGGTCGCGCTCTACAGAGCATCAGTCGCGGTCCTCGCGCACTCCGGCTGGCTCAAGACGGCGCAGGGCGCCGTCTTGAGCAGCTTGTCGGGCGCTCTGTAGCGGGCGGCTCGTCGTGGGAGGTGGGCGCGCTCAGGCTCGCCCACCTCCCGCAGCTGGCGCCGCGTGGGCCTGAATTCACGATCTGCGCCGGTAGAGGGGCGCGGGCATGACATGGCCGAGCCGCGCTACCCGCCCCCAGCGGTCAACGACGCCGCCCGACCGATGTGGTGTCTGGCATCCGGCACATCCCCGAGGCGCTTAGGGGTCATCACGCCTAGGCGGTGGCGGCCCAAGCGTGGACAATCCGAGGATGCCGAGCGTTGACCGCTCCGGTTTGCCGCCCGAGGCCACTATCTCCAGGGCCCGCCAGGGTCGGTGGCTCGCGGGCGTTTGTGCGGGCGTCAGCCGTCATCGCGGCGTGCCGGTCGTGGCGCTGCGAGTGGCCTTCGCCGTCGCGGCGCTGTTCGGCGGCCTGGGCATGCTCGTTTATCTGGCCTGCTGGGTGATCATCCCCGCCGAAGGAGACGTCGACGTCTCCGACGGGCCGCGGGGCGTCGTCGTGCTCGCCCAGGCGCTGGCGGCTTGCGCCGGGCTCGCCACTCTGGTCGCGCTCGGCTCGGCTGCGGCCGTCTTCGGGTTCGGCTGGGCGGTCGTGGCGCTCGCGGGCCTGATCCTCGTCGTCGCGCTGGCCTCCTGGCCGCGCGTCGGCCCGGCCTGGGTGCTGCTCCCGATCGCGGCGCTGGCGCTGCCCGCCGTCGCCATGGCAGTCGGCGGGGTTCGCCTCGCCCCGCGCACCGGCCTCTTGGCCGTGGACCCGGTGACGATCGCGGACACGCCGCGCGACGGCTATCGCGGCGGGATCGGCGACATGATCATCGACCTACGGCACACGTCATTTCCCGCCAGCGGTCCCGTCGAACTGACGATCGACGGTGGCCTGGGCCGCACGATCGTCGCCCTGCCCGCCAAGCGGTGTGTGCACGTCGAGCTGCGCTACGACGTCGTTCGGTTCCTCTCGCGCTTCGCCGAACTCGTCACGGGCAACTCGCCATACGACGGTGTCGACATCTTCGGAACGCTGTCGCAGCCCTATGGCGACGGCTTCGTGGAGACAGGCCAGGGAACGCCCGGCCCGACCCTGGTGATCGACTTCCATTCCCAGGGAGCCAGTCTCTACGTCCGCGACTACCCGAACAACACCGATCCGCTGATCTACCCCTATTGGCCCGGCTTCCGTGTGCCGGTCGAAACACGACCCAACGTGGCGGGCATCTCGCCCCGCGCCGCGCGGCGGATCCTGAAGGCGTGGCGTAGGCGCAGGGCCGTCGAGGTTCGCTCGGCCCGCCTGGTCGACAGGCTGCTACCGGGTCCATGCGGCGCTCAGAAGGCAGGCGCTCGATGAGCACGAGCGAGCCAGTCGGCTCAACGTCGACGGCCGCTGAGGGGCGTCCCCGCGCCCTTGATCCGGTTTGGCGTGGCACAGCGGTCGCGGGCATCGCACTGCTGGGCGGGCTCTCGCTGGCGCTGATCGCGCCCTCGCATGCCGTGCCGGCGGTCGCCGTTTCCCTGCTCGGCGTGGCGGCGGCGATCGTGGTGCTCGGGCGCCGCGCCGCAGCCGCCGTGTTTCGCCATCCGGCGCTCGTCGCCGTGGCGGCGATCGCGCTGTTCGTGGCGCTGCGGGTCGTCGGGCTTGACAACCGCGTGGTGTCGAGCGTCCCGGGTCTGCAGGCGGTCTCCTCGCTGTGGGGTGCCGGCCGCGGTCCGGTCTGGACCCTCGCGCTGATGGCGCTCGCCGCAACCGGCGGCCTTGTGCTGATCGCCGATGCGCTTCGCATCCGTCTTGGCCTCGCGCGGGCACGACCGGTGCCCTGGCAGCAGCTCACCGACGCGCCGACGGGAGCTCGCGGCGCAGGCATCCCGTGGCGCGCCATGGCCGGAGTGGCCCTGATCGGCTGGGTGGCGTTTCTCGGCGTCGGGCTCGCCGGCCCGTATGTGAGCGGCGACGGCGCACTTCGCGTCACCGTGACGCTGCTCGTCGCAGTCGGGGCCGCACTGGCGATCGCGACCCCGATCCTGATCGCGTCGCTTGCGCGGATCGATCGCGACAAGGCGGGACGCGCGCGCGAGGACGAGCGCCAGCGCTTCGCGGCGCACCTGCACGACTCTGTGCTGCAGACGCTCGCGCTGGTGCAGCGACAGGCTGACGACCCCGCAGCGGTGGTCCGCTTGGCGCGTCGCCAGGAGCACGCTCTGCGGGCCTGGATGGCCGGCGAAGCCGAGTTGACCAGTGCGACGCTGGGAGCGGCGCTGCGGGAGGTCGTCGCCGCCGTCGAGGACGAGCACGGTGCCAGTTTCGATGTGTCGGTCATCGGCGAACGCCCGCTCGATGCGACTGGCGAGGCGCTTGTCGCCGCGGCGCGCGAGGCGCTCCGCAACGCCTGTGTTCACGCTCCCGGTGCCGCCGTGTTCGTGTTCGCAGAGCTCTCGAACGACCGGGCCGAGGTGTTCGTGCGCGATGACGGGCCCGGGTTCGACCTGGAAGCGGTCCCCGCCGAGCGACGGGGCATTCGCGATGCGCTCGTCGGGCGGATGGCCGCGGTCGGCGGCTCGGCCACGGTCGACGCCGCGCCCGGCGAAGGCACCGAGGTGGCGCTGCGAATCGGGGCGCGCCGGTGAGCGCGCGTGTGCGGCTGGTGGTGGTCGACGATCACCAGCTCTTCCGTGCCGGCGTCCGCGCCGAGCTGTCCGCACACTGCGAGGTCGTTGGCGAGGCGGCCACGCCGGCGGAGGCGCTCGCCGTCGTCGCCGCGACCAACCCGCAGGTCGTGCTTCTCGACGTCCATCTCCCCGAGGGCGGCGGCGTAGTTGTCCAGCGCGCGCTCGCGGCAGCGCCGGAGCCGCCCGCGGTGCTCGCGCTATCGGTCTCCGACGCCGCCGAGGATGTCGTGCCGATGATCCGCGCCGGCGCCTTGGGCTACGTCACGAAGACGATCGACACCGTCGAGCTCGTCGCCGCTATTGAGCGCGTGGCCGGCGGCGACGCGTACTTCAGCCCACGCCTTGCTGCCTTCGTCCTTCAGGCGTTCAGCGACGTTCAGCCGGCGCCCGTCGAGGATCCGATGGGCACTCTGACTCCGCGAGAGCGAGAGGTGCTGCACCACCTCGCCCGGGGCTACGCCTACAAGCGCATCGCGATGCGCCTGGGCATCAGCGCGCGGACGGTCGAGTCTCACGTCGGCGCGGTCCTGCGCAAGCTGCAGCTCAGCTCACGCCACGAGGTCAGCCACTGGGCGGCCGCACGCGGTCTGATCGGCGGCGACGACGAGATCGAACCATGAAGCAGACGCCGACGCCGACCTACACGTGTCCGTCGTGCGGTGCGTCCTGGAGCTATGAGGCGGTCCGCTACATCGCATGCTGCCGTGACTGCGGCAGCGGGCTGGTGCGCGCGTCGCCAGCATTCCCACGCGGCGTCGCGGGGGACCGGCGCCCAGGCCAGCGCGAGGCGGCGGGTGATGCCGGGAGGCCGCCAGCGACACCGATGCGATTGGCTGCCGGCGGCATCCCCTAGCTGACTTCGCTCGAGGCCCGGGCCGAAACCGGGTAGCGCACAGGCGGCGCAACCTGGCACGCGCCCACCGGGTACCAGCCCATCTCTTGACACGGCCGATTTGTGCCAGTAATAGTGGCGCAATACATGGTCCAGGCGCCGCCTGATCCGCGTCCGATGCCCGAGGCTGAAACGCCGGACGGGGGTGTGATCGAGGACGCCCGAGCCCGTCAGCGTCGCCAGCGTCGCGTCGGGATCCTGGCGCTCGCCGCCGTCGCAGTTGGGGCGCTCGCGTGGTTTGCGTTCGGTGGTGGCGGTGGTGTCCCGAACGCAGCGCGGCCCGCAGACGATGGCGGCAGGGCGGGCGGCGGACGACCCGGCAGCCCGGGCTCGGCACAGGTCCTCGCGTCGGCCCTGCTGACGCCGTTCGCGTACCGGCTGGCGGTCGAGGACGGGCGCGTCGCGGTGGTCGGCACCGCGGCCGAGGCCGGCGGCTGCGAGACGCAGCTGCTCGACCCCCGGACGTTGCGACCAGACGCGATCAAGCCGGGCTGCGCCCTCAGGACGTCGATCCCGCCATCCGCCGCATGGCTCAGCGTCGCGCAGCGACCGTCCGGGACCTCGATCCGGATCGCGCTGGAGAAGCCGTCGGCGCGCGGGGTCAGCGTTGGCCCCACGTTGGTGACGCTTCCGGAGTGGGACTGGGCCCACTCCGCCGTCGCGCGCGCGGGCGGGGAGCTGTGGATATACGCCCTCGACGGATCCGCTTCGACGCTGCTCGAGGTCTCACCCAGTCGCGGAACGCTCGTGCATCGCTTCGCCGTCGCGGCCGGCCCGGACCCGTTCATCGTCGCCGACTCGGACGGGTTGTGGATCACCGAGAGCGCGTGGACGGGGGGTTCGTGCGCGAGCGTCTGCACGCTCTGGCATGTCGCGCCCGGGTCGGACCGTCTGGTCGCGGCGCACACCCTGGGATTGCGGACCCAGTGGCTAGTGGCCTCCGGTCACAGCATCTACGCCGACGTGCTCGAGGGTGTTTCCGGCGGTGGCTTCTCCCAGGCGATCTGGCGCCTGGATGGCGCCAAAGTGCGTGTCGCGTACGAGGCGCCCGCGAAGCTGCTGCCCTCGCCGGAGTTCGCGTCGTTGACCGGCTACGTCGTCGTCGGCAACCCGGCGCACGGCTACTTCACGATCTCTGAGCTCGGCCCTGACACGACCCCGGACACCGGGGACTGCGATGCGGCTGCGCCGATACGGGTGGCGCGGATCGATCCGCTCACGGGACGGCAGCGTTACGTGACCACGCTGCCGCGCAATCTGGCGGGCAGCGCTCTTGACTGCCACCTATCTGCGCACCAGGCCGTCTTTTACGCTGGCTCCCTGTACCTCTTGGTGCAGCAATCGGGCGACGTCCCCGACTACCAGCGCGTGCTGCGGGTCACTCCGTGATCGGAGGACGCATCTAGTCCGTGACGTGATCGTCGCCAGGCTCCCTCGCGCTCGGATCCTCGACTCTCCTGTCTCAGCAGGGGCGCCGGATATGGTGCTCGCGTGTCGGCGGTGAGCGAACTTCGCAGAGTCTCAGCGACGCGCTACGTGACGCCCCTGCGCGAAGGCGGCTCGCTGCCCGGGCTCGTCGAGGCCGACGACAGCGGCCTCTACGTCACCAAGTTCCGCGGTGCCGGTCAGGGCACGCGCGCGCTGGTGGCGGAGGTGATCGTCGGTGAGCTCGCCCGCGCGCTCGGTCTGCCAGTTCCCGACCAGGTCGTCATCCGGATTGATCCCGCGCTGGGCCGCGCCGAGCCCGACCCCGAGATCCAAGAGCTGATCATGGCTAGCGACGGCGAGAACCTCGGCGTGGACTTCCTGCCCGGGGCCGCGGGCTACTCCGCCGCGCTCGGATGGGCGCCCGATGAGGAGTTCGCCGCAGATGTCGTCTGGCTTGACGCGCTCGTCACCAACGTGGATCGGACCCCTCGGAACCCGAACCTGCTGCTTTGGCACGATCAACTCTGGTTGATTGATCATGGCGCAGCCCTCTATCAGCAGCACCGCGGCCTGCGTCCGGAGGAGCAGGCGAGCCAGCCGTTTGCGCAGATCGCCGAGCACGTGCTTCTGCCGGCGGCCGGATCGATCGTGGCGGCGGACGAGCGCCTCGCACCGCGCATCGATCAAGCGCTGCTTCAGTCGATCGCTGCCCTGGTCCCCGACGACTGGTTCGCCGGTGAGCACCCGGCGACCTACGTGGAATATCTGACGCGCCGCCTCGAGCAGCCGCGCCAATTCGTGCAGGAGGCGGAACGTGTCCGATCCTCCGCCTAGCGCGTTCTCCTACGCGGTGGTTCGCGTCGTCCCACACGTGGAGCGCGGTGAGGGCTTCAACGCCGGCGTCGTCCTGTTCTGCCGCCAGCTCGACTTCCTCGCGGCGCGGGTGGCGCTCGACGAACGCCGGCTGGCCGTGCTCGCGCCGGACCTCTCGCCCGAGACCGTCCGCAGGCAACTCGAGGCGATCGTGCGGATCGCAGATGGGGATCCCGATGCCGGTTCAATCGCCGCTCTGCCAGCGTCGGAGCGCTTCGGCTGGCTCGTGGCGCCGGCGAGCACGATCATCCAGCCCTCGCCCGTCCACAGCGGGCTTTGCGAGGACCCGCGAGCCGCGCTGGGCGATCTGTTCGCCGACCTCGTCGGCTAGGCGCCGCACCCCGCCGACGTGGACGGTTGCGTATCAGCGTCCCGACGAGTGAACCCTCCCGCCTCAAACGAGGCTTGGCGCTACGCGTGCTCGAAGCGCCCGCGCGAGGTGAGCGGCGTCTGGCGCACCACCTCGGGGAGGTACTCGTCGAGGAAGACGCGAGCAACGAGCTCCTGGCGCGAGGCCACGCCGAGCTTTGCGTAGAGGTTCTTGACGTGGTCCTCGACGGTGTGCGGTGAGACGACGAGGGTCTCGGCGATCTCGGCACGCGAGAGCCCGCGGGCCAGTAGGGTTGCGACCTCGCGCTCGCGGGGGGTCGCGCCAAACGCCTCGAGTCGGACCGTCGCGGCGCGCGCGCCCGTCGAGCGCTCGAGGACGATCGCGACTCGGCCATCGCCCGGAGGTCCCGGCAGCGAGGCGTGCAGCGTCACCCAACCGTCGCTGCTGGGCACGGTGACGACGTTGCCGCCGGTCCGGCCGCCGTCCGCCGCGGAGCGGACGAACAGGGCGAGCGCGAGAACCGGCGTGGCGATCGTCTCATCGCCGAAGCCCGGCTCCAGCGACTGGAGCGAGGCGAGCAGCTCGCGCGCCGGAGGGGTGATCAGCTCAACCTCGTCGTCAGGGCCGAGCACGACCATCCCCGGCGCCTCGACGCCCGTGATTCGACGGGCCGCATCGAAGCGCAGCGACGCACGGATGCCGCGGGCGATCGCGGCGGTAAGGGCGGCGAGCGCGTCGGCGTCGCGCTGCTGGAACGCGCCGCTGCTCGCACGGCGGGCAATGTGCACGGCGCCCCAGACGCGGCCGCGGATGACGAAGGCGGCGCGCAGCTCGTGGGGGATATCGGCCGGCAGGAGCAGGTCGCGATAGCGCGCGCTGCGGCGCGGGTCGCCGCGGGTGGCGTGGTCGAGGATGCCGACGGGTACCCGCCGTGCGGCGAGGCCGGCGAAGGTGTTGACGTCGTCGACCATGTACTCGCTGCGGACGATCAGCTCCCCGGCTGCGGGCGTTTCCTCGGGCGCGAACACGCCACGCTCGATGAGCTCCTTGGGCGCGTCGCTGGTCAGTAGCCGTGTACTCGGGTCCAGCGTGTGCCAGCAACTGGCGTCGTTCTCGATGACGTTGCGTAACCGCGGGGAGAGCTCAGCGAAGAACTCCTCGCGCGGAAGCCCTCGCGAACCGAGCAGGTCGATCTCCTCGATCAGGCGCTCGATCGTCCGTGGCATGGGGTGAGTCTCGCACGGCGCGGCGGTGCAGGAAAGATCCCCCGACGCGGGGGATGGTGCGCGACGGTCGCACGGGTCAAGCTGTGCCCATGACATCCATCGACGCAGTACACACTCCGATGACCGCGCCTGAGGGCGCCCTCGCACCCATCGCTCTCGGCCCCGGTGAGGGAGAGCACTTCTGGTTCTTCGGCGGCCTGACGACGATCAAGGCCGACGGCGCCGGCACCGGCGGCCGCATGATGCTGACCGAGCAGGTCGCGCCGCGCGGCAACGGCTCGCCGCTGCATGTCCATCACAGCGAGGACGAGTGGTTCTACGTCCTCGAGGGTGAGCTGACGATCTGGGTCGCGGGCGAGACGGTCGTCGCCCCCGCAGGCTCGTTCGTTTTCGGACCTCGCGACGTACCGCACACGTTCATCGTCAGCTCCGATCAGGCTCGCTTTCTGCTCGTGACTCAGGCGGCCGGGTTCGAGGGCTTCGTCCGCGCGCTCGGGACCCCGACCGCCCTCGCAGAACTCCCGCCCGCACCGGCCGGGCCGCCCGACATGGAGCCGATCCTGCAGGCCGCCGCAGATCACGGCCTCGAGATCCTCGGCCCTCCCGGAATCCCGGCCTGAAGGCTGCTCAGCAGCGAGACAGCGAGTGCCTGCGTGTCCGGCGCAGACAAGGGCGCTCGCGTTTCGCTGCGGTGGGTATGGACGGCGGCCGTGACCGCGCGAGCGCGCCCGCTCAGCCGTCGCCGCGCACGAGCCGAAGCACCCGCGCGGTCGGCGGGATCGGCGGAACGCGGTAGCCGAGCCGCCGCTCGCAGTCGAGCGCCAGCGACGCTGCCGCAACCTGCAACGGGTCGCCAAGGGCCAGTGCGACCGACGCCTCATGGCAGGTCCGGGCGAGGTCCTCAAGCGTCTCGCGCTCACCTGTCGTCGCGTTCGACATCCGCCCGATGTTGCTCTCAACCGCGCCGGGCGGGCGGGGATCTTCCTCACCCCGGGCGGCGAATTTGCTCCGCGTCGGCCCAGGGTTAGACTTGCCTCGCTGTTCCGCGGAGGAAGAGGCGCGCGCTCTGGGCTCGGGGAGGGGCTCCGGCGCTGACTGAGAGGAGTCGCCGGTGCGTGTGATCGTCGTCGGGGGCGGGATTGGCGGCCTCGCCGCGGGTATCGCCCTGCGCAACGAGGGGTTCGAAACGCTCGTGCTCGAGCGCTCTGACGAGCTGACCGAGATCGGCGCCGGCATCGGTCTGGCCGCGAATGCCCTCCGTGCGCTCGACCATCTCGCCGCAACGGCGCTGATCCGCGAGCGCAGCATCATCACGCTCGCGTCGGAGTGGCTCGAGCTTGACGACGGCGCCCACATCTTCACCCAGCAGTTCGGCTCGATGGTCGACAAGTACGGCGACACCTACTACTGCTCACACCGCGCCGATCTGATCGAAAGCCTCGCCACGACTCTGCCGGCCGATTCCGTGCGTGTCTCCGCCGCCGTCACCGGCGTGAGCGAGGCCGAGGACTCAGCGACGGTCACGCTCGAGGGCGGCGAGCAACTGCAGGCCGACCTCGTCGTCGGCGCCGACGGGCTGCGATCGACGGTCCGCGCCGCCCTCTTCGAGGAGCCGAAGCCGCGGTTCACCGGCTATGTGACCTGGCGCTGCCTGGCCCCCGCCGACCTCATTCCGGAGCGCTTTGGCGCACAGATCACCGTCTGGCTCGGCCGCGGTCGCCACGCGATGCTCTATCCGATCCGTGAGGGGCTCTACAACTTCAGCGGTTTCGTGCCCGCCGAGGAGGTCCATCGCGAGACGTGGAGCTCGAGCGAGGACGTCGATGACCTGCGGCGCTCCTTCGACGGAGCGTGCGCCGACGTGCTGAACCTGATCGACGCTGTCGAGACGGCGCTGATCACACCGCTCTACTTCCGCGATCCGTTCGATCGCTGGGGTAGCGGCCGGATCACTCTGCTTGGCGACGCGGCGCACCCGGCTCCGCCGAGCGCCGGCCAGGGCGCGTCGATGGCACTCGAGGACGCTGTCACGCTCGCCGAGTGCCTCAAGGCGGGCGGCGCGGCAGCCCTCGAGGGCTACGTCCAGCGACGGATGGATCGCACGCGGCGGATGCTCGTCGCCTCGCGCATCAACCTCGGCCTCTTCAACGAGAACGACCCCGACCAGGCGCGCGCCAGAAACGCTCGCCTGCGCGGCCTGCAGCGCCTCGACCCAGATGGTGAGTCGACCGTCGGCTGGCTCTACTCGCACGACGCGGTCGCCGTCGCGCGGGCCCCCGTCGAGGTGGCTCGCCCATCCGCGAACCCGCTCACGCGCCCAGAGGCGCGCGAGGCCTTCGACCTTTGGCGCGGCGCACTGACGATCGAAGACCGCTCCGGCCTGTGGCGCGGCGAGCGTGCCGGCTACGCGCGCTTCATGCGCGAGCATTGCGCAGGGGGCGGGGACTTCGACGTCGAGCTTGTCAAGGCCGGCGAGGTGGACGCGCTCCTGGTCACGCCTGCGGAGTCCGAGCGCTCCGGGCCGATCGTCATGCATCTCCACGGCGGCGGTTTCGTGTTCGGCTCCGCCGAGGCCTCGGTTGACCTGACAGCGCGGCTGGCGCGCGAGATCGGCGGGTCCGGACTGACGGTCGATTACAGGCTTGCGCCCGAGTATCCCTTCCCGGCGGCGCTCGACGACGCGCTGAGCGCCTACCGATGGCTGCGCGAATTGCACCCCGAGGCGCCGATCCTCCTCAGCGGAGAGTGCGCCGGTGGCAACCTGGCGGTCGCCCTCGCTGTATCGCTGCGCGATGCGGGAGACCCGCTACCGCAGGCGATCCACGTCGTCTCGCCGTTGTGCGATCTGACCGTCACGGCGCCGAGCATCCACTCCAACGCCGGCTCGGATCCGTGGCTCAACCGCGGCGCGCTGCTCGCGCTCGCAGGCAGCTACATCGCTGCCACCGAGCCCGACAGCCAGCTCGTCTCGCCGATTCACGCCGACCTCTCGGGTCTGCCGCCGCTCTACATTGCCGCGGCGGCCGGAGAGAGCCTGCGCGATGACGCGACGCGTCTGGCGGACGCCGCGCGCGAAGCCGGCGTCGACGTGACGCTCGAGCTGATCGATGACACCGTCCACTCCTTCGTGCTGTTCGACAACCTCGCGGAGTCGCGCGGGGTGATCGCGCAGGCGTCCGAGCTGCTCGGCTGCCGGCCCCTCAGCGCGGCCGGCTGAGGTCAGTCTCCGAGCACCGACAGGTCAAGTCGCGCCAGGCGCTCGGGATCGGTCAGGAAGTCGATCTCGACGATCTTTCCCGCCCGGACGCTGAAGGCTCCGAGCGAGAACGGTCGCCCATCGCGCAGCGAGACGATCCCGGCCGCGCCGTTGATGAGGGCTCGGCGCAGCGTGAGGCCGTCCTGGGAGAACAGCAGCGCCTGGCTTGCGACGGTCTGCGCTCCGTGGACCTCACGCGAGTGACGGCTCGGTCCGCGATCCGCGCGCAGCACCACGTCAGGGTCGAGCATGGCGACGAGCGCCTCGAAGTTGCCGTCGCGAGCCGCGGCGAGGAAGGCTTCGACCCCTCCCACTGCGCGGGCAGCTCCGCATCCGCCTCCGCGACCGTCCCCGCTCCACGCACGCGCCGGCGCGCGCGGCTCGCCAGCTGGCGAGCCGCCTCCGGTGAGCGCTCGAGGATCTCGGCAACCTCCTCAAACGGCGCCGCGAACATGTCGTGGAGGACGAACGCAAGTCGCTCCGGCGGCGTCGGCGTTTCCAGCACGACGAGCATCGCGAGGCCGACCGAGTCCGCGAGCAGCGCCTCGTGGGCCGGGTCTGTGCCATCCGCCGGATCGATGATCGGATCCGGGACGCGCACGTCGAGGGGCTCCTCGCGGCGGGTGCGCCGTGAGCGCAGCATGTTCAGAGCGACGCGCGCGACCACCGTGGTGAGCCGCGCTCTGAGGTTCTCGACCTCGCTGCGGTCACTGCGGCTCAGGCGAAGCCAGGCGTCCTGAACGGCGTCCTCGGCCTCGCTGAGTGAGCCCAGCATGCGGTAGGCGACGGCGCGCAGAAGCGGGCGCTCCTCCTCGAACTGCTGTGCAAGCCATTCCTGTTGCTCCATGGCATGGTCCTCCGTCGGGCGTTGTCATCGACTAGACCCGACGGATGCCGTCAATGTGACACGCGGAGCACGTCAGGGCCCGCTCCGTCGTTGCAGGCGGCTTCGAGCGATCTCGAGCGATTCGCCGTCGAGGTGGTCGTGCGGGTGGTCCGCCGAGTCTGGCGCACGCGCGGCCGCGCGCCGCGCCAGGACGCCCGCTAGTGTGCGCCGCCGTGGCGCCCGCCCTCCTCGATGAGCTGATCGACTGGCTCCGGATCCCGTCTGTCTCCACCGGCGGCGGCGACGCGGCCTCGATCGACGCCGCCGCCTCGTGGGTCATCGAGCGCGTGACGGCCGCGGGAGGAAGCGGCGGACTCGTTCGAATCGGCGACGGCAACCCGCTCGCCGTCGCCGACCTCGCCGCGAGCACTGACGGCACCGCGCCGACGATCCTGATCTACGGTCATTACGACGTGCAGGGTCCCGGGCCGCTTGAGCTATGGACGTCGCCGCCGTTTGATCCGCAGATCCGCGATGGGCGCATCTACGCGCGCGGCGCCGCCGACGACAAGGGAAACTTCCTGCCGCTGCTGCACGTCGCCTGCGAGCTAGCGCGCGACGGGGCGCTCCCCGTGAACATCCGTGTACTCGTCGAAGGCGAGGAGGAGGTCAACGGCGACGCCGTGGCTGAGTGGGTGCGCGCCGACGAGCGCCCGCCCGACGCGGCGATCGTCTACGACGGCGGCATCCCCGACGCCGACACGCCGGCGATCACCGTTGGCCTGCGCGGAGTCGTGATGCTCCACCTCGAGGTCCGCACGGCCCCTCGCAACATTCATTCAGGCATGTACGGCGGGAGTGTCCTGAATGCCCTCCACGTCATGCAGTCGATCCTCGCCGAGGTGCTTCCAGGGCCAGACGGCAGCCTGCGTGAGGAGCTGCGCGTCGGGATCCTCGAGCCGTCGCAGGCCGAGCTTGACTCCTGGCGACGGCTGCCGGTCGGCTCAGGGCTGATCGCCGCCGTCGGCGGTCATCCAGTGCATCCAGGCGCGGGTGAGGAGTACTACCGGCGCAACGGCGCCGACGCCTCACTCGACATGAACGAGATCTCCGGCGGCGAGCCGCGCACGATCGTCCCGCCGCTGGCGCGGGCGACGATCTCGATGCGCCTTGCGCCCGGCCAGGACCCCGACGCGATGTATGAGACGCTCGTGCGCCTGCTGCGCGCGAAGCTGCCCGAGGGCGCAGAGCTCACCGTCTCCTCTCACCGCGCGCCGCCGGCGCTGTTCGAGCCCGAGCAGCCGGCGCTACAGCTGGCGGCGCAGGCGCTCAGGAGTGCGACCGGGCGCGAGACGGCATTCACGCGCACCGGCGGCAGCGTGCCGATCGTCGCCGAGATGGCCAACCGCGGTTACCCGGTGATCGTCGGCGGCTTCGGCCTGCCCGAGGACTCGATTCACGCGCCCGATGAGTCCTACGCGCTGAAGAGCCTCGAGTGGGGCGAGGCCTCGGCGCGCGAGCTCTACCGCGCGCTCGCCGCGCTGCCGCGCCGCTCCTAGACCCAGCCTTGCTAGTGCTTGATCTTGAGCTTCGCCTGGACCGGCTGGCCGCCGGCGGGGGTGGCGATCAGCGTGTAGCTCCCTCGCGCCAGCTTCTTGCCGCCGATGCGGCCGCTGAAGCGGAGGCTGTTGGCGCCGGCGGTGCCGGCCTGCGTGAAGCTGCCGGCGGCGACCCGGCGCGTGCAGTGCCGGGCGTTCGCGGTGCGATGCGTCGCCGGCGCGCAGGTGCGGTGACCCCCAGACGTCTTGACGCGTCCGACGACCGGGCGCTCGAGCGTGAAGGTGACCGTTGCGGCGGCGCTCAGCTGGTAGGTGATCAGGGTGCCCTTGCGGTTCTTGGTCGCCGGCGTGATCACGGTCGGTCCGCCCGCGGCGGCTCCGAACACCGCTGGCTTGAGCGAGAGTGCGGAGAGCACGGCGGGCGTCGCTGCGCCGCCACCCCCACTGGGAGCGCCGCCGGAGGAGCCGCCGCCCGAGGAGCTGCCCGAGGAGGCGCGGAAGAAATGATCCACGGCGCCCGAGTCGTATGCCGTCGCGTAGAGCGCGCTGCCGTCGTGCCTGATCGCGATCGCCTCGACGTTGGCCAGCGCGGGGCCTGCCAGCGTCGTGCAGAGGCCGGCCGAGCCGTCGGTGCTGATCAGGAGTCGTAGCTGAGAGCGCCGTTGGATCCCGCATCGAACGTCGTGAGCGACTTCGCGCCGGGGCTTCCGACGTACATTCGGTTGCCCTCAGGACTGACCGCCAGCGACCTCGCGCCAGTCAGCACGGACCCGGGCACGTCGGTGCAGGTGCCGCCCGATCCGTCGCTGCTCACGCAGTCGGTGTAGGTGATCTGACCCTGCGGCGCCGCGGTCAGGTGGGCGACCGCGCCCCCGGTCGCGCTGACCGTGTAGACCGAGTTTCCGTCGGGGCTGACGGCGACGCCGACGACGCCGACGAGGGCGGATCCCGAGGCGTTCGCGCAGTTGCCGCCGGATCCACCGTTGCTCACGCAGCCGTCGTAGGTCAACTGGCCCTGCGGCGCCGCGAAGAAGTGCGTCACCGTGTTCGCGGCGAAGCTGGTCACATAGACCGAGTTGCCGTTCGGGCTGACTGCCACACTGTTTGCCCCGGTCAGCGGCGTGCCGGCCGCGTCCGCACAGCGGCCCCCGGTCCCGTCGTCGCTGATGCATCCGTCAAAGGTGAGCTGGCCCTGCGGCGCGGCGAACAGGTGCACGACGTCGTTGTTGGCAACGACGTAGACCGAGTTGCCGCTCGCGTTGACCGCTATAGAGCTCGCACCTTGGATGCCTGGTCCGACGTTCGCGCAGTGCCCACCCGATCCGTCGGCGCTGAGGCACCCGTCGTAGCTCAGCTGACCCGTCGCGCCGGCAAAGAAGTGCGAGACCGCGCCCGCCCCCTCGCCGGCCACATAGACCGAGCTTCCGTCCGCGCTGACGGCGACCGAGTTGGCGCCTGTGAGCGGTGCGCCCGGGATCGCCGTGCAGCCGC
Source organism: Solirubrobacteraceae bacterium (assembly GCA_036267075.1). GTDB lineage: Bacteria > Actinomycetota > Thermoleophilia > Solirubrobacterales > Solirubrobacteraceae > Palsa-513. The sequence continues at coordinate 192,161 of DATAWT010000030.1, forward strand.
TTGAGCCATCGTCGTTGAAGCAGGCGTCGTAGCTCAGCTGACCGGTCGCGCTGGCGAGGAAGTGGGTGAGCGAGTTCGAAGTCGCGCTCGCCACTTAGACCGAGCGCCCGTCGGGGCTGACGGCGATGCCGATGGGGTTGGCCAGCGGCGTGCCCGGTGCGTCCAGGCAGCTGCCGCCGGAGCCATCGTTGCTGATGCAGCCGTCGTAGCAGATCGCGCCCGGGGTGTCGGCGGCCTGCGCGGCGACGCCCAGACAACCGAATGCGAGCAGCGATGTCGTGGCCAGCAGCCAGCGTCGCATGTGCCGCGACCGCGATTCGCGGCCGGAAGCTCTCACAACAGCCATCCGTGCACCTCCACATGCGCCGAGCCGAGCCCGCCGGTGGCCGGGGGGCAAACGTTGGTCCGATCCTAGGGCGACAGGCGTCGCGTTCGCATCGGGGGGCGACCCCGAAGTTTCGTTGGCGCCGGCGCCCGATCAAGCCCTCAACACACCTCTTCGAGCGGCGCAGCACCGCGCTGGTGCCACGCGCGCTACGCTGCTCGCATGTGCCGAAACATTCGCCCTCTGTACAACTTCGAGCCGCCTGCCACCCACGATGAGGTCCGCGCCGCGGCACTTCAGTACGTCCGCAAGGTGAGCGGCTTCACAAAGCCGTCGCAGGCCAACCAGGCCGCCTTCGATCGCGCCATCGACGCCGTCGCCCACGCTTCCGAGCACCTGCTCGCGGAGCTGGTCACCAACGCCGCGCCGCGCGATCGCGAGGTCGAGGCAGCCCGCGCCCGCGCCCGCGCCGCCGAGCGTTTCGCCGCCTGATCAGGCGGGCGGCGGCGGCAGGGCCGCGTCAGGCGTCGTGACGATCGCGCCGCAGCTGCCGCACGTCCAGGCGACCGAGCGCGGATCGAGCTTCATGACGACCGGGCAGCCCCAGTGGTGCGGCGGGCACGGCCGCGCGTGACTCCGGCGCTCGCGAGGTCGCGGCGCAAGCGCGTTTCCGTTCAGCCGCATCTCCTGTCCGCTGCTCATCCGCGTCGAGTGTGGCACGCAATTCGTTAACGACGCGTCAAAAAACGATGCTGCATACGAATTTTCTCAGCGAGGCTCGCGCCGCACGCGCCAGATGTGCTCGAGCGGCCAGCGTCGCGCCCAGGCGCGGTCGGAGTCGCTTCGGTAGCTCGAGACGGCGTCGGCCGGCGGGCGCGGCTCGATCAGATCCTCGATCGTGAATCCGCTTGAGCGGAAGAGCCGGATCCACTCCCCGTAGGGAAGCTGGTACTCGAGTGACTCGCCGGGTGGGTCGATCACGTGCATGCCGTAGTAGTCGACCATCAACCGCTCGGTGGGGTGGTCGGCGTCGATGGGCCAGGCGATATCGGTGATCGGCGTGTTCATCAGGAACGCGAGCAGGCCTCCGTCGCGCAGGATGCGCGCCGCTTCGGGCACCGTCATGTAGGGGTCAGCGAACGCCATCGCGCCGTAGTCGCAGAAGACGATGTCGAATGAGGCATCCTCAAACGACGTGCTTTCGGCGCTCGAGTGCACGAGCGGGAACGACGCGCCCGTCTTGGCCATCAGCTCGCGCGCGTGCTCGAGCTGGCGTGCCGAGTTGTCAAGGCCCGTCACGTTGGCACCCGCGGCGGCCAGCGCTATCGACCACTGCGCCGCCCCGCAGCCGAGCTCGAGGACATCTCGCCCGACGACCTCGCCGAGCACGCCGAGCTCGGACTCGGGAATCTGCCAGACACCCCAGGCCGTGCCGCCCGATGCCTCAAGCTGCGCCCCGTGCTCGGCCTGGTAGGCGTCCGCCTGCGCATCCCACGCGCGCCGGTTGCGCGCCGCTGAGCTCTCCGTGCCGGCCACGACGCGCCAGTCTGGCAGCTTCAGCCCGCGATGCGGTGGGCGAGGCACAGGCGCTGGAGCGCGCCCATCGCTTCGTCGGGCTCGCGGGGGAGCCGCTCCAGCGCGCTGGCGGCCGCCTGCACGTCTCCGAGCGTCGCCGCGGCGGCCTCGACCGCGAAGCGCGCGACCCAGCGCAGCGCCGCGCGCTCGTAGCGCTGCGGATCGTGGTCGCGGATCAACAGGCAGACGCGCAGCGCGTCGTCGAGGCGGATCGTTGCAAGCTCTCCGGCCGCCGCCCGCACGAGCTGGAGGTTGCCATGCTCGAGGGCGCGGCGGAAACGGCCGTAGGGGGACCCGGTGCTCGTCATACGAACGCATGTTCGCCTCGAAGCGCGTGGATGTCAACCGCCGGCGATGCCAAGGCGGCCTAAATCGACCCGATCACGACGCCGCACAGCCGCGCGACCGCGCGACGCGTCCGCCCGGCCGTGCGCCGGCCCTGCGACGCCGCGGCGCTCCTAGGCCGCGCGCAGCGCCCGCAGCGACTGCTTCAGCGACTTCGATGTCGCGATCACCGCCGAGGGCTCGTAGCCGCAGTGCGCCATGCAGTTGTCGCAGCGCTCGTCGCGGCCGCGGCCGTAGCGGCTCCAGTCCGTCTCCTCGATGAGCTCCTTGTACGTCTTCACGTACCCGTCGCTCATCAGGTAGCACGGCCGCTGCCAACCCAGCAGCGAGTAGCTCGGGATCGCCCACGCGGTGCAGTCGTAGTCGACCTTGCCCTCGAGGAAGTCGAGGAACAGCGGGCTGTGGTTGAGCCGCCAGCGCCGGCGGCGCCCGTCGGCGAAGGCCTCGCTGAAGAGCTTGCGCGTCTGCGACACACCGAGGAAGTGCTCCTGGTCGGGCGCCTTCTCGTAGGCGTAGGCCGGCGAGATCATCATCGCGTCGACCTCGAGCTCGTCGTTTAGGAAGTCGAGCACGCGCCGCACGGTGTCCGGCGAGTCGTGCGTGAAGAAGGTCGTGTTGGTCGTCACCCGGAAGCCCTGGCGCTTGGCCTCCTTGATCGCCGCGACCGCCCTGTCAAAGACGCCATCGCGGGCGACCGACTCGTCGTGGCGCTCGCGCAGCCCGTCGATGTGGACGGCCCAGGCGAAGTACTGCGAGGGCTTGAAGAGGTGCATCTTCTTCTCCATCAGCAGCGCGTTCGTGCACAGGAAGACGTACTTGCGCCGCTTGATCAGCTCCGCCGCCATCTTGTCGATGTCCGGGTGGATCAGCGGCTCGCCGCCGGCGATCGAGACCATCGGCGCCCCGCTCTCCTCGATCGCTTCAATCGCCTGCTCGACCGGCATGCGCTGGCGCAACAGATGGTCGGGCTGCTGGATCTTGCCGCAGCCCTCGCAGGCGAGGTTGCACTGATAGAGCGGCTCGAGCTCGACAAGCAGCGGAAAGCGCTCGCGGCGCGCCAGCTTCTGGCGCATGATGTAAGCGCCGATTCGCATGGTCTGGCGGGCGGGGACGGGCATTTTGCTCAGCCTCCAAGCTGGGGTGTCGGCGCGGCGACCTGCGGGCGCACCTGGGGGGGAAGGTTGAAGTGCATGTCCTCCGTTGCGACGGTCACCTCGCGGACCGCTGCGCCGCCGAGCCCGTCGATCGCGCGCACGACGTGTTGGACGAGTGACTCGGGCGCCGAGGCGCCGGCCGTCACGCCCACGCGCGAGACCCCCGCGAGTGTCTCCGGCTCGAGGTCCTCGGCGCGCTCGAGCAGCATCGCGCGGGCGCCTGCGCGCTGCGCGACCTCGACGAGCCGCCGCGAGTTCGATGAGTTCTCCGAGCCGACCACGAGGATCAGCTCGACGTCCTGGGCGATCGCCCGCACTGCATCCTGGCGGTTCTGTGTCGCGTAGCAGATGTCCTCTGACGGGGGGGAGACGAGGGATGGAAAGCGTCCCCTCAGGACATCAACGATATCGGCTGTCTCATCGACGGCCAGTGTCGTCTGGGTCAGCACGGCGACACGGTCGGGATCGTCGAGCTCGAGGGTCCGCGCCTCCTCGATGCTGGCGATGACCTGCGTGTGGGCCGGAGCCTCGCCGACCGTGCCCTCGACCTCCTCGTGATCCTCGTGTCCGACGAGCACGATCTGGTAGTCCCCGGCGGCGAAACGGCGCGCCTCGGCATGGACCTTCGCGACGAGCGGGCAGGTCGCGTCGATGACGTCGAGGTCGCGATCGGAGGCGTGGCGGCGGACCGCCGGCGAGACTCCGTGGGCGGAGAAGATCACGGTCGCGCCCTGCGGCACCTCGTCGACGTCGTCGACGAAGACGGCGCCGCGGCGCTCGAGCTCGCCGACCACGTGAGCGTTGTGGACGATCTGCTTGCGAACGTAGACCGGGGCGCCACGCTGCTCGAGCGCGCGCTCGACGATCTCGACGGCGCGCGTCACGCCGGCGCAGGACGCGCGCGGCGCGGCGAGCACGACCTCGCGCTGGGCGAGCGCGCCGGCCCAGCCCTCGAGCAGCGAGCTCGCCTCGCGCAGGGCGCGGAAGGCGCGGCGCGTCGCGACCGCGGCGCGCGCCGGGCGGTGGAACTCGTGGCGGGGGGTGTCGAGCACGACGCGCAGCGTCGTCAGCGGCGCCGCGCGGCCCTCGTCGGCAAGCCAGGCCGACTCCATGTCGACAGCCAGCGCGCCCTGGAGGGCCAGTTCGCGGCGGCGCTCGCCGAAGATCAGCCCGGTGCTCGAGAGGATCGGCCCGATGTGGACGCGCAGCCCGCCGCGGCGGAGGACCCCGGCGAGGACCGTCGGGTCCGGGCAGGGCAGCGTCCGCTCGGGCGTGCGCAGCTCGCTGGCGAGGATCACATCGCCCGGCTCGAGGCTCTCGTCAAGGGCGCCGCAGATGCCGGCGATCAGCGCGTGGCGCTCGCCGCCGAGCGAGGCGGCGGCGCGGGCACGGCGCGGGCCCATGCCGATCTTCTCGACGCGGGTCCAGGGAGCTCCGGCGCGAATCGCGCGCGCCTCGATCGCCATCGGCGCGAGCACCAGCAGGCCCCCGTCGTCGTGGACGTGGGGTTGCTCGCGGGAGCGCCGCATCACGACGCGCACCGCGCGAGGGCCATTATCGGGAACACGATCCTGTACAGGTGGTAGTTGATGTAGAAGTGGCCCGGGAATCCGGTCCCGGTGTACTCCGGCTCATCCCAGCTGCCGTCCTCCCGCTGGGATGTTACGAGGAAGCGGACCCCGCGACGCATCGCGAGCGACCGCTCGCCCGCCGCATGCAGCGCCAGCAGCGCCCAGGCGGTCTGCGAAGCGGTGCTCGGCCCGCGCCCGATCCATGACGAATCGACGTAGGAGCGGGCGTCCTCGCCCCACCCGCCGTCGGGGTTCTGGTGGTCCTCGAGCCAGCGCACGGCGCGGCGGATCCGCTCGTCGGAGCCGGGCACGCCGGCGGCGATCAGGGCCGGCACGACGGCGCCCGTCCCATAGACGTGGTTGACGCCCCAGCGCCCGAACCACGACCCGTCGGCCTCCTGCTCGGTCGTCAGCCAGGCGATCCCGCGCCGCGCGGCGTCCGAGTCGGCGCGGCCCAGCGCGGCGAGCATCTCGACCGCGTGCGCCGTCACGTCGGCGCTCGGCGGGTCGATGACCTCGCCGAAGTCGCAGAACGGCACCTCGCGCATGATCCGCTTGGTGTTCGCCGCATCGAAGGCGCCCCAGCCGCCGCCGGAGTCCTGCATCCCCTCGAGCCAGTCCGTGGCGCGCGCGAGCGCGCGGCGCAGGCGCTCGCCGTCGGCGTGCTCGGCGCGCAGCAGCGCCAGCACGACCTCGGCCGTGTCGTCGACGTCGGGGTAGTAGTCGTTGGCGAACTCGAACGACCAGCCGCCCGGCGCGAGGCCGGGTCGCCGCACCGCCCAGTCGCCCGTCAAGAGGACCTGCTCATCGAGCAGCCAGTCGGCGGCGCGAAGCATCGCCTCATCGTCGCCATCGACGCCGGCGTCGGCCAGCGCGACCATCGCCAGCGCCGTGTCCCAGATCGGCGACTGGCAGGCCTCGAGGCGCCGGCTCGGCCCGTCCTCGATCGTGAAGCGGTCAAGACCCTCGAGGCCGCTCCGCATCACCGGATGCTCGATCGGGTAGCCGCGAACGCTCAGCGCGATCAGCGAGTAGACCCACGGCGGCTGGATCCCGCCCCACGACCCGTCGGCCTCCTGGCGGCGCACGATCCAGCGCTCGGCGCGCGCCAGAGCCGCCCGGCGGACCGGGCGAAGCGCGACGCGGCGATAGGCGGCGAACGCGCGGTCGGCGGCGGCGAGCGCGCGCGACGTGGGTGTGCTGCCGCGCGGGCGCTGCCAGGGCTTCGAGCCGTGGAGCTCGTCTAGCGAGAACTCGAACGAGCGTGTCGGGCGCTCGGCGAGGACGATCGACAGCGCGACGACGGTCTGGCGCGCCCAGCACGCGAAGTCGTAGACGCTGACGGGGGCGCTCGCGGGCAGCAGCATCAGCTCGGGCGGCAGCTCGGGAACCGCGCTCCACGGCCACGCGCCGAACAGCGCGAGCCAGATGTGGGTGAAGACGCGCGCCTGCTCGAGGCCGCCAAGCTCGCGCACGAACGCGGCCGCCGAGCGCATGTGCGCGGCGTCGGCGCTGTCGCCCGCCAGGCGCAGCGCGACGTAGGCCTCGATCGTCGTCGAGAGCTCGCCCGGACCGCCGTGGAAGTTCGCCCACGAGCCGTCCTCGCGCTGCTTGGAGCGGACCCAGACCGCCGAGCGCTCGGTCGCCGCCGCCTCGCGGATGCCGAGGAACTCGCGCAGCATGATGTCCTCGGCGTCCATCGTGACATTCGTCTCGAGTTCGCCCTTCCACCACCCGCGCGGGTCCTGCAGCGAGCGCAGGTGGTCGCGCGCGCGTCCGAGGGCGTCGAGCAGCCCACCTTCGCGCAGCATGACCGAGCCGCTGACCGCAGCGGCCTCCCAGTCCCCAGTCATCCCTGCAGATATAGCGATTTGCGGCCCAGAACGCAATCAACTCGGCTTCGCGGGGACTTGACAAGCTACGACTTAGATTTTATATTCTCAGGAAATGAGGAAATCACAGGAGGTAGGCATATGACACTTGTTCGCTGGGAGCCGAGCGCTCTCTTCGGCAATTTCTTCGACGCCCCGCCGGTCGCGCAGGTCCGCCGCCGCTGGGTGCCCGCGATCGATCTCGTCGAGACCGCTGAGGAGTACCTGCTCCGCGCTGATCTTCCCGGCCTGGGCGGCGACGACGTCAAGATCGAGCTCGACGACGGCGTCCTGACCGTCTCCGGCGAGCGGCGCAGCGAGACCGCGAATGCCGGGAACGGCTACCGCCGCATCGAGCGCGCGAGCGGGTCGTTCTCGCGCTCGCTGACCCTGCCGGCCGGAATCGACGCCGAGCAGATCAAGGCGAGCTTCACCGACGGTGTCCTCGAGGTTCACATCCCGAGGCCCGAGCAGCGCAAGCCGCATCGCGTGACGATCGAGACGGGCAGCGCAGCCGCCGCGATCGAGGGCTGATGCGCGGCGCGATCCCCGCGCCCCGAAGGTCGGGGCGCGGGGATCCGCACAATGGCCGCTCGCGCCGTGGCGTGTGCTAGCGTCCGCGCCCGCAATGCGCCGCTTGGCAGTCATTCTCGCGCTGACGGCGCTCGCGATCTTCGCCGCATCGGCAACCGCCGGAACGCACGCCGGGCGACTGACGCTCAAGGCCAGCGGCGTCAACGGAAACGTCGGTGCCGTTCTCAGCGGCGCGACGTGGAAGGTCGGCGGCACCCTCGACGGCGGCGCCCGCCACGTCACCCTGCACGTGTTCCGAAACGGCGTCCGCGTGATCACGCGCAGCGTGCGCGTCCGCCACGGCGTCTTCGCCACCAAGCTGAGCGTCGGCGGCGTCGGCCGTGTGACCGTGCACGCCCTGCACGGAAAGTTGCACTCGCGCGCGGTATCGATCTGGGTCGTCGCGCCGACCGTCACCTCCGGCGAGCGCAGCTACTCGGTGCGGATCCTCCAGCACGAGCTGACCGCGGCGCACTACGTCGTCGGCGCCGCGGGCGTCTACGACGCGCAGACGCAGTGGGCGGTCATGGCGTTTCGCAAGATGGCCGGCCTGCCGCGCAGCTTCGACGTCGACGCGTCGGTGTTCGCCGCGCTGGCAGCCCGCGCGGGCGGCTTCGTGATCCGCTATCCCTCGCAGGGCCAGCACGTCGAGGCTGACCTGACGCACCAGGTGATGGCGCTGATCGGCGCCAACGGCGTCATCCAGCACCTTTACGCGTTCAGCTCCGGCAAGCCCTCGACGCCGACCACGCCCGGCAACTTCCGCTTCTACCTGCGCCAGCCCGGCGTCAACAACGACGGGATGGTCAACTCGACCTACTTCAACGGCGGCGACGCCATCCACGGCTACGCCGAGGTACCGTCGTACCCGGCCAGCCACGGCTGCCTGCGCGTCTGGATCCCCGACTCACTGGCGATCTACGACTGGGTGCAGCTCGGCATGCCGATCGACGTCTACTACCGCTGAGGCGCTACTCTGGCGGTCCGGCGGATCGCCCACTCGACCAGGCGCCTCGCGCGCCAGCCGCGGGCTAACGCCCAGGTGGTCGGGAGTGTCACGCCACCCAGGCAAGACACATAGTCCTGGGACGTAGTAATTCAGTGGTGATCCATGACCGGGCGTAACCGGGCGAGCCATTGGCTCGCCCGGCCGCATCTCTAGGCCTCGTCGCCGCCGTGCGCGAGACTTTCGTTTGTCCATGATGCGCTCCTCGATCATCGTCGTGATCGCCTGCGGCGTGCTCGCGGCCGGCTGCGGAGGCGGCGGCGCCCCGTCCTCCTCGAGCTCCTCGAAGGCGGCCGTGGTCAGGACGTCGACGACGAGCTCGGCGGCCGTCACGACCCCGTCGGCCACCACGACCCCGTCGGCTACCACGACGACGACCACAACCCCGGCGCGACGCGCGCGCCACCATCGCCACCACCATTCGCGGCGACCGCCGAGCGGCGCGAGCGGTGCGCGCGGGCCGACCGGTCCGACGGCCTTCCTCGCCCTGCCGAGCAGCGGCACGCCGACGCCCTCCCCGCCGAGCCGGGCGCTTCAGATCGCCGCCTGCAGGCAGATGGTCGCAAGCGACACCGCGCTGGTGCTGACGCTCGCCGAGGCGCGCGGACTCGACCGGCTGTGCGGCCTCTACGGCTCGAAGAACCCGGCCAAGGTGGCCGCCGCAAAGCTCCAGATCTGCCTGCTCGTCGTCAAGGACTCCGGGCTCCCGAGCGCTGCCGCCAGGGCCGAGCGTGAGTCCTGCCATCTCGACCAGCAAGGCTGAGCCCGCAAGAGCGGCCAGGGCAGGCCTGGCCGGTCACGGGAGGCGGCGGGGGCGAGTGCTAGGTTTCGCGCCGGATGGGCACCGTCGCGCAGTCGCTCCTCGCGATAGTCCTGGTGGCGGCGGCTGCTGCGAAGCTCCGCGACCGCGAGCGCTCCGCCGAGGCGCTTGCGACCTACGGGATTCATCCGGACGCGCTGCGCCGCGCGGCGCTGTGGGCGATCGCCGCGACCGAGCTCGCGCTCTGCGGCGCGCTGCTCACAGACGCCCGCTGGGCGTCTGCGGCCGCGTGCGCCGTGTTTGGCGTCTTCGCGCTCGCGAGCACCGCCGCGCTGGTGGCTGGGCGCGGCGGGCGGCCGTGTGCCTGCTTCGGCGCGACTGCGCGCCTCAGCCGTGCCACGCCGCTCGAGGCGGCCGCCGGGGCGCTCCTTGCCTCCGCCGTCGCCGCACACTGGCTTCCGGTCGCCAACGGCGGCTACACACGCTGGCTGACCGTCGGGCTGACCGCGAGCCTCGCGGGCGTCGTCATGCTGGCCGCCGTCGTGCTCGCGCTGGCCCGTGAGATTGGCGTCCTTCGGATGTCGGTCGCCGGGCAGGGTGCGCTCGAGATCCCCGACGAGGGACCGCGCGTCGGCGAGCACCAGAGCTGGGCAGGCGAGGTTGCGCTGCGCCCGGGAACGCTGCTCGCGCTGGCGGTGTTCAGCTCCGATGGCTGCCCGATCTGCCGCCGCCTCGAGCCGGCCGTCAACTACCTCGCCGCCGATCCGCTGCTCAGTGTGCGCGTGTTCGACGAGGCGGCTGACGCCGCCGTCTGGTCGGCGGCGCAGGCGCCCGGGAGCCCCTACGCCGTGGCGCTCGACTCCGCCGGTGTGACGCTTGCGAAGGGGACCTTCAACAGCCTCGCGCAGCTCGAGAGCATCGTCGCGACGGCACTGACGCGCGAGACCCAGAGGGACGCCGTTGCCGTCTGAGGATCCCCAGACACGTTCGCTCAGCGACGAGGTCGCGCGCTCGAGCAACCGCCGCGGCTTTCTCGAGCGGCTCGGCGGAGCGGTCATCGCGCTCGCCGGCGCGCCGGTCGTCGCCGCGGCGCTCCTGCCCGCCGACGCGCAGGCCGAGGCCTACACCAACTTCTGTGGCCACACCTACACGACCGGCAACTGCCCGGCTCCGACCGGCCTCCCGCGCATCGACCGCAACGGCTACCCGCTGCGCGCCTCCGACGGCGTGCCCGTCGACGACCTCGGCCGTCCCGTCAACTCCCGCGACGAGCCGATCGACGCGCAGGGACGCCTGCTGACCGACGCCGACGGCGTGCCGCTCGCACCGGCGCCGCGCACGCGGGTCTGCGAGACCGCGGGGCACGATTACGGGATCCAGCTGAGCCTCGACGGGTCGTGGTACCGCTGCTGCGGCGGGACGGTGCGGCGTATCCGCGACTGCTGCGGAAGCACGAACGTGCGCATCAACGGCGACGCCGCGCTGCCCGGCTACTGCTACCCGGGTCGCCACGTCTTCTGCGTGACCTACTTCGAGACCACGATGCCGTGCTGAGCGGCGCGCTCGCAGCGATCGCGCTGGCGGCGCTTGTCGCCGGCATCGCCGGTGCGTGGTCGCCGTGCGGCTTCTCGATGGTCGACACGATCGGCACTGCGCTCGGCGATGTGCGCCGGGCGACGATGACGCTGGCGAGCGCGACGTTCACGCTCGGTGCGCTGGCCGGCGGCGCGGTGACCTTCGGCGGCCTGGCGCTGCTCGGGTCGCTGCTCGGCGGCGGGGCGAGCGGAGTCCGCGACGCCATCGCGGCGGCGCTGGCGCTCGCCGCGGCCGCGGCTGACTGGCGCGGCCTGCGAATCGCTCCCCAGATCCGCCGCCAGGTTCCCGAGCGCTGGCGCTGGATCATGCCGCTGCCGCTCGCCTGCGCGCTCTATGGCGTCCTGCTCGGCCTCGGCTTCACGACGTTCGTGCTGAGCTTCGCGGTCTGGGCGCTCGCGGGCATGAGCTTCGCCTCCGGGAGCCTCAGCTTCGGCCTCGTCGCCGGGATCGCCTTCGGCGTCGGGCGCGCCCTGCCGGTGCTGTGGATCGCGCCGCGCCTTGGCCGCGAGGACGGTCAGCGCGCGCTCGACCGCCTGGCGCTTGAGCCGCGGCTGTGGCTCGGACTGCGCCGGGTCGACGCGATCGCGCTCAGCTTCGGCGCGCTGCTGCTCGGCGCGGCTGCCGCCACAGCTGCGCCGCCGGCGCAGTTCGCACACCTCGGCACCGATCCGTCGACAGCCGGCCGTGCGCTCGCCTGGGAGCGCCCGACGACCGGCGGGTGGCTCGTTCGCCCAGCGGGGACCGCTCGCATCCCGGGTCGCTTCCCGGCGCTCGGCGGCGGCCGGATCGCGTGGGTCGCGGCCGATGGCGCGATCACCGTCGCGACCCGCTTCCCGGCGCCCCACCCGCGGACCTTCGCGGCGCCGGCGAGCGCGAGCATCGACGACCTCGCCGTGTCGCGCCACTGGCTCGTCGTGCGAGACCAGGGCAGCGGCGGAGTCGCCAACCTGTTCGCCATCTCACTGGCCCATCCCAAGCGCCGCGTCTACCTTCAGGGCGCCGGGCTGCCGGGGGCGATCGGGCGCCCGTCCCTGTCGGGCTCTCGTGTCGTCTGGACCTATTCCGACGCGGTCCGCAGCACGCTCTACGAGGCCAACCTCGCGACCGGCGCCCGGCGCATCCTGCTTCGCTCGGCGCGGAACGTCCTCTACGCCAATCCTTCGCTGGCCGGCGGTCGGCTGCTCTACGAGCGCAGCGACCGCTGCGTCCAGGACGTGCTGCTCGGATCGAGCGCCGCGCCGGCGCACGCGCGCGTGATTCTCGCGCTGCCATCGATCGTCACCCGCGACCCGGGCTACCAGCCGGGCTACGTCCAGGACTACAACACCGCGAGCCTCTGCCACAACCGAAAGACCGGCCCCGGCGGCACGATGACGCTCGGGCCGACCGCGCTCGGCATCGCGACGGCCTGGGTCAGCGAGTCCCCGCCGGCTCTCGCTGCGACGCGGATCGTCGCCGTCGCGATCTAGCCGGGCGAGACCTGCAGCAGGACCGTCGAGTAGCCCGGCACCTGCGCCGAGAAGGTGCCGGTCGACGTCGAGGTCGCGCCGCTCCAGACGTTCGTCACGTGGTAGCTGCTCGCGGCCGGCAGCCCGAGCGCCGCGGCAGTCGTCGACAGTGCGATCGGAGTCGAGCCGCGGTTGAGCAGCGCGATCGCCCAGCTGGAATGAATCAGCGGCTTCTTCCAGACCTCGCCGTTGCCGGACGCCGAAACCTCGACACCCTGCGCGCCGGCGGGATCCTGGTCGATCGCGATGACGTGCTTGTTGGAAACGGTGCTCATCGAGGCGGAGCTCATCGACGTCATGTTGTCGCTGATCATCAGCGGCGCGGCGAGCATCGCCCACATCGAGAACTGGGTGCGGAACTGGGCCGCATTCATGCCCTGATCGGGGCCGAGGTAGTCGGGGTCGTTCCAGTGTCCCGGGCCGGCGGCCTGGGGCTGGGTCGCGTCGGCGTCGAGGTTGCGAAGCACCGAGGAGAACGGCACCTTGCCCGGCACGCCGACGTCGGTGTCGGTACGCCAGCTCTGCCCGTCGGAGGGGCCGAAGGAATAGGAGAAGAACGCCGACTGGTTGAAGACTGGGAAGTTGGTGGCCGGGATCTTCTGGCCGGGCTGCAGGAAGTTGCAGATGTCGAGCAGCATCGGGCGATGGCTCGAGTTGTTGAGAATCGCCGTGTGGATGAATGCGTAGGTTTGCGCCGGATCGAGGCCCTGCGCGGAGCCGCCGCACCAGTCGACCTTGACTGCGTCCACGCCCCAGGAGGCGAGCGTGTTCATGTCCTGCTGGTAGTGGCCGAAGGCGCCGCCCTTGACGCCGCATCCGGTCGAGCCGGCATCGGTGTAGACGCCGAGCTTGAAGCCGTTCTCGTGGAGCACGTTGGCGAGCCAGGCGATCCCGTGCGGCCACTGCTTGGCGCTGACGACCATGTTGCCGGCCGCGTCGCGCTGGCCCTGCCACCAGCCCGCATCGAGCCAGATCAGGCGGTAGCCGTCGGCCTCGAGACCGCTTGATTTGAGCAGGCTGGCCTGCTGGAGGATCGTCGACTCCGGAAAGCCGCCCTTCAGCGCGAAGTAGGTGTCCCAGCCCATGTAGGGGGTCGCCGCGAGGACGGCCGGCGTCGACGGGGCGCGCGCAAGCGTCGTGGCGCTCGGCGCCGCGAACACGAGGGCCGCGCAGAGCGCGCTAGCGAGCGCGGCGCGGCGCATGCTTCGCCTGTGAGCCGAACGTCAGTCTGTCGGTCCGAAGAACCGCCGTCAGCGAGCCGATCAGCGTTCCCCGGAGCGTGAAGTTCACCTTCAGCGGGTGATGGCTCCGGAGCATCCGCGTGCCGGTCGCGTTCAGCGACACCTTGAGCGTCTTCTTGGCGCCGCCCTTCAGCGTCGACGTCGAAGAGCCGACGACGACCGCCTTCTTGCCGGATCCGACCGTCAGCGTCAGCGTGAACTTGCACTTGCTGGTCTGGAGGGCCGCGCACGTGACGGGCAGGCTGACCGTGTTCGCCTTGCGCTTGTCCTTGCCGGCCGAGCTCTCGGTGATCTTCGACGCGCTCTGCGAGGGGATGCCGTTGAACCCGCTCTGCGCCGTCGCGCTCCCGCCGTCGCCGGCGATCGTCACCGCGCAATTGATGTGATGCGTCGCGTCCGCCGCCGTGACCAGGTACGTCGCTCCAACCGCGCCCGCGATCGCGACGCTGTCGCGCTGCCACTGGTAGGCGATCGTGTCGCCCGTCGCCAGCGTCACGTTCGGCTTGCAGGTGAGCGTCTGGCCGACCGCCGGCGTGCCGCTCAGCGAAGGGCTCGCCTTGAGCGGGGCGGGGGTCGTGAAGGTGGCGTCGGCGCCGACCGCGCTCGCGACGCCGCTTGAGGCGGAGATCCGGAAGTGGTAGGTCGTGCCCGCGGCGAGGCCGGTCAGCGATGCAACGACCGCCTGCGCCCCGCCGGTCGCGCTTGGCGTGATCGTGCACGCCGCCGTCGCGCCGTAGGTCGTGCTGGTGCCGTAGTCGAAGTGGCAGTCCGAAAGCGCGGCGTCGTTGGGGTTGACGGTCGCCGCGAGCGACACGGTCGTCTGGGTCGGCGTGCCGGCTGTTCCGGTCGTGACCGCCGGGGCCGCGAGCGTCGCCGCCAGAGCCCGGCCGGAGCTGTCGACCGCCACGCAGAGGCCGGCCGAGATGCACGAGACGCCGGTCAGCGCGTGCGTGTTGTCGATCGGCGAGGAGACCCAGTTCGGCGGCGACCCGGCAGCCGTGTCGCTGCCGAGCGCATTGCCGTTCTGGTCGCCGAGGACGCAGACACCGACGTCTGAGCAGCTCGCGGCGTTCAGGCGCACCGTATCGGCGGCGGTGTTCGACCAGGTTGGCATGGACGACGACGCGTTGGCGCTCGCGTGCACGCTCCCGTTCATCGCGGTCGCCACGCACAGCGAAGTCGAGGTGCATGAGATGGCGGTCAGCGCGGAGGAGGAGATCGCGAGCCCGCTGCCCCAAGTGCCGCTCGCGGGGCTCGTCGAGACGAACACCTGGCCGGTGTTGTCGACGGCGGCGCAGAGGGTGGTCGTCGGGCAGGAGACGGCGGTCAGATCGTTGCCCGTGTCGATCGTCGAGCTGGTCCACGACGACGCGTTGCCGGGCGTCGTCGAGTAGCGGACCGCGCCCGCGTCGTCGACCGCGACACAGAGCGACGCCGACGGGCAGGAGATGCCGTTCAGCGGGTTCGAGGTGCCGATGCTCTCGGGCGTCCACGCGGCGGTGGTCGCCGGCGTCGCGCTTGAGAAGACGCCGCCATGGTTGTCGACCGCGAAGCACAGCGAGGCGCTCGGGCAGGAGACCGACGTCAGCGGGTTCGCCGAGGCCGTCACCGGCGTCCAAGCGCCCGTGCTCGTCGGCGCCGTGGTGAAGACGACGTTGCCCGAGCTGTCGACGGCGACGCACAGTCCGACTGTTGGACAGCTGACCGCGTTCAGGGCGTGACTATCGGCCTGCGCAGCCGGACCCCAGCCGAGTGGCGCCGCGGCGTCAGCTGGGACTGCCAATGCGCCGCCCAGGCCCAGCGCGACGACCGACGCGGCGATCGCGTGGCGGGCAAGCCGTCGAATCCCTGTCGTATTGCGCGCGATCGTCGTGCCTCTGCGTCGGTGTACCCGGATCCCCCGACCGATAACCCGCGCCGCATCGCTTCGGAGCGCTTGCGCGGG